>JBNLDQ010000009.1:0-403262 GCA_050304475.1 Turneriellaceae bacterium | reverse complement strand
TCCCTTGAGATGCTTGAATTCGAAGATGGAACCCTCGGGCTGGCGTTGAACCTCGAAGAGAACTCCGTGGGTGTGGTAATCCTGGGTGATTATCTTCAGATCCGTGAAGGGTTCAAAGTTAAAAGAACCGGACAGATTCTTGAAGTTCCGGTTGGAGAAGCCCTCCTCGGACGTATGGTCAATGCCATGGGTGAGCCCATCGACGGCAAAGGCCCCATCAATACGACAGCCACCCGACCGGTGGAACTGATCGCCCCCGGCATCGCTACCCGGGAACCGGTAAACGTACCGCTCCAGACCGGAGTGAAAGCCATCGACTCCATGATTCCCATCGGACGGGGACAGCGCGAGTTGATCATTGGCGACCGCGGAACAGGTAAAACCGCCATTGCGCTCGATACTATTATTAACCAAAAAGGCAACGGCGTAATTTGTGTCTATGTGGCAATCGGTCAAAAAGCCGCCACCGTCGCGGGCGTTGTCGATAAGCTGACGGATGCCGGCGCAATGGACTACACCATTGTTGTTACCGCTAACGCTTCCGATCCGGCGCCAATGCAATATATCGCTCCTTATTCGGGTACCGCTATGGCGGAACAGTTTATGTACGAAGACGGCAAAGCAACTCTTTGCGTCTACGACGACCTTTCCAAACAAGCGAACGCCTATCGTCAAATGTCGCTTCTTTTAAGACGCCCTCCGGGACGCGAAGCGTACCCTGGCGACGTATTTTATTTACATTCTCGCCTTCTGGAAAGAGCGGTGAAAATGAGCGACAAATACGGCGGAGGCTCTTTAACTGCGCTTCCCGTAATTGAAACGCAAGCGGGTGAAGTATCCGCGTATATTCCGACAAACGTTATTTCCATTACTGACGGGCAGATTTATTTACAGCCCAACCTTTTTGCCGCGGGTGTGCGTCCGGCCGTTGATGTGGGTATTTCCGTATCAAGGGTGGGCGGTTCCGCTCAAACCAAAGCGATGAAAAAAGTGGCAGGTACATTGCGTCTTGACCTGGCGCAGTTTCGCGCTCTGGAAGCTTTCGCTCAGTTGGGAACGGAACTTGACGCCGCTACGCAAAAGCAAATTGATCGCGGCCAGCGTCTTGTTGAACTTTTGAAACAAAACCAATACAGACCGTTTCCGATGGAAAATCAGGTACTTTCAATCTATGCGGGAACCAAGGGTTACCTTGACAAAGTTCCGGTAGAGAAAGTGAAAGAGTACGAAGAAAAGCTTCAGGAACATTTTACCGAGCAACACCGTGACATTCTCGATCACATTGAAAAAGAGAAGTCTTTGCCTGATGAAGAAAAACTATCTTCGGCTTTGAAAGATTTTACCGAGCAATTCAGTAAAAATCTTCTTTAAGGTTGATTGAGAAGGGAACGCGGCAGATAACGTATGGCAACATTACGCGAAATAAAAAATCGGATTCAAGCGGTTTCAAACACGCAGAAGATCACCAAAACAATGGAAATGATCTCTGCGGCTAAGGCCAAGAAAGCGACCGACAAGGTTCATGCTGCTCAGCCTTACGCGCATAAAATCAAAGAACTGATGGATACGCTCTCTTCGTTGAACATTGACGCTTACCACCCTTTGCTGAGAAAACCCGATGAAGTTAAAACAGTGGCTCTTTTGGTGATTACGGCAAATCGCGGTTTGTGCGGCGGATACAATAACAATGTGATTCGCCTGGCGATTCAAAAAATCAACGAATACGAAAAGCAAGGTAAAAAAGTTCAAGTTCATCTTGTCGGTAAAAAAGCGATTTCGGTTTTTAAATATCGAAAGAGAGAATTTGCTGAAGGCTATACCGATGTCAGCGACAACCCTTCTCTGGAAGAAACCGCCCGGTTTTCCAATCAATTTATGGAAAGCTTTGAGCGGGGCGAAATTGACGCGGTAGAAATTGTTTATACAAAATATTTAAGCGCTTCAAGACAAGCGGCAGACGTTATGCCGGTATTGCCGCTAACGTTAAGCCCGTCTGAAAGCGAAAAAAAGGCCGGCGGAAACACTGCAGCCCTTTTTGAACCGAATGCGGAACAAATTTTAACGTCATTGCTGCCGCGGGCTATCCGCGTCGCTTGTTTTCAGGCATTTCTGGATTCAGTGGCAGGCGAGCATATTGCCCGTCGAATAGCAATGAAAAACGCGACCGATTCGGCGCAAGATATGATTAAAGATATGACCCGGCATTACAACCGGGCAAGACAGGCCAAAATTACGCAGGAGATTTCCGAAATCGTGGCCGGTGCAGATGCAATAAGTTGAAAGTAGTTTAAGGGGATAAAAATGAGCAAAGATCAAAATATCGGGGAAGTAGTACAGGTAATCGGATCGGTATTGGATATTCGCTTTAGCGAAGACCGCTTGCCTGACATTTATAACGCTATTAATATTGATGTAGACGGCCGTAAACTGGTCTGTGAAATACAGCAACATATGGGCGGAGGCGTGGTTCGCGCCGTTTCACTTGGCAGCACAGACGGAGTTCGGCGTAAACAACAAGCCGTCGATACGGGCTCGCCCATTGCCGTGCCTGTCGGTTTGAATACCCTGGGCCGTATTTTTAACGTACTGGGCGACGTGATTGACGAAGGCGAAGATTTCAAAGCGCAGGAGACCCGCCCCATTCACGCCATGGCGCCCGACTTTGAAGCTATTGAGGCGAAAACGGAAATTTTTGAAACAGGGATCAAAGTAATCGACCTTCTGCAACCCTACATTAAAGGGGGTAAAACCGGTCTGTTTGGCGGCGCCGGGGTTGGTAAAACCGTTTTGATTCAGGAACTAATCAACAACGTTGCCAAGCAACACGGCGGTTATTCGGCGTTTGCAGGCGTGGGAGAAAGAACCCGTGAAGGTACCGACCTCTGGATTGAAATGAAAGAAGCCGGTGTAATCGATAAAACGGTTCTTGTTTACGGCCAGATGAATGAGCCTCCCGGAGCGCGTCTTCGAGTCGCTTTGAGCGCTTTGACAATGGCTGAGTGGTTGAGAGATCAGTCAGGTAGCGATATTCTGCTCTTTGTTGATAATATTTTCCGATTTTCTCAAGCCGGTTCCGAGGTGAGCGCGCTTTTAGGGCGTATGCCTTCGGCTGTGGGTTACCAACCGACGCTGGCTACCGAGATGGGCGCTCTGCAAGAGCGGATCACTTCGACAAAAAACGGTTCCATTACCTCGGTACAGGCGGTTTATGTCCCTGCGGACGACTTGACTGACCCTGCGCCTGCGGCGGCGTTTACTCACCTTGACGCAAGTACGGTATTGAACAGAAAGATTTCGGAAAAAGGTATCTACCCTGCGGTAGACCCTCTTGATTCTACAAGCCGGGCTCTGTCGCCTGACATTGTTGGCGAGCGCCATTACAGTGTCGCTCGAGAAGTGCAACGAATTCTGCAAAGATATAAAGATTTGCAGGACATTATTGCGATTTTAGGTATGGAAGAACTTTCCGAAGAAGATAAGGTTATTGTAAACCGAGCTCGTCGATTGGAACGATTTATGTCGCAGCCCTTCTTTGTGGCGGAACAGTTCACAGGCATGCCCGGTAAGTTTGTAAAACTGGAAGATACGGTATCTTCATTTGAAGAGATGTTGACCGGTAAATATGACAATCTTCCCGAGCAAGCATTTTCAATGAAAGGTTCAATACAAGAAGTCGTGGAAGCGGCTGAAAAAATGAAAGCGGAAGCATAGGGGCAGGGTTAACCATAATATGGGAAATATACTAAATGTTAGCGTAATATCACCTGAAAAGGTCTTGTTTGAAGGCGAGGTTGATTCAATTACACTTCCAGGCAGCGAGTCTGCGTTCACCGTATTGCCATACCATGTAAATTTAATCGGAGAGTTGGATCCGGGCATGGTGATGATCAGTATTGGCGATGAAAACCAGTCGTATATCATAGACGGCGGTTTTGTCGAGGTTGCCGATAATAAGGTAAGCGCACTGGTCGAAGGCGCGTTGAACTCGGATGAAATTGATCCGGAAGCGGAAAGAAAAGAGTTAAACGAACTCATTGGACAGGTAATTGAACCTGTTCATCGTTCAACTTGGGAAAATTCCGTAAAAGTAAAAAGAGCAAGAATCCGCTATAGCACAAAAAAAGAATAGACGATAAGACCACCCATTAAATAGAATCAGAATAAAAATGGGACCGTCTACCGGACGGCGTACAACTATGGACTCGGTCATTCGTATATTGTTAGTGGAAGATAACCCCGTAAATGTCGGGTATCTGGAAGCGTTGATTGCCAACCTTGGTAATGATCAAGACGAGGTTGGTAACAAAATTTTCGAAATGGTCAATGTTGAATCGCTGGCCGAAGCCGTAGAGTATCTTGAAATCGATACGTTTCAACTTGTCTTGCTTGATTTAACCTTACCCGATTCAGCCGGTCTTGATACGTTTCATAAACTTCACGGACTAAATTATAATATTCCGATCATTGTCTTAACAGGCGTCGACGATACGAATCTGGCGTTGCAAGCCGTTAAATCCGGAGCGCAAGATTATCTCGTCAAAGGCAAAGTAAACAAGGTATTGCTTTACCGTTCCATTGTATATGCCATTGAACGCGCCGCTGTTTTAGAAGCCTTGAAAGAGAGCGAAGAGAGATACTCTTTGGCCGTTGAGGCCACTAACGACGGCATTTGGGAATGGAATCTCAGAAAAGGCACAATCTACTATTCGCCGCGCTGGAAAGAGATACTGGGTTACCAAGATCACGAAATTAAAAATAACCCCGACGAATGGTTTAATCGAATTCATCCGGGCGATGTCGATGAGTTTGAAGACGCCCTGGCCCAACATTTTGCCGGCGATACGCCTAAATTAATTAATGAACACCGGCTTTTAGATAAAAATAACTCGTACCGCTGGGTAAGAGTGATTGGAAAAGCAAATATCAATAAAGAAGGAGCCGTTATTAACGTTGGCGGCTCGCTAAGCGATATTACCGCCGAGAAACTGGAAGATTCGCTGACCGGCCTTCCGAACCGGATTTTATTTGCGGACCGGCTCGAAGGAGCTTTGAATCGAATCAAATACAACCACAGCGATAATTTTGTTTATTTGACCATTGGGCTTGAGAATTACCGTACCATTTTAACAAACTTTGGCGTAAAGACAGCCGAGCAACTTCTGGTAACCGTTTTAGAACGTTTTCGCACCGCCGTAAAACCAACCGATACCATTGGCCGCATTGAAGATTATGTATTCGGCATTTTGCTGAACGGTATAGACAACTATGCCGCGTTAAATCGTATTTTGGATAATTTCAACGTGAATATATCAAAAAATGTGGAGATCGAAGATAATGTGATTTCGCCCTCTTTCAGCACGGGGATCGTCTTTAGCAATACGAAGTATGAGTCTGCTGAAGAAATTATTCGCGACGGCAATTCCGCTCTCGAGCGCGCAATGGCGCAAGGCAGAAACGGGCGCGAAGTGTATAACCCGGAAATGAGGCAAAGGGCGATTGAAATCATTCGAATGGAAGCCGCTTTGCGGCATGCAATTGAACACGATGAGTTCTCACTGGTTTTTCAACCGATAATGGACGCAAAAACCGAAATGGTCGTCGCTATGGAAGCTTTGCTACGTTGGGAAGAAAAAGGAAAAGAACCGGTAAGTCCCGAAAAGTTTATACCCATAGCCGAGCAAAGCGATTTGATTTTACTCATAGGCGCCTGGGTCATTGAAGAGACTTCGCTGCAATTGCAGCGGTGGAAAAAAGACGAATATCTAAAAGATATAACCATTGCCATTAATTTTTCAGCGCGCGAATTTCAAAACCATCAAATGCTGAATTACCTGAAAAAGACACTGGATTTAGGGAGCCTGCCGGCTTCAAAAATCGAGATTGAAGTGACCGAAGGCGTGGCGATGAATGATCTGGAATATAGCGTTAAAATTATGGACGATATCAACCGGCACGGTTTTCGGATTGCGCTTGATGATTTTGGCATTGGTTATTCTTCCTTAAGTTATTTGAAAAAATTTCCGCTGGCAAAGTTAAAAATTGACAGGGCGTTTATCAATGAACTTCCTTATGATTCCGATTCATCGGCGATAGTAACCGCATTGATTAGTATGGCGCACGGCTTAAAGTATAAAACCGTAGCCGAGGGCGTCGAAAACCGCGAGCAATATGACTTTGTGAGAAAGCATGGCGCCGATTTGATTCAAGGGTATTATATCAGTAAGCCGCTCCATGTCGATGACATTGGCGCTTTTGTAGAAAAGATAAACAAGAAAAGTGCAAAGCGGTTGGAGTCCGCAGTAAAGTAAAGAATGAATGTGGTAGAAACTTCAACCAGCCTTTACCCCAGCCTGCGTATTTCAAAAAAGGCGTTAAATCAAAACTTGGCGGTCATACAAGGCCTGATCCCCGAAAAAACCCAAATATTGATTCCGGTGAAGGCAAACGCATACGGCTGCGGCTTGCCGCAAATGATCCCCTTTTTCCGGGAAAAAGGAATAGACTACCTGGGCGTTGCAAACCCCCGCGAGGGGATAGAGTTAAGAGGCATGGGCTGGGAAAACTCAATCTTGAATTTAGGCGGTTTTTTTCCGGAACATGCGGGTGTATTCTGCCAATACGACCTGGAAGCCAGCATAACGGATTTATGGCAGGTGCGGGCGTTAGAAGAAAAGGCGAGAAGCGTTGTCCGCAAAACCGGGGTCCATATAAAACTTGATTTAGGGATGGGCCGGATAGGAATCAAACCAGGGGATGTAGAAGAGCTGGTAGCCCAATTGCGGCAAACCGAGTATCTTGAAGTCCGGGGAATTTTTACCCACTTTCCCAAGTCCGATCAATCGAAGGATCCCTCAACCGATTTTATTGTAAACGGTTTTCAAGAAGTAGCCGGGCATATCCAGGCGGCGTTAGAGATATCAGACGAAAATATTTTGCTGCATGCGGCGAATTCTTACGGCATTTTACACCATCCCTCTTCGCATCTCGATATGGTAAGACCTGGCCTTATTTTTTACGGCTATTTTCAAACCTGGGAAGACTGGCAAGAGCTCCACGATAAATTTCCCATACAACCCGCCTTGGAGCTGGCGGCCCACCCCATTAGCTTGCGAAAAATGGAAGAAGGCGAGACAATTTCGTATGGGTCGACCTTTTCCGTCCCAAGCGACAACTACCCGGTGGGTGTCATTCCTTTGGGTTATGCAGACGGCATTCCGAGGGCGCTGTCAAACCGGATTGAGTTTCAAGGTCATCCTTTGTTGGGCCGGGTAACCATGGATCAAATTGTTTTAGGCGGGCTCTCGTCCGAAAAAGAAATCTTACTGCTAGGCGAAGGGTCGCCGCCTCTTGAAAAATGGGCCGATTTGTGTAACACGATATCGTATGAAATTATGACCGGTTTTGGGGCCCGCTTGCGCCGGGTTCTTGTTTAGTATCTTATTGTGCCGGCGCCGATTCGGCCGGGTAGAGAATTTCTTCATGAGTGATGCGGCTGCCAGTGATATGAATGCGTAAAATGCCGTTGTTTTTTAAAAATTGGTCCAGCCAGGTTAACTTGTCAAACGCTTCTTGAAAGTCGGCGTACCGGTAATATAGCGCGTAATTTTCCGATTTGTAATTGTTGGGGTACGGCTCAATGACCAATAGAGTTACTTTGTAAAAAGAGTCCGTTTCTTCGAGAACCAGGTGCGAAACCTTTTTATGCCAGATTGTTTTTTCAAAGAGGGTATCGGGCGGAGCTTTTTTTCCGCCTGGCTCCGCTGATGCCGGCGTTTGGCTTAGTAAGAAAACACCTATGATACATATTTGCCTGAATGGGGCCATAGATCTCTATCGGTTGTTTTTGTCTGTTTTGCTTTCTTTTTTTGGGTTTTCTTTTTCCCCTACCCACCCCCCACCCAATTGTGGGTGGGGGCCGGTAGACCCCAAATTTTTCGCGCTTTACGATTCTTTGTTAAATAAATCTTTTAAATTTGAGACTTTTATCGATATTCAAAAAAATTATACAAAAAAGGCGGCGATCCGGCGCCACCTCGAAGTTATCTACATGATTGACGGTTGAATTAACTTTTTACGGATAATGCAGGATCACTTTCCTGGATTTCCACGTAACGATGGGCAATCTTGCGGGCAAGGTGACGAACCCTGGCAATGTATTCAACGCGCTCCGATACGGAGATTGCGCCGCGGGCATCAAGCAGGTTAAACGTATGACTGCATTTCATCAGATAATCGTACGCGGGGAAAACCAGTTTGGTTTTCTCATATTCAAGGACAGCCACGCACTCTTTTTCGTATTCGTCAAACCAGTTCTTGAGTCTGCCAACGGTTGCCACTTCAAAATTATACGTAGAATATTCAAATTCGGTTTGCTTGTGAATATCGCCGTACTTTACATCGTCCGACCAAGTGAGGTCATACACGTTATCGACATTTTGCAGGTACATGGCCAAACGCTCAAGGCCGTACGTTAACTCTACGGAAACAGGCTTTAACTCCAGGCCGCCGCAATTTTGAAAGTAAGTAAACTGGGTAACTTCCATTCCGTCAATCCAGACTTCCCAGCCCAGTCCGCTGGCGCCCAACGTAGGCGATTCCCAGTCGTCTTCGACAAAACGGACATCGTGAACGTTCAAATCAAAACCAAGGGCTTTTAACGACCCAAGGTAAAGCTCTTGAGAATTGTCGGGCGAGGGTTTTAAGATAACCTGGTATTGGTAATAATGCTGCAAGCGATTCGGGTTTTCGCCGTAACGCCCGTCCGTTGGGCGGCGCGACGGTTCAACGTACGCCACTTTATAGGGCCGCGACCCAAGAACGCGTAAAAAGGTATGCGGGTTAAAGGTGCCCGCGCCGACTTCGTTATCGATTCCCTGGGCAAGTATGCACCCTTGCTTTGTCCAGTAATCGTTTAATGTTCGGATAATATCCTGAAAATGCAAGGCAACCTCGGTTTACGGTTAAATGATATGAGTTTCGCCTTCAAAGACGTCTTTGCATGGGCCGGTCATATACACATGGTTGTCTTTTTCGGACCAGTAAATTTCAAGAATCCCGCCTTTGAGTTCCACTTTACTTTTGCGTTTGATTTTGCCCGATAAAACTCCGGCCACAACAGAGGCGGAAGCGCCGGTTCCGCAAGCCAGGGTTTCCCCTACGCCGCGTTCCCAGGTACGTTGTTTGATCATATCTTCGTCAAGCATCTGAATAAATTCAACATTAATGCGGTTCGGAAACATAGAGTATGTTTCAATCATGGGACCGTATTTTTCTACATTGAAATCGTCTACGCTGTCCACCCAAATGACACAGTGCGGGTTGCCAAGCGAAACAGCGGTAAATTCAAATGTTTCCATACCATCGAGATAAATTTTTTCGTTCAATACCTGTTGTTCTTCTTCGCCGGGAGCGCATTGCATCGGAATCTGGGCTCGTTGAAAAATAGGCTCGCCCATGTCGGCTTTCACGCGATAAACGCGGCCGTCACGCACCATTAAAACAGTGGGAACGATTCCTTTAATGGTTTCTACCATTAAATCTTGTTTGCTTGTTTTACCGCGATCATAGAGGTACTTGCCGAGACAACGCAAAGCGTTCCCGCACATCTCCGCTTCGGACCCGTCCGGATTAAAAATACGAATGAGTACGTCGGCTTCGGGGTTTTCGGGCGGAAGAATTAAAACAAGGCCGTCAGCTCCAACTCCGTAGTGCCGGTCGCATAAAAGCCGAGCGGCCCGCGACGGGTTTTTCGGAATATCCTCAGTGAATAAATAATCATTTCCCAAGCCTTCCAGTTTAGCAAATCTCATTTTTTACCTCGTGTCTACAATTTTAATCGGTAAAAAAAGCGTTGCAATTTTCAAGCGGGGCATAATTTTTGTCCGTGAAAAGGTTTAAAATGTCTCTAATTGAAGGGGCAATTTTTTACCAATATAAAATATTGTTGGTCAGAATGTATGAACGAGACAGATTTTCAAGAACTTTTTAATCTCTATGACCGTTCTTCCGCCGAGCGTTATCGGAAAGTTATTTTAAAAGAACTGCATCGATTTGTCTATGATTACCCCCGCAAAAGATTTCGGGCCACCCAGGACCAGGCGTCCGAATTTTATATGGCGACGGCGCCTCGCATTGAACAAATTCTCGATGAATATGATCCGTCGTATAATATCGCATTTGACGTTTACCTGCTGGTGAAAATGAAACGCCGGTATTTGAATTTTCTGGCCAAAAAACATAAGCAAGAAATGCGCGAAAATATAAACGCCTTTTACGAAATCAAGCCCGAGTTGAAATACGAGTCGGTCTTCGATCATTCGCAAGAGTATTCGGCGCAAGAAGATACGAGTATAGGCGATATTCTCGGGCAACTTGAACCCGAAGAAGAAACCGTTATACGACTTTACTATGGTTTTCCTTTGCGATTGAAAAATTTCCGCGTGTTGTTCCAAAGAAACGGAACCCGAAATTTCTTTTCGGAGTTTAGACAATACCGGGACTCTCTCGAACAAAAGAGAGCAGAGGAAAAAAAAGAAAAAGAGAAACTTCACGAAAAGATTCATTACCTGAACCTTGACATGCAACAGAGGCTGCAAGAAACCGAGACGCAAAAAAATGAACAAAAAAAGAAAAGGCTTCTCGAGAGATTTTTTTCCGTACACCGCGGCGAACCGATGCGAGTGATTGCGTCTCTTATGAACACAAGCATTTCATATGTTCACCGGCGCTTAAAAAAAGGCAATGAAAAAATAAAAGCGGCGCTGATGCGCGAAAGCTCGCGCACCTGTCGAAAAGCCTAGTTCGGGCGATATTATATATTTTCAAAATGAAATAAAATGTGCTATGCGATTTGAATATGGGTGGCAGCGTTATACCGGCAATAAATGTCTTTATTTGTTAAAGGCATATGAATTCAGGAGGAACAAATGAATCTATTTAAAAAAGCGATGCCGGTAATGCTGGTATTCCTGATTGCCGCCTGGGAACCGGCGGCGGCAAAAAAACTCAAAGCGCCCGAAGACGGGCAAAAACCGGGGGCTGTGGGGTTCGGAATCTTCATGGCAAAGCTGGATCCTTCCAAGCCTTACCCCATTCCGGTTGACGGCGTCAGAATTGTAGCCGCTTCGTATTCGGAAATCAACGGCGGTAAGACTGTGGCGGTTTCATCCAAAGAAAACATAAATCAGGGGATCGGCCGCGTCTATCTGGTCGAGTCCAACTTCGAGCCAGGAAAAGAGTACGTACTCAACTACATTCGTCTGGTTCAGACCGTAGGTAAGCAAGAGACCATCTATCATGTGAATCTTGATACGGAAAATACAAAGAATTTGTTTAGAATCAAGGCAGAGCCCGGTAAAGTAAAATTTATGGGCGTCTATTGTCTTTGTATGGTTGTCGAAAAATCCGGAAACTTTATTCTGCGCGATAAGGGGACATATACCTTAACCAAAGGGTTTCCCGTTCTCGACAAAATGACAGGCGCAAAATATCCGAACAAGACCTATATTATGTGGCTCAAACAGGATGTGTACTGGAAAGAAGAGCATACTCCGAAAGGCGCTGAACGAAATTTTTTCGATAATTTTATGAAGCGCAACAAAAAGGTCGCCTACTGGTATGATATTGCAGCAACGCGCCGCAATGAGCTAAACTAAAAAAAGGGCAGGGTAAGCCGGATTCTGTTCCCGGTAAAACCGGGCGGCAACCATTTATCTTGTACAGACCTTATACGGCCGGCATCTTCGCTTTCTACCCGCCCTGTGCCAAATGGCGCGGGGCTTCAGGACTGCTTGAAATTGCACCGGAGAGGGTTTGCCATGCCGTCCCCCTCTCGGGGAACGCGGTGGGCTCTTACCCCGCCTTTTCACCCTTACCCTGCGCCAAAGGCGCAGGGCGGTATATTTTCTGCGGCACTTTCCATCTTTCGATCCGGACTTCTCCGGTCTCCTTGCCCCAGGTGTCCGACTTTCCTCACTCCTATTTACATAGGCCGCGCGGTTGCCTCCTGCCCGGTAGAAAACCGGGGGCACCGGCTAAAAAGTCAACCGAAAAATCGTTGCACGATTCAGGGTTTTGCCAATAATATGGCCAATAATAAAATAGGGGAAAAGCGGGTTAAATACCCGGTGCGAACCCTTCTCTTTTCCCCCGCTCCGATCGCGATGTCATTTACTGAGAGTTAATATTTAAATCGCGATTCTTCGCTCCCCTTTACATTTTTTCCCGGCTTCCGAATGGTTTTTGTGCCAATCGCTAGAAAATAACGCCGGGGTGGCGGAGGATCGCCGGCCTGATTTAAAGGCCGGCAGCCGGAGCCAGGGGCAGACTTGCCCCTTTATCATTTGTCTCTTGCCTTTCATGGCTTGCATCCATGCATGTCAAGGCTGTTTGCTTTTTTATATATACCATGAAAAAATAGCTGTAATTTTGCGATTTATTTTACGGAGGGCGAAAAATCCGGGCGTTTTGCCCCACCCTCCCTTTTTTTGGGCGGGGGGTGGGTTTGCGGGAAAATCCGGCGGTAGCACAATTTCTCACGTTTGTATGGCAATCGTACCTGGCGGGTCGTAAGGAACGAATGCGCTTGACCGTATGTCCCCCCGCAGCCTAACTTTCCGGATGTCATGGGCCGAGCATATTCCCGAGGAAATATGTCAGTTATACGAAGTTCATGACTATAGGCATGCGGCGGCAATTTTAGCGCATGAGTTTAAAGAAGAATTCGAAGATATCTGCGATGCGCTTCGTATCTTTCGCTTCTCAACCGAAGACATAACCAGACCGGGCGGGAGCGAAAGCCAAATACCGAAAAACTTTTCGGAAATTTTGCGCCCCAAGGGGTGGGTCGAGCGCCAGCTCAACGCCCAGCTTTTAGTAGACAATAAGATTGTCAGCCACGATACGCACCGCGTTGATTATATAAAAGGCCGCGTCGCGTTTGATCTGGAATGGAACAGCAAGGACCAAACCTTTGATCGCGACCTCTACGCTTTTCGGACTTTTTTTGAATACGATCGAATCAGCCTGGCGGTGCTGGTTACGCGCAGCAACAACCTCGATTCCTGGTTTGCCTCGCTTGGGACATACTCCGATAAAAACGGTTTGGTGCGAAGGTACAAAGATAAATACGGCGCCAGCACGACGCATATGAGCAAACTATTGCCGCGCTTGGATGCCGGCCGTTCCGGGGGCTGCCCCGTTCTGGTTTTCGGAATCACGACCAAACTGCTATCGGATGCAGAAAGAATAATATAAAATGACCCCGCAAGAAGACTTTACCAAGGCGTTAAAAAGAAAAAAATTTCAAACCATTCTCGCCGACCCTCCCTGGCAATTTACAAACCGCACGGGCAAAATGGCCCCCGAGCACAAGCGCCTCTCGCGTTACCCCACCCTCTCTCTGCAAGAGATCATGGACCTGCCGGTGGCAACGGTCGTGACCGAACCCGCCCATCTCTATCTATGGGTGCCAAACGCTCTTTTGCCCGAGGGGCTTCAGGTTTTGCGGGCCTGGGGTTTTGAGTATAAGTCGAACATCATTTGGTATAAAGTCAGAAAAGATGGCGGGCCGGACCGCCGCGGCGTGGGGTTTTACTTTAGAAATGTTACCGAAATTATTTTGTTTGGCGTTCGCGGTAAAAACGCCCGAACTTTGCCGCCGGGCAGGACCCAGGCGAATATTCTGACTACGCGAAAACGAGAGCATAGCCGCAAACCCGATGAACAGTACGAATTGATCGAATCATGCTCTCCGGGACCTTACCTGGAGCTTTTTGCCAGGGGCTCGCGCAAGGGGTGGTCGTCCTGGGGTAACCAGGCCGAAGCTTATGAGCCGGACTGGCCAACCTACAAACATAACTCGGCATCCGTTATTGTTCCCGAATGCGAAGGGCCGCCGGCCGGCAAAGGATAAACCCGATGAATTCGCCGCTTGAGTTGTACCGTTTTCTGGAAAACCACCATGAATTTGTGGAAGTTGGCGCTCTCGAAGGCGTTCAAATCGACCTGCGCTATGCGACGGAGAATAACTTCATGAATGAAAATATTTACGGTGAATTCGACCGGGCCTTTTTGCACTTTCACGCCGCCGAAAAATTACAAAACGCGTTGAACCTGCTTCGCGATCAATACCCCCATTTGAAGCTTTTGCTTCTCGATTGTCTTCGTCCCCGGTCCGCCCAGCAAAAACTATGGGACAAGGTGGTCAATACCAACCAGGAAAAATACGTTGCCAACCCGCAGCGCGGCTCCATGCACAATTTCGGGGTTGCCATTGATTTAACTTTGGTCGATGAAAACGGCCATGAGCTTGACATGGGCGCCGGTTTTGATGAATTTACGGATAAGGCGGAACCGCGCCACGAAGCCCGTTTGTTGCAAGAGGGCATTTTACAGCCGGCTCAAATTGAAAATCGTTTGATTTTGCGCAATACCATGGAAGCCGCCGGTTTTTTCCACCTTCCCCATGAGTGGTGGCACTTTGATTCCGAATCCGACTCTGCCTTGGTGCGGTCTACTTTTACGATTGTCGAATAGACTTTTGTACCGCAGCGAATTAAAAAAAATTCCGAAAAGCGATTTTATTTTAAAAAAGGCGAAAAAGAGCCTCATTTTTCAAATATTAGTTTATTAATCAGTCGAGGGTGAAAATTTCGGGCGTTTTGGGCCACCCTCCCTTTTTTGGGCGGGGGGAGGGTTCGCGGGTAAAACGTTCATTTAAAATTTAACAGACATTGCGGTTCAAACCAAAATTCAGACGGAAAGTGGTTGATTGTTTGTATCATGAGATATATTGTAAAATATGAAAGCCATCGTGAAATCGACCTGGAATCCGAAAAGGTGCAAGCTAACCACAAAATTAAAAGGAACCATTACGCTTGATGACGTAAAAAAATGGAAACAAGAACTATTGGCGGCCAGTAACATGGTCGACCGCCCCTTTAAATTCATTTTTGATAATTATAATTTTAACGCAACCTCCATGGATGTGCACAGGGCGTATCGGGATTTTGTGCCAATACTTTTAGCCAAACACGGGTTAATTGTATCTCTGCTGACGGCCGGCGATAAACAAATCGTGGCCAAAGAGTACGACGCAACTTTGCCGCCCTGCAAAGCAATGGCGTTAGTGCACCACTACAAATACAAAATGCAACGGCTTGATCGCGAACACCAAAAAGAAAATCAAAGGTATTTTTGCAATTGCCGCGCGGCAGAAGAATGGATCAATAGCTACATATTGGATACATGCCGCTAGCTTTTTATTTGCGGGGGCAGGCTTGCCCCATCTTGCCGTATCATTTTGTTTTGCCTGTGAAAATTTGTTTGGAATTTAAATTAAAGTAAATGCCATGAAAAACTCGAATTTGCGTACGATTCAGGTTTCTATCATTAACAATATAGTACTTGCTATTGCGATCATTGCCGTTCCCGCCCTGATTGGTTCCGTTGGCCGCTTTTATACTATCGGTTGGCAGCCTGTTTTTCATGTTCACATATTTTTGGCAATATGTATTATCATTATCAGCGTTTTAAGAAACAGGTTGCCGTATCGCTCTAAAGTTTATTTTATTCTTTTTCTTTTTTTCACCCTTGGCGTAGCCGCCGGCGTGAACCTGGGTTTGAACGGATTTTTTCTGGAGTTTTTAACCTTGCTTATTTTTTTATCCGTTGTTTTCCTGTCGAAAGGCAAAGTCTATTTCATGTACTTTTTATCCATTGCCATGATTGTGATTGTCGGTTACTTTCACGTTACCGGCGTGTTGAAACCGGAAGGCTTTAAAGATGAGTATTCAACGTTTGCCGGCTCGTGGGTGAATGCGACGGTTGCTTTTTCGACCATCGTCGCTTTTGTCATTTACATCGCCGGCCAGATCGGGTACCTTTTGCAAGAATCAAACTTAAAGTTGCAAGAAGCCGCCAATACCGATTTTTTAACCAATTGCCTGAACCGAATGGGGTTTTTCAATGTTGCAACCATGGAAATTGAAAAATCAAAACGATACAAATATAATTTAAATGCAATTGAAATTGACATTGATCATTTTAAAAACATCAATGACAAATACGGTCATATCAAAGGCGATGATGTTCTGCAAAGCGTCGCTTTGATACTCAAAAACAATATTCGTACGTCCGATATTTTAGCCAGAATCGGAGGCGAAGAGTTTTTAATCCTGACATCCAATATCAATATAAAGCAGACAAAAATTCTGGCTGAAAAATTACGGAAAATCATGGAATCCGGCAAGGTCGCGGGAATAGATGAAAACGTAACCATTAGCCTGGGCGTTGCCAAATATTCCGGCGAAGACACATTGCAAAATTTAATGAGAAAAGCCGACTTGGCGTTATACGATGCAAAGGAAAACGGTAGAAACCAGGTTAGAATATTCAGCGGAAAGGTCCGGGCGAATCAAACGTAAACTATGCAAGGCGCCTGAGCAAGAAACTTCTAAATTGAAAAACTCATTTGTCAGACCATACGGCATACTCATTGCCGTTCGGGTCTGAAAAATGGAACCGCCGTCCCCCCGGAAACTCAAAGATCGGTTTTACAATGGCTCCCCCCGCATCCGTAATTTTAATTTGAGTGGATTCAAGGTCAGAGCTGTAAAAAACAATCAATGCGCCGCCGTTTTTGGCAGAAGACGTAAGGTCGGATTGAAAAAAACCGCCTTCCAGGCCGGCGTTGTGAAAGGCCGCGTATTCCGGGCCGTAATCTTCAAATTGCCAGTGAAAAACATTTGTGAAAAATTCTTTGGTTAAAGGAATATCTTTTGACGGAAATTCCACGTAATTGATTTTCTCATGTTCGTTCATTCTATTGCTTTGTTCGACAATGCAACGCGTGTCAAACATTTATTCATTTCATTTGGCTGCAAATCAAACGAACAAAGTAATGCGCCGGGTAAAACGCGCACGCAAAAAAAGGGTCAGCATTTAGTATCGATAATCTATTATTTAACTATTATTATTGACGCCCCAATCTCCGGCTGTTTATAAATTCATACAGCTTGAGTCGAGAGGCTTTTTTCGAGCCCGGCAGCCGGTGTTCTTTTCAGGCATACGAATGAAAAAATATAGTAAGGATGATCAAAAATTTCTGGCAACTTGGGCAGCCGATTGCGCCGAACGGGTTCTCCCGTTATTTGAAAAGGGCTACCCGTTAGACGATAGGCCGCGCAAAGCAATCATAACGTGCCGAAACTGGGTTAAGACCGGCGTTTTTGAAATGAGCGTGATTCGAGGCGCCTCTCTTTCCGCCCATGCCGCCGCACGCAATGTAAAAAATGATATTCCGGCCTTTAACGCCGCCCGGGCCGCAGGCCATGCGGTTGCAACGGCGCATGTTCCGCAACATGCCTTTGGCGTTTTTTATGCTCTAAGAGCGATTGCGGCCGCCTTTCCCGAAGAGGCGGAACAAAAAGTTTTAAAAGAACAGGCATGGCAATCGCGGCGTATCCCTGAGCATCTGCGCCCGGAATATTTAAAAAGAATACAAATAAAAAAAAAGAAGAACGGAATCTTAATATCGGTTTTCAAAGATAAAGACTTTTAAAAAACCAAAGAATCTTTTTTCTATTGCGATAAAACGGAAAGTGGCTTACCAAAAACGCGCCGCGATGACCTTGTAACGGTGAACCGGTAGTCTTTATGATATATTCTTTACTTTCTTTGCGTCATACAAAGAGTAAATAATGAATTTAAAGGGTAGAATTAAAAAAATGAATACGGAAAAGGAGACGATTTAGTGAGCAATCATATTAAAATACCGGTCACGCTTACCTTTTCGGATATCTATGACCTGATACATGTATATTATTTTTCCGAACAAAGGACAAGAGCGGTCTTGCGGCAAGCCATAGAAGAGCGGCACCCGAAGGCGTTTGCTTTTCTGGAAGATACAAACAAAATGCTGGTGAAAGAAATGACGCGATACGGCAAACTGGCGATTCAGAAAATATGCAAGGAATCGGACCACAAAGTGCTTGCCCGTGCAATGATGAACTCCGAGGAACTTCGAAAATTGGTTTTTCCCAATGTTTCGCGCCGCACCGGGCTGATTCTCAAAGAAGATATGGAAAGCATGCGCAAGGTCGCAGAATCGATCGATTCTTTTTATAAAGAAGCTCAGGTGAGTATTCTTGAGATGATCAGGAGTTTAAAAGAAAAGGGTGAGATCATTCCGGAGAACGAAATCTTAAAATAAAAGATTTGCTGCGATCAGGCAGCAATTGACAAACAAACAGAGTAATGCGCCGGGTAATCACTGATTTATTTATACCTTATGCCAGAGGGTAGATAACGTTTTGCACCAGTGCAGTTTGGCGCCGCTATGCGAAATGAGTAAGCCGCGGGATATTAATAATACTTTACCCGGAACCTTCCGAACTTAAAGCTGCAGTTATGGCCCTAAAAGCCTTTCGTGTGAAAATTCTGACTTTGGTTGCGATGGCATTTTTATTCTCATGCGCCGAAGTTCCCACGCGCGGGGGGCAGCAAAGCTTGATTCGGCAGGAACTTGTTTTGCGGCCGGGCAAATATCTTGATCTTGTTTACCATGACGGTTATGCGCGCTTTGATGCGCTCGATTTGCCGATTCAGATGCACTCGATTGAAACCGGGCAGGCGAAAAATATCCGGGAAGTTCCGGCGGAAAAATACATAGAAATGTTGCGAAACGAACTGTTAAAGTACCCGGATTTATTTACGGATTCGTATAACGGCCATTACGTTTTAAGTTTATCCGTGGCAGAGATATGGCAGGCGGATCCCCAAGAGCAACCTTTGGTAAAAATCGAAGGGATCATTCAGAAAAACGGCAGAACCGTTTTTGCCTTTCAAAATGCGCTTGATGACACAAAGAGTCCGGTTCCTGAAGATTTTTCTCTTCGGGAACAAATGAATCACAGCCTTACGGATTTTACCGAAAAACTGGTTCGCGAGATATTGGACATAAAGACGAACTTGTAGGCGTTATGCCGCAGATGCCCGCCGCGTTAAAAACCCGAACCTAAAAAAAGATAAAGCATGTGCTTGTCTTCTTGAACCCGGTCGTCAATATTGGTAAGGTACCCCACGCCCAGTTTTGCGGGTACATGCCCATACATAAAGTATTCCAGAATAAGGCCTTCGTAAATCTCGCCTCGGGGCACAAACAAACTGATCAACCAGGTTCTGATTCGGGTATATTTGATGTTTAAGGCGGAATTTCCGTTTGCCAGCGGCAACTGAACGCCCATGCCCAGACCGCCGCCGCCCAACCCGGCTTCGAGATCAACGCGAATGCTGGGTACGGTCGGGAAAGCGTTTGGCGCTTGGGGTCTCAGTGTCATGTTGAGCCCGGTAGATATTGAAAAAAGATAAGGGTTGGATAAACCGGCAGCCGCGCCCGGGAAAAGTTGAACCTTATCGGCGCCTTCCGCAAATATCATACGGGAACGATTGCCCGAAAGAGCAACGCAAAGTATAAAAAAGAACAAATATTTTTTCATTTGTAAAATACCTATCTGTTTCCTGACGAGTCCGGTTTGATTTTGCAAATTACAATGTTGAAAAGATAAAAGCCGCGTCAATGTATTTCTAAAGTACTGGAGTTTTTCGGGCGATTCATTGTTTACGGGCAGGTAATGCCGGACGGTATTTGACAATTTGAACCAAGCCGGCAATCAATGGTTTGCATTGGAACCATGGCGTTTGTCACAAGATTTACCCAGTCGTAAAATAACGTGCCCGCCGAGCCAATGGTATAGTAACGGTTGTACTTTAAAACCGTATGCGTTTTGCCGGGAGCCAGGAAATAAGAATAATTTGATGTTGCCCCCAAAGAATAGTTGAGGTTGGAATACAATTGGTTATGCCAGTTGCAGTATTCGGTATTGTTGATCTGAAACCAGCTTGCGGGGGTGAGAATATCCAGCATCATGTCGTAAAATTCTACCTGTAGTTTGTCCCAGGCGGTGTTGTACTGACCAAAGTCAACCGAAGGGTACGCATTGGCAATGGTCGCAACTATGGTCGTTAAATCAAGAGACAATGGATCAGTCGGGTTGGCTCCGTCAAACGCGGTAAAAGAGGTGCCGGGTATGGTGGTTGAATTTGGCAGCTGGATATTCCAGTTGCCCATCCCGGATGTTTGCAGGTTCCCCCCGATCACCCCCCCGGCGGAATCTATGATAACCGCGTGCTGCGCAGAAGGAAACCTGTTTTCAATAAACGGAAAATTAAAGATGGCTCCGTAGCCGCCGGCGCTGCTGCCCATGGTAACAATTTTTATCGGGTCAGGGTAGTGGTTTTGCATCCATTCCATTACCACTTCAAAGTTAACATGACCGTGATGCAATATTTTATGAGTATTGTTGCTTGAGTCAACATACGAATGGTTGTTGGCCCCCAGATGGAGATCGCCGGTGCAATAGGGGATATAAATAAAAGTGTAATTTTTAAAAGGGTTGGCGGCTCTTTGAAAGTTAAAAATACCACCGAAGCCGAGACTTCTTGCGTCAATAGTCTGGTTTGCGATTCGGTTCAGGTACTTTGTTTTCATATCAAACCAGATTTCAGATGTGAATAGCAGGTTTGAAGCCAGGCAGTTGTTGGAATGCCAGCAAGCCCCGCCGCCTTCAAAAAAAATCACGATATTCTGGCTTGACCCTTCTTTTACCGAAAAATAAAAATGATTGGATGTTGAGAAAGGAGCGTCCGAGCAATAGGGGGACATGTTATTGTATGTAAAATTTGCATAAGCCCCGTTATCGGCATTGCGCCAGTTAACGGTTTTCCAGTACTCTGTCAGGCGAAACGGCTCAAAGATGTCGTTTGCAATATTGGAACAGCCCGAAAGAAAAAGAAGTAAAAAAAAACCAATTGAAAAAAAAGCGGGGCGTCTTGTTTGGGGGGTAAATACGACAGTGAATGGACTGCAATGTAATAATTTCATTCCGACCCTGCGGACCTTGATGGAATGCTATTATTGTTTTGTCAAACAAATAAAAAGATTATATAAAATCATAAATAATCTAATTGCGACAAATATTTAAGTTAGGCACGTTTGGTTTTATTGGAGTTTTTCTTGTATGTGCGGCCGGAAATTCCACTGCGACTTTCCGTTATCAAACGACCAGTTCCCTGAACCGCGTAACATAAAACGATCGTTTTCGCCCTGTATTTCATAAATTTCCGCTCTTGCCCCCCAGCGGGCAAAACGGCAGCTTAAGGCGCTCCACATTTCGTTTTCGTATTGGCCGGCTTGCGGGGTACGCGCATCAAAAAATTCCAGAGCGCCTCTGCTGCGATAATTCAGGAAAAGGTCGCCGGCTCTTTCGCCGCCGGTATAAAAAGTGTATTCCAGTTTGGCGGTAGAAAAAGAAGAGACGAGCGCAGGTGAAATAAAGAAAGCCGCGGGGAAGGCGGAAGATTCCAGCCGAAGAGAGACGGTTCCGTTTAAATCGGGGTAGTTGTCCCGTCCGCTCCAATCCGCTTTCACCAATTCATCGGTATTTTTGTTATTAATTTCGAAAAACGCAAATGAATTGTGAATTGATAAAATACCTTCCCAATGGCCGGGCACAGTTTCGTTTGAGGCTTGAAGACCCGGGACCGTTGTTATTTCAAGATCAAGATCGGTAGGGTAAAAATATTTTTGAAACCAGCGTCTTTCCCGGACCGCGGACTCTTTCCACCCTTCTTGAATGCCGCGGATAACTTTTTCGCCGATCACTTCGTCCAAAGTTTCCATATAGGGGCGGGCTGAATTCCAGTTCCACTTTCGG
This sequence comes from Turneriellaceae bacterium, assembly GCA_050304475.1. Taxonomy (GTDB): domain Bacteria; phylum Spirochaetota; class Leptospiria; order Turneriellales; family JAOUFE01; genus JBNLDQ01. Next base: position 381,489 of record JBNLDQ010000009.1, on the reverse strand, counting down.
ATTTGAAGAGAAGCCTCGTGGGTTCCGTAGAAAGAGAGCACCTCTCTTACGTAGCGCTTTTTTTTAATCCCGCCGGTGGCCCGTGAAAAAATAACAACGTCTCTGTATTCCGGAAAGATCGACCCGCTTGAGGTTAGCGTAACAAGCGAGTCTCCTTTTTCCAGATCCGCATTGAGCCGGTATTGGTTTTGTTCCATATTGACTTCTGCGCGCGGTATAAAAAAAGCGAGATCGTTTTTGCCCGGCGGTTCAATTCTTGATTCGGACAACGAGATTTTACCCCGTTGGATATGATAGCGCCGTTTTTTGTTCGGGTCTCTGGCGATGTCGAGAACGATTTCTTGAATGCCGTTTAAGGTCCAACCTCCGGGTAAAACGACGGAATGTCCGTCGCTCTTGTTTTCAAATGTAAAAAAAAGGCGGTTTAACGATTGGGCCGGATCCCATTCTGCGTTAAATTGCGCGGCGTATCCGTTCCAGTTTCCCATGGCTTCGACCTGAAGGTTTTTTTCCATTGAACGGGCTGAAAAATCCAAAAGAGCGGTATCGATAGAAAAAGGAGAGTACGCCGTAGCGGGGTTGGTTAAACCTGTTTTTACGTTTTCAACCCGCAGTTTCCCGGATACGCTTTTTTGAATTTTCGGGTCGCCCGGCAAAAGAATCGTCGCTTCGAGGTTTCCGAACCCCGAGGTAATTTCCCGTTCCGGCACCAGCCAGGAGAGACGGTTTAGAGGCAAGCCGTGTAAAAAAACGGAATATTCGCCCACCCAGGGCAAGCAAGCAGGGCAATGCTCGGGTTGAAAGGTCAGCGTTCCTTCGCCCCAGGGGATATCCTCATAATGAAATTCCGCTTTCCAGATTCCGTTTTCCAGAGTCGCCGAGCCGTTGATATTTTGAATCGTCCATTTTTCTTTCCCCGTATTTTTAAGTTCAAAAACCAGGGTAATTTGGTTGTTTTTAAACCGGACATTCGGAAAGGGAGATTCGTCCAAAAGCCATTGAAAAACCGGCATTTTTACCGTTTTTATGTTTTTCTCGGTAAGATGAATATGCCACGAGGCGTTCGTCAGTACAATCGTGGTATTTTGTCCCAAACGTCCATGGAGACGGTCGGTAAAAGCCGGGCTTAAAATAAATTCCGGCGCCGTTACTTGGTCAAACCAATGATTTTCATTTTCCGGAAAGAGGTTGAGGTTATGTAAAACAATCCCCCCGTAAAAAGTCACCGATAGGCCGTCAAAGGTATAGTTTACCCCCGCCGAATCCAGTGTCTGGCGAATATTTTTTTCCAGGAGTTCGCGGTCGAGCGTAAGCGTCAGGTACAACTCTGGCATGGCTGCCACAGCGCTTAACGCCAGTGAAATTTTTAATATTAAAATAGTCTTTTGTAATAGGTTTACGCCGGCTGATAAAAGAAATTTTAGTTTTGGGTGCAAACCGGACTCCGCGCCGCCTATGCCGTTTTGATTCGAGCGACCAGTTCTTCCGCTGTAAGGCGGTAGTGTTCCATTAAACCTTGCGGCGTTCCGGATTGCCCGAATGCGTCATCAATGCCAAAACGGGTGACTTTAGGCCCTCCCAATTCGGATACCGTTTCGGCTACCGCCGAGCCAAGTCCGCCAATGATATTGTGTTCTTCAAAAGTATAGATGCGCTCAAGCCCGGGTAAAATTTTCCGAATGATTTCACTGTCTAACGGTTTGATGGTGGAAAAGTTAATGACATAAGGCCTGATTCCCTGCTCTTTTTCCAGAAGACGCGCCGCTTTCCAGGCTTCGTATACCATAATCCCGGTGGCAAAAAACGCGATTTTTTCCCCTTCCTGGAGCATATGGGCTTTGCCGATTTCAAATTCGTCGCCGGCCGAATACAGCATTGGAACATTAGGGCGGCCCAAGCGAATATAGACAGGGCCGTCAATCTCGGCGGCAGCCTTAACGGCATGAATTGTCTGGTGGTAGTCGGCCGGTACAATTACTTTTAAGCCGGGGATAACCCGCATGATGCCGATATCTTCAAGCGCCTGGTGGCTGGCCCCGTCTTCGCCCAAAGTAATTCCGGAATGGGTGGCAACCAGTTTGACATTGTCTCCCGGATACGCAATGGTATTGCGGACCACTTCCCAGGCGCGGCCGGTTAAAAACATGGCAAAAGTTGAGGCAAAGGGGACTAACCCGGCTTTGGCAAGCCCGGAAGCGTTGCCAAGCATGTTTTGCTCCGCGACTCCGAAATTATAAAAACGATCGGGGTATTTTTTTGAAAAAGGCTTGGTTTTGGTGGAACCGGATAAGTCGGCGTCGCAAACTACGACATCGGTCCGCATTTCGCCCAATTGTAGAAGAGCGTCACCATAGCCGTCGCGAGTAGCCTTTTTTTCAGGCGAGCCGGCTAGCGGGTCAGTGATCAACATACGTCAAAATATGGCTTTCGGATAGCATGTCATTTCTTTTCTTGTTTTTTTCAAAAGTTATTCAATTAAATTTGACGATCAATAATAATTATCTTACCTTTTTCCGAATAATTATTAAATATTTGAAAAGAGAACCAAATATTAAAAACTGTATTTAGTTATAAACCATCAATTCATTCTATTGCGTTAGGTCAGTTATGCGCGGCATTCCGGCGAATGAAAACCGCCATGCCCATGGATAACTATACCGAAATCAAAATATACTGAATACGGTTCATTAGGAGGGTTTATGAAAAACAAATTTACTTTGTCAATTGCCATCGCATGCTTGATCGGAATCGTCGCGGCTTGCAACAGTTCCGATGTGTCGGGGGGTTCATCAACGACAACTGGCGGCGATAGCGATCATACGGTCAGTCAAAATGGAACTTGGCACGGGGCCGGGCTTTATGACCCGACAAATGCCGCTTGCGCCAGTTCGGGGTGCCATGGGGCTAGCCTGGCGGGCGCCGATGGTCCGTCTTGCACAAGCTGTCATTCGGCGTATTGGAACAACCCGGGCGTGACGCCGGCGAATCATACCTTTAACGCCAGCGGTCAAGTTGGGGGGGCGTTGCACCACCAAAATTTAAACACTGCCAAAAACAAGGCGACGGAAGTGCTTTCGCGTTGCGTGAATTGTCATGGCGCCGACTTAAACGGAAATGCCGGAAACAACGTCAATGCCTATGGCAGTTGCTACCAATGCCATGGCGCTAACTGGTATAATCTGCCTCCGGGAAATCACAATACGGCGCTTTCGGGCGGCGTGACCGTGGCAAATGTACGCAATAGCGACGGGTCGTATACTACGGGTTCCGTTAATATTACTCACCACCAACAAGTGGGTATTGACGGACCAAGTCTGGACGCATCGCAATGCCAATCTTGTCACGGAAACAATCTTGACGGAATCAACAATGGCGTCGCGTCGGCGACCAGTTGTTATGCTTGCCACACAAAATTGTGGGCTTTACCCTGATTTAATTTTAACGAGTATGACGAGCGTTTCCTTTTTTCGCGGCTGTCAAAGATAGCGGATCAAAGGGAACGCTCAAAGACAAGAATTCTCCAAAAAAAAGTTTTAGACCGATAGACGGGCTCAAAGCCCAACGAACGCAAGGTTTGTTCAATTTCGTTTTGTTTGTGGATATAATTTCGAAATGCCAGGCCGCGCATTTTCCGGACAGCGTTTGCCAAAAATACTGGCGCCTTAAAGTACCATTTTTCGCCCGGGAAAGAAAGCGCAATCGAAGTTTTTGCCGTATGGGCTGCAGCTTGTAATAGAGAGCGAATGTCGGGGTAACAACAAATTACCTTGTCCATGACAACCGAGTGCGAAGGCTCTACCCGGGCGGCTAAATCGACGAAGTCCCCTTTGATATGTTTAACGCGGTCTTCAAAGCCATGCCGCACTGTCTCTTCTTTCGCCAAGAGCAGATAATTTTCGGAAGCGTCAATGTGAGTCGCCTGCGAAATTTCGTTTTTCAACAACTCCAGGTAGATGATTCCGATTCCGCCGCCGACATCAATGAGCGATGTCTGTTTTTCATTTGGCTTTCTCAGGCTTTTTTTCAGACCCTGTATCAAAAGCCGGGTAGCTTTATCCAGCTTTTGGTTTCGATAACGGGTTAATTGATGCCGCAGCATCCAGGGTTTAAAGATTCGGTCCGTTTCCTGGCAGTGTTGGCATGTCATTTCAGTTTCTTACTCCGTATTTTTTAAATGTGCTTACAGGTTCCCCGGTTTTTCAATATCGCAGGTAATGGCGTAGCGTACCAATGTTTTGGCAATTTCCCGGTGGCCGTCTACGACAAACAAGCGCGGCGAATCTACTTTATTTTCAAAGTCGGGCATGTCCGTTACTTTTACGACAATGTTAATGTTATCGCCGATTTCGCCAATCCGCCGGACAATGAGCGCTGCGCTTTTTTCATCTTCAATGGCAATGATTGCCGCCATGGCGTTTTTAATCCCCACTTTTTTCAAGATCGATTTTTGCGCGGCGTTACCAAATATTACATGGTGGTGATTTTGCCGCCCCCTTTCTACCAGCTCGCGGCGAAAATCAACGGAAATGTAGGGAATTTGCATGGAGATCAAGCTTTCCACGACCCGGCGGCCATGAAACCCGTAACCGATCACAACAATATGATTTTCCATCGGTTGCGCTTTCGGAATATCCGTTTCGGGGAAAGTCTCTTCTTTGCGAGATCGCCGGAGAGTTTTCAGAAGAACATCGTGATAGGTTAAAATAAACGGCGTAATCATCATTGAGACGGCGACCGAAATGATCATGAGTTGTGAAAAATATTCCGTGATAAGTTCATTGCCCCGCGCCAGCTCGAAAATAACAAACGAGAATTCGCCGATTTGCGCTAACGAAATGCCCGCTTTTAAAGCGGTGGAGTTCCAGTGAGTAAATCGCAAAATGGCATAAATGATGGCCGCCTTCACGATCATAACTCCGCTAACAATAAGAACGATATCCGAAATTTTATCGATGAAAAAAACCAGATCAATTTGCATTCCCACAGAAACAAAAAAGACGCCCAGCAAGAGATCGCGAAAAGGGGTGAGGTCGGCTTCGACCTGGTATTTGTAGGGCGTTTCAGCGATCATCATGCCGGCAATAAAGGCGCCTAGCGAATACGAAAAACCAAACTGGTGCGCTAAAATAGCGGCGGCGACAACAATCAGCAAAATGGCTGAAATGAAAATTTCATGTGAATGAGAATCGGTAACCCAACGGAAAAAAAGTTCCAGCGCAAATTTGCCTATAAAAAAAAGAAGTGTAAACACTATGACGGCGCTTACGGCGGTCCGCCCCAGAAGCGTGCCAAGACTTTGGGTATCATCCGTAAAGATATTGCCCATAATGAGAATGGCGATTACGGCAAGATCCTGAAAAATTAAAATACCGACCGATTCGCGGGCGTAGGTTCGCTCCATTTCGTGTTGGTCGTTCAGGTACTTTAAAACAATCGAAGTCGATGAAAGAGCGATAGCGGCTCCGGTTAAAATGGAACCCTTTATATCGACGTCAAAAAAGTATCTGGCTGCCAGGTAAAAAACGGCCCCTGTAATAAGAACTTGCAGCGAACCGTGGACCACCACTTCACGGTACATTTGCTTTAACGTGTTGATGGAAAATTCAAGGCCAATGGTAAACAACATAAAGACAATGCCAAACTCGGCAATGTCGTGAAGGATCAGGCTGTTCCGGTGTTGAAGGTTGAAAAGAAAAGCGATAATGATCCCGGCAAGAATGTACCCGAGGGCGGGCGGCATTCCCATTTTTTTTAAAGAAATATTCAAGAGAATGGAACAAAGGGCGGCTGTGACAATAATGAAAAGCAGCTGCTCAATGGATAAGCCGGAGATCATTGTTTGACTTAAAGTCTGATTCACCTGATTTGCGATGGTTTGGTTCATTTTTTTTTCATGCCGTCATTTGCGGGGATATTAAAAATTAACCGGTTCTTGCTAAACGAGATAAAGAATCGTAAGAAGAACAGTTTTGCGAATCATTCCGGAAACCGGCATCCTTGTCAAACGATTTAAACATGATTAACCTGGCTTGGGGCTTTTTGTAGAAATAAGGTTTTCAAAAAGCGACTCATATTTTTTCTTCATGTTAGACCAGTCATACCGGTAGAGGCGTTTTTTTAGTTTTTGTGAGAGTTGCGCTTGTTTTTCCGGGGGCCATTGAAAAGCCCGGATCAGCGCATCTGCAAGGTCTCCTTCGTAGTAACATTCCGGATAGCATTCCGGCGGGAGAATGTCAGGGTAAGCCAGCCGCTGCGGCAACAGCGGGATAGCCCCGGCGAAAACCGCTTCAATCACGCTAATGCCAAAAAAATCCTAGTTCGATGTGACAGGCAAAAAGCGGGTTTTCTTTAACAGGTCCCGGTAGACGGGAAGGGAAGCATGACCAAAATGTACCAGTTGAGTTGAGAATTTACCCAAAGCATTTTTAAATATTGGCGGCGATTGCGAATATGATTTTCCGCAGACCGCCAGATGAAAGTCGAGATTTCGTTCCCTGAGTTTTTCGAGAGCCCTAAAAAACTCCTCCGGGTTTTTATCGTGTTCCCAACGGTGGTTCCAAAGGAGCAGCGGCGGCGCCTTGGTATGGGCAGAGGCCGGCCCATGAACTGTTTTTTCCGTGCCGGTTGCCAATTGTTCCAGGTCGATACCCAGGGGCAGTATTTTTGTTTTTTTACGAATTTCGTCTATCGTATTCATGTTGCGGTATTCCGGAAAAGTTGAGAGCATTTCGGTCAGGCCAAAGAAAAATGAGTCGCGATTATAACGGGAATTAAATAAAACATGGTTGGCGGCAAGGGCGGATATATAGTTGATCCACCGGTAGTGCAAATCGCTTCGGTTTTCGTAGTTGTCTTGTTCCGGGTAGGCAAACTGGTTTTCATGAAAATAGAGGGCGACGGGAACGTCTCGAAGGCGGGGCGGAGCCAATGCCCGGAAGGTAGTCAAATCAAACATGCTCCCGGCCAAGATTAAATCGGGGGCAATGTCATCCGTCAAAGTATGCGCCCGGCGGGCCAGCGTGATGGCTCCCCCGTACATCCGCCATTTCCAGAAGCGTTCGGGCAGGGTTAGCAAATGAGTGTTGAAATTCAGCTTCTTGGCAATTTCTTGCGACCATTTGCGATGCGAACCGCCAAAAAACGGCTCGATAAGAAGCAATGTTTTTTTTCGACCCACATGTTATAGACGGCTTACCGATCTTGCAGTAAAGCCGTTTTAAAGGTAATGCAAACCAGCCAAAACCCGGGGCTCGCTCGATACGTCGGGGGAAGCGCAGGCTCATTTGCCTGGCGATTCATTTTCAGCAAAAAATATCAAAAATGCGATAAAAAAACCCGGTTTATGCGATCATAAAGGTAAAACACTGAAAAATCCGGAATGTTCCACCCCCACCCTACAGGGTGGGGGTGGTTTGTGGAAAGAAAAAAACGGCAAATAGCCGAAGCGAGGGGGCAGGCTTGCCCCCTTTTATCGTATTGCTGAATTGATTGTCTCAAAAAGCCCGTTTTGCGCATTCATTTTTTACTTTCAGGCGGTTTCGGTTGTTGAGGCGGTTTTTCAAGCTCTTTGTTGAGAAAATAACTAAGTACGGTACGAATGGCGACGATGGTGCCAAGAATCATCAAGCCGTTGAGGTCGGGGCTAAGGATCGTATGGATGATGTCGGCCGCCATCATAAACTCAAGACCTAGCAACAGGTAACGGCCAAATTCATGGCGTAAAACATCAAATTCGTGGGTTGCGCTGCGGCCCCGGAATCGCATGAACTCAATGCGAAAAAAACCAATGAGAGCGATAAAGGCCCCCCAGATAATGACGCCTACGGCGGTGATCCCTATCACCAAAGCGACTTCGTCTAATATACTCATGAACATATGCTGCCTTTTTTATTTTTAAGCGTACATTTGAGCGTTACAAGCTACGCGCTCCGGAATCCTTTTTGGCGAATCACTTATATAATAATCATGCCAGGTAAAATGAACTACTATTTACCCGCGCCTTTCTTTTTGAAAAGCTCTATTTGCCTTGGACAAGAGCGGGCGGGTTCTTTGGCCGCTTCGCATATACGAACGAACGCCTGTGGAATCAAACAATAAAGCAAGGGAACAAAGAATTGGTTTGACGACGGGATTGTTTTTCATTATTCACAATAAGAATTTGGATTTTTCGTGTGAGGGTAGGCCGGATATGCATCGTTTCATGCTACGATTTTGTCTTATGTTTTCGGCGTTTAGCGCTTTGGGGGCGTCGCCTTCTCTGCATGAGCGCGTTGCAGAAGTATACTCGTTTTCGCCGCATACCATTGATCAAAAGCAAATCGAAGTAAAATCTCATGAGCTGGATAATTTTTGGTCTGACGTTGAAAAAGGAGGTTCGCAACTTTTAGACGAGCTGCGAATCGAGTTGGCGCGTTCCGATGCGCCGCCTTTTTTTTACTATGACGGGGCAAAGTTGCTTCTCACTCTTACGGAAGCAAGGGAAGATAAGCAACTTGCTTTAGATGCCATTGTTAAGGCCGATTTGATTGATATTGATAGTACCGATTATTTTTACACAATACACCGCTTTGCTGTTGAAGAATTTGATACAACCGAAGCGGCCTTTAAGGTTCTTGCGATACCGGAGTTCTATGCCATTGTCTCGCGGCACGCCATGACACTAGACCAGGAGATGTGCCTGGTTTATATGCTGCTGCCGACAAAAGAAGAGTTTTATCTTGGCAAAGCTGAACGGCGGCTTTTTACCGAGAAAGACATTGCCGCTCAAAAAAGTCTCTTGTTTTTAATTGCCCATACTGTCACGAAATCCGGAGACGAAACCATTGCTCGCTTTGCGGCGTCTAAAGAAAAGCCGGAAGAATCCCGGAATCATGCAAAGCAAATTATTCGATTTTCGGAGCAAGCGAAATCCGCGTTTGTTCCTTTTTTCCCTTTCAAGTCATATGATTCTTTAAAAGCCGAACAGCGAAAAATAATGGCGCGAGTCAGCGATGAAGCCCTGTATGAGTGGGATCGCCTTCGTTTGAAAATTCGGAAAAAAGGTTACCAATAAAAACGAAAATGGTAAGATTTGTTTTTACCCGGACTTTCTCTTGTTCAACGGGTAACGCCTTGATGCGTTGAAAAACACTGGAAATAAATTCAACATTGAATTATATTGAATCCGGCAAATGAAACGGAAAGCTGTGTTTACTGTTTTGACGGCCTTAATGGCTTCGCTTTTTTTTAGTGGGGCGGTCGTTCTCGCTCTTGGGAAATCAAGCCAATACCGAATGACTCTTTTTATACCCGATTTTTTTCAAAACCCTCTTTTGGTTTTACCGTATCCGGGCGAAAAGAAGGGGTTATATGCCGTTGTTGAAAAAAAAGGGCGAATTTATCTGGCGGGACCGGAAAGCAAAAAAACTCTTTTTTTGGATATCGAGGCGGATGTTTGCGACAAGGGGTATGAAGAAGGGTTGTTAGGACTGGCGTTTGATCCGCTCTACCGGCAAAACAAAACGTTTTTCATTTATTACTCCGTGTGCAATCCCAGGGCGAGCGTCGTGGAAAGGGTCAGAGCGGGAAAGACAGCGGCGCCGGCAAATATTTTGAATAGAGAAGTTATCCTTCGCATTGCGCAACCCTATGCCAATCACAACGGCGGTCATTTGGTTTTCGGCCCGGATCGCATGCTTTACATTGGGCTCGGAGACGGGGGAGCAGGCGGGGACCCGCACGGGAACGCTCAAAACACGGATACCTTGTTGGGGAAAATATTGCGGATCGACGTATCGGGCGAAACCGGGTATGAAATCCCGAGAGATAATCCTCATTTAAAAAATGGCAGACCAGAGATTTTTGCCTTTGGTTTGCGTAACCCCTGGCGCTTTAGTTTTGACTCGAAAACGGGTCTCTTATGGGCCGGCGATGTCGGCCAGGACCGTTATGAAGAAATTACAATCATACGCGCCGGAGAAAATCACGGGTGGAATGTAATGGAAGGCAATCATTGTTTTCTCCCCGCCGAAAACTGCCGGGAGGAAGGCCTGGTCCTTCCCGTGTATGAGTATAGTCATAATAAAGGGCGATCTGTAACCGGCGGTTTTGTCTACCGGGGCGATCTCTTGCCGGAGTTGCGCGGCCAATATATTTTTGGCGACTTTGTCAATGGCGCCGTTTGGTCCATACCTGCAACTGATCCGAAAAGCGGAAAGGGACCGGCGGTTGCAATGGATCAGGCAAACACTCTGCTTGAGACAGACATGAATATTTCCAGCTTTGGTTTTGACGACCAGAGGGTATTGATGGTAGATTACTTTAGCGGGCGTATTTATCAAATGATAGCTAACCCTTGATTGAAGGCAATCGGATTTACTTGCCGGCGAGATGCTTTGCAAACGCCTTCCCGCGAAAGCGCCCGCCAAATTCAATTTTATCGGTAATGGCGAAAAAGACGCCAAGCGTTGAAAGTTTTTCCAAATCTTCGGGCAGGTTCACGACCCATGGGAGAATGGCAAACCCTCGTTTTTGCAGTTTTTGAACTCTTTTGGGGCTACACCATTTGACGGGCAAATGAACCGAGTCAGGCTTGCATAAATAAATTAAAATAGGCAGCCAGAAAGGCAGGTATTTTTTTTTGTCAACCAATACGCCTCTGGCAATTTCGGGAGCGCAGAAGCGGAAGTAAAGAAGCGTGATTAAATGAAACCCGCTGACTATGACTTTTTTTGTTCGATTGCTCTGTCTGATTGTTTCCAATACGCTTCGTTCCGTTAGAAATCCCCATTGAAAAATGTTACGTTTAATTTCCACATTGGTAATCGCGGTCCTGGGGATTTGTTGAAAATAGTTTTTTAGCGTAAGCAGTTTCGTAGGTTGCGGTTGTTTTAAATAATACCCCCAATCCAGTTGATCAAGTTCTTTGAGTGTTTTTTTCTCTAACCGCCCTTCGCCGGATGTGGTTCTTTCCAGGCGGGGGCCGTGAAAAACAACGGGTACGCCGTCTTTGCTGGCGCGAACATCCAATTCATGCGCTTCAAAACCCAGGCGCGTAGATTCTTGAAAGGCCCGCCAGGTGTTTTCGGGGATAGAACCGAATTTTCCAAAACCGCGGTGGGTAAACAATAAGATCTCAAACGGTTTAAGAACAGGTAAGTCCAAAAGGGTGTTGATTGCGCGCGGTGCCAATTGACTAACGGTTCGTTTTTTTGTCTTCTTCTGAAATAATTTCTACCAGAAATTCAACCCCTTTGGTGCTTATACAAGTTCTAAAATGACCAAGAAAAGGGGAAAGCATGTCTGTCTTTTTGCCCAGCCTGTTTTTCTCTGCCGGACAAATGACAGGGTCGGCTTTGGCATAGATGTACTGAATTTTCGAGTTGCCGAGAAAGCCTTCCCGGTGCATTTTCATGTAGCGTGAATTCGGTATAACCTGACGCCCGGAAGGTATGAAAAAAAGAGCGGCTCCCAGATACGTGCCGCGGAACGGACTTGAAACCGAAAATATTTTTCGTACATACCGGTTGCCTTCATGCCCCAGTGAAGCGGCGATTAAACCGCCCATTGAGTGGGCGGCAATATAACAATCTTTTAAATTTTTATCAACAAGGTATTTTTCAAGCCGCCGCATATTTTTATGCAGAGAAGGCAATTGAAAATAAAGCTGCGGGTAGTACGTGGGGTACCCCAAAGCGTTGAGATGTTTCCCCCATTTGTGCATTGTCAGGCGGCTGCCGCCAAAGCCGGGGATCATCACAACAGGCCTTTTATCGCCTTCGGTGCAGTCTTTTGGAACGATGAATATTCCCGCAATCGTCAGGACAATATTTTCCAGGATATAATAAAACTCTATTACAAGATCTAGAAATAACATCGTTCAAGTACCAATTTTGAAAAGAGTGTAATGCCCTTTTCTCCAGTCAACCATTTTATGGGGTATATAAGGGCCCATATATACCCGCCCTCTACCGCCTCCGCCGCCAATATCATCTCCGGCGTTTGGAGAAGTTTATTATATGAATCGCAAACAATTTGAAAATTTTTCTGAAACTGGCGAAAGGAAACGATAACTCAAGCTTCCATTTCTTTTTTCAGGGATTCAATGAGTTCGCCGGTTTGCATATCGAGCGTATCTTTTTCTCCCCGTTTTCGAACGGCAACCATTTCGGAATTCATCTCTTTGTCACCTATCACAGCGGCGTAATTGATTTTTTGCGAGTTCCATTCGCGGATTTTATATCCGATGGACTCTGAGCGTAAGTCCGTTTCAACGCGAAAGCCCGCCGCACGAAGCTGGGCCGCCAGTTTTTCGGTATAGGCATGATGAGTTTCGGCGACAGTCAACAAACGTATTTGTATGGGCGAAAGCCAAAGCGGGAGTTTACCGGCATAATGTTCGATTAAAATGCCCATAAACCGTTCAATCGAACCGAGAATGGCCCGGTGGACCATGACCGGTCGGTGCTTTTCTCCGTCGCTGCCGGCATACTCCAGTTCAAAACGTTCGGGCATGGAAAAGTCCACCTGGATTGTCCCCAGCTGCCAGTTTCTTTCGAGGCTATCGCTGATGTTGAATTCTATTTTCGGCCCGTAAAAAGCGCCTTCGCCTTCTTTAATTTTATAATCAAGGTTTAGTTCTTTTAAAGACGCCGTTAACGCATTGGTCGCTTTTTCCCAAATCTCGTCCGAACCCATGGCTTTTTCAGGGCGGGTGGCGATGAAAATATCCACTTTTTCAAAACCGAATTTTTTATACACATCGACGGTAAAACTAATTGTTTTTTCAATTTCATCTTTTAATTGATCCGGCGAGCAATAGATGTGAGCGTCATCTTGAGTGAATGCGCGGACACGGAAAAGACCGTGCAATACGCCCGATAATTCATGGCGATGAACCAGGCCAAGTTCAGCCATCCGGATGGGTAAATCGCGGTAACTGCGAGGCCGTTCCTTAAACACCAGAGTTGAGCCGGGGCAGTTCATGGGTTTGATGGCAAAACCGCGGTCATCCAGCTCGGTAAAATACATGTTTTCTTTAAAATTTTCGTAGTGGCCTGAACGAACCCACAACTCATCGGAAAGGACCGTGGGCGTTCTCAGCTCTTCATAGCCCCGGTTTTCGCACTCGCTGCGAATGTATGCCTGCAGCAAATTAAAAAGCGCCGTTCCTTTGGGGTGGTAAAAAGGCATTCCCGGGGCCTCTTCATGAAAGCTGAAAAGGTCCAGTTCTTTGCCAAGTTTTCGATGATCTCTTTTCTTGGCTTCTTCAATGCGATGCAAATAAGATTTCAACTCTTTGGCGGTTGGAAAGCTTACGCCGTAAATGCGTTGGAGCATCTCATTGTTGGCGTCCCCTTTCCAGTAGGCTCCGGCAAGAGCGGTGAGTTTAAAGTTGCCCAGAACTCCGGTATTGGCCACATGCGGGCCCCGGCAAAGGTCCTGGAAATCTCCTTGTTTGTATACGGTGATTTCCACTCCTTCCGGGAGTTCATCGATAATCCGGGCTTTGAATTTTTCGCCTTGGCTGTTAAATTCGTCAATAGCGGCTTTTCGTTCATACACATGCCGCGAAATTTCAATCGATTCGCCGGCAATTTTATTCATTTCCTCTTCAATCCGGGAAAGATCTTCTTCGGATATTTTTTCTTCCAGGTAAATGTCGTAATAAAAAAAGCCGGGACCGTGGTCGGCAACCGGGCCAAATGTCAATTGCGCTTGGGGGTAAATCCGCTTCACAGCTTGCGCTAAAATGTGAGCGCTTGAATGCCAGTAAATTTCCTTACCTTCGCGGCTGTCAAATGTAACGGGCGTTATTTCACCGTCTTCAAATACGGACCGGTTTACGTCGAGAACTTTCTCGCCGCTTTTTACGGCTAGAGCGTGCTTTGCCAGGCCGGGCATATGTTCGTTGAGGATTTCCCCGTATGTTTTGTTTTCGTCGACTTCTACTATTTGCTGGTTGGGCAGAGTAATTTTATGCATGGGTAAATCCCTTGTTTAATTTTGAGGATATGATTAAAAACGATTATGCGCATGCCTGGACTCGAACCAGGGACCCCTTGCATGTCAAGCAAGTACTCTAACCACCTGAGCTACACGCGCGGATTCTAGGTTAGACCCGTGATTTTATCATAACCTGTCAAGCTCTTTGTTCCCGCTTTTGGGGCAGCCGGGCGCCCCTTTTTTGCTTGTCATTTCAGTATTTATTCGTCATACTTAGTAATGGGGCTTCAAAATGGATTTTAAACAACTCCAGTACTTTGTTCAAACATACCGCGACGGGAGTTTATCAAAAGCGGCGCGGAATTTGGCGATTACCCAACCGGCGCTTTCCCAACAAATTGCGAAACTGGAGCGCGAGCTGGGGTATACTCTTTTAGAGCGTAACTCAAGAGAGATGCGGGTTACGCCCAAGGGTAAGATTCTTTTGAAACATGCGGTCCAAATCCAGGACTCTATGCAGGAACTCATCCGGGAAGTTCGCGATATATCCGAACTCGATCAAATCTCCATTGCCGCAGGGGGCGCAGTCTCATCGTGGGTGTTGCCGCGTATGATTGCGTATCTGAAAGAGCGCCACCCCGGCACGGCTTTTCAGGTTTTAGAGGGGGACGATCAGTTTGTGACGCAGGCGTTAATGACGGGTATGGTTGACATTGCCGTTTCTTCGGAGACTTTTCCAACCCAAGGCATGGTTGTCGAATACCTTTGTTCCGATCGCATCGTTCCCGTTGTGTCGAAAACGCACCCTTTGGCGCTTAAATCACAAATGAAATTAAGCGATATCGCCAAAACGGATCTTTTATTGTATCATCAAAAATCGGCCATTCAAAAAATCATCGCCGAAAAATTTTTATCAATACCGGAAATCAAACAATGCCATGTTTCCATGGTGTTGCGCAGTCTCATTAGCTTGATTAAAAGCGTAGAAGCCGGCATCGGGATCGGTTTTATATCAAACCTTGCCGTGAATGAGAACCTTGCCGTCTTGCCTCTCAAGCGATTGACTTGCGAGCGTCAGTTTTATTTGAAATACCGCGAGGCGCGCAAGCCGTTGATCGAGCCCTTTGTCAAAGAAATGATTTCGTATTCAAACGATTTGTAATTCAATAAAACTTGACGTCAAGGCAGCGGCCCCAAGTTGAGAGTAATGAAGAGATGGTTATTGCTTTTGGGTTTGGTTGCATTATTTGCCGGCCCTCCATTGTTTTTCCCGGTTGAAATAGGGCTTTGGTTACAAAGAAAAAATTTTGAAAGCAAAGGCCTGACGAAAATGAAGCTGAACTACGACGGCAACCGTCTGGTTTATTATGCCGGCGGAGAAGGGCCGAAGTTGGTACTGCTTCATGGTTTCCTGACGGATGCGTCAAACTGGATAGAAGCGGTGCCATACTTGATTGAGCGCAACCGGCTTTATATCCCCGACATGCCGGGGCACGGAGAAAGCGACCCGCAGGGAGATCAGTTGAACATGAACGATATGCTCCGGGGGTTGGACGCTTTTGTCGATGAAATTTCCAATGACGAGCCGGTAGTGATAGCGGGTAACTCCATGGGGGGTTGGGTCGCTTCTCTTTACGCGCTTGAACACCCCGAAAAAGTGAAAAAACTTATTTTAATCAACAGCGCCGGATGGATTCATTTTTTACAGCGCGATATTGTCATGCCAAAAACCGCCTCTTCGTATCGCGACAAATTAAACCTGATGATGGGCGATAAGGCGCCAAATTTACCCGAATGGATTTTAAAAAAAATGGCTGAAAAAAGTTTGCCACGGCATGAAGCGCTCTTTAACGATATTACCAGCGGCGACTACTTATTGAACAACCGGGCAGCGCTGTTTGACCGGCCTGTCTATCTCATTTGGGGCGTACCCGATGGGTTGTTTCCGTTAGACTATGCGCGGGAGGTTGAAGCCAGTTTGCCGGAATCATATTTTTATACCATTGAAGGCGGAGGTCACCTTCCTCATTATACCGAACCGGAAAAATTCGCCTGGGTCATGAAAAACATTTTAGCCCGGCCATGAACAATGAACAATAAGCGGCTAACGGCAGTTGTCATCGTCTTTTCGGCATTGCCTCACGCGGTAATAGGGCAGGGCCAGCAAGAGAGCGGCGGGTACAAATAACAAGATTAAGATAAGGGTTTCTTTGTCTTTCTTGTTTTTATCCTCTTCTTCATTCGCCCCGCTTTTTGCATTTTCTTTTTGATCAGCCAATTGGCTTCCCATTTGTATACTCGGTTCATACGGTTCGCGAGCGTCTTCGGCGGGCCAAACGTTCAATGGCGAAAACGCGCCGGCTGAAAGAGTTACGAACAATAAAACACTTTCTATGATTTTCCTGTTCAACCGGGGCGCAATCATGATTTTTGCTCTTGTTTCAATATACGGATAGACCGGGCAATGGCGCCAAGAAATAAAACAAAAATAACCAAGGCAACAAATGAAACTGCGCCGGGGAAACTGCCAAATTCTTGTAAAGGCACCATAAACGTTGCAGTTTTGTTATTTTCATCGGTCATGCTTTCATCATGCAGAAGCCGCCCGCGCCCGCTGTACATTTGAATTCGATCGTCCATTTGAAAAACAATATTGGTTCCCAACTCGATTCCGCGGAGAATTGCGAGGCTTTGCGGCATATAACCGTTTTCCTGGTCGTGGACAACAACCAGCAGGCCGGCTTCCGTTTTTTTTATTTTCATCAATTCATCAAGACGGACATACTGGACCGCGCCATACGGGGTGTGAGCAAAAAGAGGTCCCTCTGTGGAGAGTTGCACAGACAATCTCTTGCCCCGGTTATCGATGCCTACGAAATATAACTTTGGGTTGTCTTGCTTTTGATTGTCTTCATGATCGCCCCGCAGAGAACTCTCATTGCTGATCAAAGGAAAAAAAATGTACGCATTTGATTTTCGGGCCAGCTTTTGCGCCGAATCAATGAAGTCCTCAAAGCTACGCGTATCGACGGAAAACCCTTTGGTCCAGGTCAGCAGTTCGCCGCCCTGCAAGGTTGCATAACCGGCCCGCATAAAAGGCACCGCTTCATACACTTCTTCCATTTCCGGCGGCAAGTCGGTCACCGCCATTTGACCTGAATAAAATTCCGGCGATTCAAACTGGTTGTCGATGATAGAGAGGCGAACATTTGAGTAGGGCAGCTCTCTTGATATTTGAAAGATTCCGTAAGCGGAAGTGGCAATGAAAATAAACAAAAAGGCAAAGAGGTTTGCACGGTTGGTTTTCGATCGATCGTCAAAATAATTATTAATTAAGGGGGCGGGCCATAAGACAAGAAATAGCACTAGCAAGTTACCTGCAAAAGAGGCGGTTTGCAGTAAAACAGGGTTATCTCCGTTAAATAAAAAGGGAGTCATATAAAGAGCCCCTGCGCTTTTTGAAACGGCAAATGCCAACAAAACGCCCGCAGCGGGGAAAAGCAGCGTTGAAAAAAATTGGTCCGTTTGGCTGTTTGTTTTTCGCACCAGCCGTCTATCCAGCTCGTAAGGGAGAAACGACAAAAGAGTAAACAAACCGATAAAAACCGTACCGGTAGCGTCTGACAACCCGGAAAGACGCGCAGTCAGGATGTTTTCAAGAACCAATAGTACGGCGGTCCCGGCGATCCAGACAAATCCAGAGTTCATTCGAAAAAGGCGGAGCAAAAGAATAGGCAAGAGCCAGATAAGGGCCGAATGAGATTGCCCCTCCCACCGGGCGAGTAAATTTAAAGCCGTAACGGCAAACATAAGAAAAAGAGCGGTTAATACGCGGGGATTTTGCAGGGATCGTTTCATAGAAGAAATGGTCTTGGAATTTGCGATTTGCCGTCAAGTTTGTTCTCGTTCTGTTGAGGGATAAAAAATACTCGACAGCGCGAGAATGATAATAACCCCTTTTTGAAATACGCCGTATGCCGATTGTCGATTGAAACTATTTTCAGTTCAGTCGTAGAAAATAATAAATTGGGCAACGCTGCCGGTAAGATCGCATGGAACACCACGGAAATTTTAACATTGATGGCGATAATCATACCTTTTATCTGGTGGGCAATCCCAATGTCGGCAAGTCTGTTATCTTTACCTTATTGACCGATAAATACGCCACCGCATCTAACTACCCCGGTACCACCGTAGAGGTTACCACCGGGCATATCTCAGCCCGTTTTTTTGGCAAAGAGAAGATACGCTTGGTCGACACGCCGGGGATTAACTCTCTGGTTCCCTTGAGCGAAGATGAAAAAGTAACGAGAGATATCTTGATTCGACATGAGCGAGCGACAGGCAAAATGCCGGGCGTAATTTTAGTGATTGATGCGAAAAATTTGCGCCGCGGGCTTATCCTGGCCTTGCAACTGAGTTATGCGGGTATCCCGTTTGTCGTGGCAATGAACATGATGGACGAAGCGAATTCCCTGGGGATTCAAATTGACATTAAAAAACTCCGCAATATTCTGGGAGTTCCGGTTATCCCGACGATCGCCATTCAAAAAGAGGGCATTGGCGCCCTGATCCGCGCCGTAAAGCAACCGTTTCAACCTTCCCGGCTGTCGCTGGAACTGCATAAAGAAGTGCAAGAAGGTTTGGTGGATATGATCCGAGCCGTGAACCACCCGCTATTAGCCTTGTCTGTCTATTATGGGGAGATGGGCGTACGGGGGTTGCTCAATGACGAACAAATTTGTTCGGCGGAAGAGACGCTGGCGAAATACAATTTAAATATTCACAAACTGCAACTTGTCTGGATGGAAAATGCAAACAAGCTCCAGGCAGAGGTGTATCACCGGGATACGCCTTCGCAATCGGGTTGGTTGACCAAGCTGGGAACCTGGAGCATTCGCCCCGCCAGCGGTTTTTTTATTTTATTGGGTGTCATTTATCTGGTCTATAAGTTTGTCGGAATATTGGGCGCCGGGATAGCGGTGGATTTTCTCGAAAAGGTTGTTTTCGGCAAGTACTTGATTCCGGCAATTGCCGCCGCGGTCAGCTCGTTGCCGATCCCGCAGTTGTTGATTGATTTGCTCGTGGGCGAATTCGGCTTAATCTCAATGGGAATCACATACGCCCTGGCCTTGATTTTACCGATTGTTTTTACTTTTTTTATCGCTTTTAGTTTTCTGGAAGATTCCGGCTATCTCCCCCGGATGGGTTCATTGTTAAACTCTTCTTTTAAGACGATGGGTCTCAACGGAAAGGCGATTTTGCCGATGGTGCTCGGTCTTGGGTGCGACACCATGGCGACGATGACGGCCCGGGTAATGGAAACGCGAAAAGAACGGATTCTGGTTACTTTACTGCTGGCTCTCGGGGTTCCTTGTTCCGCTCAGCTTGGGGTGATTTTAGCGTTTGGCGCTTATATTCCGTTTGGGTATATGTTGACTTGGGTATTGATCTTGTTTTTTACGCTGGCTTCGGTGGGGTATCTTGCCTCTAAGGTTTTGCCCGGTCAGGTGACGCTTTTTTTACTTGAATTGCCGCCTTTGCGCGTGCCTCAGTTTGGCAATATTTTGCGTAAAACTTACATGCGGTCTAAGTGGTATTTAAAAGAAGCGGTACCGATTTTTTTAATTGGTACTTTTATTCTTTTTGTTCTGCACGAGAGCGGCGCTATTACGTTTTTAAACAAGTGGCTTGAGACTGTTACGGTTAACGGATTGGGGTTACCGCCCGAGTCGGCCGGCAGTTTTGTGATGGGGTTTCTGCGGCGCGACTTTGGCGCTGCGGGCTTTTTGCATATGTATGAACGCGGGATGCTGAACCCGCGCCAGGTGTTGGTTTCGCTGGTCGTAATTACTCTTTTTATTCCTTGCATTGCGAACTTGCTTATGATTATCAAAGAGCGGGGGATGAAGGTCGCTTTGTCCATTTTCTTTTTTATTATTCCTTTTTCTTTTTTGATGGGTACTTTGTTGAACCATACGATGAAGCTTTTCGGTCTTTGAGAGGGCCGTTTTTTCCCACGTACCCGCCACCCCACCCATATATGGGTGGGGGCTAGGATCGCCCGGTTTTTTCGCAATTGTTGGCTTATTGCAAAAAGAATAGATCTTTTTCGGTATTTTTTGCGATGATTCATGTTCTATGCAAAAAAAAGTAAATTTTTATGTTCAAAATGGATTCGCAGTAGATTATGCAATATCATTTAACAAACGGCGAAGGGAGAAATAAGATGAAAGAAATGATTTATCCGGTCAGGGGTTTGAAAAAAATTTTAAATGGAATCAATCGGATTCGGACAAACCGGTTGTTTGGTCTTGGGTTACTGATGTTGTTTGCCGCAAGTTGCACAGCCGGCGACGCCCGGTTTACCGAAACAACGCCCGCTGGTTTTTGGGAAGGTTTGTGGCATGGCATTATTTCCTGGGTTATGCTGGTGGCCGGACTTTTCTCGGACACCATTGGCGTGTACGAGGTAAATAACACCGGCGGTTGGTATGATTTCGGATTTCTCCTTGGTATCGGCTTGATTTGGGGCAGCGCCGGGAAAGGCAAAACAAAAGTCCGATTTAGCAAAGGCCGAAGCAAAGATGACGTAGAGGCTACCATTGAACGGGAGTTTGAAAGCCGCTTTGAAAAAAAATTCTATGACAAGTGCCGTGAGTGGGCTGAAGAAGAAGACGAAAAAGAGTGGGAAGAAATTGCCGAAAAAGTCAAAAACAAAATCAAAAGAGAACTAAAAAACTGGGCCGAGAAAGAGTAGGCGCAATAGGCCTGAAATAATTTCGCGCCAGCTTTCTTTGCGAAAAGAGTTGGCAGGGTGTTGGGGAACTGGAGTTTGCAGCATGATAGATCGTTATTCAACCCCCGAAATGAGAAGCCTTTGGTCGCTGGAACACAAGTTTGACGTCTGGAAAAAACTTGAAATCCATGTTTGCGAATTCTGGAATAAAGAAGGTCTTATTCCGGATGAAGATATGACAAACATACGAAACAACGCGCAATTTACCGTTGATCGTATTCTTGAAATTGAAAATGAAGTGCATCATGACGTTATTGCTTTTACGACAAATCTCGCCGAGAACATTGGGCCTTCCTCCCGTTTTGTCCATTTTGGTCTTACCTCTTCCGATGTCGTTGATACGGCTCTTTCTGTCATTGCCGTAGAGTCCGGAAAACTTATCTTGAAATCGTTTGGCGAATTTTTGGAAATTCTTTTAACGCAAGCCAAACGGTATAAGCACCTGACAATGGTTGGGCGGACCCATGGCGTTCACGCGGAACCGACAACCTTGGGGTTGAAACTCCTTGGCTATTATGAAGAGTGTTCGCGAAATTACCGCCGCTTGGAAACGGCCATTGAAGAAATGCGTTTTGGCAAAATTTCCGGCGCCGTGGGGACTTACTCGCAAGTTCCTGTCGAACTTGAAAAGTATACATTAAACAAACTTGATCTCAACGTAGAACCGGTTAGCACGCAAGTGATACCCCGTGACAGGCATGCTGTTTTTATCAACGCCATTTCCATAGCGGCTCAAGGGGTTGCCCGTCTTGCCCAGGAAATCCGTTTGCTACAAAAAACCGAAAGCCGCGAAGTGGAAGAACCTTTCCAAAAAGGGCAAAAAGGTTCCAGCGCGATGCCGCACAAAAGAAACCCGATTCTTTGCGAACGTATGTCAGGGCTAGCCAGGGTTCTTTTAGGGTATGCGCAAACAGCCCAGCAAAATATCGGTCTCTGGCATGAGCGCGACATTTCGCACTCTTCCGCCGAAAGGATTATTTTGCCCGACGCAACTTCGCTGTTTGAGTATATGCTCATTAAAATGAAGTTTGTCATGGATGGCTTGCACGTTTATGAAAAAAATTGTTCCAAAGTATTGAATCATACCGGCGGTTTAATTTATTCTTCCAGAGCGCTTTTAAAAATTACCGAAAGTCTTGAAATTACAAGAGAAGAAGCATACCGGATTATTCAAACCGAGGCCATGGAAGTCTGGAAAAACGAAGAAGGTAAAAACTTGCGCGAACGTTTAATCGGTCATCCCAAGTTGTCCTCTATTCATGCCACCGAATGGAACAAGGTTTTTGACCCCTCTTCTTTCTTGGAGAATATTGATAAAATATTTTACCGGGTTGAAGAAAAAGCGGAATAAAATATGCATCCTGGTGGAATGAGCGATTATGGAAAATACAAAACTTCGTTGAATCTGGGCGGCGGGGGCGCGCGGGGGATGGCGCATATTGGCGTTATACGCGCCTTGGCTCAAGAAAGTATTTCCTACGATATGATCGTTGGCATTTCCATGGGCGCTGTTGTGGGGGCCAATTATGCATTAGACCCGAATATTGACCGGGTTGAAAAAAAGATCGTTACCCACTTGACGAGCGAAAAATTCCAGGATTCGCTGCTTGGCTCCTGGCGGTCCGGCTCGGGCGATACGAGCAAGCGAAAACTGCTTTTGCGGATCAATCGCATTTACCGGCAGACGGGTTTGTTTAGCCGCTTGCTTTTAACCAATGGCATCCTTTCCGAAGAAGATATTAAAGAAGCGGTTTATCAAATTATCCCCGATGTGAATTTTGAAGATCTTGAAATTCCCTTTGCCTGCGCCGCCGTTAGTCTTGAAAAAGGCGAAATAAAAATCTTTAAAGAGGGTCCGTTACGGCCTGCCGTTTTAGCGTCCATTAGCATGCCTCTGGTTTTCCCGCCGGTAAATATCGACGGACATTCGCTGGTTGACGGAGGCGTTCTCGACCGGATCGGGATCGACACTTCATTGGCCTTGGGCGTGAAAAAGATCATTGCCGTCGATGTTTCAGCGGCGTTTCTTCTTGAAAAAAAAGTACGAACTGGGATTGATGTAATGATGCGAAGCGAAGAAATTGCCGCACAGTACCGGAAATTATACCAACTCAAACACGCTTCGCTGGTAATCCACCCAATTCTGGACGGCATCCATTGGGCCGATCATTCGCAATATGAAACAATCATTCAAAAGGGTTATGATGCCACCATCGATAGTATGGACAAATTGAGAAGAGTCGTTAAAAAACGGGGTTTATTGGCGAACTGGTTCGGTTAAAGCGGCGTTATTACGTTATCTGATTGGCACTGGTGGAAAATTTACTGACGCAATTACTGAACCGAAAAGTCATCCGGAACACTTACATCTTCAATTGAAATTATTTCGCGTTCCATATTCACAACACGCGAAAGCGGCGGACCCTTGCGTATTTTTTTCTCAAAATTTTCAAGGTTTTCTTCGGTTCCGGCAGCAAGACACTCCACGTTACCGTCCAATAAATTTTTTACCCACCCTTTGATGGAAAGGCTGCGGGCGACATCTTGCGCAAAATATCGATACCCTACGCCCTGGACTTTTCCCATGATGGTATAATGTCTTACTTTCATAGTGGCTGCTTAATAGTATAAAAATATATGCCTGATCAACCACTTTTTATTTGTCTTTTGTCTTACTCGAACGCAATTTGTGACTTGACAATGACAGGGGGATCGTTACTTTTACGTCATGGAAAAAAAGTTTTTTCGTTCATTTGTCCATGTATTTATTATTTTAACTACCGTTTTTTCAGGTTCGTTGTACTATGCAAAAACCGCAAGCCAGGGGCAACCCGCGGGGATCGTATCTTTGGTCATTGGCAAAGCCTATGTTCTGAGAGATGACAACCGGGAGCCTTTGCATCTCAAGGATCGTCTTTACGAGTCGGACACAATTGTAACGGAAAAAGGTAAGGTCAGAGTACAGGTTGGCGATTACTATATTTTCCAGGTAGCCGAAAATACTGTGGTTCGCGTAGAAACCATGAAAGAATCGGGGGACCAAAAAAATGTTTCCCTGGAGATGAACCAAGGCCAAATTTATTCAAAAATTGCAAAATCCAAAAATTTCGATATGACCATTAAAACGCCCACCGTAACGGCCGGCGCTCGCGGAACCGAATTTTTAGTCAGCTCTCAAGACGAGTCGACCGAAGAAGACCAACAACCGGCGGATGAAATGACAATGGGGAATCAAGAAGACGAGCCGGTTCCCAGCGGGGTTTATGTAAATGAAGGCGTAGTAGAAGTCGCTTCCGAAGACGGAGAATTCCGCAGCAATGTTTCCGGGGGAGAGCAGGTCGTCGTACAGATGGGGGCCTTGCAAAAACAAATTCTCGATAAGTATGTTGAAGAAAAAATGCGCATTTTTGCCGAGTTTGATATTGTAAAAGAATACAATTACCGGATGCTGGAAGACCAAAAAGAAAAAAACCGGAAAATGCTTGAGATGTTTAAGTAAATCGTTAAACCAGCTTTCGCATTGCCGATAACAATTCTTCTATCCCTTTGTTTTCCGTGGCGGATATGGCGATAGGGCGGATTCCTTGCGCTTGAAAAGATTCCATCCATTCCGAAAGAAATTCGGGGTCAACCAAATCGGATTTATTGAAAACAACCAAATGAGGCCGTTTGTTCAATTCCGGGTTATATTCATCCAACTCTTTTCGCAGGATATTCAGCTCATCTTCCACATTTGCGGTGGCGACATCGAGAACAAATACCAGCAGGCGAACCCGTTCAATATGCTTTAAAAACGAAAGCCCAAGCCCATGCCCCATGGAAGCCCCTTCAATGATCCCCGGAATGTCCGCAATGACAAGAGTTTTTGCGGGCGTTATTTCCAGCGTTCCGAGGTTGGGGCTCAGGGTTGTAAATGGATAGTTCCCGATTTTAGGCGCCGCATGCGTCAGCGTTTTTAAGAGCGTCGATTTCCCCGCATTGGGCAGGCCGATCAAACCGATATCGGCAATGAGTTTAAGAGAAAGGATAATGGTAAAAGGTTCGGAATCTTCGCCCGGTTGCGAAAAACGAGGGGCTTGGAAGGTCGAACTTTTAAAGTGCGCGTTGCCTTTGCCCCCGCGCCCGCCTTTGGCCAGGCAAAACGGTGTTTCATCGAGACAATCATGGATCAGTTCGCCCTCTTCGCTATAGACAACCGTTCCCACCGGAACTTTAATTGAGTGATCTTTGCCGTCGGAACCGGAACGGTTGTTTCCCGATCCGTTTCGGCCGTTCCAGGCCTTGTAGAGACGGTCTTTATGCAAATGAGAGAAATTCAATACCCGTTGGTCGGGTTGAAGATAGATGTCGCCCCCGCGGCCGCCATCCCCGCCGTCCGGCCCGCCCATGGGAACAAATTTCTCGCGGCGAAAAGAAATGGCGCCCGGTCCGCCGTTGCCGGCTTTGACCCGAATGCGAATTTCATCTACAAATTTATACAAGAATGTTTAAGCGGGATATACGGAGATTTTTTTTCGGCGCTTATCAATACGCTCAAACTTGACGCGTCCGTTGATAATTGCAAAAAGAGAGTCGTCTTTCGCTCGCATGACATTTTGTCCTGGATGAAAAACCGTTCCTCGTTGGCGTACTAAAATGGAACCAGCCGTAACCAGTTGGTCTCCGTAAGCTTTAATACCAAGTCTCTGCGCATTTGAATCGCGTCCGTTTTTCGATGAACCGCCGCCCTTTTTGTGTGCCATGTGGATATAAAAGTAAAGCGAGTGTTCCCGTCAATCTTTTTGAGGATCTTATCCAATTAACTTTCATGGATAAAACGGGCGATATTGATCAAAGCTCGCTTTGCTTCCGGTAGCGGCTTTCCGATATAATGCCAGCCATGCATCATCTTATGATAGGTTTCCAATCGCACGCGGGCTCCGGCCCGGTCGGCAAGAGCGGCAAACCGCACCGCATCCGAATGCAGGATATCGGAAGTGCCGGTTTGAATCAAAAAGGAACCGAGACCGGAAGCGTCGCCATACAAGGGCGAAGCGAAAGATAACTTTTTATCCGGTTTTTTCACGGCGCGCAAAGGCGGCAAATGCACGCCGGGCGCCACCTCCGTAAGTTGTTCGGTTTTTTGTATGTTATTTGTTTTCGGTCGCTGCGCTTTGTTTTTTTTCCAGGCGCCCTCCAGATAGTACCCGGCAAGAATATCGATTTCCTGAATATTTAAAACAGGATCTTCTTTGCCCCGGACATAACGATCATCATCATTGTCGAGAATGTTCAACCAGGGGTAGAGGCAAATGCACTTTTGGGGGATTTCCGCCTTTTGGCCCTTCGTTTTGCCTTTGTTTTTTCGTTCATCATCCCGGAGGCGGTAATACAAAGCTACGGCCAGGCCCGCTCCCGCGGAATCCCCGGCTAAAATAATATCGCTTGCGCGATACCCTTCTTTTCGTAAGTGCTTGTATGCGGCATGTCCGTCGTCAATGGCTGCCGGGTAAGGGTGTTCTGGCGCAAGCCGGTATCCTACGGAAAGTACCGGGCAGGCCGAAGCGCGGGCGATATGTGCGGCGACCCCGCTATGAGTATATACGGTGCCCCAGCAAAAACCGCCGCCATGAAAATAGAGAACAACCGTGTTATCTTTTTTGGGGCGTTTTTGTTTTGTTTTGGCTTGAGCGAGGGGTGTAAATAAAACGGCTTTCAGGTTTTTTTCGTCAAAATAGCGGGTATGAATTTTTCGGGTGTCGGTAAAGCGAGACGTAGACAACATCGATTGAATTCGCTTGCGTTCCAGGCTGATATCCGGTAAAAATTTTTTTGTTTTGTTCTTATGCTTAAAATAGGCGCGGAGCGCTCGCGCCCGTATGCTGAGCCTGTTGTAATGAATGACTTCCATTTGATTGGTCCTTCCGCATTTTCAAAAGCAAAGGTTGTTATTAAAGTAAATTGTAATAAATTTTGAAAAAGTTTATCGGGCCTGTCAAGATAAAAATCGAAATGAATTTAGAATGGTTTCGATTAAGGAGCTTCAAAACAATACACAGGGTAACTGATGTCGCAGGTGTTGCTCCCGGAGTTTAACCAGATGTTCATTTGGTTATCTCCGAAAACGCCGCTGGAGGTGTTTACGTTGCTTGACCAGTTGTTGCAGTTTGCGAGCCCGCTGCCGCTGCCTTGGTTTCCGGTTCCCGTCCAGACCTGCGTAGCAATAGGAGTGCCATACTCATCGGCATTTAAATACGGAGAGGGGCCGCCGGTAATTAAATCATACGCCGTGTCGGCGATATAGCTTCCATTGGCCAACTTGTACCGGGGAGAATTTTTTGCGTCTTCGGTACAGTTGTTTACCGTTCCCGATTTGCCTAAAATATGGCAAATTGCGTCGGTTGACGATGTTGAAAGAAAAGCCCGAAACGAAGAAGATTTCGATGTCAAGCCGGCTGATTGGGCCAGACTTTGGCAACCGCAATCGGCATTGCTAACGCCGGTTCCCGGGCACGCCAGAGTACTGAAACCGCTCATGTCGCCAACGGTTGGCGCAGAAGAAACAAAGGCAAGAAGGTAGGGTTTTTGCGGATTTTGAAATTCATCGGCGATTCCATTTGAAATACAAACCGGAAAAATTAACGCCCAAAAAGTTCCGGTGGCAATGAGAACGGCAATGCGAATGGTCGGCCAGACCGCGCAGCGGTTCATTAAAAAACCACCCCGGTATGAATTTCAAAGCCATAGGTTTCCATCGAAGTCGGGTCGTCGTAAAAAATCCCGGTTTCAAAACCGCCGCCAACATATAAAAAAGAGAGAGCCAAGTATTCCGCGCCAAACCTTCCGCCAAAATAAGGGTTCCGTACTTTGAGTACCGTTTCGGGATAATCATAATAGCGCGTTGTCAATTCGCCAAAGTAATAACCCGCATTGACCTGGGCAAAGAGCTGCAGTCGGTTGGTTGGCCTGTAGGCGTAACCTGCCAGCAGAGCCAGGGGGAGCGAGGCAAATTCGACAAAAGCGGTATTGTTGTTTTGTTTGAAGCTTTGAATTCCAAACCGGGCTCCGAAGTGTACCCCGGATTTCAAATAATACCGGAAATAGTACATGGCGCCAAGAACCGGTTCTGTGCTGTCAATTTGCGGTGAACCCGAAACGCTTGCTTGAAGACCAATGTCGTATTTTTTTATATTCCACGATTTTTTATCGATTGCCGCTTCGCGCGTTAAAACGGTCTTCTCGCCGGGACCGGCAGGTTCCGTTTCTTCGCCTGTTTTTTTCTCACTGCTTTTTTCATAGTCGGCGACCATTTGCGATATCTCGGCTACAATGGTAGAGCCTACTTTTTCCGTCGCGTTAAAGATCGTGCTGTCAACGGCATTTCGCGTTTCGGGTATCAATTTCGAGCCTTCAACGCTGGTAAGATAGAGAGAAACATTGAACACAATGTCGCTGGTTTCAGGGTCAATGACAAAGTTGCCATAGATAACGACATCGGCGTCTATGGTTTCAGCCAGCTCTTTGATTTGTTTTACTTCCTGGCGTTCCTTTTTTCCTTCGCCGTCGGCGATCCCCAACCCGGAACCATTGCTTTCTTTTGATTTTCTTTTTTCTTCTTTTTTTTCGGATTTTTTCTTTTTACTCTCTTGTGAATTTTGCGTTTCATCCGCAATGCGTTTTTGTATCTCTTGCCAGGCGGCGTTTGCCCGTTCGGGGGCGATCCGCTCGTAACGAAAGTTTTTTTGCATTGATTTATCGATCGCGTTGCTTAAGCTATTCGGCATATACGGAAAGTTTTTTGTGCCGGTATCGTCCCGAAAGGCAAGAATTGCTACGCGGGCAAGCTCTTCTTCCGCTTGATCCGAATTATTTTCCGCAGGACTTTGGGGAAAAATAAAAAGAAGAGCGCCCGAGAACAAAAGCGCGCTTGTAAAGAAAAGCGTTTGAAAAAGACCTGTGACAAGAAAGCGTTTATTCGTATTCATAATAAAAGGCATATCTGTTATTCGTTTCATTAACTGTGAATTGTCCACAAGGTGTCGATAAAATATTCACTTTTATCGGTAAAATTAGCCAGGGGAACAAAACCGCTCTGGCCGGCGAGTTCGTCGATGTCATGCTCGTCGTACTTATGAGAACGTTCCGTAAAGATCGGTTCGTAGGCTTTAAAAGAGATCGTCTCATTGAGCGTTCCGAAATGGACATCCTGCGCGCATTCGCTGATCAAATAGCTTTCCATGTCGCCGGAGACCGGATTATACAATGCATGATGCGAAAAATTTTCAAGGTTAAAATCGGCGTTGAGTTCCCGATTCATGCGGGTAAGAAGGTTGAGGTTAAACTCCGAAGTGATATTTGAAGCATCTTTATAAGCATCCATGAGAAGATCAATATCCTTTTTTTTGTCCATGCCGATCAACAAACAATCGCCGGGGTTTAAATGCCTGCGTATCGTTCTTAAAAATTTCAGGTTTTCCGATTTGGCAAAATTTCCAATATTTGACCCAAGAAAAAAAACAAAATTTTGAACTTCACAGTCGCTTTCTTTCCCGTTAGCCAGGCTTTGCAAACCCTCGTTGTATTCTGCCACAACCCCTTGAAAAGGAATATGAAATTGATCCGCAACCCGTTCGGCGAGAGCCTCCAGGGCGGTGGGCGAGATATCAATGGCTGTATAGCGGATGTCAATATTTTCGTCCAAAAACGCTTCAATGAGCGGGAACAGTTTAGACGTGTCTCCGGCGCCCAATTCAATGAAACGCACCGGCTGATCCGGGTTTAGAGTTTGCAGCGCTTGCTCAACAATTTTAACGCTTTCATTCTCAAGAATTTCATGTTCCGCTCGCGAAAGATAATATTCTGGCAAAGCGGTTATCTCTTGAAAAAGTTCTGAGCCTTTTTTGTCATAAAAATAAAGAGATGGCAAAGATTTCGGTTGGCTGCCAAGACCTTCCCGCACATCGTTGGCAAACTTCCGGTAAAAATCATTCGCTTCGTCTTGTTTGTTTTGTTTTACGGGGTTACTTTTTTGTAACGTATTGCCGGCCCGTTCGATTGTTTGTTCTTCCATTACATATCCTTTGGTTTTCTTTCAATGGTTTGATTCCCCGGTTCGCTTTGCAAGGCATTGGTTTATATATCTTTGGCAAGCCGGAAACCGGCAAATTGCCATCTTTGGTATGGTTCAAAAAAATTACGGTAAGTCAAGCGAATATGATCGCGAGGCGTTACGCAGGAGCCGCCCCGCAAAACGCGTTGCGAATTCATAAACTTTCCGTTATATTCGGCCAGCGCTCCCGGCGGGGTTTGAAAATGGGGGTATGGCAAATACGAACTATTGGTCCATTCCCAGGTGTTGCCGAAAAAACAAGAGGGCTCTTTGGCTTCGGCGGATAAAGCGTTTGCGACAGGATGATAATATTGATTGTTCATAAAATGACCCTGGGAAATTTCATCGAGACAGTTAGACGCAACATATTCCCATTCAAATTCCGAAGGAAGCCGGGCGCCAGAATAAGAGGCGAAGGCATTCGCTTCAAAATAACTGACGTGACAAACCGGCGCTTGGTGGTCAATTTTTTTCCAACCGTAAAGCGTAAATTCATGCCACTCGCCGTCGCGGTGCTCCCAGTAAAGAGGTTGAGTCCAGTTTTCTTTTTGAACCACAGCCCAGGCGTCCGAAAGCCACCACTGAAAATCCGCGTAACCCCCGGACTCAAGAAACTCGATGTATTCTCCGTTCGTGACCGGGCGGTTTGAAATGCCAAACGGATTTAAATATACCTGATGGCGCCCTCGTTCGTTGTCATAAGAAAACACGTTATCCTGGTCATGTTTGCAACCAATCTCTGCGATGGTTCCGCCATATTCGGCATAATTCAGCGCCGGGGTTTTAGATTCGTTTTCGCCTTGGGGGGGAGTTTCGCTTTGGTAGGCCGGTTGCAGGGGGCTTTCAAAAAAGATATGTTTCAGGTCGGTAAAAAAGAGCTCCTGGTGTTGTTGCTCGTGATTTATGGCTATTTCCAGGCGCATTAAAAAATCTTCGATGTTTGAAATTTTTGCCTGTCGGTTTGTCATTAGAGATTCGATTGTCTCGTCTACGGCGGCCCGGTAGCGGTACACTTCGCTAACAGTGGGCCGTGACATGAGATAGCGGCGGTCGCGTTGTACGCGCTTGCCTACCGTCTCGTAATATGAATTAAACAAAAACGGATATTGGTCATTGTAGAGTCGGTATGCCGGGACAGTGGCTTGCAGAACAAAAGCCTCAAATGCCCAGGTGCAATGGCCTAAATTCCACTTGGGGGGGCTCCCGTAAACCATGGCTTGCATGTTGTAATCGTCAATTTCCAGAGGTTTGCATATTTTTTCCGAAACGGCCCTCACGGATAAAAACTTTTGTAAAAGATTTTCCATTCTTGGCATTGATCAACCATAGCAGAACGAGTAGTTTTGTCAACCATACATTCGGGACGTTTGATTTTGTTTTTTGAAACCGTTTTTTATCCACTAACCACCCCCACCCTGTAGGGTGGGGCCGGGATCTCACGATTTTTTCGCTATGTATAAATAATAGCGGTTATTTTTAATTTTTCCGGCGAAAGCAAAAAAATATTGGATAATTCACCTTTAAATTATTCTTCATCGTTCGCGATTTTATTCTCTTGCTCAATCCGGTTTTCATATCACGCGCATAGTACATTTATCCGGCTCTGATTGTGTAGGGGGCAAGTCTGCCCCCTGGCTTCGACCGCCTTCGGCGTTCTTCGCCACCCCCGGCGTTTTTTCCTTTTCATTAAAGGAAGTTGACGATGTACGAAATTTTTGGATCCTCGTCATAGCGACATGTTGATCAGTACAATCTATTATATTGCCGGATTTCAGGCGCTTCTCTTGGCTCTGGTTTTTTTTCAGAAAAAAGGGCATCTGTTCTCGAACAGAATTCAAATGTTCTGGCTTCTTTTACTTGCCGCCGACCTCGTATTTCAGGGGGTGGGCGCAAACCACGAATTGTTTCTAAAGTATGTTAAATTTTTGCTGATCTTTTCCGGGCTTCCTCTGGTTCATGGGCCCTTCCTTTACTTATATGTAAAATCCCTGACTACGCAGATTCGGTTTAAGAAAACGGATTATCTTCACTTCTTCATGTTTTTTTTATTGAAAATTATTATGATGCCCTACCTTTTCTTGCCTGCCGGCGAACTTCGGGATCTGATTATCCGAACTTTTGAAAACCGCCCCTCGGAATTTGTTCTCATCGATCACTTGATTGCCGCCCATGGCATGGTATATACTATCCTCGCTTATCGTCTCATCAGGCAACACCGGGATCATGTCAAAGAGTATTACTCCGATGACGTAAGATATACGGCTCGCTGGCTGAGCACGTTTACTTTTATGAATATTCTCATATGGTTTTCTGTCATGATCTTTCAGTTTGTACCTATTGAGATCCTCCGTTCCGGCATTGGTCACATTACCTACCTTCTCGTTTCCGTTCTTATTTTTATCATTGCTTATTATGCTCTCAACCACCCTGTTGTTTTTGCCGAACAATGGGCTCAGCTTCATCCCCCCGAAACCCGGATCGAAGAAAAAGAGAGCGGGGGAAAATATGCCAAAACCGCTTTAAAAAAAGAAAAGATCGATGAAATTAAAATTAGTCTTTTAAAATACATGGAAGACAAACCATGGCTTGAACCGGAACTCAGTATCCTTGACATCTCCGTCGCCATCGGATACCCGATCTATCAAATCTCTCAGGTGATCAACGATCAGTTTGAGACCAACCTCTACACGTTTATCAATCGTTACCGTGTCGATGAAGTGAAAGCCGCACTGGTCAACCCGGAGCTAACGGATTACCCGATACTGCAGATTGCCTTTATGAGCGGTTTTAATTCCAAGTCGACATTCAACTCCGTTTTTAAGGAATTAACCGGCTCTACACCTACTGAATTCCGCCGCTCTACAACTCCGCTCACTGCCTAACCCCCGGCCCCGGCGCTTTCCCGTAAAAAAACAAGTCCGATTCTCGGAGGAATGGTCGACCCGGTTTTAAAAATATCGTATGCTGGGCCAGACAAGCGACGCTTCGCTTAGGAGAGCTCATGAAACCGGACCGCATATATATATTACATAAAATAAAAAAGATTGCCCGGGTTGCCGTCGCAGGTTTTACCCTGTCGCTGGTTTGCCCGAGCTTGTCCGCCCGGGCCGGCGCGTATTCGATTGAAGGTGTTGTAACAAACGAAACAGACACGCCCCTTTTTGCTTCTGTCGCCATTTCGGAACTTAAGACAAAAACGACAACCGATGAAGAGGGGCGGTTTCGTCTGGTTGTTCCCGGTCCCGGTATGTATCGGGTGTACGTTCAAAGTTCGGGTTTTCAAAGCGCGACCCGGGAAGTTGAAGTAAAAGAAGGATCATATCAAACTCAGGTTCATGTTACCTTGAAGCTAGGCAAACTTATGGGTCAAACCCTTCATGTTACCGGCAGCCGCGATCTCCAGAGCTTGTCGCGGCAAACCATGACCCAGGAGGAGATACGAGAAGTGCCGGCGACCCTGGGCGACTCCATCAATGCGCTTGCCTCTTTTTCCGGCGTCGATCAGTTTCCGATGTTTGGTGGGCTTGGTCCCCTGATTATCCGGGGTGCCGACCCTTTTACGAACCGTTATTATATTGACGGGATCCCTGTTCACAGTATCCAGCATTTTCTTGGTCTTCATTCGGTGGTCCATAACGACCTGATCGACAAAATTGATCTCTATTCCTCTATGGCTCCTGCAATGTATGGTAATTTTCCTCTGGGTGGGGTTATTAACATTAACACTGTTGATGATATAAAGAAGAGCGGAACCCACATTGGCGTTGGTATGATATCATCGAACATCTCTACCGGCGCTCCCCTCGCTTCCCGGTCAAACGATATTGAGGGGGGCGGCAATAGCCGGGGGTATTGGATTGGTGCCGCCAGGTACGGCTACCTCACTGCCATTCTGGGCCCGCTGCTTGAGTCAGCCACCGGCGATCAGGCGGGCTTGCCCGAGTATTACGATTACCAGCTCAAGGGAAAAATTTTTCTCGATAAGTACCGTTCTCTCACGACGCTTTTTCTGGGGTATGGAGATGCGATGGAGCGCTCTGTAGTCTCCGATGCGGATACCAGAAAGAAGGCTCTGGAAGAGGGAACGACAGACCCCTTTTTGCTGGATTTGGAAACAAGCCTGAAAGTGCAAACCCATATCCAGTCTCTTTGGTATACCTACCGCCCTTCGGATATTTTTTCTCACACGCTGAAAGTTTTCTCGTCTTTAAATTCTCTCACGAGATTTCAGAACATTGACAATGAAAACGCCCCCTCGTGGATTCGGAACCAGCGGCGAAAATCGACCCAGAACATATTCGGGGCTCGAGAAGAACTGGCCTTTCATTCCGAATTTTCCCATACCCGGGCGGGCGTTGACGCCATGCTCTATCAATATAAAACCGAAGGCAGTGTGATTATACCGAAAAAGCAGTTTAACGGCGCCGTATGGTCGGGGTTGACCTATACCGAAGATATGTTCGATGTGGAATACCTCAGCCAGAATTCGCGCCGTTGGGTTTACTCTGGCTTTCTCGATCAAAATTTTAATTTCGGTTCGTTTACCTTTGAGGGAGGAGTCCGGGGCGATTACTTTCCGTATGACGATCTCACCACTGTCGACCCGCGCGGTCTGGTTAGCTGGGCGTTGCCCGGCGATACGGTACTTTCGGCGGGGGCCGGTTCCTATGGCTCGTTTATCCAGACCAACTTTTACTGGCAGTCCGAAGCCCCGCAGTTGATCGATGCAACCGGGTTGAAGGCGGAAAAGGCGATCCACCGAACGGTTGGAATTGAAAAAAAATTCAGCGCTCTTTATGGTCTGAAACTTGAAGCCTTTTCAAATACCTACCGGGATCTTTTTACGCCGGCCTCCGGGCTGGTCGTCAATGGAAAACAAACTTTTGGCGATAATAGCGGGCAAAGAGAGGTGTATGGAGCCGAATTGACTTTGAAAAAAGAGAAAAGCCCTGTCGACCGGACCCTCTACGGTTGGTTGTCGTATACCTACATGGAAGGCCGGCAACGCTCGGGGCTGCCCGTTGCTTTTGACCCGCTTGGTTCGGATTGGATTCAAAATGAAAATGTACGCCGGCATGCTGTTAAGGCTGTGGCGGGCTATAAGCTGAATGCAAATTTAATTGGCGCGCGTTTTCGCCTGCTTTCTTCTTTGCCCTATACCCCTATCGCCGGCGATGACGGCGACCCCTTTGGCATCGGACGTTACGACGCCGTCTATGGAGAGCGTTACAGCAGATATCTTCCATTGTACCACCAACTTGACTTGCGTTTCAGCCGCGAAAAAAGCAAGAGCTGGGGCCGAATCATGTGGTACATTGAAATTCAAAATCTTTATGACCAGCGGATGCCAATACAGCTCTGGAAATACAATCAGCCCTATCGAAAAGATGTAAATCCGGTGGTTGATACCGAAAGCGGTCCGGGTATTTTACCGACTTTCGGGCTTGAGATCTATTTCTAAGTGCTCCGTATCCTGTTGTGGAATTCCACATCAGGATACGGATTGGGGCCAAAAAAGAGTCCGGATCTTGAAGGGCCGGTCGACGGGTGCCGCAAATTGATATACTCTTCAAACACAAGAGGGCGGGCGCTCCGGAGAGCGGCGTCAAACAGTGCAACGTATAAAGGAGATTATATGATTCAAAAGAAAAGGATAAAACAAAACAAGGTGCCCGCCGCGGCGCTGCTTTTTCTGTTTTTATTCCCCGTATTTTCAGGGGCTGCGCAAGAGGGGCAACCGGCGCATGAGAGTCCGGCGATGAGTACGGGCGTAGATTTGCAAGAACCGGAAGTTCAAGCCGAGCCAACCCCGCCGGATATCGGCAAAAAAGGGCAAGAGACACTGTTTGGCGTAATCAAACAGGGCGGGTCTGTGATGTTTATCATCATGGCCATGCTTCTTTTGGGGATGACCCTTTCTGGCGAACGTTTGATTTATTATTATAATACCAGAGCCTGGAAAAAGAGCACAGTTGAAGAACGCTTGCGTCAAAAAGCCGGGCGTAGCCAGTCGTTGTTTAAAGAAGAGCTTGAGAACGAACTTCGGGACGACCTGCAGATTTACTTGAATGGTCTCGAAAAGGGACTGAACTTGATCCATGGAATTGGGAACCTGGCTCCCCTTGTCGGTTTCTTCGGGACTGTCATTGGTATGATCAAGGCGTTTGCCGCCATTGCAACAGCGGCGGTCGTTAACGCGAAGGTTGTCGCCGTGGGTATTCAAATTGCTCTGGTAACAACGGCCGGCGGTCTTGCGGTTGCGGTTTTTACTCTCTCTTTCTATCACCTTTTTGCTCATGTCGTTCAAACGCAGACGGTTCATGCCGACGAATTGATTGAAGATTTTACACAGGCTCTTCCCGTCTATTCGCAAAAAAGCGGGGTTTAAAACCAATGAACCCCTATGCTGTAAAAAAGAAATTTCGAAATCATCTCAAAAGCGGCGAGGTCGAAACATCCGCCATTGGAGATATGGCGTTTTTATTGCTTGTTTTTTTTATTGTGACAAGCTCGTTTATGATGAAGCAAGGAGTTTTTCTCTCGTTGCCTTCGCCGTCCGGGGGGGCCGTCAAGGTCGAAGAGTCGCAACTTTTTCAGATTCGTCCCCTGGAAGAGGGATATGCCATTGAAGGCGGCGCCCCACTGGTTGTCGATGAGAACAGGGCAATCGAACTATTACGGGATAAAAAGGCTATTGCCGGCGATGTAATTTATGTCGTTTCCATGACCCCGAAGATCCGGTACGAAAGATTGATCGATGCTTTGAGCATCGCCCGTCTGGTCGGGGTATCCAAAATTTCACTGAAAAAGGTAGCCTCCGAATCAAAGGGGGGCGTATGAATAAAAAATTAAACAAAGCAGGCGTTAAATCCATCAGTGTGGGCGCGGCGATGGCCGACATGGCTATGCTGCTGCTTGTATTTTTTATGACGACAACGACAACGGAACCCCCCAAGGGCGTCGATGTCGAACCCCCATCGGGGCTGGTTGAACCGGCCGAACAAGAAAGTTTATATATTACGATCTCCCGCCAGGGGCAATACTATTGCGATGGAGAGGCAATCAATCTTGACAACATCCGGGATCTCCTCGCCCTGCGGGCTTATGAAAAAGAGATCCCCGTTTCCATTACGGCTGACAAGAATCTCGATTACAGCTTTGTCTCCGATCTAATGGATGTTTTAAAAGAAGGTGATTTTTTAAATGTTACTTTTATGGCCGAAGAGCGGGGGGCGCTATCTTACGGGCGAAAATAAAATGGAATGGATGAAAGAAGGAAAAAAAATAACCGCCGAAAAAGATTCCGGGGTAAGCTGGTTCGACAAAACAGGCCAGGCAACCCAAAACCACCCTTTTTATTTTTCTTTTACGATCTCTTTTCTCTTGCTGACCTTCGCTCTTTTTTATTCTTCCGCCGGAAGTATCCAACGGATGGAGGAAACGGTCGATGTCTTTCAGGTGCTTGACATTGACAAGGTTTTGATGCCCAAAAGGATGAGCAAGCGTGAAATCGCTATAAGCTCAGAAGCCGAGACTCCCGTATCCGAACAGGTGGAACGGGCCGAAGGGTTAAGCGATGCCGAAGACGCCGTTGATTTGGCCTTTTATCCCGATGTGGTGCCCCCGCGGCCGCAGGGTAAACTGCAAAAAATTTACCCTGAAGAGGGGCGTCAGAAAGAAATTGAAGCAATAGTTTTTGTCAGCCTCGTGATCGGCCAGGAAGGAAACGTACTCTCCGTAAATGTCCTGAGTACCCGCTTAAGCAAGCCTTTGCCGGACGAAGTTACCGAAACGATGAAAAAAAAATTCGCAATTGCAGCCGTTAAAATCATGCAAAGCGCTCGATTCAGCCCGCCGATCATCGACGGGAAGAAGGTGTCCATCATTATGGAAATGCCGTTGAAGTTTGAATTAAATTAAAAACGGCATGCGGAATAGACGTTAGGCGAATCGATGCGGAGAGCGCCGTCAAGGCGGCAAGGCGTTATGCGATATAAAAAATTCATAAAAAGAAAAATACAAATATATATTGACAAAATTGCGTCACTAGCTATAGTGACAATTGTGCGAATTTAGCCTTAATTTTTGGCTTGATTTTGCGCAGGAGGAAGGCATATGAAACGGAATCGTTGGGCAACACAGGAAAAAATCACCCGGTATCTGAGCGCGTTACTATTGGCGCCCGTGATGTTATGGGTTCTCAATTGTACAGAGGCGAGAAATATCGAAGATACCTTGGTGCAGGGAAATGAGTTTATTGTATCGACTATCCCCAGCAACGGATTTGCCGCACACTCGCGCGACCGAGCTATTGTTATCGGTTTTACCAGAGACATGGACCCCGCAACAATTACAGCGCCGGGCGCCATTCAAGTGGTCGACTCAACCTCGGCTCCGGTTGCCGGAACGGTAACGTATCATAATGTAGCCAAAGCCGCCGTTTTTATGCCGGCCGGTTTGCTCGCTTCGGGCGAACTGCATACGGTTACCGTCGATGGGACTGTGACCGATATGCAGGGCAATGTCATGGGCGCGCCATACGCCTTTACATTTACTACTTTTATCCAAAACTCGCCGAAGCTGGCGGCGGATACCACTGTACCGTCGATTATCTTTCGATACCCGGTAGACGGGTCGTCCGGGGTAACCACAACAACCGGGATCTCCATTACTTTCGATGAACCGATTCACCCCGGTTCGATTGTGCCCGGTACGGTGACCTTGACTGACGGCGTGAACACGGTTCCCACAGTCGTAACGTATGTGGTTCCGGGTAACACGATTATGATGTTCCCCGAAGTTTTATTGAGAAATAATACAATGTATACGATTAATATTGCCGGCGGGATTACCGATACGGCGATTACAACGCCAAATGTTCAGCAACCGGTAGCTCCCGCGACGACGGTTGCCAGTTGGTCGTTCACTACCGAGCTGGACCAGATTCCGCCCGAAATTTACAGTACTTCCCCTATCAACGGGAGCAACGGGGTTGCGCTTGATGCAAGCATTAGCGTTACCTTTTCCGAAGAAATCGATTTAGCCACTTTAAACTCTGTAAACTTTGAAGTGCTGAATATAACCAAGGCTGTTTCAGTCCCCGGCGCATATCAATTTGATGTCTTGTCAAATACGGCGACATTTGTACCCACAGCCGGAACGTTTGATCCTTCTACGAAATTTCAAGTAACGTTAGGTACGGGCGTAGCCGACCTGAGCGGCAATGGCCTTGTTTCTCCTGTTGTATTCAGCTTTCAATCAGGCACCCAACTTGATACGACGCCGCCGGATGTGGTTTCCACTTCGCCGGTGGACGGTAGCGTGAATATAAATCTCAACGCCAATATTACCGTTAACTTTTCCGAGCCGATGTCGCCGGGGACAGTCAATAACAGTTCCGTTCAATTAACGATTACCGGCACAACCAACCCCTTGGTTCCGCCTGCGGAAATTGGCGCGTTAGTGGGCGGCAATGTTTTATATAACGGAGCAAATAATAGCGCCGTATTCATGCCTGCGACCGACCTTTATGCAAATACCACCTATACTTTGAATGTTCTTACAACGGTAGCCGATTTAGCCGGAAAAACCATGGCGATTGGCAGGGTAATTTCTTTCACCACAGGTTCTCAGTCCGATTTAACGGGGCCAGTGGTGATGACAACTACTCCGGTAAACGGAACAACAAATGTTCCGGCAGGCACTGCCATTACGGCCGTTTTCGATGAAGAGCTGAATGTTTCGACCGTAACAACATCGAGTGTTGTTTTAAACGACGGAACCGCGAATATTCCCGGTTTGGTAAGCCATACCATGAATGGTCTCAACAGCCAGATCACGTTTACGCCCGATCCGGCTACGCCTTTGGTTTACGGTAAAATTTATACCATGACCATCAACACGTTGATTAAGGATTTGGCGGGAAATCCCATGGCGGCCGACTACCGCTGGTCTTTTTCAATGGAGCCGCCCATGCCGCCGGCAATTGCCGCCGTTTCGCCGGCTAACGGAACAACCTCGGTCGCTTTAGGCGATCCGATTTCCGTTACGTTTAATCGCGAAATGGATCAGACAACGATCAGCGCTTTGACGGTAAGCCTGGATAACGGAATGATGATTGTTCCTTCATCGATTAACTATGCGGTCGATCAAACAACCGATCCTTTAAACCCGGTGGGCATAATTACCATTATCCCCGACCCGGCTTCGCCGCTTGAAGCCGGTTTAATTTATACCGCGACAATATCGGGTACCGTTGCCGATATTAACGGGATTCCGTTGGGCGCGGAATACCGCTGGTCTTTTTCAGTGCAAGCGTCGACCGGTCCGCAGGTGGCGAGTGTAACTCCGCTGAACGGAGAAACAAATTTTACCGCGACAGGTATTATCAGCGCGGTAGTCGGCGGACAAGTCGATCCGGCGACGATCATCAATGCGAACTTTACTCTAACGGATGGGACGACGAACTACCAAGGTCTTCTCAGCTCTTTGTATGATGCGGCTACGGATAAAACTACGCTTGTGTTTACCCCCGATGTGGCGATAAATCCGTTGGTTGAAGGCTCTTTGTATGTGGCCACGTTAACTACGGGCATTGCCGATCCCGCCGGGAACAATATGCTGCATGATTACTCATGGTCGTTTTATATTCCTTCGCAAACGACGAACCCGATGATCAGCTCGGTAACGCCGGCGGCCGATGCGACCAATGTTTTGGTAAGCAGTCCGATTTCGGTTTCATTTTCGGCGCCGTTAGACGCCAATACTATAGCGAACCTGGCCAATTACATAACGGTTGAATATATTCCCCTGGGGGATCCCCAACTGTTGTTAAAAATTGCAAATAAGAATATAGCTTCAGGTGTCAATTCACTCGGGTGGCAAGTCAAACCGGTTCTAATATATGACTATTTGACGGATACCGTATTGATTGATCCCGGTAAAATGGCCCAGTACTCATTGTATACCGTGAAAATCAAATCCGGCATTACGGATATCAATGGCAGCGTATCCGCAGTCGATTCGTCATGGTCGTTTACCACTGAACTGAATTACCGGATTTTAGTAAGCACCTACGGGTTAACTTCGCCCAACTCTTTGGTTGTAAGAAACAATATCGATGCTTCGACATTGATTCTCTATGGCGGCACATTTGCTCAATATATGCCGAACTCATATCCGTTGGGCACGGCCTATGATGTGGTAATTGATGCTGCTGCTTCTAACTTAAAAAGCCCGGTTCAAAATTGCTCGATCAGCGCTGCGAAAGATATGATTTTGACCAATGGGTATGTGCTTATACAAGTCAATTGCTACACATTGCCGTTTACCATCGGAGGTTCGATTGGCGGTATCAATGGCAGTTGGGTGACTCTAGGTTTGAATGGAATGATGCCAGAGGGATTTTCGGCGGACGGTTCGTTTCAATTAAGTACCCCTTTGCCTGACCAATCGTTGTATACTGTTTCTATACTCGATAAGGACCCGGCATATGAGTGCCAGATACTCAATGCAAGCGGTCAAATAACCGGGGCAAATGTTACAAATGTCTATGTCACTTGCTGGCCTGCCATGCAATACTTTGTGCAGGTTGACGTTGTCGGGCTACCCTCGGGTGAGACCATGGTTTTAGATCTCAATGGGGGAGAGAGCATTTTTGCGATGAGCGACGGCAGGTATCAATTTACACAACCGCTTTATGCGGGAGATTCTTACTATGTCGGTATACCTCAACAACCGCCATCGGCGACCTGTACCAGTTCGGTGCGTGCGGCTATCATATTGATGAACGGCTCGCCTCAACCGCTGATCACCGTTACATGTACTTCAAACAACCAAACGCCGGGCGTAGTCACGTCTTTCCTGGAAGGTACGCGCTCTTATTATGTGGATGTAGAAGTTGTAAACAGCCTTCTATATACTCTGGGCTCAATGACCACAACGACAGGCCAGCAATGTATGGTTGTTCATCGTTTGATGAACAACGGAACAGCGTTTGTGAAAGACCCATCTTATGATCCGACCGGCGCGGGTACGTACCGTTTTGAGTTTTGCCCGCCAGGGGGCGAATCGATAGAACCGATTGCCATGGCAGCTGACAGACAAGGCAATTTAATTTTAACGGGAAACAACCGGAGCATGGTTAGCTCTACTTCATACCCGTTCTTTTTCAAAATTACGCCGCAAGGCGCCGTCATCAGCAATTTTAGTGTCGGCCTGAGCTTTGCTTATCCTATTATAGCGTCGTTGCAACTGAATGACATTATGGTTCAGTCCAATGACAATATTCTGCTGATCGGAAAGATGGACGACGGTTCGGGTATTTTACGCCCGGTTGTGATTAGAACCGGAAAAGACGGTCTGATGGACACCACTTTCGGTACCGGCGGGTACATCTATGTGCCAAACCCGAACCCGATTTATACGGACATCACCCCGGTGGAAATCACAGAAGATTTCTACACGGGAACCGGTTTAATCATGGTAATGAATGCAATTAACCCGGGGGGTTTGCATGATACCCTCATTTACGGTCTAAATGGCAATGGACAAACCAATACATCGTTCGGTGTGAACGGTTCCGGTTTTGCGGTTATTGCAGACTCTAGAGCGAGAGGGATTTTCCTGGACGGCGGCGCCGGATTCGTTGTTACCGGATGGACCCATTTGGCATCCGATCCGGCCGGCGCGTATGGTTCGGGCTTTGCCGGCAAATTCACATACTGGGGAGCGCCGCAGGTTACTTTTGGCGGCGGGGTCTCTATTTACACCGGTTGTCTTCTGGAAGATATGGTTTATTCGCCTGACGGGCATTTCATCGCCAGCGCTAATTGCTACAATAACCCTGCGGTTATGTCAATCAATGCCGTCGACGGAACGATGATCCCCTGGTACGGAGTCAATGGCAGATACACCTATTTGAAACCTGCCGGCGTTTATGCTCAGGTAGGCCGTATGACTTACTATGGGGCTGATGTGGTGACTGTAGGTATTACAGGCGATCTGACAACTCCCCAACAGATGTTTATTTGGGCAGTTCCGTCTTTTTAAGCGGTTGAATCAAACGAATTTGCGCCTTACCGTGATTGATTGGTAAGGCGCAATGCTTTCGTTTATGATATTTTCATTCAATTGTTGTTTTTGGATTTTATATTTGCTTCAATGCCGGTCGGCTGCTTGTCTATTGAAGTGGTATTTTTCGATTGCCAGTAATCTTGCACGCCTTCTTCGCCCTGATTCTCGGCCCACTTGATCAATAAATCCCGCTCGCCTTGGTACTCCATGAGCGGAACAGCAAAGCCGCACGATGACTGAACAAGGTTAACATCCATGAGAAAAATTTGGCGTTTGCCCGGGAAATCGGGAAACAACGCATTGTTTTCTTCCCATTCCGGATCATGGATGTGAACGGCTTTTGCCTGGCCGTAGAGGCGTAGAATAAGCGGCTCTTTGTCAAATGAACAAAACATGACTGTCATGCGATCGTCTTCCAGCAGATGAGCGGCTGTTTCATTGCCGCTTCCGGTGACATTGAGCCAGGCAATGCGGTTGTCGTTAATGACGCGAAAAGCGTCCATCCCTTTTGGGCTTAAATTGATTTTACGCCCGGCCGGACCGGTTGCGACAAAGAAAATCTTTTGGCTTTCTATAAAGACGCGGTGTTTGGTTTCGATTTTTTCAAATTGTTGTCCCATAGTAAATGGTTCCTTTTCTTAAAACAGAGTCCGGGTGACAAATGAAATCATTCGGCTTCGTTTGTATCAAGACCCGGTTTTGCCACACCAATGCAGTTTTTACCTTTTGATTTTGCCACAAAAAGCGCCCGGTCAGTTCGGCTAATCAATTCGCTTAACGGTTCTCCCCGGTGGCGTTGAGAAACGCCCATGCTAACGGTGGTATTGCAAGTAACATCAGGGAAATGAATCGTACGGGATTCCACTTTTTTTCTTATTTTTTCGGCCATTTCCAGTAAAGATGGTTCGGGCTGATTAAAGATAAAGAGGGCGAACTCTTCGCCGCCCATTCGAACGGCAAGGTCGCCTTGATTCAGTTCTTCCGATAAAAAAGCGGCGATTTCTTTTAAAACTTCGTCCCCGGCCATATGCCCATAGGTGTCGTTGATATTTCGAAAATCGTCAAGGTCGGCAAGTATAAGCCCGATTGAAATCGATTCGTCCCTATCATGCAATAAGAATATCGTTTGCAAAGCGTCATAAATATAAAAACGCGTGTAGAGACCGGTCAACGGGTCGTGGATAGTTTGGCGGTAGTATCGCTGCCGGTCTTCATCAAGCAGGTAAAACATAATTTCGCGTTCCAAAGCAATCTCGAGGGGTAAACTAATCTGTTCTACCATTGTTTTTAGTTCAAAGCCGGCTTCAATGTCCCCGGAAAAAGTAAGAACGGCGGCAGATTTTAACAAACGGTCGCTGGATGAAAAAAGCGGAATTAATATAGCCCGGTTACGATCGCCGGATTTAATGTTTAAGTAAGGAGCGTCAAATGTCTGCATCCAGTCGTCAA
Source organism: Turneriellaceae bacterium (assembly GCA_050304475.1). Lineage (GTDB taxonomy): Bacteria > Spirochaetota > Leptospiria > Turneriellales > JAOUFE01 > JBNLDQ01. The sequence goes on along the minus strand of JBNLDQ010000009.1, from coordinate 337,156 downwards.
AACTCATTTCATGAAACTCATCTAACCCATGAGGCAGCTTTTTTACCTTCACGCTGCGGTAGCGGTTTTCTTCGCAGAATTTTAAAACAACATCCGGGTTAACGGTTGTGTAAAATTCAATCTTTTGAGCCGAATACAGGTAGTTCCTGATAATCCGTAAAAGTTTTTTGGCAATCTCACGGAACTCTCGGTATAAGATCATGGTATTGGTAATCTCGCGCAAAGATTTGTTTAACTTTGACAGACGATGAATATCGATGTCTTTTCGGGCGTAAGCAAATAACCCGCAATCAAGGTTTTTTAATTTTTTAAAGATGAAAGGCACCAGTTGATTCTTAATGATGGATCCGTGTTGCGGAGCAATCATTCGGACAGGGTATTCCTCCAGCTGCTGTATTCCATACTGTAAAATCTCGCGGGAAGGCATGTAATGTTCATGGAAAGGCCGAATCGCTTCAAAGTATGTTTCGTCTTCGGCAAAAAGTTGAAAGCCTTCGGTGAACCCGCCAAAAAGATCGCTTGAAAATAAAATCCCCGAAGTTTCATCAAATGTGCAAAAGGCGCCCGGGAAGTGCAGGTATGGTGTAAAAATAAAGCGGAGACGTCTTGTGCCGATATTGAGTTCCCAGTTATTTTCTTCAACGCGCCAAAAAGGGACCGAAAAATCGTAATGCTTGAGCAATGTCTCGGCCCGCCAATGCGTTACAATACGGGCGTCTTTTCGGGTGATCAATTTTTCAGCGCCCAACATCGCGCTGGTAATGTCGGGATCCTGGTGGTGAAAAATAAAATATCGAATATTTTGAAACGGAATAATGGATTCGATTTTTTTCAACGTAGATTCAAAGGTAAGAGGAGAGCCGGGATCAATCAATACGGATTGGTTCCCGTTTTCGATGAGGTAAACATGACATTGGAAGGGGTCGTCAGGGAGATAGTGACCTACCCACCAGATACGTTCGCCAATTTGTATGGCATGGTTGCTATTTATGGAGCCTTTCTCTTGTGTTTTTTTATCGTTTTTCATATCTTTCCAATATATAAATTTTATGGCTTCATTTCTAGATTATTGGTTTTTTTGATCTCATTTATCTTTAAGTTGTCATGATTTTCAGGATTTTTTGCGTTAGTCGGCACTGTATTGGCGTTATCGATATAGCCGCCTGACTTTGGTGAAAAAACCGGAAAAATGTTTGACGACATTGATTCCTTTATTCATAGTTCACGGATAGTTCATGAAAGTTTTTCATGCAAGGGTAGAAAGGCATAAAAACAGGAAAAGCTGAAATGGCTGCTAAAACAAAAGAAATCGATAACTTTGACCAATACCGGGCGTTTACTTTCGATGCAGTGGAACAGTTTAACCGTTCCGACTATGAGGGGGCGCTGGCTAAATTTCAGGAAATGGCCGCATATAACCCGGAAAACCGGAAAATTCATGAAACGCTTTCCATTATTTATCTCAAGTTAGAGCGTCTTGATGACGCTCAACGCGAATTCAATACGGCGCTGGAACTGGCCAATCGTTCAACCGCCGTACCTTTGAAACTTCCCACGTTTGAGACCTTTGTAGCCAGCCTGGAAGATATTGAAGTTTTGGAAAAGCGTTATTTTCAATCCGAAGCATCGGAAACGAAAACATCTGCGCCGGAAAAAGCGGAAACATCTTCGCGTTTGCCCATTCATCTGGGTATTTCATATATGGCCAGGGGAGATTATCAGAAAGCGGAAAAATTATTGCTGGATTATAAAGAGAAAAAAATCAAGCAAGTGCGTGAACGAGGAAAAAATGTCACAGTATTATAGAGTAAAGCGAACGCGGCTGAAAATGGGCGCTCAAAACCGGCTGGACGAATACATAGACCGGGTACTCAATAAAAAAATCAATGATCACTATCATTTAAAAATGGCGGCGCACCGTAAAGGCGATTTAATTCCCTATCATGCTCATTCGCATTCCGAATTAATCGTGGTAGAAAGCGGGGTTGTTCGTTTGATTATTGAAGAAGAGATCATTGATCTCACAAAAGGCGATATTATTAATATTGCGCCCTGGGCCATTCATCTCGCTTGTTTCCCGGACGAAGAGGGCGCCGAATTTTTTATCTGCTTTCCCGCAAAAAAGAAAGGTTCTGAGCGATAATCCGTTAAAAAATCATCGACATAGAAAAACCAAAAGTGTAACCGTGGTAGGGAGCCCCTCGTGGTGAAAATTCGGCGCCTAAAGTTTCTTTGACAATGATCTTGTTAAAAATCATTTGTTTGGCGTATAAGTCCACAATGGTGGTGTTTACCCGAAATGTAGGGAACGTTTGACCTGCCAATGCTCCGTCAGAGTCAAATCCGAAAAACCCCTGGCCATTGCCAAAGCTAAACGGGTTGGTATCGTTAAACTCAACAAAATAAATTCGTTGGCCGAACTTGAATCCAATGGCGCGTGGGGTGCGGTTAAAAGTTCTTTTGATTTTACCGAATGAAAAATCGACATAAACATCGTAAATGCCGAAGTAGTGCCCCAGGTTTTCACCGTTCGCGCCGGCAGAATATTCCGTAATAAAAGCTTCGTTCATGGAAAAAGCGAGAGCAAACTCGGTATGCCAGGGGATCAAAGGGCGGTTTTTTTCTTCGGGTAAGATCAATCGATATTCAATATTGGTTAAAACGCGGTCAAATTCAATGCTTTTTGGCCCCCGCGTCGGATCCTGGAACAAGTAACGCGGGTACAATTGGAACAAAAAGGTGCTAAATTCGCTTTTTGAACCGAAGACCAGACCTAATTTGATATCAGACCGTTTCGGATATTCATCGTTGATGATAAACTGCCGGTTATCGAGAATGAGGTCGTTTTGAAAGTTGGCTTGCGCAAAATGGACCCCCATCCCGTAAAACATACCGGTGGAATGAAAACGGATCTCCAGTTGTTCTTCATAGTCCAAGATGTAAGGGAAAAACAGTCCGAAGGATGGTGAAGAGAGATTCATAACGATTTGAATTTCATTAGAAGACCAGATATCTGCGTCGAGCGAATAAGGCAAATGATACGGCATTTCTTTTTGGAACTGCCTTAATTTTTTCTCTCCCTTGTTGGCGTAGAAACGCCCTTCGGTTTCAAACGTAAGGGTAGAGGGCGGTTTTGGCAGCATGGCCACGCCGGTAGGCGCCAGAGGATCGCCGGTTTTCACTTGTTGCTTTTGGCGTTGTTCTTCCAGTACTAACATTCGCTTTTCAGCCGCTTTTCGGTAGGCGTCCGGCAGCCATTTACGAACGTCGGGGTTAGAAGGATCAACGGATAAAACCTTTTCGCCAAATTCAACCGCTTCGGCAAACTCTTCTTTTTCATAAAGAAGCTTACCTAAGTTGGAAAGAGCCGGTACCAGGTTCGGATTTCTTTGCACTGCACGGCGATAATTTTCGATAGCGGCGTCGGTATTCCCGGCCAGCAAATGTGTGTATGCCAGATTATTGTAAGAAATAGCGACATTTCGGTCTTGGACAGTAACGGCAGATTCAAACCTTTTGATAGCTCGGTCGTACTTGCCAGTTTGGGCCGACTCAACGCCTTCTTCGTTCAATACATCTGCGTTTGGACCGCCTGCGCCGCTATCTTCGGCAAACCCGCTATTTTGGGCTGCCGCCCCGTGAGGGTACGAAACAGCTAAAAAAGCCATTGCCCAGATTAACCGGGTAAAGTTTTGTTTTCTTTTTATACGTAATTTTATCATCTGTGCAATTCTTTATTTTCGATTACTTTTAGCGGGGTTTAAAGGATTTTTTACCCATTTCATGAGAAATTGACAACTCTTTTTTTACCGCGGGGCTTTCTCTTTCTGACGCGAAAAAATCGGCGTGAGAAGAGACAGCGTCAAAAAACAACGAAAATTAATTATATACTTGATCCTGAATACATTTATTACACATTGTCGTCCTATGTCAATTGTACCCGTACTTATTATTGCAGCATCCGTATTGCTGTTTCTGGTTTTTATTTATTTTGTGCCTGTAGGTTTATGGATTTCCGCCATAGCCAGCGGGGTGTTTGTGAATATTTTCGCGCTCATTGGTATGAGATTGAGAAAAATTCCCCCGAAAGATATCATTGAGCCTTTGATTGCGGCGACGAAAGCCGGGCTGGAACTCGAAAGAAACCAACTGGAAAGTCACTATCTGGCCGGGGGGCATGTGGAAAGGGTTATCAACGCCTTGATCACAGCCGACAAAGCCAAAATCTCGCTTGATTTTGCGCAAGCGGCCGCCATTGACTTGGCCGGTAGAAATGTCCTGGAAGCGGTTCAAATGTCGGTTTTACCAAAGGTTATCAGTACGCCCATGGTTGCCGCGGTTGCCCGCGACGGGATTCAACTCAAGGCGGTTACCAGGGTAACGGTGCGAACAAATCTGGAAAGACTGGTCGGGGGCGCTACCGAAGAGACAATCATTGCGCGGGTAGGCGAGGGTATTGTCAGCAGCATCGGTTCTGCGCCAAAACACAATGACGTACTCGAAAACCCGGATCGAATCTCAAAAGCGGTGCTGAGTAAGGGGCTTGATGCCGGCACGGCATTTGAAATTCTTTCAATTGATATTGCCGACGTTGACGTCGGAAACAACATCGGAGCGAAATTGCAAGCCGATCAGGCCGAAGCGGATATGCGCGTTGCCCAGGCAAAAGCGGAAGAAAAACGGGCCATGGCGGTTGCCGCTGAGCAGGAAAACCGCGCCATTGTGGTTCAAATGGAAGCAAAGCTCAAAGAAGCCGAGGCCAGGATTCCGGAGGCGATTGCCGCGGCTTTTGAGAAAGGAAATCTGGGGATCATGGATTATTATCGTATGAAAAATATTGAGGCGGATACGACAATGAGAGATTCGATTTCGCAAACCGGCAAGCAAGCGCACACCCGGAAAACGAAAGATAAGTAGAATCCATTTATTTTCCAATGAAATTCGATAACCTGCCGGAGCTTCTTTTTTTATTGTTTTTTATTGTCGGTCCTTTGCTCAATAAGGCTGTCGAAAAATTAAAAAAGAACATGTCCGCCCCGGCGCGGCCGGACCGCGGGAGAGATCGTCAGAGGAGTGAGCGTAAAACGGTATTGGATGAACTTTTTGACGAATTAAGCCCGGCAAATGAGCGGGATGATGAACCGGAAGAAGAAGACGAGTATATTGACGGCTATTCTGACATAGAAGAGTTGAAGCCGGCTCAAAAAAATAGTTCCGAAAAAGAGGCGGCGACCGGCGTGAGGGCAGCCGGGTTGAAGGAAAAACTTGCCGAAATGGATTTTATCCACAAAATGGATGTTATCCAAAAAAGCAAGGCGGCAAAATCCAATGTGCCCGAAACAGGCGCTGCCGCAAAAAGTCCGATTCACTTGCATTCAAACGCGGGCGTTGCGAGCTCAGATTCGTTTTTAACCCGTCTGAACAATGTCTATTCCGATGAAGAGCTGCTGGTCATTTTACCTGAAATCATGAACCGGCGGCATTGAAGTTGATCGCAAACGGCGGTTGTCTTATTTCGGTTGTAAAATGAAATAATTCGATTGACGGGCCGGGATCAACGAAAAAACTCCTGAGCGATGAAACCCAAACAAACGGTGCTGGTCGATCTGGGAAAACTGGCAAAAATGTATACCGGGTTGGGGCAGGTTTCATTTTATTACGGAAAAGAACTTGCAAGTCTGAAAGAACCCGATCTTTCATTTGTTTTTTTAACGCCTCCCGCTTCATCCGGTTTGTATGGCTCCGGCGTCGGTTATGAGAAACTTTCTTTAAAAAGGCGATATCTCCCCGCTTTTGCTCCAAGGTATGATTTATGGCATGCGCTGCACCAGGATTCGGCTTATTTTCCCGGAGATAAAAAAACGCCGTATCTCTTGACCATTCATGATCTTAACTTTATTCATGAAAAATCGGAAGCGAAAGCAAAAATTCGTTTGCAGAGGTTGCAAAAGAAAGTCAACCGTGCGGCGGGGGTAGTTTATCTTTCCAATTACACCAGGGATTTTGCCCGAGAGCATCTAACCATAGGCAATATTCCGGAGAGGGTTATTTACAATGGAGTGAATACTCTTAACGAAACCAGCGCCCAACGGCCGGACTTTTTACCGGAAGGAAAGTTCATGTTTGCCATGGGTGTCATTAAGCCTAAAAAAAATTTTCATGTTTTGGTTGATTTTCTAGCCGAAATGCCGGACTACCGTTTAATTTTAGCGGGCGATAAAAGCGACGCCTATGCGCTTAAAATTTCGGATAGCGCAAAAGAAGCGGGAATAAGCGATCGTTTGATTTTGCCGGGAGCGGTTAACGAATCGCATAAAGCATACCTGTACCGGAACTGCGAGGCATTTTTATTTCCTTCTTTGGCTGAGGGTTTCGGGTTGCCGGTGATCGAGGCGCTGCGTTTCGGGAAACCGGTATTTACAACCGGTGCGACAAGCTTGGCTGAGATTGGCGGAGGATATGTCTATACCTGGGATAATTTTTCCGCCAAAGAAATGGCGCAAAAATATATTCAACAAAAAGGGCAGTTTAGCGATAAGGCAAAAATCAAAGAACGAATCAAATATTCGGAACAGTTTACCTGGAAAAGTTGCGTTTCGCAATACTTAACATTATATCGTATGCTTTTGAAGCTCCGTTAGGTCTCAATAGAATTTCGTAACAACAAGTAAGTGGCGTCATCCTGGTTGGCATTGATCAAAAGGTCGCGCAAGGCGTTGCGGGCGTCTTGGAGCGAATTTTTATTTAATGCGCTTAAAAATTGCGGTTTGTTACGTTCGAGAAGAGAATAAAACCCGTCCGTGCATAACAGCCAGTTTTCATATGGATTTGTAATTTCTTTTTGATAAACGCATTTTGAATCAAGGGATTTCATGCCCAGGCAGCGTGTTAAAATGTTAGGCATTTCCGGTATATTGTGGTCTTTTGTGTATTGTTTCATTTCGCCTTGTTTATCGAATCCGTAAATCCTGGAATCTCCCAAATGTGAAATTTGTACATGCCCTTTTTTCGGTAAAAATAAAACAGCGCAGGTAGTACGCACTTCGTTCTCTTTGAGAAGCGTTAACTGATCGTGCAATGAGAACATGAGGGATTTTAAGTCATAGGTGTTGCTTTCCGGTTGATAAAAACGAGCATAATTTTGTTGAATGTAAACTGTGAGAGTGACAACGCCAAGACGTGCGTGTTCGTCGCTGCTTACGCCGTCAAAAATGGAAGCCAATGTATAATCGGGTCCGCTTTGAAGTGAGATCCCGTCTTTATTTTCGCTTCTGGCAAACCCTTGAAGAGAATCATATATATAGTCAACGGAAGATTTCAAAAGAATTTTCCCTTTTCCGGCAACCCGGATTCCGTGTAAAGTTCGGGTTGAGTCTCTGTCTCGTCATTTCCGATTTTTTTTAATTCAATTGCTTCAAATTGCTTTTCTATTGTATCCAGGCTTTCAGGGTTTTGTAGAAGCTCAGTAATTATCTCTGGATCGGCATTCAACCATGTTTTCATTTCTCCGTATTGCAAAACCACAGGTTGCCGAAAAGGATTTTTCCCGGAATCATGTATTTTGCGGATTTTTATGCAAGCCGGTTCTGTTAAAATCGTGCAAACCGTAGTAAACTCACCGGTCACGGGATCTTTTTCTTGCCCATACAAGCCGGCAAAAGCAAAGAGTTTTTTCGATATGGGGCGAACCATCCAGGGCTGTTTTTTCTTTGGCGCGACTTGTTTCCATTCATAGAAAAAACTGGCAGGGATCAAACACCGCCCGTCTGCTAGATAGCGGCCCCAAACGCGTGACTTTTCCATTCCTTCGAGCCTTGTGTTGAAAAGAACGGTTTTTGACCAGGGCGGATGAAAGCCCCACCGCATGGATTGCAGAAGGCGATTTTTACCTTCTTGTTTGATTACCGGTACTAGCTGGGTTGGCCTGATATCATACCGGGGGCGACCGGTGTACGTTTGCACCAATTCAGGAGATTCAAATAGGGAAAACTCTTCTATGAATTCATCAGCCTGGGCTGTCAAACCGTATCTGCCGCACATATATCTTTTTATAAACAATTTGTTGGGTGCCAACTTTTATTTTAATTACCGGTAGGCAGTTTCGGGTAGACGTTCCAAGAAAAGGCGGGTTCCGCTTCCATGGGTGTGGAAATCCACACCCATGTGAATTTTGATCCCCAGCCAGTAAAATGCCAGTGCGTGAAAACCGCCGCGCTCAATCCCGATGCGTTTTAGATTTTCAAGATGCCATTCCAATGCCAGGCGAACCAGATGTGTCATCGTACACCCGGTTCGTGCGGCGACCATACGGATAAAAAGCTCATCATCTCCGTAAAGACAGAGTCGATGGCGATGAAACTGCGTTGCCGTTTGCTTTTTGCGGGCTAGACGTTCCAAAGAATGATAGTACCGTTTTGAGCGTTTGGAAATGCCGGTAAAATCGTTCCTGCGTATCAAGCGGAAAACACAATAGCGCACTACGTGAGAGTAGCTGCATTTTTTCTTGGCGGCAATATACAGTATCTTTTGCCAGGTTTTCCGGCAGAGACGAATATCAAGAACATGGTCCGGAGAGACGCGTTTTTTTAAGCGGATTGAAGTAGAATAAATCATACCCGGTTAATCGGGCGAATTGAAAATGATTTTCAAGTTAACGTACTTCAAAAGAAACTTCTTCGAGTATTGTATCATCCCGATAGATTTTTATTTGGTGTGAACCTTCCGGCAGTGAAAAAATGCGAGTCACAGAGTTCTCATACTCCCATTTTTTTCCATCGTCAATTTGGTAAGCATTGCCCGGTCCTCCGGGATTATTTAGGCGGATCGGGATTCCTTGAATGTCTCGCGGGCTATGCGGGTCGATTAAAAAAACTTCGCCTTGAACGGGTGAAATGATCAGGTTTTTATCCGTGTGCGTATTCTCTTGGTGGTTCCCGTCGCAGATTTCCGGTCCGCTTTCAAATACCAGATCAATTTGAGACGGGCAATCCGTACCTGCTTTCTTGCCGCTAATCCGGCAAAAGATCTCTTCGCGGCTACTTTCCGGGTACGAAAACGTATGCCGGTTTTCCGGATAAAGCAGACGCATTGTTTGCTGAAAAATCCGTCCGGCTCCAAAGACGCCTGAAATGTTTTTCATTTCCACTCCGGAAAAATTTCCTACCCAAACGCCGACAATGTACTGTGAAGTATAACCCACGGTCCATGAGTCGCGGTAATCTTTCGAGGTCCCGGTCTTCGCCGCAACGTCAAAAGGAAAATCAAGAAAACTCCTTTTGCCAAAAGCTTTTCTCCTGACACTGCCATCGGATAAAATATGGGTGATACTATAAGCCGTTTCCTTATCGAATACTTTGACGCTTTTCCCATATTGTATTTCTCCGTTTTTGTTTTTTCCTATCACCAGCGGTAACAAGACGCCCTCGGCCGGAAACACCGAATAGGCTCGAGTCAGATCAAACAAAGAGACACCAATGGTGCCTAACGCCGCCCCCGGACCGTAATATGAAGGTGAATTTTTCATGTGGTCTATTCCAACGGAATTTAACAATTCAAAATAATGGTCTAAACCGATTTTTTCAACCAGAGCCACGGCAGGAATATTACGCGAAGTCGCCAGCGATTCGCGCACGGTAATATTACCCCAATAATTTAAATCGTAGTTTCTCGGCCGGTATGTCTCACCCGGTACGTCGGTTGAAATGCTGATATCCGAATCTTGTATGATATCCCATGAGCGTAACCCCAGACTTTCCATTGCCTTACCGTAGATAAAAGGTTTTAACGAACTCCCTGCCGTTCGTATCGCCAAGGCTCCGTTGACCTGGCCTCCGTCTTGGTTTAAAAAATCTTTTGACCCGACCATGGCACGCAAAAAGAGCTTGCCGTTTCGGAGTTCCAGGACCACTGCGGCGGCATTGGTCGCATTGTTTTTACCGAGAGCGGCCAGCTCCGCATTGATCATTTCGGAAATTTTACCGCTTAAGTCCGATGAAATTTCCGTATTCAACCCCCCCCCGCTTGATTGCCCGGAAGAATATTTTTGATCAAACCATTCGACAAAATGCGGCGCACGGTCTGATCTGAAAATGATATCCGTATTTTCGGCGCCCCCGGAATGGATTGCTTTGGTAATTTCGTTCAATAAATCTTCATCGGGTTCCTCCCCCGGGTATACTCGTTCGTAAAGATCGCGATATCGTATTCTAAAAAGGGCAGGCGATACGGCGCTTTGTCTGATTAAAACCGCCAAAGCGACCGCCTCTTCTTTTGCAAGCATCCGGGGCGATTTTCCGAATATGCCGCGGGAAGCCGAAGCCAACCCCAGGCGATTGAACTTTAGCGGAACCCTGTTGAGATACGCTTCCAGTACTCTCTCTTTGCTCAGGTGAAACGTTAGCCGTAAAGCGAATGCAATTTCTACTGCCTTTCTTGCGTAATCGTTTTCGGGCATCCAGCCGGCATAGGCTAACCGGCAGAGCTGCTGTGTGATCGTCGACCCGCCGGAAACCACTCTGCCTAACGTTACGTTTTGGTAGATAGCTCTGAAAAAAGCGAACGGATCAAAACCGGGGTGGTAATAAAATCGTTTGTCTTCGGCTGCAATTACCGTTTGGCGCAGGAAATCGGGGTATTCTTCCAGCGCCAACCATTCCGCATATGCTCCGGTGGGCTCGCGGAAATGGCGCAGCTCCACCCCTTCCTGGGAAAGCAATACAACGGAAGAGGCGCCGCGAATGCGCGACTCATTGAGCGGCCAGCCCAAAAAGAGGATAAACGCCCCCAGGAAACCGGCTAACCATTTTCGACGACCGGGGATACTCATTGCTGCGACGGCATGTCTTGTCCTTATCGGATAACCTGAGTACCGGCGCCGGTTCGTCCGAACCTCTCCGGCTCATACATTCCGAAAGCCTGGGCTGCCGGGTAAGTTGATACGCCTTTTACTGTCGCTCTGCCTATATAGAAAAATTCATGGACGCCAACCGGCAGGTAATCGGCCAAAACGACCACCCTGTCGTCACGGTATTCATACGTAACGTTACTGTTCATCCACCAATAATCCGACTCTTCGTCTTCTCGTTTTTCCTCCAGGAACCGGTTGAAAGAAGAACTCTCGGTTTGAAAGCCTGTATTTACAGCTTCAACATTAGAGGGTAACGGATCATCCAGAACGAAATAATAGACGGGCTTGGGATTAATTACCGTTAGGCGATAAAGGTAGGTTTTTCCCCGCTGCAACTCGTTCACGGGGGCGCCCACCTTGACATCTCCTCCCGCCAGGGATAGAACTTCACGGTGAACTTCCATCCCTTCATCCCTTGGTTGTTCCGTATTTTTCAGAGGAGCATACACCATTTTGGCGTTGTAATAAAAGCGCCCTTCTCCGTTTTCTTTCATAAAATCAAGAGGGTATCTGTTGCCCGCGCTGCCATAACCTGACAATTCTTCCATAGACATGGAATAAGAAAAAAGAGATTCGCTCGCCCCCTGGAAAGAGTGTTCCAGAACTTTTTTACTGGCAATCGATACCCGGCCATTGAAACGCGGGTTATCGCTTTCGTATTGGCGGTGGTATTGCCAGAGGCCATACGCCAGCTGACCTACGCTATGCGAATCGCGCCAAAGCGAAGCGGCATTTTCGGCAACGGAAGCCCTGACCATTTGCGGTATCAACGGGCTTTTCGGTTCAAGTTTCATATACACCTGCAACAAAGAAGAGAACGTCGCGCCGGTAGCGGAAAAAGTACGGCTGTACGATCCATAGAGAGGTTGGTCAAAGATAACCTTATCGGCCGTTAGCTGCATTCGATTTTTAAACTGGCGCATTAACTCTTTGAGCTTTGCATCTTTTCTGTAATCGCCAACGCCTTTTCTTTCGGCAATGGCTAACGCCAAATACGCTTTAGAGCGCAAAGAGAGTTTGTCCATTCGCGAAGCCAGCATGCTTTCCGTTACTCCGTTCGATTCGCCGTCCCGCGCCAGAACATAATTGATCATGGCTATGGATTCCAGTTGATAATAAAAAACATCAAGAGGGGGTCTTCGCAAATAACTTTTTAAATACCGAACGGCTTTTTTGTAAACCTCGTCGGGGAAGGGCGCATTTGTGATTCCCAATTCCCGGGCTTCTCGCATCGCCTGCAATACAAAAACGACGTAGCCGGTTAAGTAAGGATAACTCTTTTTCACTCGCGTGTCAGACCAGAGACGAAAACCTCCGTCGCTGTTTTGATGATCGGCGAGACTTTCCAGAAAAAGAGTTTCGATTTTTTGAAAATCGTAATCGGTTTGAGAAGGAGGTTCATGATCAAACATAGTAAGCAATTGCCCGCTTGTTAAGCTCAGCAGGTACGCAGAGCTTTTTTGTTCCAGACAAAAGTACGGGTTGGTTCGATAAAAGTCAAAACCGTTTGACAAGCCGGTTAAAGCCGTCGATGAGATGTTAAAACTTAAGCCGCCATAGTAAGGCGACACTTGCTCCAAAGACGGCAGCTCTATCATCTCTTGCGACTTATCTTCGGTATACCCCGCAATGGCAAACGCTTCCATGAGCGGGGGTTCTCTCACCGGTAACTCAAAGCGCATGCCGTCGCGCAAACTCTTGGGGCTCATGCCGGCAAAGCGAGCGGGTTCAGCCGCTTCGACAGTGATTACCCCGGACAACATGGCGTACTCGCCTTCAAAGCTCCGGTGTTCCATGCCCGTTAAACTTTCCCGGGGTTCTTCCGTGTCTTGGCGGGCATACCGGTTTTTCAATAATATTTTATTTTCCATGTATTTCTTGTCATTTACAGAGACGCGAAAAACAGTCTCTAAAGATTGGCCGTTTTCAATGGTAACGATTTTTTCAAGAGGGCCTTCGCTTTGGAGCAAGGCGGATGAGAGTTTCACCTTGAAATCGCCCTTTTTCCCCGATTGATTTACCACGACTGTTCCTACTTCCAGTTGGTCTCCGGGTCTGATAAAACGGGGTAATTGAGTTTGCAACACAACCGGTTTTTGCACCTGAAATTCGGAAACGCTGCTGTTGTATTTTCCCTTGTTTGCCGCCATGGCCTGCACGCGAAAGGTGGTTAAGTTATGCGGCAATTGAAATTCAACGACAGCCTTGCCCGAACTGTCCGTTTGAATGGACGGGTTCCAGTATGCCGTATGGCGAAATTCTTTTCGCATGCCGTCTTCTGAATCTTCGTCAAACCCGCCCTCCTTTTCATCATTTTCGGCCCACCCTTTCCCGCCGGGGGAGCGGCCCTTATTGGCATAGGCCAACTGTTTGATCAGGGAATGGCGATTCTCGATGATTCTAACTCCATGAGGCCAATTCCCGTAAAATTTTTGCAAAGGATCGCCGTATTGGTATGAGACTAGATCAAGAACCCCGCGGTCTGCCACGCTCAGGGCGATCTCTGCATTCGGTTCGCTCTTGATTTCAATGCGGACCTTGTCTCCCGGTTGGTATGATTTACGATCGGCTTTCACTTCGAGGGGCAAACGCTTTGCGGAATTTTGAACCTTCAGCTTCACCACGCCTGTTTTTAATTTAGGCCGGCCCATGTCTTCTTCGCCCAACTCTTTTTCCAGTTCGGGGTCGCTATCGACCCTGGGTCGTACGAGGGTAACCCCCAGATATACGTTAGGAATAAATTCTTTTTTGATAGGCACTTCCAGAGGTTCGCCGTTCCCCTTGATATGATAGCTTTTTTGCCAAATGATCCCTTCGCGTTCAATGGTGACAATGGCCAGGCTTTCGCGAAACGGAGACTGGATTAAAATTTTTGCGGTATCGCCCGGCTTGTACTCGATTTTATCGGGTAAGAGGGTAAGCGAGTCGTCGTCGCGAAAATCCCAAGCAACATATGAGTTTCCGTAAACATAAAAATTCAAACGGCTATACGCTTTGGAACCGGCCGCTTTTACCGTGACAGTATAATTGCCGGTTTGAGGAGCTTTAAAAGAAAAAGGGACCCCTCTTTCCGTTGTCCGGTATTTTTGAATAAATACCTTTTTCCGGACCAAAGTATTTTTTCTTTGTACCGAACCGCCCGGGCCTTTGGTTTGTATTGAGTTCCACTCTTTCCGGTGTATCGTAACTTCAATTTCGCCTTTGACCGGCAAACGGGTTTTTGCATCCAGGGTAAGGGCTTCAAACTCAAACGCTTTCCCCTGGCTCTGGTAGCGGTCTTTGACATGAACCCCTGTTAAAACGGGGCCGGGGTAAACCGTCATCTCTTTGCGGTGGGTCACCGACTTGTCGTCAACATCCCAGACAGTGGCTTCGAGCTCTAGACGATAGATGCGCGACAACGAGTTATCTTCGATATCGGGCGGCGCCATGACCGGCGTTTTCAAGTGAACGGCGCCTTTGCCCGCGGCGTCCAGGTTCCCCTCGCCGGCAGTGTAATAACTCCAGGTGGGCGGTTCCCAGATATTGCCATAGTCGTCGTCGCCAAAAATAAACTCCGAATAATTTTCAATGTATAAGTTTTCAGGCTTGCGGTTGATGGTATATTCGTACGAAGCCTTTTGCATGGGTGCGCCAAACAGATATTTTCCTTCGATATCAAATGACAGATCGTTTTCAATTTTCGTATTTTCAAACCCATGCGATGTCACGCTAAAAGCGACCGGGCGAAATTCTTCCACTTGAAACGTATCGACGACTCTGGTACTCCGGTTGTTTTCGTCTTTGCCAAGTTCTTCCGAAGTAAACGAAAGCGTATAATGGCCGAGCGGAGCGTCAGGCCCGATCACAAAGCTCCCGGAAATCGAGCCTTGCTCGCCGGGCGTTTGCTCTTTTTCGTAGACGTTCTTCCCCCTGGCGTTGGAGATCTGTATTTTAAATTTACCCAGTTCCCGGCCTTCGTAGACCATTTTTCCGTCGCGGCGAATTCCCAGGTAGGCCTTGAAAAAAACTTCATCGCCGGGGCGGTAGAGTTTACGGTCAAAAACAATCTGGCCGGTAAGAAAAGGGCGGGCCGCATTTTGGTCGTAATTCGAGCTAATGCCCCACATCGAAAGCGCATGCTGCCGGCTTAAGACATAGGCGCTGTCATCGCCTTTGGTAGCAACATAAAACATTTTACTGTAATAGACATAGCTTTCTTCGCCAATCCGGTTTTTTAATTGGCAATGCCCCGATGGATCGGTGGTGCATTGGTCAACCGATTCGTTCCCGTAATATGAGTCTACAACGGTATTTTCCACGGGCTGCCCGGTAGAAAGCGAATGAACCCATACGTCGGACTCTCCGGTTGACGACTCTTTGATGACAAGCCCCAGATCTGTAGACTGGACAAACTGGACAGTTTCAGATCGATAGGGTTTGCTGTCCCAACCTTCGACGATACCGCTAAACTCCACGCCAAGCCAGCCATGAGAGTTTTCAAGGTAAGGCGACAAATCGAACCCGAGCAGGGCGCTGGTATTGCTTGACAGTCCCGTTTTCCATTGCTGAGTTTGTTCTTTGTTAAAATCGAAATTGTAATAGCTGCTTTCGCCTTCGGCGTATTTTTTTATGTCTTCTACGGTCATGCGGCCAATGTTTACATCCAGTTCCTTGACGCCGGTAGCGGTAACCGGGGTGCGCTGGGCTTGTTTTGATTCAATAAACAAGAAGCCGCCTTTTGAGCTATAGCTTTTGCGGCGGTTGGGGGCGTAAAAAGTGAACTTTTTTTCATCGGAAAGTTTGTTGCCAAAAGCGTCGCTAAAACCGGCCGGTAAAACAGCCGTATAATGGGTGTCGGGTTTTAACCTCCATTGCGAAGCCGAAATAGATCGGGAACGGTCATAGTAGGTTTGGCGGAATTCTGCCGGCGGGTCCAGCTTCATGGCTTTCCCCAAATCGTTTGGATTCACCGGGTTGTTGAAAGTAAAATCGAGGTCGTACAGATCTTCAAATGTGCGCGCCGACCCTTTTAATTTGACATGGAGAGGGCCATACGTATCGTAATGCGCCGAATACTCTTTTTCCAGACCCATGTTGCCTTCGAGCGGCAAAAGCCCTTCGCTGAAAGTAAGATAAATTCTGGCGTCTCGAGGCAAAGGCGATACCGGCGCAATGGTGATCTTTGTTTTTTGCTCGCCAAGCTCGCGGCCTTGGGGCTCGTCCTCGTTCGTATCATTTTGATTTTTGGTATAGCTGCTTTTAAATGCCAGCGTTTCCGAACCGAATGTAAGTGAGACTTTTTTGTTTATTTCGGCAAGTGAGACCGGGTAATTAAAACGGACTTTGAATTCGGGTTCATATTCAATATCGGAACGATGGCGGGGGGAAATTTGTTGAATTCGAAGAGGGTCTGTTTCAAATGAAAAAACGACTTCTTCTTCAAGCTTCATCCCGTTGAGCGCCTGGGTGCCGAGCGGTACGGTGACTTTGTATTTCGTTCCGGGGGCAAAATCCCGGTCGGGGACAAACGAGCAGGCTCTGCTGCCGTGCCATTGAAACTTGCCGCCTATGGGCGGCTCAACGCGAAATACGCCTTTTGTTTTTCCGGATAGGGCCGCGAGCGGAACCATGGGGTGGTTAAAGACTACGACAATCTCTCTCCCCGAGTCCGTTGCTTCGATTTTACCCGAAGGCGAAGAGTGTATGACTTGCAGAATATCGTCGCGCGGAACGGGAGGTTCCTCGTATCCGTCTACCGCATTGCTTTGGTGACGGCCAAGTCCGGTGATTGTCGCCGCCAGGAGCAATGTTCCCGTAACGGCTAACGCTTTGCGCTTCATCCTCCGGCCGCTTGAAAAAAACTTTTTAACCGCTTTTGACCAATTGAGTCTGGTTTTTTTATTTTGAATCCACTTGATTGTATTTGCCGCTTTCTCGATGAGTTGTGCGAGTAGCCCGATTTGTTTCTTTTTTTGTTTCATGGTCGCCCCTTCCAAAAATGCTAATAAAATCCAGTGAAAGATGTAAAGTGGTTTTTTCAAGTCGCTTTAATTCAAAAGAAAGCCGAAATTATTCTTTCTTTTCTATGTCTGATTCATAAATAGTAATTCCAATGAAAGATTCAGCGGTAAATACAGTGGGCGCCTCGCTTGGGCTTCGATTGGCTAAATTCCGCCAATCGATAGGCATTTCTGCAAAACAGTTGGCAGAAACCGTCAAAAGTTCGCCCGAAGAAATTGAAAAAATCGAAAAAGGTCAAACAGGCCCTACGTTTGAATTAATTATGCAACTTGTCGGCCGGTATGACATAGCTTTGGACTGGCTGTTAACCGGCCGCGGCGAAATGTTGTTACACACGAACCTGCAAAGTCAGAATGATGAAGAGCGGCATATTAAACTCATGGAATCTCTCTTTTCTGTTCCTCCTGAAAACAGAGAAGCGATTTTAAAAGCGCTAGAGGCCATTACCTTTAGAGGAAAATAAATTGAGGGCAGTTGAGGCAATTCCGGTTGAAAAGAAAGAAGATATTTTTTCAATATATCACGACACACCCATTGAAAAATTATTGTGCTACCATAACCTTCATTGTCCCTTTGATAAGTACGATGTAGCGGAGATGCTGGTTGCCATGTGCATTGATCACCGGAAATATCTTCACATGCCGGATAACTTTGCTTATGTAATTCGCAGCGCCGGCGTTAACTTGCGCCAGCAGGAATTTCAAGTCTCTTTTGCCATCGGAGTCGGTAATGTGAAAGCGATCGCTCTTATTGGTCACAATGAATGCGCCATGGCGGCATTATCTCAAGTGGAAGAGAAGTTCATCGAAGGGCTGAATCAAAAGGTAAACTGGCCGCCGCAGAAAGGGCGCGAGCAGTTTGAAAAGTATTTGCCTCTTTATGAAATCGGCGACGAAAAGAGACATATCCTTTTTGAAACCGCCCGGTTGCGTGAAATTTACCCCAATATGCTCATAGCCCCTCTTTTCTTTAATGTAAATGACAATCACATTTACCAATTAAAAGAGGCGTAAGTTTTTTTATTCGCTTTTCGCGCGTATTTGTACGGAGTGATTGTGGGCATGGAACCCTTCAATACCGGCAAGTACATCGACATCGGCAGCCAGGGCTTTTAAACCCGCCTCGGTAACTTTTTGCACCTCATAGCATTTCATGTACGATTCGACATGGATAGGCGAAAACATTTTAGTGGCGCCCCCGGTAGGGATAACATTGTTTGTTCCGCTGATATAATCTCCGAGAGCGACCGAACTGTATTTGCCAACGCAAAGCGAGCCGGCATTGATAATACGGTTGGCAACCGCATCGGAATCGGCGGTCATTACCTGGCAGTGTTCGGGGGCGTAGCGATTGGCAATTTCAATGCAAAGGTCCATAGAGTCGCACACAATAATCGCGCCAAACTTCCCGAGAGAAGTTTTGATCGTTTCGCTGCGCGGCATTTTTGCTGTTGCCAACTCAATTTCTTTTTTTACTTCTTCGGCGTGGGTTTTTGAGTCCGTAAGAAGAATGGCGGCAGACTCGGGGTCATGTTCCGCCTGGCTCATCACATCCGAGGCGATGACTTCCGGCTCGACCGAACCGTCCGAGACAATCAAAGCTTCGGAGGGGCCGGCGGGCATGTCGATATTTACCTTGCCGAAAACCGAAATTTTTGCCGCGGTGACATAGATATTCCCCGGTCCGAATATTTTATATACCGGCTTGAGGGTTTCCGTACCGTAGGCAAAGGCGGCTATCGCCTGGGCGCCGCCTGCTTTGTACATCTCGGTAATGCCGCTGAGGTCGGCGGAAACCAGCAGATACGGGTTCAGTTTGCCGGTTTCGCGATCGGGGGGCGAGCACATGACGATTTCTTTGCACCCGGCGATGCGCGCAGGAACGCCCAACATATAGCCGGCGGTAAGGTAGGCGGCTTTGCCGCCGGGGACATAGACGCCGACCCGTTCAATGGGGCTCCAGCGCCGCCCCAGGAGAACGCCTTCTCCGACCGGAACGTCAAAGGATTCAGGGTATTGTTTTTTATGATATGTTTCTATGCGTTCGATGGTTCGCTTGATTGTCGCTATATAGTCGTCGCTGACGGCTTCGTATGCTTCTTTGATCTCTTCCGGTGTGACTCTCAGGGTCTCTTTGGTTAGTTTGATTCCATCGAATTTTTCGGTAAATTCGAGCAAAGCTGCGTCGCCTTCGTTGCGAACTTTTTGTACGATTTCTTTGACATAATCCATTACTTCGAAGACGACGTCTTCTGAGCGTTGCATTACTTTTTCGACCTCTGTAAAAGAGGAAACTTCCATTATTTTAATCATGATTTCTCCGGGGAATTGAAATTATTTCCTATTTTGGATTCAGAATCGTGCCTACAAGGGTTTTTCCATTTTACCACAAACCACCCCCACCCCGTAGGGAGGGGCCTGTAGGGCGGAAAACTTTTCAGGCTTACCCATATTTATATAACATTTTTTGTTTTTTTCGCTTACTATTGGAAATAGGTAAAGAAAAAATGAAATATCATAAATTATTGCAAGCCCAGTTGGTAACCATAGGAACGCCGGCCTTGTTCAGGTATTCGACAACAGAGCACTCCAGGTAGATGCTTTGGCGGTTCTCGTTGTGCGCAGTCAAAGCGACTTCGACAGTATGAACGCGGTCCGAAATAAAAATGGTTTTCAGGTATGAAATGCGGTCAATGAGGTATTGCGCGGATGACTCGTCAACTCTGGATTTCATCAGGGAACGGCTCATGTTATGCAAATACTCATAATAATCGTAAACAAAACTAACGCCTCTCATTCGTTCCATATCAAAGTATTTTGCATGGTTTTCCCGGTCGCCGCCCGCCTTCATGAACTCAGCCGCATCCCACGGTTTAATGACTAGAAAAGGATTGCTATTGTAATAGAGACCCAAAAGGAGATCGCCGCGGGTAAAGGTTCGCACAAAAATCATGCTATTTGAAAAATAGAGGGCGGCATAGGTATATTGCAGTCCGCTCTCGTCAATTTGATTGACAAACAAAAGATCCCAACCTTCCGCTTCTCCGGCGGAATCGAGGTAAGCGGCAAGGTTGCTACGAAAGTCTTTGAGCATATAGCCTTTCATATCGTTTTCCGACTCTTTCCGGATCAGTTTAATGAGTTCGTTCACGTTCTTGTCGAGCATCAACTCGGATATTTGGCTGACGAGCTTTGGCGCTTCATGATTACGGTTGTTTGCTTCGTTCGATTCATTTGATTTGCCTGCTTGAGACGAGGCAAGTTGCAAGGCTTGGGGGGTCGAATAAAGCGCCGCGGACATAAGCAGCAAGGCCGTTAAAAAAGTTCGCATCATTGTTTTCATGGATAATGGGTTATAATTTTGGCAAATTACGGGTATCTTTTTCATATTTATCTCCCGGCGCGATATTGCAACCGATTCTACAAGCAAACATTACTCTTTTGGTTGTAAATGTTTTTTTTGATCGTACCTTGAGATAAATTTATGGATTTCGGCAAATTCGGTAAATTTTATAAAAATAAAAGAAGATCTTGACAGGTTTGTATTTGTTGCATATTCTGTTTACGGACAATTTAAAACGGAAAATGATCGACCATGGTTTTTTGCATATTTCTAATTAATTCAAGGGGAAATGAATGAAAAACTCGATTCAAACATGGACAAAAAAATTCATGCTGCGGCCGGTGACCCACTGCAGTAGCGGTTGCTAGCGGGCCGGTATCGCCCTGGTATGGGGAACGAGCAAATACTGGTTCTTTCCGCCGCAACGGCATGCGTCTCCTTTACCGTTTCGGAGACAAAGCTGTTTTTACCCCTCCGGGAATGGCTGCAAAAGAACCATTTGTTTTTGGGCAACCTTTTTTCATGCGGTTACTGTTTTGGCCACTGGGTCTCTTTTGCTCTTGTGGCAATTTACACGCCCCGCCTTTTGCACCAATGGTGGCTTTTGGATTACTTTTTAACCTCCCTGGTGATTGCCTGGTTAAGCGCTTTCCAATGGATCGCTCTTTGCCTTTTGCTGAAATGGGCCGGCAAGTAGATTTGCTGCCTTTTTGCCCGCTATTTCCGGGAATTTTTGTGGGGGGAAGCGGAGGCTCATTTGCTTTAATATTTACGCCATTTTTTTCCGGTGTAAGGTCGAAAATTTTTCCGATTTGAAAAAAATTTGAAAAATGTACGATTTTCTTAGCAGGGCTTAAAATTTTCCCGCTCTTCCGGCCCCACCCATCAGGGTGGGGTGCCGGATTTCCATTCGAGAAATCCGGCATTAGCACAATCGCTTACTTCCGTATCGCGATTGTGCGTCATGGGTTAGTGGAAAGAAAAAACAGCAAATAGCCGGAGCGCGGGGGGAGACCTCACCCCGCTAAACAAACCTTTTTTAAAATAAAATATTCCAAAAACTAGCCGCCAATAGCGATTTAATATATAGTGGTGTTCAATACAAAAACTCAGCAATGAACTGAGTATATTCTAGGAGAAAAAATGGCACAAATTACACTCAAAGGCAATGCAATCAATACAGTAGGTGAACTCCCGGGGGTGGGCTCGCAAGCTCCCGACTTTACTTTGACATCAACCGATCTCTCAGAGGTTTCGCTCAAAGACTATTCAGGTAAAAAAGTAATCCTGAATATTTTTCCCAGCCTCGACACACCGGTTTGCGCCAACTCGGTGCGGAAATTTAACGCAGAGGCGAGCAGTTTAGACAATACCGTTGTTCTTTGCATCTCGCTTGACCTTCCATTCGCTCACAAACGTTTTTGTACCACAGAGGGTCTTGAAAATGTCACAGCCCTTTCGGAGTTGCGCCAGCGAAAATTTGGCGAAGATTACGGCGTTCGAATTGCCGACGGTCCGTTAGCCGGGGTTTTCTCTCGCGCTATTGTTGTTGTTGATGAAACCGGTAAAGTGGTATACACAGAACAAGTTCCGGAAATCACGCAAGAACCCGATTACGAAAAAGCTTTGAAAAGCATTTCATAATCGCTTTTTGTACGGGCGCCTTCGCCGGCAAACGGCAAGGCCCCGTATGCACTCAAATGAATTGACGTCTCAAATAGCATATAAAAACTGCCCATAAAGTTATGGAAAAAGAAAATACAGAAGTTCGTGAACCGCGCGAACCAAGAGAAGCGCGAGAAAACAGGGAACCGCGAGAAAATCGCGAGCCGCGTGAACACAGAGAATATACCCCCCGACGGGAAAAAACTCCTCAAGACTATTTTTATAACGGGACTCATGTACGCGACGAAGAGCCGGTTGAATCTGCGCTCAAACGTTTTAAACGCGAAGTGACCAATGCGGGCATTCTGACAGAACTGAAAAAACGCGAGTTCTACGAAAAACCAAGCATCATTAAAAAACGCGCCGTTGAAGCCGCTGTAAGAAAGCGCATGCGTAAAAAAATGATGTATAACGATTAAAATTTTCCGCTACAATCTAACTCGCTCGGCGAATATCGTTTGACCCCGAGCCGCCCCCCTTGGAGATCAACCATGGCCTCGGATGTGGAACGCCTTCTGCGCGCAATACCAATCGAGTCGTATATCCAGCGATATCTTCCCCTGAAAAAAAAGGGGGCCAACCTTTGGGCTGTTTGCCCGTTTCATTCCGAAAAATCTCCGTCTTTTAGCGTGTCGCCCGAAAAGGGTATTTTCAAGTGTTTTGGCTGCGGTAAGGGGGGGAACCTCATTAGCTTTGTCCAGGACTATGAGCGCGTTGATTTTCGCGAAGCTTTGAAGATTCTATCAGAGTATTCGGGCATACCCCTGGAAGGGCGCCAACCGGGGGCAGACCGCGAAGAAAACATTAAAAAGTTTTTATTGAAAATCAGCGAAACCGTAAAGGATTTATACCAAAGCGAATTAACCTCCGGGGACGGCGCCGAAGCCCGCGAGTACCTGAAAAAACGAAATATTACCCAAGAGAGCGTTCGGAAATTTATTCTGGGGTATGCACCGGCAAAATATCGCTACCTGGAACTAAAACTTCTTGAGCCGGCGCAAAGCCCCGAGGCTCAAAAAAAAGCGGAATCTGTTCGAAGAGCTCTAAGTTCGCTTGGCCTTTTAGGCGAAAATGCGGACAATCAGGTGTACAACCGCTTTCGCGACAGGTTGATATTTCCGATTCGCAACATGAAGGGGGAGACCATCGCCTTTGGCGGGCGGATCATTCGCGCCAAAGAAAACGCCGGGAAATACATCAACTCGCCCGAAAACCCTCTTTACCAGAAAAAAAATACGCTCTATCATTTATTTGAAGCCAGGAATGCAATTCGGGAAGAAGGGCAAGTGATTCTCGTCGAGGGTTATCTTGATGTCATCGGGCTTTCGCAAGCGGGGATTGAAAACACCGTTGCCCCCCTGGGGACTGCCTTTACCGAAGAGCAAGCCCAATTGATCAAAAGGTATACCGATAAACTTTTAATCTTTTTTGACGGCGACTCCGCCGGGGTAGACGCTTCTTTCAAGGCTTTGCAGGCTGCCAGAAAAAGCAAATTGCAAACCCGGGTTGTTGCGCCCACGCATTCGCATGGGAACCTCGACCCTTTTGACATTAGCCAGAAACTTGATGCCGTGGAGTTGTTGACCTTGCTTGATAACGCCCGTTCCGAAGTCGGTTTTATTCTTTGGTACTTTTTTTCGCACCACTATAATATTTCGCGCATTGAAGAGAAACGCGAAGCTATGGAACGTTTTTTTGAATATTTAGGAACCCTGGAACACCATTGGGAAAAAATAGATTATTTAAAAGAAGCGGCCGCTGTGCTGCAGATAGACCCGAAAGCCCTGGAACAAGATTATCGAAAAAGTTTGCTTGAAACCGGGGGGCGCGAAAGCGGCGGGTACCGGCGCCCTGAGCCCGAACCGGAAGAAGCGCCGCGGCCGGAGCGGCCTTCGCCGCTTGAAATGGAAATTCTCGGACTGCTCTTGCGGTTCCCCGCTTTTTGGGAAAAAAAGACCCTGCTTGAGGAACTCGAGTTGACGCAAAAAAACATCTATTTGCTTTTTAGTTTTTTCCGCGACCGGTTAAAAGCGGGCGAATTTTGGAACTGGGACAGACTTTCCGAAGTCATGAGCCTGTTGCCGCGGGATCTCGGCGCAATTCTTGCCGAGATTCTTTTGAAAATGGAAGAAGCCCTGGAAAAAGACAACCCCAAAGATAACGAAGAAGAAAGCCGGGAAGCTTCGGAAAATTCCGATTTTGGCGAACTCGAAATTCACTATGGCCGAAAACTGGAAAGGTTGATTTTTCTTCATAAAAAAGAGCGCCTTGCCGGTAAAATCCGGGAGCTGCAACAACGTTTGGTTACCAGTGAAACCCTGGGCGAAGAAGACGCCGATGCGCTAACGCTTGAAATCAGCGAAACCCTGGCGGATAAGCGGAAAGTGGAAGAATTCCTCGCAAACCGATAATGCGTTTACAGCCAACCTGCCTTCGGCATTATGTCTCCTCCATATGGAAACGGAAATGCAGGGTCTTCTTGATTTTCAGAGAAGTTATATTGCCAAACCCGACCCCAAACCTGACTCGCTCCCCAAGGAGATCATGGGCGGGTTATATATCAACGGTAAATTTAAGAAAATAGCGTCAAACGCAGAGCTTGGCGGCGCCGGCAGTCTTTCTCAAAACGGGTTATACATTAAAAACCTGCATAAAATTCTGAGTCAAACCGGAAGTCCAAGACCCGGAAGCCCAAGACAAAGCATAGAAAATTTCAACGATCTTGGCAACCTGAACGAAATCGGCGCCCCGGGCAATACCCGGGAGACCCTGACCGATAAAATCAACCGCTATCATGATTTCTGGAAAATTCTGGAAGACCATTATACCAACCCGCTTAGCTCGGTTGTCGTTTCGCAAACCATGCTTCTGCCGCACCAGGTACAAGCGGCGCTGCATGTCATCGATTCGGTCAGACCGCGCGTTCTCATTGCCGATGAGGTGGGCCTTGGTAAAACCATTGAAGCCGGCTTGATCATCAAAGAGCTTTTGCTGAAATACGGGTATACCTCGGCTCTTGTGGCGGTGCCGGCGCCGTTGATTTACCAGTGGGCGGCGGAACTCAAAGAGAAGTTTAACGAAGATTTTACGATCATTACCGGCCCCGTTTTGCGCCGAAACCCGCATATTTTAGATCACTCCTCTAAAATTATTGTTTCAATTGACTTGCTGCGCGACCCCCGCCATTGGGAAAAATTTCTCGAACGAAATTATGAAGTGGCTGTTTTTGACGAGGCGCATCGCTTGCGTAAAGATGGCAGTAAAACGACGCGCGGGTACCAGTTTGCCGAAAAAGTCGCAGCCCAATGCAAAGCCCTGATTCTTCTGTCAGCTACTCCCTTTCGCGGTAAAATTGAAGAGATTTACTATTTAATTCAACTGATTGACCCCGATATTTTGGGACCGTACCATAGTTTTATCAACCAATATGGCGAAGGCGGCGGGGGCCGCCTCAAAGACACGCTTTCTCCGGTGGTGATCCGGCGCAGAAAAATCGAAGTGGGCGGCTTTACCAGGCGCTTTGCCCGTACCGTGAAGCTCACGTTAAACCCGTTAGAGCGGGCCTTTTACGATGCGGTATCGGAGTATGTGCGTAAAGAATACAACCGGGCGCTGGAATCGGAACAGACAGTTCGAGCGTTTGTGATGATTACTTTTCAAAAGCTACTCGATTCATCGTGTTTTGCGGTGAGCGAGGCTTTGCGAAAACGCAAAGAGAAGCTTGAGGGCATTTATTTTCGGCATGCCCGGCCAGGTGAAAGCGGCGAAGACGCAAACAGCGAAAGTCTTTTTGAAATTGACCCCGAAAACCCGGAATTTTTCGACGAATCCGATTTGGGAGAAACCCCGGAAGAGATCATCGATTCGGACAAAGTTTTTGACCCCGTTGAAATCCGCAAAGAAATATTTTCGCTCACGCGTTTGATTGAGATGGGTAAAAAAATCGAGAATGACAGCAAATTAACTGCGCTGAAAAATTCTCTTCAAAACGTAAAAAAAGCGGGTCATGAAAAAATCATCATTTTTACACAATTTAAAAAGACCCTCTTTTATCTGGAAGAGCATTTAAAACAAGAGTACCAAATAACTGTTTTTCACGGGGGCATGAGCGGGCGCGAAAAAGAAGAGGCAATCGAGGAATTTTTCAAAAGAACCGAAATTCTTATTTGTACCGAAGCCGGCGGCGAAGGCCGTAACCTGCAAGCGGCGACTGTTTTGGTGAACTATGATCTTCCGTGGAGCCCGCTGCGCGTGGAGCAACGCATTGGCCGGATTCACCGCTTCGGGCAAAAGTCCGATGTCTATATTTTAAATTTTGCCACAAAAGATACCATTGCCGAAAAAGTCATTGATATTCTCGAAAAAAAGATTTTGCTTTTTGAAGACGCTTTTGGCGGTTCCGATGTTTTACTGGGAATCACCGAAGATGATTCCGGGTTTGAACGCCATATCCGGGAGTTGCTGGGCAATAAAAAAACCGGCCGGGAAATTGAAAAAGAGATTGAAAGCAGCGCCCGGTTGGCAAAAGACAACTTGCACCGCATCGATCATTTGCTCTCAACGGAAGTCATGGATTTTAATATGGCGGCCTTTGCCAATGTTCTGGAAAAAAAAGAGAGCCAGTCCGAGAACCAGAGTCTTTTGGAAAAAATGATTGAAGGCGAACGACATTCAACCGGGCAAAACGCAGGACGGCATGACGGACTCTATACCTTTGAATTTGCCGGCGAAATCAGGCGCGGTTCTTTCTCGGCCGAACTTTGTGAGAATAACCCCGGCATCGAGTTTCTCACGGTCGGTCACCCTTATGTCGATTCTCTTTTGGCAAAGATGGTGCGAACGGTAGAGAGCTCTCCCGTATACCGCGCGGAAGGTCATACCCAAGGCGTGCTTGTTTATGCTCAGGTTCAAATTCATCTCGATCGGGTTTATAACCGCGTGTATCGCATTTTTTACCGGCCTGACATTGAATCGAGTGAATTTTCTACCCCGGGTTCGATGAGATCAACAATGCCAATGCAAAACATCCGCTTGGTGCAACCGGGGCAGCCCGGTGAAATTTCATCTGGCGATCTCGAAAAATCCTTGCGTAACCCCCTTGCCGCTTTGCAGGAAAAAGTAGCGGGTGAGGCGGCTAAAATACGAAAAAAAATCATGCCGGGCGTAAACTACTGGAAAAAAAACGTAAACCATGCCTATTCATCCAGAGACGGCGAACTGGGAGAAAAACTGGAAATACAGCGCGGCAAAAGCGCCTGGTACGGGGAACAAAAAATGGTAGGGGCGATTAGCCGGACCATGAATCTGCGTAAAAACGAACGGCAACGCGCAACAAAAAAACTGGCGGGCCTGGAAAACACACTAAAAGAAAAAATCGAAGTGGAAATCAGGCATATTTGTTTTATTGATCCGGTTTGACAGCAGTAAGGTATTGGAAATTCGCATGGCCAAAAAGGCAAAAACATATTACCGGTGCACAGAATGCGGCGAACAATTCATCGCCTGGATGGGGCAATGCACAAACTGCAAGGCCTGGAACAGCTTTGAAGAAGTTGTTGAATCAAAAAGCGCGCCCTCTTTTTCAGGTGCGGCATCGGCAGGCAGCGGGAACAGTATTGTTCCGATTGGCGAAGAATCCGGCGAAAAGGTTAGCCGCGATTCAACCGGGATTTCGGAGCTGGACAGATTACTCGGGGGAGGCATGGTCCCCGGTAGCGTTATTCTCTTGGGCGGCGAACCGGGCATCGGAAAATCGACGCTCTTGTTGAAATTTGTCCGGAGCAATAAAAAGATATTATATGTAACGGGCGAAGAGAGCGCCGGCCAGGTAAAAAACCGGGCAAAACGCGTCGGGGCGATCGAAAAAAATCTATTTCTTTTGCAAGACTATTCGTTAGAAGCGATTTTACAAAAAGCCCGCGAGTTTCAACCTGATCTATTGTTGATTGATTCTATCCAGGCGGTCGCCGTAGAAGGCGAAAAACTTTTCCCCGGGTCGCCGTCGCAAATCCGCACAGCCGCAGCCGCGTTCATGGAGTATGCCCGCAGTTTCGGCGTCTGCGTCTGGATGACGGGCCATATTACCAAAGAGGGGCAGATTGCCGGGCCAAAACTGTTAGAGCACATGGTTGACGTGGTTCTGTATTTCGAGTCGGAAAGATTTGGACAATACCGTTTTGTGAGGTCGGCAAAAAACAGGTATGGCTCTACCGGCGAAATAGCCGTGTTCGAGATGACGCAAGAGGGCTTGCTTGAAATTGAAAAAGGAAAAAGCCTCATCCACCTGGAAGACACAGGCGGCGTGGGCAGCATTTTATACCCGCAAACCGACGGCAGCCGTTCCGCGCCGGTTGAAATCCAGGTTCTGGTCACGCCCGCCAGTTTTGCAGGCGCGCGGCGGATCGGCGAAAATATCGACGTCTCGAGAATTCATATGATTGCCGCCATTCTCGAAAAATTCCTCGAATTTCAGGTTTCCTCCTCCGATATTTTTGTCCGAATCCATGGCGGCACGTACTTGCGCGATTCGGGGGCCGACCTAGCGCTTTTGGTGGCAATGGCCAGCAGCTATTTGAATGTTGAGCTCCCTGTAAAGTGGGCTGCGGCCGGCGAACTCTCTTTGACCGGTAAAGTCAGGGCTCCTATGCATATCAAAGAGCGCCGGAAAACGCTTCTTTCGCATGGCATCCATCATGTGGTATGGGGCGGGCAGGGCTCCAACGCGAAAGGCGAACTGAAAGAATACTATTTTCAGGACGCCGCTTCTACCATCCGCAAGTTGTTTGAGAAAAGTTTGAATTCATGATTTTTTGGGGGCGCTTTTATTGTTCCCACGAACCCTCCCCCCGCCCAAAAAAGGGAGGGTGGCGGTAACAGCCCGAATTTTTCGCTCCCCGTTTAATAAATAGCTAAATTGCCTGGTTTTTTCGTTTTTTATTCAGGTTTTTATTTCAAAAGGAAAAAAAAAGGCAAGTGGCTCAGGCGTTTATAGACGCAGGATGGCGATAGCCCTCCCTGGTTTTATTATCTTTCGATAACAGAGGTATCTTTACATATAATGGATGGCGAGAGACGGCCTGGCTCCGGCTTTTTAGAAATTTTCCCTAAGCCATGACGCAAAATCGCGATACGGAAGTGAGCGATTGTGCCAATACCGAATTTCTCGAACGGAAATCCGGCCCCCGGCGTTTTTTTCAACGAAGATTGAGATCGATGGGGGAAGCGCAGGCTCATTTGCAGGAAATTGTATTTTTCGGTTTTTTTTTAAAACCGGAAAAATTTCAAAATACAGGCTATTCATAGAATAAATTCTGAAAAATGGCCGCTCTTCCGGCCCCACCCATCAGGGCGGGGGTGGTTTGTGGTAAGAAAAAATGCAAATAGCCGGAGCGCGGGGGAAGGCTTTCCCCCGCTTTTTCCGGTAAACCCGGCCTTGCCGTGGCATGGCGGTTTCACAGAGATCTTTTTTTTCTTTACAATGCCTTGCTCTATCCACTTATTCGACAATGCCAGACACAAATGGGCAAAAACGCGTTTCGTTTTTTGTAAAAGAAGAAACAATATGTCCGGTTTGTGGCGCTTCTCATCACAAAGAAGAGATGCTCACCGGAGGGGGGCGGCTGATTGCCGGCAAGTTGACTTCCGAACTGCGGCGTCTATACCAGGAAAGTAAAAAGTACGGATTGGTATACCCTCTTGCCTACGCAATTCAGGTTTGCCCGAAGTGTTATTATGCCGCTAACCACCGCGATTTTTTAAAGCTTGGCCCGGAAGAAGCTACCGTTTTAAAAAATACCGCGGACCATCGAATTAAACTCCTGGATACCTTATTTAATGGCGTTAATTTTTCGGAACACCGAAACTTGATCCATGGAGCGGCTTCGATGATTTTAGCCGTCGACTGTTATCACCTGAGGGAACTTAACATTGCCCCGACTGCAAAAAAGGCGGTTTGTTCTTTGAGGGCCGCTTGGCTGTTGGACGACTTGTTTCAATTTGCTCCCCAACGTCCTTATGATAAGGTGCGGGACTTTTACTATATGGAGGCTGTGCGCTATTATCAGTCGACGCTGGAACACATGCAGTCCGGTAAAGAACCTGTAGAGGCGGAACTTGGCTCGATGGGGCCCGATCTTGATAAACCTTGGGGTTATGACGGTATTATTTATTTAAACGCCTATTTGACAAAAAAGTATGTAAAAATGATGACTGACAGTAATGAAGAAGCGAGAACCATGTTAGAGCGGGCGAAACGCCACTTATCCAAACTGTATGGTACGGGAAAGTCCTCGAAAATGAAGCCCTCTGCAATTGTTGATATGGCCAAGGATCTCTATGACGATATCAATGGCCTTTTAAACGAATTTGGCGCTGAAACGTAAAACCGATACGTAAAATGAACAATGTTCATCTCATTTTTTCTTAAATATCCCGGAAGAGTTCGCTTTTGGCCTTATTGGAATAAAACCGATTGCGCCAATAAAAACAGCCGCCCCGCCCGAACGGCGCTTTTGCGCTTTCGGAGCCGGCTTCGAAATACGCTTGCTCTTGCCATTGCCGTTGCGGCGCCTCTTGCGTTTTCAGCCTCGGGTTTCGCCGCAGACCTGGGTGGCGGCGCGCATTTCAATGACGACCAAACCGAGACAAATATACCCTGGTACCCGGCCTATCTCGGTTTTTACGAACACCCTGTTGCCGCCGGTAGATACTCTCTGTCTGATACTGCCGAGCATTCCGGGGCGACAACGTCGATACCCCTAGCGTTCGGTTCAATTGGTTTTGATTATGAAAATGTCATTGCCGATAGTCTGGAATACCAACTGATGCATGCGGCCCTTGCCAAACGCTTGACCCCTCATTTTAGCATTGGACTTCAGGGGGGGCTGGCTTCATCTCAGCCCGGCGAAGCATATTACGGAGGAGTATCTTTTGTTCATCGCAATGATGAGCTTCATTACAACGGGCGCCGGTTAGCATTGCATGGCTTGGCGTTTGGTTTATCCGTTTTTGCGCTGACTCCGTTTTCCGATTTTGAACCGGCAAGCGCATTGGGCGGCCTTGGTGCGATTGATGTGACCGTTTACCGGAATCGCGATATCGCCTTTCATCTTGTCAATGAAGCCGCTTTGCGCTATGGCGCTTCTTATGCAGACGCCGCATTCGATACATCGCACATGGCTCTTCTCGCTTACGAGCAGTTTTATTTTAAAGCGGGGTTGGCCTCTTTGGAAAAACTTCAGGTTTTGGCGGGGGCCGGTTTTCGTCCTTCCTGGGGTGAAACGCGCTTATTTCTTGAGTACCAAATCACGGGGGGGTCTTCGGGAGATTCGCTTACCCATTATTTAACCGCCGGCGGATATTTCTCGATGCTGGATACTTTGCCCCCGGAGGTTACGGTGACCCTGAATCGTAATGCTATTTCGCCTAACTCCGACGGGGAAATGGATGAAGTTACTTTTAAAATTAAAGTAAAAGAAGCCAACCCCATTGCAAACTGGGTTTTTACGATTGAAAATGAAAAAGGGGAAATTGTCAGAACTTTTCGTAAGGACTTTCGTAAAAAGAAGATCGAATATTCCGTTTCACGGATCCCTTCGGATTTAATAAAACGCGTTGAAAATTTATATATACCGGACCGGCTTGTCTGGAACGGGACCTATGACCCGGCGGACCCGGCTGAAGTAAAAGAAGAGATTGAAAGCCGCGTTGTTCCGGACGGAAGTTACCGTTATTCTTTGACCGTGACAGACCGTTCGGGGAATCACAGCAAACAAACGGAAGGGGTCATTCTTGTCGATTCCCGCCGCCCGGTTGTTCATGTTGAAGCCACCGCCTCATATCTGGTCGTCCCGGAGAAAGGAAGAATTCCTTATCTTACCATCTACCAGAGTTTTTACGAAGAGAGCCCGGACGATACGGTAGAGGTTGTCATTGTCAACGAGGCGGGTAATGTCGTACAACGCTTTACCTGGCCTGCAAGACAAGCCACGAGTCGATACCGCTGGGAACCGGTTTTGCCCAACGGGGATCCTCTCCCGGAAGGTTTGTATAAGTACCGGGCGACCATTTCCGATCTTGCCGGCAACAGTTCATCGCAAGAGACGCAATGGATTGCCATTTACCGCGACAATAAAGTCGCCGACCTGGAACTGGAAAAAAGCGGCTTCAGCCCGAATGGCGACGGTCAATTTGACACGATTGTTTTTAAACCGCAGCTTTCCAGCCGTTCGCGTTTGTCGGACTGGCGCATCTATGTGTATGCCCCCTTAAAAAACGACAACGAAATCGAGCTGATACGCACCTGGGAACCCGAAGAGACGGACCGGGTTTCTGCCCCCGGACCTATTGAATGGGACGGAGAAACCGATTCGGGAGAAGAGTTAAGCGGCGGAGTTTACTATATCGCCTTTGAAGCGGAATATACAAACAAAAAAACAATCAGCGCCTTTCCCCGCCCGTTTTCCATTGATTTGGAAACGCCCGATATCTCGGTAAAAAACCGGCAAGATGTGTTTTCGCCTGACGGCGACGATCGCGACGAAGAAACTTTTTTTCATATCTCTGTCCGCGATCAGTCGGATATAACGCTTTGCAAATTAATTGTGAATGAAGTATTTTACTTTGCAGATCAAACAGAACGCCGCCCGTACAGAACATGGGAGACGCCCGGACTTTGCAAAGAGAAAATCCGCTGGCAAGGCATTGACGATAAAGGCTATCTGCCCGAAAGCGATTCCGTTTTTGAGTACCACCTGGAAGCAATTGACGAGTACGGGAATGTCGCTCGGAGTAAAACGGAAATTATCCGCACTGATCTCTTGGTTTACAATAAAAAAGAGTTTTTAATTCTCAGGCTTTCTTCGGCTTCTTACGAAAACGGCTCAATTGAACCGACTCGCCGGGCTATGCGAAAAGTCGATCGGGTTTTAAAACGCCTGAAAAAATACCCCCGTTATCTGGTGCGCGTCGAAGGGCATACCGACGACAGGGGGGATGAAGAGAAAAATTTATCGCTCTCCGAAGAAAGGGCGCAGTATATCATCGACTATTTTATTCAAAAGGGATTCCCCGAAAACGAAGTCGGGTACCAGGGCCTGGGAGAGATCAAGCCGGTATGGGAAAAAGAGGACGATTACGCACGAAGCGTGAATGAACGGATTGATTTTATTTTAATTGAAAAAGATTAAGAGGCCGCCCAGGGGACCACATCGGCCTTGGCCCACAGTTTTTCCAGATTGTATATTTCGCGGACTTCCGGCAGAAAAAAGTGAACTACCAGTTCCCCATAATCAAGAATTACCCAACCGCTTTCGTAATCCGTTTCATTCGGGTTTGAGCCCGGCAGTTGTTTGTCGTTTTTCATGTGGTGATAAATTTCTTGCGACAGCTTTTTCAAGTGACTCTTTGACAATGCCGTTACAATTAAAAAACGGCTTTCATAACCGTAGATTGGCTCCATGTTTATTGCCACAATGTCTTCGCCTTTGTTTTCATCAAGAATCCGGCTTAACATATCGGAAAGGTCTTGTTCAGGTTGAAGAGAGTTATCTTTCGATGCGTAGTTTTTCATAATCTTTTCCCAATATTAATATCATGTCCGTAAACAACGATTTATTGATATTTGCATATACTTTATTTATTCCAAGAGAGTTGGCCACACTATGCAGGTAATACTCGTTGGCCCCGACATTTAACAATACGCTTTTTTCGTAATTGTGATGGTCTGCGTTGGAAAATTCTACCACGAGGATCCCTTTCCGGTTGAGGGCGGCCCGGTATTTTTTAGCCAGATTGTCGACATTGGTTCCGTTGCGTATTTCCAGACGAGGCGGTTCATCGCCGTAAATTAATCCCTGCCCGGTTAACTTTTTCCGGAAATTTTTTAAATAAAGGGCGGTGGCGTCATGGTCCAAAACAAAATAATCTTTATGGCGCTTTACGGCGGCTTCTAAGAAAAGAGGCAGCCAGCGGTCATTTGAAAACAGCTTTTCGCCGATGTAGACAATATCGCCTTGCGTAAAGTTCGTATCGACCCCTTCCAGAACAATTTGCCAAAGCTTCGGCTCGTTTAAGAGCTTCCATTTTTCTTCGCGGTTTTGCCATGTATTTAAGAAGAGGCTGTAGTGACGGAAAAGCTCAACGGCCGGGGCGCTCTCATTGTCCATAGGAATCGTAAGCAGGCGCTGGATCATGGAACCATCGAGTAAAAATTCCCCGTTCGGCAGAGCCTCGTCATCGTAAATTTCAGGCTCCCAGAGAAAGTAATTTACTCCCTCAATGAGATCAATGAGCCGGGCAATTTGATCGAAATTCACCGCAATATAATACGGGATAGGAACCCCTAATTTAGCGCTCAACTCGGCAGCGATGTCCTGGATTCTGGAATGTTCCAGACGTTTTTCAATCGATGCTTCGTCTTCTTCCATCCGCGTTTGGGGGTAAAATGATATAAAACCGATTCTTTCGGTTTTAGGGTACAGTGTAACGACGCTGAAAAAGCTGATTGGTCTGCTTTCATTGCTTTCATTTTTTACAATTGTCAAGATGCCAAAAGGCTCTTTTTCTTGAAATTGTTTTTCCATATCGGTTTTGTGCAGGGCTTTGTACGTAAAAAACCCGGCGAAAGAAAATAGCAACAACATAACGCTCATAGAAAACATCATGAGCAGAAGTTTTCGCCGGTTTGCCTTAATTTGATCTTCAATGGGAAACATATGTCGTTAGATAATTATAAAAATCAGTCGTGTCGCTATGGATAGGCAGCCTCTTGTGAATTAATGATCTGATGGTGAAGGTCACCTTGTCCAGACATATTTGTTCCAGCGGCAATTCCATTTTTTGTTCGGCTTTTTTCGGCGGCAAAGCGCTAAGCATATCGGCGCCAAAAACCGCTTTGCCAATGAGAGAAAGGCCGGCTTTCCCGGTGGTATGGTAACGCACCGCTGACAAAATACCGGGGTCCCGGATTTGGAAGGTTTGTTCTAAATAAATAGCGCCTGCGTAGGCATGGTGGACCGGTTGGGGCAACGTCCGGTAGAGCGAAGGCTCTTCTTTGTCAAGAAGGCGCCGGTACTCTTCGTCCGTAAACTCTTTTGCCATATCGTGCAGCAATCCCGCAAGCGCCGCTTTTTCAATTTGTTCTTTCGCAGCTTTTTCGCGTTGCATTAGACGAGTCGCAAAAATGGCGGTCAGCGTCGAATGTTCAAAGCGCGCCGGGCTTAAAGATTTTTCCAGAAACGATACGTATGGTAAAAACTTCTCCGTATCGAGATTCTCGAGATTGGCGAAAAGGTCAGCCCGCGGTTCCATGTTTCCTTTCGGGGGTCTCTTCTCACCTCGGCAACCTTTTTAATAGGTTTTCACCCTGCTGAGCTTTGGTTTTCAGGCATATGACTTTGGCGCAAAAATTGCAGATAGTGGAACCGGTAGCTAAAAACGCGGGAAAACTTATACTCGAAACGGCGGAAGAAGCAAGAGCTGACATTCAACACAAGTCCCCGATTGACTTGGTGACCAAGGCTGATCTTGAATCCGAAAAATACGTTTTTAACGAGCTTAGCCGGTTTTTCCCCGATGATGCAATTCTGGCCGAAGAAGGCAGAAATAAAGAAGGTAGCTCGGGGTACACTTGGGTCATCGATCCTCTGGACGGAACCACCAGTTTTGCTCACGGGTTTCCGTTTTTTGCGGTTTCAATCGGTTTAATAGACAGCGAGAATGTTCCGGTGTTGGGGGCGGTATACAACCCGGTGATGAACGAATATTTTTGCGCCTGCCAAAATGAAGGGGCCTTTTTAAACGGAGAAAAAATCGAAGTGAGCCGGCAAACAGCCATGGAAAAAGCTCTTTTAGGCACAGGGTTCCCCTACAACCGGCGGGAGATCATGGACAAAATACTCAATCGGCTGGGGCGTATGCTTTTTGTGGTCCATGATGTCAGGCGAACCGGGTCGGCGGCCATGGACATTTGCTACGTTGCCGCGGGCCGCCTGGACGCCTACTACGAAGAAGGGCTGCAACCTTGGGACACGACCGCAGCTCTCTCTATTTTGACGGAAGCCGGAGGCAAAGGCTCCAAGTTTGACGGCTCTACGTTTGATATTTTTACCCCTGAAATTGCCGTTTCAAACGGTTTGCTTCAAGAGCAGCTACTAGATTTGCTTGCATAAAGTAAGATATTTTCATCATCGTGAAAAAATGTTAGATCAATCCTAATTTATCCGTCTCTTCTTGGTAAGGAAGCCAGAGAGATGGAAAATCACATATCAGAAGCGGGGCAAGTCATTACAGATACGCCCAGGAAAATCAGCTCCATTAACGAACCTGAAAAAATAGAATATATTTTTAAAGAATATATTGGCAAGAGGCCCCTTTTCATTAAAGGAAACCCGGGTGTTCAAGTCGACATTCTCACGACGCCGACCCAACATGATTCGCATATTGTGTTTAAGCCGCAAACCGCCTATGAGTTTACTGATAAATTTACTTTATATGTTACATTAAAACGTCATATGGAAGTAAAATGCAGCTTAATCCGCGAAGGGGAGAAAAGCACGGAAGCGCTGGTAGAAAGCATTGATCTGGCTGCGCAACCTCGTTCCGGAAAGCGAGTCGATGTGAGAAATCAATCCGTCTATGGGCATCATTTTTTATTATCAAACAATAAAATCGATATCAACCCCATGTCTTACTCCATATCCAGTCAGGTTATCTTTCACGATTTTGAAAAAAAGATGGCGGTTGACTTTCCCGGAATAAAAATATATGACCTGGACCCTTCATCCGCCAGGGCGGAAAAGAAAATTGTGAAAAAATTTCAAAAGGGGTTTATCTGGAACGTCGCCGGCGCAGCGGATGGCCTGGACAACGATGATCTTATCCCTCTCAACGAAGGTCTTGGGTCAGAATATGACACTGTTTTAGATGAACTTAGGGCCGACGGGGCGCAAAGTTGGTTGGTACGTCCCATCTTTTATCTGAACCTTTCGGGTGAACGGTTCCCGGTGGGTTACTTCAGCATACGATCGAACAGCGAGATCTTAAACGAGTCCTTGTATGAATCTTTAGGTGAATGGGAGACAAAGATCATTGAAAGGATTATGGATGCAAATACCGTGCTGATTAACGAGAAAGAAGAAATTTGGAACATTTCGGAGCATGGCGTATTGATGAAGGTTACCAATGAAGAATTAAAAGAGTATATCATGCAACGCCGCGAGTTTACTTTTGATTTGCTGTTTCGATACCAGGCTGGTTTGCGATTTCATGCAATGGTTACGCATGTACTCCAGACCACGGACGGTCATTTATTGGTGGGCGTAGCTTTTAACGGATTGGTGTATTCAGGGGTATACCAGGGACCCCGCAGCCAAAAGATACTTCAAGAAACCTTGAAATATCTCGTCGATCACGGAGCCCCGGTATATTAAACGGTTTTACTCACCTAACTCTTCGAGAGCTATGGTAAAACCTTCAATGGTCTTTTTGGCGTCGCCAAATACCATGGTGGTATTTTCTTTGAAGAAAAGTTCGTTTTCAATGCCGGCAAAACCGGGTTTCATTGATCTTTTCAATACAAAAACTTGCCGCGCTTCTTCGACATTTAAAACCGGCATCCCGTAAATCGGGCTGCTTTTGTTTGTTTTTGCCGCAGGGTTAACCACATCGTTTGCCCCAATGACAATAGCCACATCGGCATGGGGAAAGTGGTTGTTGATTTCCATGTCGTACAGTTTTTCATAATCAATACCCGCTTCGGCAAGCAATACGTTCATATGGCCGGGCATACGTCCCGCTACCGGGTGAATGGCAAACTTAACGTCGATCCCGCGGCGATCCAACAGGTCGGTTAACTCTTTCACCGCGTGTTGCGCTTGCGAAACAGCCATCCCGTAACCGGGAACGATGATGACCGATTCGGCCATGTCTAGCATCATGCCGGCTTCTTCCGGAGACATGCTTCTTACCGTACCTTGCGGTCCGCTTTCATCGCCGCCCGAAGCTTCGGCCCCAAACCCGCCAAAAATTACATTGGCCAGAGAGCGGTTCATCGCTTTACACATGATCATGGTTAGAATAATACCGGAGGCGCCAACAAGCGAACCGACAATAACCAGAGCGTTATTTCCCAGGACAAAGCCTGTCATTGACACGGCAATTCCGGAGTAAGAGTTCAATAGCGAAACAACAACCGGCATATCCGCCCCGCCGATGGGAATAGTTAGCGTGATGCCCAAAATAAAAGAAATTCCGGCTACTCCCCAGAAGTAAGTTTCATGCGCGGGATCCTGGTAAAGCATTACGCTCAGTACAACCGTTCCGATAAAGAATGCCGCATTGAGAATTTGCTGCCCGGGGAATAAAATCGGTTTCGTGTTCATCAACTCCGCCAGTTTAGCGAAGGCAATGAAACTGCCCGTGAAGGTCACCAAGCCCACCAGTACCGAAAGAATGAGAGTGATATAGACAACCAGGTTCCCTTCAAAACCGGCCGATGCGGCGTTCCCGGAAAATTCCATTGTCGATAATAGCGTCTCTTTCAAGGGCTCGGTTTGATCGTAGTATTCCGCAAAAGCGACCAGGGCGGAAGCGATCCCGCCGAAGCCGTTAAAAAGAGCAACCATCTCCGGCATTGAGGTCATTTCCACCTTTTTTGCCATAACCACGCCAATGATAGCGCCTATGATAATGCCGATAGCAATGATCTCGTAGCTGATAATTTCTTTCGCGCCCAAAGTAATGAGAATAGCAAGGAACATGCCAAAAGACGACATGATGTTCCCGCTGCGGGCCGTTCTGGGCGAACTAAGCCGCTTTAACCCTAAAATAAAAAAGATAACCGATATGAGATAAATAACATCTCGGAACCAGTCAGAGGATAATATTTCACCTATATTCATGATTTACCTACCTGAACCCGTACTACTTCTTTTTCGATTTGAACATCTCAAGCATACGGTCGGTTACAAAATAACCCCCGAATACGTTGATTGTTGCAAACAAAACGGCCAGAAAGCCGATGATTGCCGTTAATTCGCCCCAGTTGTCATGCTTTCCAGCGACAACCAGCGCTCCCAAAACCGTGATTCCCGAAATTGCATTTGAACCCGACATGAGGGGGGTATGCAAAGTAGGGGGAACCTTGGAGATGAGCTCGAACCCGACAAAAATTGCGAGTATAAAAACATACATTACCATCATTATTGAAGATGCTTCCATTTGAATCCCTCCGAATTACTTCTTACCGGTAGACGGCTTTTTCGCTCGTCCCGCTGTTTTTGCGCCCGCTTTTTTAGGCGCTGCCGCGCTTTTCGCAGCTTTAGGTTTCGCGGCTTTTGGCTTTGCAGCTTTTGCCGTTGCCTTTTTCCCGGCAGTTTTTCCAGCCTTGGGCGCCCCCGCCTTTTTAGCGGGTTTGGCAGCGGTGGGTTTTTCCGATGCCGCCGGTTTGCTGAAATTTTTCATAATTTCGGAAACCATTTCGCCATCTTTGGTCAGCAAGGTACGCTGAAAAATATCGTCTTCTTTTTCCACTTCAATCTTGCCGTCTTGTACCATATACAAGAGTAAATTTTCAACATTTTTACTGAAGCTGCGGCTGGCAACCTGCGGGATCAAGGCTGTGATATTTTCAACGCCAATTACTTTCACGCCGTTTACATCCACGGTTTTACCGGATTTTGTCAGCTCGCAGTTTCCTCCCTGCTCGGCGGCAAGGTCAATAACGACTGAGCCCGGTCTCATGTTTTTTACCATGTAGTCTTTGACCAGGATCGGAGCTTTGCGTCCGAATACCTGGGCGGTCGTGATACAGATATCCGATTTGCTGATATGTTTGTTGATCAGCTCCATTTCCATTTTAATGAATTCTTTACTCGCCATTTTCGCGTATCCCTGCTCGTCTTGCATCTCTTCGGTAAGCGGCATATCGATAAACTTACCTCCCAGACTTTGAACTTCTTCTTTTACGGCAGGACGAAGGTCAAACGCTTCGACCACAGCTCCCATTCGTTTTGCGGTTGCAATGGCTTGTAAGCCGGCAACGCCTGCGCCAATGATAAGAACCTTGGCTGCGGTGATTGTCCCGGCAGCCGTCATCATCATAGGTAAAATTTTGGTCAGCTCATTGGCGGCCAGAAGAACGGACTTATACCCGGCGAGTGAACCCAGAGAGCTAAGAACGTCCATCGATTGAGCAAGCGACGAACGGGGGATAAACTCAAGGGCGTATGTAGTAAGGCCGAGTTTTTGATATAGACTTAGATTGCTTTTGTTATTGATCGGGTCTTGCATGCAAAAAAGAAAAGCGCCTTTTTTCAAATAAGCGGCTTCGTTTTTGCTGCCGAACTGAACCGGCGGGCGTACCTTAACCAGGATATCGACGCTTGCCGCCATTTTCTTATAATCAGTGATTTTCGCGCCGGCCTTTTTATATTCTTCATCGGGATAAAACGCCGCTTCGCCTGCCCCCTTCTCTACGAATACTGTAAAGCCCTTTTCAGTCAGTTTTTTTACCGACTCGGGGATCAGAGCTACTTTCGTTTCATTTTTGAATCTTTCCTTTGGAACACCAACTTTCATTATGTCCTTCCTTAGAACTGTTTATTTGCGTAGTTCGCAAACCAATTGTTCAAACCAACGATTTTTTTTTGTATGCTTTGGCAAGGAAATTATACCCCTTGGTCGGAAATGTCTTTTATTCAGGTATATAACAGGGCCCTATATACCCGCCCGCTACCGCCTCCGCCTCCGGTGACATATTTCAAACGACAAAACAAGACAAAAGAGTTTTTTAAATGCAATAGACTTGTTTTCGGTTTTTTTGCGCGCAATCATTAAAAAAACCGGCGCTTTTCAAAAACGGAATTTTTTTAAATTTGGCCGGCGACTTTTATCCGGCTTGACTTTTTTAGAAGGAGGCTACGCCGCAGTGGTACGAACAGGCTTGACCTGTCAATGCATAGCGTATAAAATTGTCTACACTTTCAGCATGGCGACCGAGTTTTTTATTTCGGTTGCGCTGGCGCGAAGCGATTCCAGTTCGCTTTCTTTCAATTCAAGTTCAATGATTTTTTCAACTCCCTGCGAACCGATTAAAACCGGTACGCCCATGAAAATATCCTGGAGCCCATACTCTCCTTCAAGCCATGCCGCCGCCGGAACGATTCTACGGCTGTTTTTGACAATCGCTTCGACCATATAGGCAATAGACGCGCCCGGCGCATAAAACGCGCTCCCTCTTTTTAGAAGTTCTACAATTTCGGTTCCGCCCTTTCTGGTTCGGTTTGACAGGCGTTCAATGGCCTCTTCATCCAGAAGTTGCGTGATGGGGATTCCCGATACGGTAGTGTAACGCGGCAACGGAACCATATGCGGGCCATGAAGGCCAAGCACCATGGCACTGACATCGACAGGGCTTACGTTGAGCTCCATCGCGACAAAGGTTCGAAGGCGGGTAGAGTCCAGAACCCCTGCCATGCCGACAATTTTCTGTTTGGGCAGCCCGGTGTATTTTTTAGCGACCCAGGTCATTGTGTCTAACGGGTTGGTCACTACAATTAAAAACATGCCGGGGGAGCGTTGAATCATTTTTTCGGATACTTCTTTAATAATTTCGGCATTGGTATCGCGCAGGTCTTCTCTGGTCATTCCCGGTGTGCGCGGCATGCCGGAACAGAGAACGACAATGTCCGAGTTCTCGGTAATTTGATAGTCGGTACCGCCCTTGATGTTGAGATCGAAATGTTGCAGGGGCGAAGATTCCGCAATATCGAGAGCTTTGCCTTCGGCAAGACCTTCCACCACATCGATTAAAACGACTTCGCCCAGTTTTTGAGACGCGCATATGTTGGCGACGGTGGCTCCGACATTGCCCGCTCCGACTATTGAAATTTTCATACCATCCTCCTTACGAATATATAGTATAACAACCGAGCGTCGCCAGGCAACAATAACAAAGTTTTTATTTCGTGAATGTTATATTTTTAGGATGATTCCATTTCTTCGGCTGCAATAAAAAAACAAACTGACGTTAGTTTGCTTTTTTGCGTTTTCGAGCCTTATTTTGGAATCGGGCCTCTGATAATCACACCCGGATCGGAAAATTTAATGTGCGAGTCAAAAGGTCCGCCGCCAGTACGCCAGCTATTGCATTCGCTCAAGCTGTAGTCCGATATGCAGTCCATATCGCATCCTCTGCGTCCCCATGCGCTGGTAACCCTGTCGTAACAGGCATCATGTTCTCGACAGCCCTGGTGAGACCCGCAGTTTACTACATTTGGGTAGTTGCAAACGTAATAGTGTTCTCCTGTATCGCTCGGGTGGTTTACCGTGATATCGCTTTCTTCGGCGCAATTGTTGGGTTCGCAGTCGGCTCCGCACGCCCCCCGGCAAAGCGAGCCGCTGGCGATGTGGGGGTTTCTCAATTGCGGCGCTCCGGCCGTTCCCACCGGACATTCGGGTCTGGGCTGGCTTAAAACCTCTCTTGCTTTTAGAGCATAATATCGGGCGCGCATTCTCCAGTTTACTTTGCGTCCCTGGTTTAAATGATGCAGTATTAATCTTGTGGCGTATAGCGCTTCATTCTCGGACACCCCTAAACTGGTTTGCCAGACCAGGTTTGTATTTCTATAGGCTTTGTACTCATTGGTATCAACGAATACATTATCAGATAGCGTCGCTTGAGGCCTTGATCGGTAATCGCGCAGGCGGGACAATTGCAGCAGTTGGCTGATCTTGCCGGGCCTTACTTTACCCGCCGGTTTGCGCGCGATTGCCGGGGCGCCCCCCTGTTGCACGGTATGAGTCAGCTCATGCGCCATGAGCCTTTTGCCATCGCCGGTGTGGGGCGAATATTGGCCGGCGCCAAAAAAGATATCGCTGCCTACCGTAAAAGCCCTGGCGTTTACAGAGCGCGATAAGTGTTCGGCGCGAGAGTCGGTGTGAACTTTTACGCCGCCAAAATCCGCTCCGAAACGGGGTTCAAAATAAGAGCGCTCGCCGGCAGAAAGCGGGCGGCCTTGGCCTCTGGCCGAATCTATGGATGTTTCAATCGATGGCGCAACCGGGTTTTCTTTTCTTTGTAGATTATTTTGTTTTTGCTGTATGAATTGCGAGCCGGTAGAACGGCAGGTTGGGCAGAGGTTCCCGGCAACTACAGGTCTTCTTTGAAGGCTTGCTTGATTGTATTCTTTTTGACAACTGGCGCAGGTGCGTTGCAAAGACATTATTGAATGAACCAAAGGGGTACGGGCGATTTGGCTCGCCGGGTTGCCTATCGAAGGTTTGCCTGCCCGGGGCTCCGGGCCAATTGCCGAATCGCTTATTGAAACCACACGATCGGCAATGCGATCCGCTTCTTGTTCATATTTGTCATTGGCCGGTCCTATCTTCAATTTCGTTTGCAAAACGCCCGATTGCAACAAGCGCCCCATGGCTTGGTTGCCAATGGTCCGCTGGAGATCCGGCATATAACCCATTGCCGGACTTTCGCTTGCCGGCTTTGCATGAGCTGTCTTGCCTGAAACCGTATTTTTTGCGGAAACGTTATTTTTGCCCGTCTTTGAAGCGCGCGATTGTAGACCCATAATAATCACAGTAAAATGTTTATAGCGTCTGTCAACAATATATATTTATTTTATGAATGTGAAATAATATGGCAATACAAATTATATCTTTTGAAAGCCGGCGAACTTAATTGCAATGCCGGCGTTCGCCACACTCAGCTTTTCCGTATCGCCCGGCGTAAACAACGGGTACGTTATTTTTACAAAGAACACTGTGAATTATTACTATGTGATTAGCGAACTTTTCACTTGTAATTCTCCGGTTTCCGGTAATCACGCTCAACGTAAACGAACCCGCAAGCGCGGGGGTGCCATGACGCTTTCTCAAAGAAAAGCGCATTAGGGGGCAAGTCTGCCCCCTGGCCCGAGCCAACGTCTCGGGCCACCCCCATCTATATTTTTCAACGCACATACCTTCGGGGCGTTTATTTTTAACGGGTCCCGGAAACGCCTTTTCATGTTGTTTACAAATTAACGTTGACCGCGATCAAGAAATGTCCGATAATAAGAAAGGTAAGG
Source organism: Turneriellaceae bacterium (assembly GCA_050304475.1). GTDB lineage: Bacteria > Spirochaetota > Leptospiria > Turneriellales > JAOUFE01 > JBNLDQ01. The sequence goes on along the minus strand of JBNLDQ010000009.1, from coordinate 293,161 downwards.
TAATGAAACAGAAAAAGACAATATTTGTTTTTACGGCCGCTTTGTTTATGAGCGTCTCTTTATACGCTCAAGACCTCTACGAAAATTACAAATTCGATATGATTTTGCAGGCGGTTGAAACATCGGCTGACGCGCAAACCGTTGTGCAGCGTCTGACGCCCGTTTTAAAAAGTTTTTACTACGAGAACGCCAAGGTTACCGAAGAGCCTGTTTTAATCGACCCGCTGGCCCCGCCCGATTATCGCGAAAAATACCAATGGGATACCAATGCACGCCGGTTATACCTTCGCCAAAATCTTCTCGAAGAACAAGCCTCGTTTTTAATTCGAGAAGCCCCCAATATCTTTCAGCTCCACCTCGAACTGGCAAGAGCCTATGCCAAATTGAGAGATTTGCCAAGCGCCCTGTATCACTATGAACAAGCGCAGCGATTCCGAAGCATGAAATTGACGCCCGAAGTGTGGGCAAACGAAGATCGTTTAAACCTGCTTGGTTCCGAAAGCGTACGGGCAAACGCCGATCAATACCGAGAGACCCAAACCTCATTGCGCCAAGCCGGGCAGGCCTACGAGAAATTAAAAACCGAACTTTTTCTCGAAGAAGACAAATTCGCCAAAACGAATTCTATTGAAACGACGGCCAGGCTCCGCGCAGAAAACGATCAAAAACTGCAAGAAGAGCGCAAACGACTTGAGTCGTTGCGCAGCAACATGGAACGAGAGTTAAACAACTACCGTAAGGAAGAGACTCAATACAATCGAACTTCGGCAAACTTTTTGTTAGAGATGGCTTTGGTGTTGCAAGAGCTGGGCGAAAAAACCAGAGAAGACCAGGCTGTGAAAAACTCGTCCTACTATTACCAAAATGCCTACAACCAAACCGGCAAGCAAAACTGGGGCGCCCCTGAAAATCAAACCGACTACAGCAATCTTTTAGCAGCAGCCACATCGCTCGACCCGAACAATCCCCGTATCCCGCTGTTGCTGGCCCGCAGCTATGAAAATCAGGGCGACACGTTGCGCGCCATTGGCGCCTACGAACAAACTCTGGAGTCCGTAAAATCTTCCGGCCAATCTCTCGAAGATGAGCAAACCAGAGATGTTTATCTCTCTCTGGGCGGCCTGTACCATACAATGCGCCGCTATGTCGACTCGGCTTACTTTTACGAAAAGGCTCTCGCACTTGACCGCCAAACGGGTAACCTAGACCGGAACCTCTTGTTTCAGACGGCCCGGTTGCATGCATTGCATACCGGCAACTACCCGCGTTCTTTAAAGATGTTTGAAGCCTTGCTGAAAGACGCCCCGCCGGTAAACGACGATATCGAAGTTTCGGCATTGGCAAAAAATATCCGCTACCAACTGGCCATTCGCTTGCTGATGGTTGATGCGCAGGTGAAAAGCCCCGAGCTGGCTAACGAGCTGATCCAAAACCTGGATGTTTGCCAGGCCCTTCACCGCAAACTGGAAAGCCTGATCGATACGCAAGAAAAGCTGCTGGCGGCGCAAAAAGAAGAACTCGTGACTCTCAATCGCCGCATGGCCGGCAGATATGACCGAGGTTCCGTTCAAGAGCTTTACCGGGTCCAGGGGAACTACGAACAAACAAAGCTTTTGCTCGAAGAACTTTACCAGGCGCGAAATTCTGCAAACTTCAAGAAAATTTATTTTACAATGGCCCGCCAGAATGAGAAGATGCATCAAATTGACCAAGCGATCCTGGCGTATCGCGAAGCGGAACGTCTCGGGTTAGATCCCGAACTGGCGCGCCGCGAAGTGGACCGTTTGACATCACCACGCTAATTCGGCTTTGCTTGGTTTCAATTGAAAAGTCTAAAGATACCATGAGACCCGCTCAGAAAATTGAAGTTTTGTTTTCAGACATTGACGGAACATTGACCGACGGCCGCCTCTATTACGGAAAGAACGGCGAAGAACTCAAGGTCTTTCACGTCAAAGACGGCGAAGGCATCAAACGCTGGATGAACCACGGTCTAATATTTGGCGTAACCAGCGCGCGTCAGTCGAAGATCATTGAAGTGCGAATGAAAGAGCTGGGCGTAGAGCATGTCGCCTTAAACCGGGGCGACAAAGTGAGCTTTTTAGAAGAGTGGCTATCGGCTAACGGACAAAGCTGGGAATCATTGGCTTATATCGGCGACGATCTCAACGACATGCCTGTCATTGAAAAATGCGGCTTGTCGGCGGCGCCCCACGATGCGGCCAATGAAGTGTTAAATGCCGTCGATTACAGATGCCATCGCAATGGCGGCACAGGCGCCGTACGAGAATGGATTGATTACTTATTAAAAAACCGGTAAGAAATGATTATGATTGAAAGAATCACATCGCAACTTAGAATGAGCGTCTCCTTTCTGGGCGCCGTTTGGGTTCACCTGATTTTGTTTATCGTTTTTTTTATCCGGATTGAGATTCTTGAGCCGCCCCGGATACAAGTCGAACATAGCGGAGATTCGGAACTGGCCATAGAGCTGGAATCTCCCATTGAGGGTGAGAGCGAAAAACAAGAAGACAAAGGCAAACAAGAAGAGGGCTCAGATGAGGCGTTTGCCGAGATGATGGAACTTGACGGGAAAAAATGGGGAAACCTGCTCAAACGTCTTCAAGATAACACCGGGCTTGAAAAATCGTTCACGGATAAATACGAAGATCTTATTGCGAACGGCAATGCCGAACCGTCTTATATCTACCGCAAAAGGCACCATGAAGATTTGATCGTCAAAGAGGTTTTCCCTACGATGGAAACGTTAGAGCTGCCTTTCGATCAAGTGGTGGATCGTTCTCCGGGAGATCTGCAAACATATCAAAAGAGAAATGAAATCATCAGCAAGTACCGCGACTGGAAAAATGGCGAGCTTTTTGAAAAGCGATTGCAGACAAGAATCATTGATAACGGAGCATCGCAATCGACAGCTCCGCTTTACTTTCCGAAAGAAGAGCGTGAAAAGTATTTCGACCGCACATTAAAGCAAAGCAAAGAAGACCAACTCAACGAATTTATCGACCGCTTTTTTTCGTACGACCCGGACAAAGGCGATTTACCGGCCGCTGTTCGCGAACTTTATTACGATAACCTGCAAAGGCTGGCGTATAGTTTTAGTTCCGATCCCACCTACTTTTATCTCGATTATTTTGAAGAAAATCTAAATAAAGAAGATTTTTTAAAAAATTCGCTCTACCAGGTTAAACGTCTGAAAGGTACGAAAACCATGACAGAGCTTTTGTTTACCATTGAAAATATCTATGAAATCCAGCAAAGAGCCTGGACCTACTATTTGAATTTTGGCAATATGTATAACAGCCTGCCTGAAGAAAAAAAACAGCAACTTCGCGTAGAAACCCTGCGGCGAATTTATGAGCGGTACCAACCGATGGCCCAGGAACTTGAAATGACATCTGTTCCCGCGGTGGTTGAAAAATATGCCCAGCGCCGTTTAGAGATCATGGACTTTTTAATTCAAAACACCCCGCAAGGGTACCGGATGAACGACGGGCTTTTTGAGCGCGCCCGAATTCAATGGGAAAAGGCCAATGAACTTGGTTTGGAAGAGGAAATGCTCGCAGCGGTGAAAGAGTGGATTAAGTTAGCCGCCGCCGCCAATATCGATATCAATACGCCAATGGTGTCAAACGAAGAATTGGAAAAAGAAAAAAATCCTTTCTTAAATAAAAACACGTTAATCAAGTTATACCCATATCTGTATCAATATACCAGCGAAGACGGTGTATCCGACAAAGTCAGAGCGCGTTCCATGATTAACTCGATTATCATGCACCGCCAGCAAGAGCGTTTGATTGAAAAAGAAAAACGCGAAGATCGTCTCTTGTGGAAATAAGGCGAACCTGCCTCTATTTGACTTCTTCCAGATAAAAAGACCTGCTCGAGTGATCCACCCCTAAACGAAACTCCATACGGTTCGTTTTTTCCGTTATGGTAAGAGAGACTGGTTTTTTCATTTGAATAATATTATTGGCGCGCAAGTAGCTTTTTCTCTCGCCGCCAGCCACGGTATTGAGTTCCCAACGTTCAGCCAGCAAGGCATACTCCCCCGGCGGTAAAACCAGGGCGGCGGATTTTTCGGCGAAAGGGCCGCCTGTACCGGTGCGGGCGGCAAGTTCATTGTTCAAATAAATTTTATAAAAAACGGACGTTGCGGCAGAATCGTTTTCGCCGAGGTCAACAGCTACAATATAGACATTTTCAGGCGGACGGTTTCGGATTTCGGCGCACCCGGATATTCCCAAACCGGTCAAAACAGACAGGAAAAAAAAGAAAACAACCAACGTGATTTGTTTTCGTTTAATTTGGTTTATGCTGTTTTTGGGTTTTGCCATTGGCTAGAACTGATCCGATAACGAACTTGGCGTAACGGTGAGTTCATATTTCTGATTGTAAAGATTTTTTTGGGTTTTGGCGCATGAGATCTCGACCAGCCCTCCCGTATCTAAAAAAGCTGGAAAATCAATTTCTTCGCCCATGGTTTTTGCCGAAACGGAATCCGTTACATAACCGCTGGCGTTTAAAATGCGTAAATTTGCCTCACAGTCTTTCGGGGCGACCCAATGAATCCGGTAACGTCCTTCGGCGCCGGGGTTGGTAAAAAAATCAATATCGTCCGCCGGGTTGATATAACCGGTGAGAGTTTCGCCGGGTATGATTTTAAAAGCGGCTGATTTATCATTGTTGGGTTCGCGTTCCATCCGGTCGGTGAGCGGTTCGGTATGTTGAACCAGGCGATACGTAGCCAGCGCTTCGCCGATTGACTTAGCCGCCATCACTTTAAAATAGACGCTCCCCAGGGGTTTTAGCGCCCAGTTTGAAATCGCCTCCGGTTCGCCTTCTTCTCCCGAATCAAAAATAACCGGTTTGGCGCCGGGAGCATTGAGGAGTTCCAGGCGAATATCAAACTCATCTCCGGGAACCAACTCAACGGAGAGCTGTTGCGTTTGCGTGCTTAAGTTATAGTAATAATAATAGTCGATATCGTTGCCCGTGGAAAAATCGCCCAGGGTCGTTTCCCTCCGTAAAGGCGACGCATGCTCCAAATCTTCATTCGGTTCAAACTCATACTGATCGTCATAGGGTTCGCTTTCTACGGTCAAGCGGTAAGGCTCCGGGTCCGTTTCTTCGTTTTTTGCATGAACGCTGAAATAATGGATGCCCGGCCCCCGCACCCCGTACGATAATATGTTTTCGTTTTTACCGGGGCCGTTTTGATCGATGGTCAACAAGAGGTTCATCTTTTCGTCAAAAAGTTTCAACACGGCGTCAATTTTTTCAGGTGATTCAAGCGTTACGGAAATCCGGTATTTTTGATCGCCGTTGATCTCCATGGCAAAAAAATCTTTTTCCAGGGCGTCGCCTGCGCGGGCGTTGTTAAAAAATCCGTAATAGATACCGCCGGTAACCGGATTTGCGCTGGGGGCATCGTCGTTGGGTTCAATCTCCATGATCCCCGGAGTTTCCATTGCTTCGTATTCCAGCTTGTATTGATAATCGTTTAGATAATCGGGGTTGTTTACTTTTTGTTTTGCCGCGATAGCGATCCACGCCCCCGGCGGTTCCAGGTAGAACGGGCCAAACGATTCGGGTAGCGAAGCGAGATTGTCGTCGACAATTTTTTGAGGGGCTTTGCCCGCTTCGCGGTAAAGCATAATGTACGAGTTAATTCCTTTGACGGGCGATAGCTTTACTGTTACCGCTTGCGGCGATTCAACCGGTAAAAAAATGAAATCAATATCGTGGCCGACTTCAGAGTAGTAACTCCCTTTTAACGATTCACCCGGCAAAAGCGACGGAGCCGTATCGGGTGAATTGTTTTGGGGTTCCATCTCTTGCGACGTTTCTTTGCAGTGCAAAATGATTGACGCAAGAATAAAGACATAGATCGGCCAACGCACCAATTTCATGGGTCAAGATTCGAGTTTTTTTTTCAAGGTCAAGACGAATCTTGGTTCTCATGAATTTATCTTGACCTGACGGAAAAATACGCTATATCTGCATGAGCTAAATGAAAAACGAATTTGATTTAAACTCGCGAATGGAAGCGCGGCGTATGTTTGTCCAGATCATCGCCGTTATAACGGTACTGACCGTTTTTTCGGGTTATTATTCATACCAAAAAGATCTGGCGAATCGTACGGAACAAATCAGAGCCAGTGAAATGTCAAATATTTTGTTCAGTGAAAATATTCTTACCTGTCTTAGCCTTTCGCTGATAAGCGACTTACAAAACATTGCCAATATCATGGAACAAAGCATTGCATTGAGCGGAAAACCGGAAAGCCCGCAACTCACAGAAATGCTAAAAAATATATCCGATACAAAGGCGATGTTCGATCAAATTAGAGCAATCGATATCCGCGGCAATGAACGTATTCGGATTAACTATGATAAAGACGGAGCGTATGCAGTCGAACCGCAAAATCTTCAAAACAAAAACAGACGTTATTATTTCAAAGAATCCGTCGCTTTAAAAAAAGGGGAAATTTATATATCTCCGTTGGATTTGAACATTGAAAACGGAAAGATTGAAAGACCTTTTAAATCGATGATTCGACTGTCGATGCCTCTCTATGTACAAAATAAAAAATGGGGTATTGCGGTTCTTAATTACATGGGCGTCAAACTCATTCACCAGGAATATTTCCTGGCGCTTTCTCAAGTACGCGATCATGCCATGTTGGTAAACCAAAACGGGTATTGGCTCCATCACCCGGATGAAACCCGGGAGTGGGGCTTTATGGAAGAGTTGGAGCGTTCCGATGAAAATATGCAAAACTATTACCCAGGAGAATGGGCCCGGATCCAGGCTGAAGAGAAGGGGCAGTTTCAAACAAGAAACGGATTATTTAGTTTTGTAACGATCCATCCATGGGAAGGGCTGAAAGGCTCCGGCTCTGTGAAAGTCGGGAAAGACTATTACTGGAAAAGCATAGCCCTTTTACCGCACTCTGAGTGGTCGAATATTTCCGGGGAGTCGGCTGCCAAAATAACGCTGATTCTTGCGCCGTTATACCTTATTGTTTTAATCGGCGGATGGAGGTTTTCCATTGGCTATGTAAAACGGAAAACGGCCGAATCTGCCTTAAAACAATCTCATGGCGATTTGGAAAAACGGGTAAAAGAGAGAACCAGCGAGTTATCGCATGAAATTAACGAGAAGCAAAAGCTTCTTTTTGAGATGCGAAAGCAAAACATTGCCATTGAAAATAGTCCCATATCCATATTGATTACAAATGAAGACGGTATTATCGAATATGTAAATCCGAAATTTACTCAAGTCACCGGTTATACGCCAAGAGAGGCCATCGGCAATAAACCCGCCATTCAAAAATCGGGACTAACTCCCCCGGATGTATATGAACATTTATGGAATACTATCAAGGCCGGCAGAGAGTGGCGGGGTGAGCTGTTAAACAAACGAAAAGACGGTTCGGTTTATGTGGAAGAGGTTACCATTTCACCCGTGAAAGAACCGTATACCGGCGAGATTACAAACTATATAGCGCTGAAGCAGGATATTACCGCAAAGAAAATCGCCGAAGAAGAGCAGAAGCTCATCGCTTCGGTGTTTGAACACAGCACGGAAGGCATGCTCATTACCGATAATACCGGCACCATTTTGCAGGTCAATTCGGCCTTTACCAGAATTACCGGGTACGAAGCAGACGAAGCGATTGGCCAAAATCCCAGGATGCTGCAATCAGGAAAACATGATAAATTGTATTATGAGAATATGTGGTCGTCACTCCTTAAAAAAGGATTTTGGGAAGGCGAAATCATCAACAGGCATAAAAGCGGCGAAATTTACCCGGAATGGCTTGTCATCAATTCAGTGAAAGATGAAACCGGCCGGCTTACGCATTATATTGCAAATTTTGTTGATATTACCGAGAGAAAAAAAGCGGAAGAAAGGATACATCACCTTGCTTATTATGACGCGCTGACAGGGCTTCCAAATCGAGAGCTATTGATTGATCGTTTAAAAAATACCATTGCGCAAATATCGCGCAAAAACGAGACTCTGGCCGTTTTGTTCATGGACATTGACGGTTTTAAAACAGTCAATGATTCTCTGGGGCATGCCACCGGCGACCTGCTTCTGGAAATGGCGGCCAGGCGCCTGGTTGATATAGTCCGCAAAGGAGACACTGTAGCGCGTTTGGGCGGAGACGAGTTTGTCGTTCTACTAACGGATCTTGCCAGCGATAATAATATCGCCGCACAGGACGCCGCGGTGGTTGCCAATAATATCCGGCGCGAAATCAATATGCCGTTTAAAATACGCGAGTATCAGCTAACGGTAACGCCGAGCATCGGAATTACCCTTTACCCCGGAGACGGTAAGACAGCCGAAGAGCTGATCAAACACGCTGATATCGCCATGTACCAGGCTAAAGATCACGGTAGAAACAACTACCAGTTTTTCACGCCTAAAATGAACCAGCGCGCCATGGAACGACTGGATATGAAAAATAAAATCAGTCAGGCCTTGAATGACAATCAATTTGAAATGTTTTACCAGCCTCAGGTTGATATGAAAGACGGGTCGCCTATCGGGGCCGAGGCGCTATTGCGCTGGCAGGACCAGGATAAACGCTACATACCTACCGCTTATTTTATTGAACTGGCCGAACAAACCGGACAAATCCTAGCGCTGGGGGAGTGGGCCATGGAAAATGTTTTTTATCAGGTCAAGGCATGGCAAAGCTATCGGCCAACGGAGAGCTTTCGGGTCGCCGTGAACGTCAGCCCGCGCCAGTTTCAACAGCGGGGTTTTGTCAAAAGCGTTGAAAAGCTGGTAACGGTATCCGGCGCTGACCCCCATTTTATTGATCTGGAAATTACGGAAGGGGTGATTATTCATAATATTACCGAAGTTACGAAAAAGCTGAATAACCTGAAAGAGATGGGGTTTAGCATTAGCATTGACGATTTCGGCATCGGGTATTCGTCGCTGTATTATTTAAAAAAACTTCCTCTCAACGGTTTAAAGATCGACCAGTCGTTCGTACAGGATTTAGCGACCGATGAAAACGATGTGGCAATCGTTAGAACCATTGCCCGCATTGCGGAAAGCTTGCAATATTCGGTTATCGCCGAGGGCGTTGAGAAAAAAGAGCAGGTTGAAATTTTGCAAAAACTTGGGTGCCGGTTTTGCCAGGGTTTTTTCTATGCAGAGCCTATGCCCGCCTCTGAATTTGAAGAACAAGTGCTTGGTCTAACCGGGAAAAGCCATAAATAAAGATACGCCAATCGGTTAAAAATGAAACAAAGTAAACCATTGAAAAGCAAAGAGTTTTTAATTCTGATTTATACCGGCAATGGCAAAGGAAAAACAAGCGCCGCAATCGGAACCGCTCTACGGACATTGGCGCATGGCGGGCAAGTGGCGATGGTTCAATTTATCAAGAGCGATAAAACCCAACGGACTGCTGTTTCAAAAATGCCGGGGATTTTTGAAAAGTTTACTCTTTTTACCATGGGGCGCGGTTTTACCTGGAAATCGGAAGACATTCACCTCGATCAAGAGGCGGCCCGGCAAGCCTGGGAAAAATCCATAGAGTGTCTGGAAAGCGCGTCTTACGACCTGGTAATACTCGATGAAATATTGTATGCAATTGACGCCGGGTTGATCGCCGAAGAGAGCGTTCTTTCTTATTTAAAAAACATGAACCGCCAATGCCACTTGGTCCTGACCGGAAGAAGCGCGTCACCCGCAATGATTGAAGCGGCGGATTTAGTCAGCGAAATAGTCAATCGAAAACATCCTTTTGAAGATCGCGGTTTAGGCGCCCAAAAAGGCCTAGACTGGTAATGCGCCAATTTCATTTTGACGGGAATTCGTCAAATGTGTTTACAGACTGTTTGCGCGCTTGTTAAACAGTTTATCGAAGAAAATGAATAACACTTCCGGAGGGAATATGAAAAAAGCAGCTATCGCACTAATTGCAATGATTATAACCGTTGGAGCCTGTGGAGAAAAGAAAAAGCCGGAGATCCGGCCGTTTGCCGAAGGCGCCGAGCCAAGCGGCGAGCTGATTATCGAAGATCTCAAAGAAGGCGCAGGCATGGCCGTTCAAAAAGACATGAGAGTGTCTGTTCATTACATCGGCACTCTTGCCGATGGAACCCAGTTTGATAACTCTCGCGAACGCGGGAACCCGTTGATTTTCACCGTAGGCATTGGCCAGGTAATCAAAGGTTGGGACCAGGGATTGATCGGAATGAAACCCGGCGGCGTTCGCAAACTGACGATTCCTCCCCACCTCGGGTATGGTTCTCAGCAAATCGGGAGACTGATTCCGCCCAATTCAACTTTGATTTTTGAGATTGAACTTCTTGAAATATTTAAATAAATGGCACAGGGGTTGGCGCTCCAATGGATCATATGTTTCCGGTTCGAGGCGGTGGTATATAAGTTCAAAAGATTTTGCCGGCCCTGCATAAAATAAGCGACCGTTAAGCCATGCCGGCTTTTCGGAAATGAATGCATGAAAAATCGGTATTTAAATTTTCGGCGAGGGGTGTTTTACATTCCTTTTTTGACCCTTTTATTGTCGTTTCCGGTTTTGCCGGGGTACGGGCAGGGGGTCAAAGTAAACTGGGAAAATTTTCAATGGCAGGTTTTGAGCAGCCGTTTTTTCGATATACACTACCCGGAAGGCTACGAAGAGCTGGGGCGTCATGCGCTTCGTTATGCGGAAGAAGCGAATATTTATCTTAGCGAAACGCTACAGCACAAACTTTCCGAGGCCATTTCAATCTACATTTACCCTTCGCATCGTCATTTTCAAATGACAAATATTACGATGGGGTTCATCGACGAATCAACCGGCGGGTTTACGGAATCCAGAAAAAAGAGAGTGGTGATCCCCTTTATGGGAGGCTACGATCAATTTCGGCATGTGTTGAGCCATGAGTTGGTTCATGTGTTTCAATACGATATTTTAATGGCCGATAACTCCATATCTATGGCTGCGTCTTTTTCGGCTCCTTTGTGGTTGATGGAGGGGATGGCCGAATATCTTTCAATCGGTTGGGACCAGTCGGGCGAAATGACAATCCGCGATGCGGTTTTGAGCGATACCATGCCAACAGTCGATCAAATGACCTACATGCAGGTTTCCAATACTTACATGCTCTATAAGGCCGGGCAATCTCTCATGTACTATATTGATGAAACGTATGGTCTGAAAAAAATCGGCGAACTTTTAAAAGACGCGCGCGACCAGCAACGTTTTAATGATGCGATAAAAACCAACCTTGGCATCTCGACTTCCCGTCTAAATGACGAATGGCATCTTTGGCTCAAACGCAATTATTATAAAGAAATCGAGCGTAAGGTAGATCGAGAGCAGGCTCATATTTTAACCGACGGAGAAGAGTATTCCGCCGGTTTTAATATTCATCCGTCCATTTCACCCGATGGAAAGACTATGGTCTATTTAACTTCGCGCAAATACCAACCCGTGCTTGTGTTAAAAGAGATGGATCTCAATAGCGATAAACCCGATTACACGCTCAAGCCTGAGAAAGATGAGCCGAACAAAGAGAGCAAAGAAAAGGTGTTGTTAACGGGCGGGAACAACTCGCGATTTAAAGCGCTTCATTTTCTTGACAACCGCATCTCGTTTACTCCCGATTCCCAAAAAATATTTTTTTGCGCCCAGGGGCGGGGCAAAGACGTTCTCTATTTGTTTGATATTGAAAAACGGAAAGTTGTAGAGAGCTGGTCTCCGGGGGTTGATACCGTTCAATTTCCCGATTTGGCGGCTGACGGCAAACAAGCTGTTTTTACCGGTCTGGCAAAAGGACGCGCCGACCTATATGTTTTAAACCTGGAAACCGGAAAATTACGCAACATTACCGACGACTATTTTAATGAAAAGCACGCCACTTTTTCCAGTGACGGTAAAACAATCTATTACTCATCAAACCGAAACGCAGAACAAAATATTGAATCGGCGGTTTATCATTTATTCGCTTACAATATAGAGACCGGAGAAAACCGGCAACTTACTTTTAACGAAGGAAACCAGCTCAACCCGTTCGCTGTCGGCGACAGTACACTTTTATATATTTCCGACCAAACCGGTATTTTAAACGCTTTTTCTATGGATACCGAATCCGGGGAAAGCCGGCAACTAACGGATGCAGCCGGCGCCATCTTGCAGGCGCAAAGCGATCAAGATGAAAGTGTGTATCTTTTCTCGTTTTACCGAAAGCAACGGTACGATATTGGCGTGATTGAAAAAAACAAATTGCCGGCGGCGCCCCAGGGTGGCGAAAAACGGCCCGACTTTTCTCATCGTGAATTTCCTGCCGCCCCGGACGACCTTTCGGCTGTCGTTGAAAAAGAGTATTTCCCGCGTTTTTCCATTGACCGCTTTTTTCTCGGTTTCCAGTATTCCAACTATTATGGCCCGGGCGGTTTTATTTATCTGACGATTGATGAGTATATGGGCAACCATATGTTTGAGGCGTTTGTTGACGCGGCCAGCCAAAGCGAAAATTATCAAATTAAGTATGCCTATTTGAAAAACAGAATCGACTGGTATTTTACGGGTTTTCGCGCGTCGAACTTCTATAGTATTTTAAATTTCACCGATTTGAGAACAATCAATGATTTTATCTATAATCCGAATTTTGTGACCCGTTCTATCTATCGCGAAGGGGCGGTGGCATCGGCCGCTTACCCGATCAACTCTTTTTTCATTTTAGCCCTGGGGCTGGAAGTCTCAAGATATGAAGAAATTTTTTATGAAGATTTGCCAAAAGAGTATGAACGGCAAGATATTAAAACCAATATTTACGGGATCAATGCGGGGTTGCAATATAACAATGTTTTATACTCTTATGCCGGTCCCTTGAAGGGTTTGAGCGTACGCGTCAATGATAACCAGACAATGAATTTATTCGGAGAAGATTATGTTTACAACAGGTTTGAAACCGATTTTCGCGGGTATTTGCTGCTAGGGAACCGCTCCGTTTTCGTTAGCCGCATTTTTGGCGGAATTTCAGGCGGGCCGCAGGGAGAGTATTTCCCCTGGTTGTTGGGCGGCTACAATACCTTGCGCGGTCATCCGTTTCTGAGTATCCAGGGCAAGTATGCATTAATGAGCAAACTTGAATTGCGGTTTCCACTGGTGGATTATATTATCTTTGGGTTGCCTGTTCAATGGGCCACCCGCGGGTTTTCCGGGGTCGCTTTTGTCGACCTGGGGGGAGCCATTGACGAACCTTCCCGCTGGAGAACCTATGACCCCGATACCGGGCGACTGGACGATTTGAAAATGTCGTACGGTCTTGGCATGCGCATTATTTTAGTGCCCGGTTTTTTATTGAAAATCGATTGGGCCACTCCCTGGGACTTGGTGAGTTATTTGCCAATACGAAAATGGGAGGGCAATTTTTCGGTCGGGTACGAATATTAAAATGATTAGTCTCGAGGGGTTGCAATCGTTGCTAAAGGTCCCTTGGGACCGGCTGCAGCCGGGGCAGATTGTCCTGGGGGGAATCTCGGTCAACGGGGGTTTGCCGCCCGAGCTAACCGGTTTCCCGCCTTTGACGCAGGGCTTGATTCGAGATTTAAATCAAAAGTACCATTTTTTACAAAGAAAACAAGTTTTGGTGGCTGAAGCTTCCGGGGCGTATGCAACCAGGCTGGGCAAAGAACTGCGCGAGGCAAAAGAAAAAATTGTCTATTTAAACGAGTGCCGCAATCATTTTCAAAAGCAAAAATCGGAGCTGGATCAAAAATATCAAATTGATACGAGCGGCTCTTTGCCCTTTCACCCCGCCATTGAAAAATCATACCTGAAGTTGGACCGGTACAACTCATTTGATTTGGTGGTTCCCTTTCAGGATACAGCGGCTAACAAGGCGTTCCCGTCGCTGTTTCACAACCTTGATTTGAAGATTTTGTTTTCCGATATTCTGGCGAAACAGTTGCAAAGTAAATTTCATATTCCGGATGACAGGCCGGTTGTCTTACACCTGGGGGTTGATTATTCGTTCAGTATCAGCGATCTTCGCCGAAGGTACATGGTAAAAGCGGTCAATGATTTGTGCGCCATGATACAACAAATTTTTCAAAGAACAAAGATCCATGTGTATGCTTTTTCAAGCGAGTGCAGAGAAATAGGCTATCCGATTTCAGGTAAAGAGCTGGAAAAAAAAGAGACTTGTTATGACAGTTTTTTTAAAAAGGCGTTGGCAAACCGGCAGCCGGATATGCAAAATAAAATGATTTTAATCACCGACGGTGCGCCCGGCGATTTAGGTGAAACATTGGAGAGAGCTGCGGTTTTAAAGCGTTTGAAAATCGATTATACGCAGATTATTTTATCAATGAATGATGAAGAGCGAGAACGGGCGATTCCGAAAGAGCCGGGGCATGTCATTGACGGATGTCTCCCCGAGGGGCATGCCGGTGAATCGGTGCGGCTAAGCCACAGCGAGTTTGATGAATATAAAAAGAGCAAATATCATCAGTATGCCCAAATTGCCGAAATCGCCAACGGGAACCAAATCATTGCCGATATTCACGAATATCTGGGTTTATTGAGCATACAGGCGTATGATCGTTATATGGGTGCAAACAGTCTTCATAATTAATTGGCAAGTCAGGCGGCGCAAGGGCGCGTTGTGCGCCATCATGACCGGGTTATCAGGCAAAGAGTTCTTCGCAAAAAGCAAACAAATCATCCGATTGAAAAGTGCTTTCGAGTTTGTTGAGAAAGAAATCGCGATTCTTATCATCAAGCTTGTAAAAGGTAACATACTTTTCATAAAGGTCGGCGTAGTAGTCCCGGTATTGCCGGTTATCGGGAATATGCTTTGTAAAGCGTTTGAGAAACAAAATGACTTCGGCAAAACAGACAAGGGCCGCTTTGCTGCCGCAACCGGATTGGGCCGCCTCGGGGTCGTCCGGGGACACTGTCGCAATGCAAATAAATTCATCGGGGAAGTTCCAACGCTGCATAATTAACTTGGACATCCTGTCTGAAGAGATACCGAAATTTTCATCTTCTAACGCCGACAAAGCCTGCTTATCCATTCCCATATGCGATTTACCGAACATTTGATCATATATCCCTGGAAAGCGGCTTTGCATAATGAATTGACCAATATTGCGTAGAAGCGCCATCATAAAGGCGGATTCTTGTTCGGAACGCATTCCCATTTTTTGCGCCGCTGTTTTTGTAATTAGACCGCGCATGATGGAGCGCATCCAGAGCTCGCGTTGTATTTCCAGATTGCGAGCCTGATCGGGGATGAGGCGAGAAATGGAAACAAGCAGGGTAAGGCTCTTGATACTTTTAAAACCCAAAAGGGAAATTGCTTGCTGAAGATCTGTAATGTTATTCATTCGCGAATAAAACGGACTATTGGCCAATTTCAGGATTTTCGTTACCAGCCCCGGGTCGGCTGAAATTAAAGTGCGGAGCTCATCAAAAGATAATTCAATATTGTTTTCATCGATTTCCAGGATTTTATTTACCACCTGGGGCATGGGAGGAATTTCAATTTTACTAAAAAAACTCATGATTAAACTCTTTGCACGTTATGGATTTTAACTCTATCGGTACTTTGAACATTTACTATTATTTATATTTTTGTCCCGTAATTAGAACCACCAATATACCTTATGGATAAACCGAAAACAATAATATTATCGTAAAAAACGAAAATACTTCAGTATTATTATGGGAGCGAAAAATTCAGGCTTTTTTACCGCCCTCCCTTTTTTGGGCGGGGGGTGGGCTTGCGGGAAATAATCATTGCTCTTCCAGAATTTCGGAAAGGCGTTCCAAAGCGAGCTCTTTGTTGCGAAAGCCAAGCATCTTGCCAACCATCTCTCCGTCTTCATCGGCAATCACAAGCGTAGGTAAACCGTGAATTTCATATTTTTGGGCAATGTCTTCTTTTTCCTGCGTATCCGTATCGGTAAAGTCAAGACGGATAAGAACAATATTATTTGCAGCGACAAAATCACGGAACTCGTCCGACGTAAAAAGATCTTTTTCCATTTTAAAACAAGCCGCGCACCATTCCGCCCAGAAGTCAATCAACGCCAATGTTTGCTTCTCTTCGGCAGCGCGAAGGCCTTCCTGGTAGTCGCTATACCAGCCATGCTCGCCCGGTTTAAAATCGGATTGATTGGAAATATCTTGCGAACTGAACGAAACGTTCGTTGTGCGCAAAGGAGAGGTTGCCAGAAAAAGCCCAAAGGCGGCGACAAAAAGAGAAAGAGTCAGCGAAAATTTACTCCGCAAACCGGTAACGGGTTCGTCGGAAAGCGGTTCGCTTAGCGCCAGGAAGACAAAGAAAATTGCGGCGCCAAGAAAAGCGTACCGAAAAAGATATGATTCGGCCGGGTACGGGGCGACAAGGTCTTCAAGATAATGAAAAGCCGAAGCAAAAAGAACGGTCGCTCCGACATATTTTACCGCTTGCAGCCACTTTCCTGGTTTTGGCAATTTTAAAGCAAAGCCGCCAATAAATAAAAAAGGGAGCCCCATTCCCAGGCTAAAGGCAAGTGCCTGGGTGATTCCCGGCAATAAAGATGCTTCGTTAGCGGCGTTTTGCGCGATATCGATCATTAAGGCTCCAAACAACGGCGCTGTGCAAGGCGCCGCAATGAACCCGGAAAAAATTCCCAAGATCAAGGGATAAAGAATTGACTCTTTTTTTTCAACATGAAGTTTATCGCCCAGGTTGGGCAATGGCAAAGGAATGACGCCCAGGAATCCAAGTCCTAAAAGTATGAACAAGACGGCAAAAATGACAATCGCTTCAGACGATCCCATATAAGCTCCAAAGACAGAGCCTCCGAGTGCGGCAATGAGTCCAAGAGAAACATATGTTATGGACATCCCGGCGACGTAAACACTGGATAGTAAAAAGCCCTCCATCCAATGACCTACTCGCCCCGCTCCGAATATGGCCGTTGTAATCGGAATCAAGGGATAAACGCAGGCGCTGAGCGAAGAAATCAAACCCTGAGAAAACGCAATACCGAGTGCTTGGAATGTCATACCGGAAACCTCAAAAGGCGGGGTCAGGATGTCCAGTATTATCCAAACAAATTCTCGGTCCCCCATTTGCCGGTGAGGTAACCCAGGTATGCAAGAGAAATGCCGCCGATATTGTGCAACAGAATATTCAAAAAGGCAGGGCCGTATAAGTGTTCTCGCAGCAAGAGCAAGATCTCGTTGGAGTAGCTGGAAAATGTGGTAAAAGAGCCTAAAATACCGATAAAAATTAAATTACGGACATTATGCGAAATTTCATGCGCCTCAAATATTCCCCAAAGCAAGCCAATGATCAATGAGCCGGTTAAGTTGACAATTAAGGTTGGCCAAGGGAATACATGCTCAATGCGCATGGCAATCTGGCGGATGACCATATACCGCATTGAAGCTCCCATTGCTCCGCCCAGCATAATCCAGACAATTGTGTGCATAAAAGAATTTTACTCCGGAAGATTTGCTGTAAAGGGTTTTTCCTTCTTTTGAATCGGGATAATTTATGATACTTCGTAAAAAAATATTGTCAATTTTATTGATATTTTATATCTAAATATTAGCAAATATCCAAAGAGAGTGCTAATAAGTTCTTTTTCGATGTTTGTTTATCTTTGTACAGCATGGAGGGAAAAATATGAACTTAACTGTTTGGGATCCATTCCGTGAAATGGAAGATTTACTTGACCGGTATGCCCGTTCCAGCCGGCGTTCATTGGCAAAAAAGGGCGATGGAGGCATACTGTCCGGTGACTGGATGCCTACCGTTGATATCGATGAAAAAAAAGAAGAATTTGTAATTCGCGCCGAACTTCCGGGGGTTCAAAAAGAAGATGTGGCAGTCTCTATTGAAAACGGCGTCCTGACAATCAAAGGCGAAAAAAAATTTGAGAAAGAAGAAAAGGATAAAAAACACCACTTGGTCGAATGCAGCTATGGTTCCTTTATCCGTAGCTTTACGATGCCCACAGGAGTGAAGGCTGATAAAATCGAAGCCACTTATAAAGACGGCATTTTGAGCCTTGTTGTTCCGAAATCAGAAGAGGAAAAACCCAAGCAAATTGAAGTGAAAATTAAATAGCATATACCGGGCATTGGACCACACGTCAGTGTGCGGAGATTCGCCGGCCTTTTGTTTGCCAAAAGGCCGGCAGCTGAAGCCAGGCTGCTTCCGCTATCCGTGGCTTTGACAGCATTCGTATATTCATACAAGGTAGGGTTGTTTGCCAATGTTTTTTTGTTTAAATTCAATTCATTGCGCAAAAAATTACGCATATTACCGACTTATTTCACAGGGAGCGAAAAATTTGCGGCACTTGTGCCACCCTCCCTTTTGGGTGGGGGGTGGGTTTGCGGGAATGATTTAAAGCGTCAAATCGAGATCAAGAAAAACCGGGCAGTGGTCGGACCCCATCTGGTCGTTTAAATGATCGCTCTTTTGGACCAAATCAAAATTGGCGGAATCAAGAAAAAAATAATCGATGCGCCAGCCAATGTTTCGCTCTCTGGCTTTTGTTTGCATGCTCCACCATGTGTAGCTGACCTTGTCGGGATGGTGAGCGCGGTAGATGTCTTTCCAGCCGGCGCCAATCACACGGTCTACCCAGCTTCGTTCTTCGGGGCGAAAGCCGATGTTACCTTCATTTTCTTTGGGCCTGGCCAGGTCAATTTCGTTATGGGCGACATTTAAGTCTCCGCACCAGATTACTTTTTTTCCGTCTTTGCGAAATCCGTTGACCTGCTCTAAAAAGTGATCGTAAAAGTGGAGCTTTTCTTGCCAGGCCTCTTCGCTTTTGCCTCCATTGGGGAAATAAACGCCGGCAAAAAGAAAATCGCCGCAGGTAAATCCGATGACGCGCCCTTCATGGTCGTTCCAACCTTGCATCCCTGTGAAAACCTCGACCGGCGCTTTGATATTGGGGCCGATCCATAAAGAAACCCCGGAGTAACCGGCCCGGTCGGCGGAATGGTAATGCTGGCGGTATTGCTCATTTTGTGTAAGATATTTCGAGAGCTGTTCTTTTCGGGCTTTTGTTTCTTGCAGAAACAAAATATCAGGCGATTGCTTTTTTAGCAGCTCCTGGATAGCCCCTTTGCGCTCAACCGCGCGAATACCGTTGACGTTCCATGAGACGACTTTCATCAGGTGCTGTCTTTTTTTTGCAGTTCTTCTGCTTTTTCACGATAAAGAGCAAGGGCGCTGCTTACCGCTTCTAGCGCTTGTTCCCGGCCGTAGAAATCAATGACTTCGACTTCTTTTTTTTCCAGGTTCTTGTAGTTTGTAAAAAACTCTTTGAGCTCTTGCAAAAGGTAGTCAGGCATTTGCGAAATATCCCGGATACCTTTATAGGCCGGGTCGCCTTCCATTACGGCGAAAATCTTGTCGTCGCCTTGCCCCTGGTCAAACATTTTTAAACCGCCGATCACGCGGGCCGGGGCAATGGTCCTGGGGTAAATAGGTTGCTGGCAGTATACCATGATGTCCAACGGGTCGCCGTCGTCGCAATAGGTTTGCGGGATAAAACCGTAATTTGCCGGGTAAACGTAGGGACCGTATAGCACACGATCCACCTTGATAAACCCGCTTCTTTTATCGAGCTCATACTTTACTTTTGAATCTTTTGGTATTTCAATAACGGCATTCAGGAACTCCGGGGGGTTTTCCCCGATTTCCTGCGAGTGCCATGGATGTAAAACCGGATAATTTCTGAAAATCATTGACGCATCCTTTCCATTTCTTAACCCTTCATAAAAATTGAAGGAGAGTATCGTCGAAGTGATTTTTGCGACTTCGTGTCGTCAAGAACTTTCAACTCTTCTCTGCGATTGTAATTATGGATAAAAAAGCGCCTGAAAAAATGCTGATCGTTGAAGATGATGAAGTGCAAAGTGCAATTCTCATCAAGTTCTTTGAAGGTCTTGGGTATGATGTCCGCGAAGAAAAAACCGGCGATGACGGACTTACTGCGGCATTCGAATGGGTTCCCGATATTATTTTGCTCGATGTTTATTTGCCGGGGAAAAACGGCATTGATATTCTCGATGAAATCCGTTCGGACAAACGCCTGGAAGATTCCGTGATTGTCATGATGTCTGCCGACACATCCGAAGATACTACGATTTTGGGGCTGATGAAGCAAGCCGATGATTTTATTTATAAACCGGTGCGAACCCATGAACTTGCCCTGAAGCTTCGGAAGCTCATGGACCGGAGAGCTTACCGCGAAGCTTTGGACGCCCTGAACATGAAACTGGTCGCCGAAAAAGAAATTTTATCGCACTATTTTTCCGATGACGTTGTCTCGAAAATTGTCGCCTCGGATGACCGCTCCAAACTTTCCGGCGAAAATTTAACCGCTTCTATTTTGTTTTTCGATATTCGCAACTTTACCAAGATCAGCGAAAGTTTAAAACCGGATTTGGTTGCCGATCTTTTAAACCTGATTTTTACCGATGTCATGGATTTAATTTTAAGCCATGACGGTTCCGTGAACAAGCTCATTGGCGATGCCATTTTAGCCACCTTTGGCGCTCCGTTTAACACTGAAAACGATGCGTATAACTCAGTGAAATGCGCCCTGGCAATTACCAATACCATTAAGTTTTTTAACCAGGTCAAACCCAAGTATCTTGATGAAAGTTTAAAAGTTGGCATCGGAATTGCCACCGGCGAAGTTTTTGCCGGGAATATCGGGTCGTACCGCAGGATGGAGTACACGGTCATTGGAGATGTCGTCAATACGTCCAGTCGGCTGCAAAATCTCACGAAAAAAATAGACACCGATATATTAATCGACGGAAAAACCTATGACGCGGTATATTCAAAAGTAAAAAGCAGGCCTGTCAAAGTATCCAGTATCCGGGGTAAATCGGAAGAGGTGAAAATTTATACGGTGGATGGTTTATTGGAAGACGAAGGCGCAACCGATGATTCCGACATGACCTTTTTTTAAGCCCTCTTTTTCGCCTGGTTTTGTTTCTCTTGCGCCAAAAGGATATTGGCGGCAAGCACGCTCAGCGCGCCCCATATCTTCGCTGCATTCATTTCATTTTGCCAGAAGAGCCAGCCAAAGACAAGAGCGATTACCAGGCGCGAAGATGACAAGATCGAACCGCGGACTGCCGAAACATATTTAAAACCGTATGTTAGTGCAAGCTGGCCCAGGATTCCGCATATTGCCGAGAGCAAGACATAAACGGAGGCTTCAAGGTTTAAACGCTCTTGCGTAAAAAGGTAAAGGTAAGCAATGGGAAAGACAGTCAACCAAAAGCCCATGCGGAAAACATACCAAATAATTACATTTGTCGAATCGGTGAGTCTTGTTTTTCGCAGGGCCGTAAGGGCCAGTCCGGCGGTAATGGCCGAAAGCAACCCGAAGAGGTCGCCGGGCATAAAGTGTACCGCTCCGCCGCCGCCGATAATGAGGAAAGCCCCCGATATAGCCAAAGCCACGCCTAACCACCCCCGGCCGCCGATCATTTCATGCAAAAGCCAGCTTGAGAAAATAGCGACAAAAGCAGGGTGGGTCATATTTAAAATATTGGAGCCCGTTACGCTGCCGTAAATTACGCCGAGGTAAAAACAAAAAACGGCAATGACATTCCAGAGCGCCCGGCGTCTCAACCACTTTTTGTTGATTGCCTCAAAGGCCATTTCGCTTCGGTGTAAATTGCGGTGTTTCCAGAGTAAAATGACCAGATACCCCAGCCAGAAACGGGCTGCTAAAAAGTAAAGAGGGTGCGCATTGGTCGCGTCGTGGCCTAACCGAACAAAAACCGTGGCAAAATAAAAAAGAAAAGCCGAAGCCAGGATGACAGGTCCAATACGCTGTTTATGATTGAAAAGTTTCAAACCAAGCCTGCCGGAAATTAAAACTCAAGAAAAAGATCGGCGGCTCTTGCGTTCATTCGTTCCATTTTTCTTCGGGCAACCTGGTTGGCTAAGACTTGTTCCGGGTAGATATCCACCGGCGCTTCATGTACTTGTGCTGCCAGACGGCGAAATCTTGTTAAATCCTGGTACTGAACGCAATAAGTAGAGGCATAGTAATAGTGTACCATCAATACTTTATGATCTGTCATTTTTAAGGCTTTTTCAAATGCTTCAATGGATTTTTGAGGGTTGCCCCCTAGCATTACGGAGCGGCTGCCGTAATAGATCCCCTCAAAAAGCAGGGGGCCGGCAAAATAAAAATTTTCATCCAGTTCTTTGGCCCGCTTCATCATCTCTGCTACGGTTGCCAGGTTTGAAAGAGACGCAAGAGAGTCCCTGTTTAAGTTAATTGCGGAACCCCACGAAAAAGCGTACCAGAAAAGCTCGGCGACATGCTCAGGGCCAAGTTCCTGCAAAGCGGCCCGCAAATCCCGGCTGCTCATTTTTTCAGGGTTTTTTCCCTGAAGTAGCGGTAAAAATTCTCTTGCCGCATAATCGCGCGCCCGCAGATAAAGGGCAATGGCTCTTTCCCGGTGGTAGGCGCTTTTTTCCGGGTCGATCGTTTCAAGTTCTTGCGCAAGATCTTCGACAAAGGCTAATGTATAAACCGCGTAAGATTCTGCCAGAAAAAGGTTGATTTCGCGCGAGTCAGGGTAGGTTCGGCTGAGAGCTTCCAGGTTTTTTAGATTGCTTGTCATGGCAACCTGGGCGATTTCAAGGTCGGACTCTTCTTCAAACACAGGCCTCATTTTACCGAGATTTTCGGTAAAAGCCTTGTTTACTATTTTTTCAAGGGAACAGCCCGAAGAAGCGACATAAAAAATCGCCGGAAACAAAATCAGGTTGGTAATAATCTGATGAATAAAGCGGGATTTTGGCATCATGCGCATCCGCATGAACCGCCGTTCGCGCATGGCGCTGACGACGCTTTTGCCTCTTGTTGTTTTGTCGCTTGCGCCGCAGGTTTTTTATAATCCGTGGTATAAAAACCGCTGCCTTTGTAGACTATTCCGGCGCCCATTCCGATCTGCTTTGTCGCAATTGTATTGCATGACGGGCAGCTTATTTGCGGCTCTTCGTTAATGCCGTGAAACTTTTCAAAAACTTCTCCGCATTCGGGGCATTTGTAATCGTATGTTGGCATGGGCTAAACCCCCGCTTTTAGACATATTGTCAACTTGTTTCAACTATATGGCGTCTCTCATTTGTTCCCTTGCGGAATTTAAAACATGCGGCAGAGGCCTGTAAAAAAGGCATTGATGCTATGGCTACTCGCTGCAGTGATGCATCAATGGATATAAAGTCGATTTTGTTTTTTACCTCTTTTGTCGCCATCGTTTATTTTTTGGTGTACTACTATTTTAACGCTCGGTTTGTGAAGGTTTCAACGCTTACGGAAAAGCAAAAAAAATGGTCCCGGCGCGCTTTGTTTGTCTTTATCTATCTTCCAATGCTCCCTTTTTTTTTACTGCATAGAAACGGAGCTGCGCTTGATATTTTTTCCTGGGTCGCTTTTTTTATTTTCGGCTTTGTGTTTATTTTGTTTCCTTTTTCCGTTGCCCGCGATATTGCAATGGCCCTATACCGTTTTTTCTCTTGGGTTTTAACAAAAAGAAAGAGAAAGAGCGGCGCAGAAAATTTTTCGAATTCGGATAAAGAAGGGGAGTTTATTTCAAGACGCGCGTTTTTATTGCGCTCGAATCACGCTTTGTTGGGGGCGGGGATCGCCATGGCGGGCTACGGTCATACTGCCGTCATCCGCGGACCTCAGCTTTTTTCTCATGATGTATTTTTGCCGCATCTGCCGGCGGAATTTGACGGGTTTAAGATCGTTCAACTCTCTGACGTTCATGTCGGCCCAACCATAAAACGCGATACTGTCGAAATGCTGGTGAATCGGACAAATCGCCTGGTTCCGGATATGGTGGCCATAACCGGCGATCTGGTCGATGGCAGTGTCGCCAACCTGCGGAACGAAACCGCGCCGTTAGCGGACCTGCACTCAACCTATGGCACTTATTTTGTAACAGGCAACCATGAGTATTATTCCGGGGTTGGCGAATGGATGAAGGAAACGGAGCGTCTGGGAATGAAAGTGCTGATGAATAATCATGACAGAATTGCAATTTCCCGAAAGGGCGGCGACCAGGCGAAACCGAATCAACGGGATCTGGTCATTGGCGGCGTTCCGGATATTCGCGAAGGGTTACGTAACGCCGGTCATCGTTATGAGCCGGAAAAAACGTTTATAAATGCGGATCCCCGCGACGTAAAAATTTTATTAGCGCACCAACCATACGCTTTGGAAAGATCTCTCGAGGCCGGAGTTGATCTGCAACTTTCAGGTCATACTCATGGCGGGCAGTTTTTCCCCTGGACGTTGGCCGTGCATTTTATCTACCCCTACGCTACCGGCCTTCATTTGCACCGGGAAAAAATGTGGATCAATGTGAACCGGGGAACGGGCTATTGGGGGCCGCCAATCCGCATTGGAGTGCCTTCGGAAATCACATTGATTACTTTGCGGCGGGGTCCGTATTTGCCCCTGTCGCCCAGGTCAAATGACAGAGATCAACTCTGAAAATATTGCCTTTGCAGCTTCCAGCTTGGCGCTGTTCCCGATGGCGCTGACGTATGCGTTGTCTAAGAATTGTTTGATTGGTTCGGCAAATGCCACAATGTCATCGCGCGATGTGGATAGTATTTCTTCAATGGTTTGTTCCGTATGTTCTTTGCGGATACCCCGCATGAAGTCATCGCGCGCCTTGGCTCCTTTTTGCGCTTCGCTAAGCAAAGGGTCAAATGCGGAATAGGCGCTAATTTTCAACTGTTCGAGTTCTGAATCGCTTAAGCTAAAGGCGGCCAACTCTGCCGGCATATCGCGGTATGCCTTATACGTTTTTTCTACGTTCGGATCCCGGTAGCTGACAAACAGCAGGTTGCCGGTAAGACGGTTCAAGCGGCTGAAGTTTCCATAGGCGCCGCCTTGAACGCGAATTCGATTATACAAAAAATCACGATCCAGAAATTTTCGCATGACCTCAAGGCGCCCCGAATACTCTACGCCCGCTTTTCGTATATTGCCGCCAATCCCGGCGTAGACAACATCGGCAGAGGTGGTAAAAGCCTGGTTCGGATGAAACGAAGGGAATTCATTTGCTTTGCTTTCCCGGTTACCGTTTGTTGTTAACATTTGAGCAAACCTGTCGCAAAAAGTTTTTAGGGCGGCGATATCGCGGGATTCTCCATTTAAATGAAAAATCAAGTTATCGGTGCAAATCAATTGGGCAAAGATATTTTGCAGCCGCTGCACAAATTGTGTTAAAGCGGGTTTGCCTTCTTTACTGAGATGGCTTAACGTCTCAAAAAGGGTATAACCGTGCACCAATTCGTTATAGACTCCCTTTTCGCCTAAATAGGCCGATAGCCTGTTCAATGGAACGTAATATCCTTCGGAAGAGAGGTTGTATTGCATACCTGAAAAAAGACGTTCGATTATTTCATGCAGGCGATCCGGCTGGTCAAAAACCGTTGAACTAAAAACGTCTTCTACAATTTCAAACATCTTCTCAAGGTGGCGGCGCAAAGACTTTACCTTAAACCAGAGAACAGGCCGGTACGAGTCGCTTTCCAGGTGAGAATAGTTTTCATACAGCGATGTAAAACCCCCGGTATAAGCGCCAATTTCTTTGGCAAGTTCCATATAGTCTTTTTGTTGCGTTCCGATCTCGCAAAGGATTTGACCGAAGACTGTCAGATAAGGCAGATCTTCAATAGCAAGGCATTGCGTATCAAAACCGATCGAGAGATAGGCAATTTCATTTGTGTCGTTTTCGGTTATTAAGCTTTGCGCTCCCCGGATTTCGCCAATTTTCAGGTGATGTTCTTTTACATCTGGTTTGATGTCCGAAAGGCGCAATTTAGGTAACAAGGCAAGTTGTTCAGGCGTATTTCGTTGCACTTGCTTTTCTTTTAAGGCTTTGCTTTTTTCGATTATTTTTTCAATTTCATCATCCGTCAGGTTTTTTTCAAAAGATTCCAGTTTTTCACGCAAACGGCGTTCATCGTCATCTTCATAATTTTCGGCGGGAAGCATGGTCACAAGAACGGTTGACTCGTTTTCAAGAAGCAGGCTTTGGATCATTTGTTCAAAATAATCGCCTTCCAGGGATTCTTTTCGAATCTTATCCATGATAAGGTTTGCCTCAAAAGTGTGTTTTAAATCAAGGTCGTAGAAATGGGTGGATAAGGCTTCAATCACATATTCCATACCCCGTTTCGCGCTGGCGTTTTGTTCGCGCCGGTCAAATTCGTATGTGTTTAGTTCCGCCTCAATGAGTTTTTTATCGACCCCGTCTTTGACAATTTTTGTCAGTGTGTTTCGGTACACTTCCATAAACTTTTGCTCTTGGTCTGGCTTGGCCCCCAGGGCATATAAAAATAAAAAAGTCTGGACCAAGTCATTGTAAATACAACCGACTTCGTTTCCAAGGTTGGCTTCAAGCATTGCTCTTTTTAAAGGCGAGGCTTCGGAATTAAATAAAATATTCGTTAAAATTTCAAAAGCGATGTTTTTTTCAATATTTTCAAGCCTGCCCGTATATGCGGCAAAGGCTTGGTACGGTCTGGCTTCTGCGGCTTTTTTCACTGAAAACTTTTCCGTTAAAACGCAAGGTTCGGTGATCGGCTTTCCTTCGACGACCCGGCCATCAATTTCGGAATATTCAAAGCGGGAGAAAAAACCGTCAATAAAAGCAAGTTCTTTGTCAAGGTCGGCGTCGCCATAAATGGCCACAGCGGAATTCGAGGGGTGATAAAACTTTGTGTGAAAGTCGACAAATTGTTCGTATGTCAGGTCGACGATATCCGCAGGGTAACCGCCTGAGCTGACGGCATAGGTAGAGCCGGGGATCAGGAACATGGATATCTTCTCCCACATTTTTCGGATAGGGTCGGAAAAGGCGCCTTTCATTTCGTTAAGGACAATCCCATTAAATTCCATTTTATCATTTTTCGTTAGTTTCTGATGGTGCCATCCTTCCTGCATAAATGTATCTTGTTCAATGAGAGGGTTGAGCGTAAGATCCATGTAAACATCCATGAGATTAAAATACTCTTTTTCGTTGCGGGTTGAAAAAGGGTAAAGGGTTTTGTCGCTATAGGTCATGGCATTTAAAAAAGTCGTCAGCCCGCCTTTTACAAGTTCGGAAAAAACATCTTTTACCGGATACTTTTGAGAACCGGATAACACGCAATGCTCCAGGATATGGGGGACGCCGGTAGAATCCGAAGGGATAGTGCGAAAGCCCAGGCAGAAGCATTTGTTGGGGTCATTGTTTTTAATCGCGATCAACTGGTTTTTTAACTTGTCATGTTCAAATACATGAATTGTGGCTTTGATCTCCGGACTTTCAAAGGATTGTTGCAGGGTAAAATGATGTAATTTTGTTCCCGGTTCGAGTTTCATAATGCCTTCTTTCTTGTTATGTTATTTTAAAATGGGTTCAATCGTTACATTCGTGTAGGGAGAACCGATAATACAAAGTTAAAAGAGGGGCGGCATCGTCAACGATTCCGCAATCTTTACATCGCCAGGTGTTCGCGGCAAATCTCTTTTACGGACCGAAGGTTTCTTTCTTGCATCAGGTTTGTTAGCCCGGTGATGTATCGCGCAAGTAAGGCGCGTGCGCCCAGGCGGCCATACGCAACAGTAGCAATAGCTACCGGGCGCGCTACGGAAACCGCGCCGGCGCCTAGAGCGATCATTTTAAACATTGCCGCCCCGGAACGGATGCCGCCGTCGGCAATGACGGAAATATGAGGGAAGTTTTTTTTCACATGGGCGGCAATGTCCGGTATTGTTTTAACGGCGGGCGGTGTATTACTATCTACCCGCCCGCCGTGATTGCCAACCATGATGGCTGAGGCCCCGGCGGAAATCGCCAGTTCGGCCGCCGCAATGTCAGAGATGCCTTTGATGAAAAAAGGGAGCTTTGAAGATGAGGCAATCTCCCGCAGGTCGGCGGCCGACTTGTGTACGGTTTTCCGGCCGCGAGCTTCCATTGTAGCAATCCCTACGGAGTCAATATCCATCCCCCAGCCGCCGGCGCCTGCTTTTTCGGCGGCTTGTACCCGTGTTATGATTTCTTCTTGATTTTCAAGCGGTTTTACCACCAGGAATCCGCCGCCAAAATGTCTGATTGCTTCAAGGCCAACATGGTATTTATCAGGCGTGGCGCCATCTCCGTACATAACGGCCAGGTTGAGCAAATCGCCTGCCGCTCCGGTTTCCATGACATAGTCATATTCCGTGATTGCGCCGCCAAGGTTTGTGCGGGCTCCTGTAACCGGGGCAATCATGAGAGGGGCGGCAAAAGATTGGCCCAGAAAGTTAAAATCTATTCCCGGTTTTACCGTCTTTTCCGAAGGCTCTGCCGGGGTGGTTACCGTATTGATGGATATATCATTTAACAACCGAACACTTTCGCAAAAACCTTTCATGTCGCCGGTGCCTCCCATGCCGGGCACTCCGGAAGAACATTCGACGCCATCGCAAACCAGGCAAGCGCGGCAAACATCTTTGCGAAATCTTTTTCTAGCGATGGTTCGAATATCGCTATCGCTTATATCCGGAGTAGTTACGGAAAACCGGACGCTCTCCCGAACTTTTTGCCATATGTTTTCCGCTTCGCCAAGTGAAGGGGCTCGTACAATTGCATTAGCAAGTTTGCCAACATTATTTTGTAAGGTGGGAATGATATCGCCTTCTCGAAAATTTTCAATCCACTCAATGAGTCCGTTTTTCAATGGATCGGATTTTTCAGGTGAAGTGATATCAGACAATTTACCCGGGGGGGCCACAATAGCTCGTTCAATGACAACAGAATGATATTTTTGGTGTTTGCCTTTTTGCAACATATATGGCGTTTTTCCCTCGAGCATATCCAAAGATGCTTCGATCAGGTCACAGCCTGTGGCTAATGGGTATGTATGCGTACTCATAAAACCGCCCGAAAGGCGCGCCGCCGCTTCACCTACGACAATTTCACATGATTCGCTCAACCTGACATCGCCCTTTAATGCCCCAAAAAAAGGAGTATCGCCGATTTGAGACAAAGCTTTTGCTATTTTTGCCATCTCTAATGTAACGCTCTTATGAACTTCTTCATGATATGCGGATGGCATGGTATGTCCGGTTTCAATGAAAAACCTTCCATCTTTAATTTCAATTATTCGATCGGCAAATCCGGTAGAGTAGGTTTTTTGTTCCCAGGTCAAGGTATCGATTGAAAATTCATGTCCCCGAATATAAGGTTCAATGATAACTTCATTTTCCCGTGAATAATTTATTGCATACTCAAAAGCGAAACTCAAATCTCTGGGCGATTGCAGGTACATAATCCCACGGGCTCCCATATTACGGACCGGTTTAATGACATACGCTTCAAACGGGTGATTTATCATCCAGTCCGAAACTTCCATTTTACTGGAAGAGCATAACCAGGGAGGTTGTAAGAGGCCGTGGTCCGTAAAGAATTGGCGCATTTTTCCTTTATGCGTCATTATATCGCCTTGTTTACGGGTGATTCCTTTTAATTGAAATTCATCGTTGATTGCTCCTACAAATAGAGCCATATCCGTTCCTAATGTGAAACAGCCATGAAATCTCCCACGGTAAGGGCTCAACGCTTCAGTAAGTTGGTCAGGATCATTTCCTTTGATTGGAACAAACAAATCGCCCAGGTGCGTGCATCGTGCTGCCGGGTTCTGGTCAGCGACAATAGTAGAATATCCCCTTTTCTTGCATGCTTCTATAGCGGGTTGTTGCAACTTCCCCGCCCCAAGAATTACTATACCGCGGTCTTTACTCATGAAAATGTATATGGATCAAATACCATTCACGGCAAGGAAAGGGTTTTCGTTTTTCTCTTTTTCAATTGTGCTTTCAGGGCCGTGTCCGGGGATAATTCGGGTATTTCCCGGAAGTGTCAGGAGTTTGTTTTGAATGGATGCTAATAATGTTTCAAGGCTTCCTTTCCATAGATCTGTTCTTCCGATCGAACCTTTGAAAAGAGCGTCACCGGTAAACACAATACCATTTGTTTTTTCATTTTCTTTTTTCTTGCTGATGTTTGATGCTGGCGGCTCCCAGTAAAAGCTGTAAGAACCGGGAGAATGTCCAGGCGTATGAAGTACTTGCAGTTCTATACCGGCTAGTTTGATATTTTTTCCTTCTTCATACCACAGGTTGATCTCAGGTAATTTTACATCAAGGTCAAATCCAAAATTCGCGGCTTGCATCGATACATTTTCATATAGGAACCTATCTTCCTCTCCTAAGGCGATCATCATTTTGGGCGAAGAGTTTTGCCATTTTTCTGTAAGGTTTACCGTACCCCAGATATGGTCAAAATGTGCATGTGTATGTAAAATTCCGACTAGTTTGGCTTTCTCTTTTTCCAAAATTTTAGAGAGGAGGTCGGTATCCCCGCCGGGGTCGATAAAAAAGGCTTCTCCGGTTTTTCGATTTATTATGATTGATGTGTTTACACCTAGCGGTCCGGTTGGGATAACTTGCAGGTTCATTACATTAGCTTTATTTTATTTGATAGTTTGAAAATGATTTTTTATTTTGCACGAGTTACCAGTATTGGTTTTTTTGGTATCGTTTAAGGTGTATTGTAGAATAATGTTCGTTATGGGTGTGGTTTTCCACAACAAAAAACAGCTTGATACCAAGCCAGTAAAAAGATAGAGAGTGAAACCTCGACCTGCCGTCTTTTATTGAATTCATTAAACGATCAAGATTCCATTCCAAAGCAAGGCGGACTAAATGGGTAATCGTACACCCCAAAGAACTGGCGACCGACCGGATGTAAAACTCATCGCTACCATATAAACACAAACGATGACGGTGTAAATTTGAACAAGCTAAATGTGCTTTTGCATGTTTTTCCGCGATATCGTAATGATGCATTTTTACTATTCTTCGGTCTCGATAATAAACAGGAGAACAAATATATCTGAATGGATTACGTCTTTTTATTAAACGGAAAAGACAATACCGAACCACCCAAGAGTACGACGTGTTTTTCATGGCGGCAATATGAGTCACTTTGTCCCAAACAGCCTGTGAAATTCGAATTTCAAGAATACAATTTGGACTAACGCTATGCTTTAACAGATAAATGTTACGATTAACCATGCCTTATGAATAGGGCCAGCCGTTTGATTTTTAGCGATTTATTGCGCTTTTCTTTCGTTTCTCAGCTAAATATTTGAGTGGCATTTAATTGATAAATTTCAAATAAATCATCTGAAATGCTTGATAACGGTTTACGCGAAAATTGGACTTCATCAATTAGACGGGTTATTGGTTCAGTCAATCCGCAACTTAAAATGGGATCATAATCGGCTAAGTCGTTGTAAATATTTAAAGCCATACCATGGTAAACTGCGCCGCGCCGCGCGCCTAGTCCAATGAACCCGATTTTTCCATGCTTCGTCCAAATGCCGGTGTGTTGTTGACTGCCTAACGTTTCAAGCCCAAAACGTTTAAATAGTAAAATGCCTATATTCTCCAGAAAACGAATATAACCTTTTAATCCGCATGTCATTTCTGCTAACGGTACAACAGTGTAGAAAACCAGTTGCCCGGGGTTGTGTAAAGTAACCGATCCGCCGCGCCGCAATTTTTTAACCGGAATTTCTTTTAGAATGTGAACGCTTTTTGTTTTGATCCCGGCTGTGTACACCAATGGATGTTCTTGTCCAAAAATAAAACCTTTTTTTTGCTGTACAGCGGCGCTCAACTTTTCTTCCATTATCTTCAAGGACATTTCCAATGGAATGAGTCCAAGAAATTCATAATTAAATTGCACATGGCACACTCCCCACATGGCTGAAACGGAAAAGCAGAAATCATTGAATGAAGAAAACGCCGCGCCAAAATTGCGCGCCGCTATTTTATTTTTTATTCATAAAATTCCCGGCAAACTCAATCGTATTACGTTATGCAAACACCTTTACTATGCGGATGGTCACTACTTTCAAAAGTATTCGCGCACCATTACCGAGTTTGACTATCTGCATATTGAAGGGAGCCCTCAACCATTGCTTTTTAATGAAATTATGCACGATATGGTTATGAACGGGGAAGTTGAAGTGATCCCGCAGCTGGAAAAAGAAAAAAATGGCGACGAAGAAATTATGGTCTTAAAAGGAATGTCCTTTCACAGCACGGTAAAACCTCCGGTAGAAATTTTTTCAAAAGAAGAAAAAAAAGTCTTAAACTCCATTGCCTTTTTATTTAAAGGAAACCTTACCCTGGAAACGCGATATTACCCGAACTTATACCAAGAGTATACGCAGACTGCTTTGTATAAAAAAATACCGTTTGAGCCCTTACCCGAAGGCAAACGACCTCACTTGCAATGGAAGGGGTGGGCGAATAAGATATTCCGCCTTTTGTGGCAGTAACTTCAATCCGATTTTCCGGTAAAATTGCCAAACAAGTTTTTGCTTTACGGCGACTTCCCTCCTGCCAGCTTGAGATGTGAGCCCAGCAACTCCCCTTTTAAAAATTCGGGATCTCCGGATTGCAATAGAGAAAGAACAACAAAGTCTGCCGGCTATCCGGGGTGTTGACCTTGATATTTTGCCCGGTGAAATCGTAGCTTTGGTTGGAGAATCAGGGTGCGGTAAAACCTTGACAGCGATGAGTATCCTGCGGCTCATTGAACCGCCCATTCAAATTACAAATGGAGAAATCACATTCAATGGCGAAAATATTCTGAATTTTAACCAAGAAACTCTGAATGCATTTCGGGGAAGCAAAGCGGCAATGATCTTCCAGGAACCGATGACCGCTCTGAATCCCGTTTTTACCATCGGATCTCAAATTATTGAAGTATTGGTTACACATGGTGATTTTACAAAAACTTCGGCGCGAAAACGCGCCCAGGAACTATTAACTGACGTCGGGATACCGCACCCGGAAAGCCGAATTGATGCATACCCGTTTGAACTTTCCGGAGGTATGCGGCAACGCGCCATGATAGCCATGGCTCTGGCCGGCAACCCTTCGTTGCTTATTGCCGACGAGCCCACAACCGCTCTTGATGTAACGATCCAAGCCCAAATTCTTGCCTTGATCAAAAAGCTGAGCGCTAAAAATAAGATGTCGGTTTTGCTCATCACGCATGATCTGGGTACCGTATCTCAACTTGCAGATCGGGCGGCAATCATGTA
The DNA here is from genome assembly GCA_050304475.1 of Turneriellaceae bacterium. GTDB lineage: Bacteria > Spirochaetota > Leptospiria > Turneriellales > JAOUFE01 > JBNLDQ01. The sequence goes on along the minus strand of JBNLDQ010000009.1, from coordinate 259,924 downwards.
TGCCGGTAAAATTGTTGAATATGGTCCGACAGAAGATATTCTAAACCGGGGTAAACACCCTTATACGCAAGGTTTATTAAATTCGCTGCCCTCCATGGCCTTTACAAAATCCGCCGGCGGAAAACCGCCCGGCAAATCAAAAAAATCAACCGGCGTTGCACAGCGGCTCCAACCTATCCAGGGGAGCGTGCCATCTCTGGACGAAATTCCGACAGGTTGCGCTTTTCGCACACGATGCACTTATGTAAAAACCGGCTGCGAGGAATCAATACCGATGAAAACATCCGGAAATCGCGGTTACAGGTGCGTCTTATGAACCCGATTGTTTGCGTTTATTGCGACGGAGCTTCCAAAGGAAATCCCGGCCCGGCATCCATAGGCGCTGTCTGCTTCAAAGGGCAGCCGCAAAATTTAACGGAATTTAAACAAGCTCCCCAAGCCTTGTTTCAAATTAGCAAAGCGATTGGGCAAAAAACCAATAATGAAGCTGAGTATCTTTCGCTGATTGAGTCATTGGAAAAATTAAATCAGGAAGAGATTAAAGAAGCGGAAATATATATGGATTCGGAATTGGTTGTTCGTCAGGTCAATGGGCAATATAAAGTGAAAAACGAAAGGTTAAAACCTTTGTATTTGAGAGTGAAAGAGCTTTGCTCGGGAAATCGCTATCGTTTTACCCATGTCAGGCGTGAAAACAACCAAATTGCAGACTATCTGGCCAACCAGGCTCTAACTTTGGCAAACAGAAATTAAACCAATGGAGCACCATTCAGAAAAAGATTCCGTTGCCTTTGAAGCGGGCTGGCCGCCATGGTATAATACAGACGCTCCGTATTCGTATACCCCGTCGACCTCTCAGATCCAGGGAGTCATTGAATCGGCTTTCAACATAATTAGCGAACACCATGACGCTTACCAGGAAAGAAAATCGCAGATTCGTATGGCCTGCCGCATTCTCGACTGCCTCCTGAAAGAAAAAACACTTGTTATTGAAGCCGGAACCGGGATTGGAAAATCATTCGCTTATCTCATTGCAGCAATCGCCGCTTCTTATATCCGGGGAGAGCGAGCGCTTATTTCTACCGAAACAAAGAACCTGCAAATTCAATTAATGGAAAAAGACCTCCCGGCTTTGCAGCAGGTGCTGGCTCCCGACTTGCATTACGAACTAGCCTTGGGAAGCGGAAATTACCTTTGCCGCCTGCGTCACGATGAAGCGTTTCTTACGGGAAATTATCGCGATCTCTTGAGCAATGAGCGTGAAAAAGAATACCGCAATTGGTCCGCCAATGTCTTTGACGGCAAATACTTTGGACATATCTTTGAATTGGCCAATCCCTTTCCGGGCGGTTTCTGGAGCCTCGTAAGCCGGGATCCCGACGGATGCCCCTCAAACCGGTGTTCTTATTTTTCACATTGCAACTATTATCGCGCCAAAAGCGAATGGGAAAAAAGCCGTCTGCTCGTGATCAACCACCACTTGGCGCTCTATAATCTATTGAATGACAAACGGACATTGCCTCCCTACGGTTATGTTATTTTTGATGAAGCTCACGGATTTCTTTCAACAGCTCATTCTATCTATACGTTTACCTATACCCCCGAAACGCTAGCCGACCTGAAAAAAAAATACGACCGCGCTCTGAAACCGGCGCTTCCGCCTGAAGCTTTGGAGGAGTGGGAAGAGCATTGGAAAAAGTGCGAACACAACTGGACTCTTTTTTTCTCAAATTGGGAAGTTCAACTTGACCTTAGTTTTGATGAAGACAAGAGCCGTATCCTCGAAAGTGAACCGCCTGTCGATACAAGTGAGCTTGAAGCGGGCATTGAAAAAATGACAGCGGACTTGCAGGATATTGCCGGCGAAAGCGAAGACAGCGCCATCATCAACCAGCTTAATGGCGTTTATAAAACGCTGGGAAAAATAGCTAAATTCTTAAGTTACTTTCGCGCTATTGACACCGAAAAATTCGTTTATTGGGGTGAAAAAAAACAAGGGAAATTTTACTTGCACGCTTGCAACCTCCAAATTGGGGAAGAGCTGGCGCCAGTATTGACCGAGCCGCAAGTTTGGACAAGCGCCACAATCGGATATTGGCCCCACCCCTATCGCGCCAAAAGCAAACGAGACCTTCTTCAAAACGGCTATTTGCAACCGTTCCTGGACGAAGCTTTGTCGCATCTCGATATTGCAGAAATTGAAACCGACTTTATCGCCTCTCCGTTTGACTATGCCGCGAATTCAGCCATTTATATCCCCACCCATCTGAAGACACCCGAATGGGGCGCGCCGCCGGCAGCCCAACAGGAGTTTGAAGAGAACATGGCTGCCGAAATTGTCGACTTGATTGAACTCTCGGGCGGCGGCGCGCTGGTACTTTTTACCTCACACTACATGCTCCGCCGAATTGGCGATATTATTGAAGAAGAAGTTCGTTTTCCCGTATTTTCGCAAAGCGATCTTGGCGCTGCCGAGGCTCTCAAGCGGTTCCGGCAAACGCCCGATTCGGTGCTTTTGGGTACCAATTCATACTGGCAGGGCGTTGACGTCGTGGGGCGGGCTCTTCGCCTGCTGATTATCACGAAGCTTATGTTTACGCCCCCGGATGATCCCATTCTGGTTGCCCGTTCGCGAGCAATGGAACGCAAAAACGAAAAACCGTTTTTTAAACTTTCTTTACCTCGCTCCGGTATGATGTTGCGCCAGGCCTTCGGGCGTCTGATCCGAAATGAAAATGACAAAGGGATGGTTGCAATACTCGATACACGGATCATTGAAAAATCATACGGGAAAATATTGACGGCCAACCTGCCGCAGGTTCCGACCCTCTACACACCGCAGCAGCTTGAAGAACATTTGTTTAAAACGGAAATATTGAGCGAATAACGCTATCAAAAAAACTGGACGCGCGGAGTGTTTTTGTAAAACTCACGTTATGGAAAAATCATTCTTTCAAAACCGGAAAGCGAAATCGTTGCGCGTTGCGTTTCTTTCGCTTTTTCTTTTACTGCCAACTTTCCTTTACCCCAAAGAGTTGCCCGGGTTTTTTAACGAAATTGTAAAATATAATATTGAACTCAAAGGTTTTGTGGTGGGCTCGGTTTTGATGAGAACCATTGTCGCTAACGATCACCTGCTGCAGATCAATGCCAGCGTCGACTCTTTTGAGGCAATTAAAGGCATTTATTATATCAAAGGAACTTTCGGGGCGCTATGGAACTACCAAACAAGAAGTTCCTATGTCGCCTATGAAGATGTTTTCCAGGGGCTTGACTACCAGCGCCGGGCGTACCGCTTTGAAAGCGATCAAATTTTTGTCAGCAAATTGGAAAAAACATTTTCGGAAGCCGGATATCCTCATTCAGGGCCGATACAAAAAACCGAATCGAAAGAATACTATTTAAAACTAACCGATTATCATGACCTTCTAGGCGTTTTTTACTGGATGCGCACCAGCGGGCAGGTTCCCAAGGTGGGCGACGTAAACGAAATCAAAGTATTGCCGGCGGGCACGAAAAAAATCATGGTCATGAAAATTATGGACAAACTGACAATTGACGTCCCGGCATTAGGCGGCAAGAAAAAGGTTTTCCATGTGCGTACCGGTCTTCGCGGGATCAACGAAAAAGTGGAAGGCGGCGATATGTTTTTCACGACATCCAGCACAATTGATCTTTATATTACCGATGATGAAGATTTTATCCCGGTGAAGATGTGGACCCAGGTGCCCATTCTAGGTCAGGTTGATATTATTCTAGCCAGTTATACGCAACCGAAAATCGGAAAATAACGCCGCAGGTTCATGAAAATTAACACGCTTGTTCCGGCTGTTTTAGCGTTGCTTTTCGCAGTCTCTTGCTATTACGATGCCACGCCGCCGCTTGATTCCGAACTCAATGATATCCGGCCCCGTGTCATCCTCCGTCTTTCGGGGTTTTCGCCAAACGCCCCGGTTCGTATTCGTTATTGGGACAACCAGGGCGCCGCTGCTTACCCGGAAAAATTTCGGTTATTTACGGACCTGCAAGGCGGGCTGCTCGTTTCCATTACAGCGGCTCTTGGCACAACTACTCTTTCGTTTTTATTGTACGTTGATGAAAATAAAAACGGCGTTTGGGATATTGCCGATTATGGTTTTTTTCAAAATACGCTGGCAATAACCGGCGATTTTACCGAAACCGTCGTTGCATATTCGGCAAATACGCTGCTTGCCTATTCTTCTCTAGTAGGCGCTCCCCCGAGCGGGACCAATGTTTGTATATATTCGCCTTCCGCCATGCCCGCCTGGAGTGTTTCTCAAAGAAAAAATCTGCCGGAATACCCCGCTTTCGATTCCGAAACCTTGTTTTTAGACGATTGGTTCCCTACCGGTAAAGTTGAACAAGGTGGGGCGACGGCGCCGGCCTACTTGCCCTCAGGCAGTTATAATGAAACCTGCATACAAGACGCAAACCTTGATAACTTATTTACCTCCGGAGAATCCGTTAGCGGGCCGGCGCCTGTTACGGTACCATAATGAATCGGAACGCAAAAATGATACAAACTCGAAAAATCGCCATAGTAATTTTTGCCGCGTTCTGGAGTTTCCATGCGCCGTTGTATCAAATGACAGCGCAAGAAAACCCGGTAACTTTGCAAGACTCATCGCAAGAGAAATTTTCCGAAACCATACCCGAAACGCCGGGTAGAAAAACAGTTGAAGAACCGGTTGCCGTCTGGAATTTTCAAAACCTTGCCTTCACCGGAAATGACATTGCACGCTTGCCAAACGGCGGCCATACCTTTTCTCTTCTGGAATCATGGTATTCCGGGGCAATCTTGTCAAACCCGGATACCGGCGGATTTTCATTGGTAGAACCGCACGACATTAGCTTGCATGGCGAATCTAATCGCTGGCAACGCTATCGCTACAATAACCATGACTTGAGCGACCCGGGGCACCCCGGCCGGCCTTTCATCGACCTGCCGGTCCGGTTTTGGAACACGTTTTCCATTCATTCGCCTCTGTCGCTTTATCTGCACGAGCAGGGCTACCAATGGAATTTTCACCCCCTAAACGATGGCCGGACTTTTTTGGCTTTGGCAAACCCCGGTCATTTAGGGGGCGATTCGTGGATCCCGGTCGGTTTTTCAGACCGCGAACCATCGACAGCCTGGGGCGCCTCGCCGGAAAGGCGCAAATTCGGCCCTTCCGTAGAAGGCTCCGCCGGTTATGCCTTTTCGGGGATAGGCGGGAACCCTGCCATGGCAATGTACGAACTGGACAGACATACCCGAACGTTTATGAAGCTGAGCGGTTATGAAGAAGCGTACCGGCAAACCTTTTTGTACTCGCAAAGTTTGCCAAGCGGGCAATTTGACTTTATGTACCAAGGTAGCGAACGCGACCAGGCGGGGATAGAAACAAGCCAAGACCCTTCGTTGGCGCTCGCAGGCGGTTACCATGCCTTGTTTGCCGGGTATGAAGCGGCCAACCAAGACCATGAGTTGTCATTGAATTTAGGGTATCGTTTTGATCGCTACCTGCAAAAAAAAGACTCGCCCATGGTATGGGATCTCTATGACGAAATACTGTACCGAAATCCGCACCGTCCCTATGAACAGACGGCGACTTTTTTTGGCGCCCGTTATCAAAAAAACAACCTCGCTTCTTTTTCGCAAGGCGCCATCAACGGCATAATTTATACACGGATTGAAAGAGTCGCTGCCAAAAGTCTTTACCAGGACAATTTGCTCGCCCGTACATACTTGGGTTCGCCGGCAGATATGACTGTCTTTGAAAACAGCGCGCCATATGCGCATGATATGGTACGGTTATCCCCAACGGGAGAATACATCGCCGGCATCTCCGGAGGTTCAATGCAGATCCGGGGCGGCGTTCAATATGAAGGTTTTTTACCGGAATCGCCCGAATCGAAAAAGAACCGGTTCGGGTTGTTGGCTCCTGTGGCTTCCGTTCGCCTTGAAAAAAACCTGGGCAAATGGAACTTGTACACAGGAGCGCAAAGTGACGCTATCCCGTTAACGAATGATGTCGCCGTCTTTGCGAACGCATCCGCCCCAACCGGAACCCGCTATTTCTGGAACGACGACGGCGATTTGATCCCGGAAGCAAATGAAACCGGAGGTCTCATCAACCGGACCGGAGGCGCATTTCACCGGGTTGATGAAAACTTAAAACCGGCGCGGCGCAATGAAATTTACCTGGGAACCGGAAAACCGATCGCAAATTTATGGTCTATCGCTTTTTCTGCTCACCTAAAACATTTTCAGAATTTATACACCATCGTTTATGATCCCGAAATGGGTTATGCAAACGGGGGCTACAGCCGCGTGAACCGCCCGGACACGCGCGAAGGTTACGCCTACAATCGCGACCCCGCTGCAGCCGGCCATGAACTTTATCTGTTGACCAATCGCACCGAGCCGGGTCTGTACGCTAATTTAGAGCTTCAAATTTTAAAAATGGAATCCGTTTCGTCGCACTGGTTTGTGAATTTCATTGCCGGTGCGTATTACGGCCAGGCCGAGACAATCATTGGCAATGGACCGGACTATAATGACATGGGGAGAATCAGCGAAAGCTCGGCTGATCCCAACAAGCAAATCAACCAATTGGCGCGTATTGATTTTGACCGAAGTTATGTAGGCCATGTGATTGCCGGTTGGCGTCCTTTTGACGGGTTTGTTTGGTCTAACCTCATACGCTACCGCGACGGAGAGCCGTTTGGTCAAATGATGGCGCTGGAGGGCCTTTCCCAAGGACCTGTGATTGTTCAGAACCAAAACCGCTCCGAACCGCCGGATGGCATGCCGCGTTTTACCTACTATTTTTGTTGGGATATGCGCTTTTCATATCACAAACCGGTTTCGGGCGGCCGGCTGGAAAGCTTTTTTGATATTTACAATCTGATTGACTCAAGATCCGAACTGTACGAATACAGCATTGCGGGCGAACAATTCCGCGACTCTGTGGAAACGCGGGGGGGCCGCACTTACCGCGCTATGATCTCTTACTATTGGGAGTAGCGCTTGTTTTTTCCCGCTAACCCTCCCCCCACCCCTCAGATGGGAGGGGGCACCGGAAGCGAATATTTTTCACCTCTAAGCATGTAATCGCGCAAAATCGCTATTTTTTTCGATGGATGAAAATAAAAAAGGGGCAAGCCTGCCCCTGGCTCCGGCTATTTGTGTTTTTTCCCTAACCACCCCCACCCTGATGGGTGGGGCTGGAAGAAGGGCAAATTTTTCAGGTTCTTTATAAAGAATCGCCTTTTCAAAAGCTTTTTTTCAGGATATTTCGCAAAATTTGCTCTATACGGCAAATGAGCCTGCGCCACCCCGGCGTCTTATCCGGCGATACATGTGATGTGGAATTCCACAACAGGCAATCTATAAAATTTTCACATGGCATTTTCTCGAACGCGGACCGTCGTATTCGCAAAAATAGATCCCCTGCCAGGTGCCCAGCACAGGCTCACCCCCGTTAAAAATGACCTGTACCGAATTGCCGGTCAGCAGTGTCTTAATGTGCGCATCCGAATTGCCCTCAAAATGCCTGAAGCCGTCCTCTTTCGGAATCCTCGACTTTAAATAGCGCAAAATATCATGCTGAACGTCCGGATCCGCATTTTCGTTGATTGTGACCGCACAGGTGGTATGAGGAATAAACACCAGAGCCACTCCGTCTTGTTTTCCGGAGGCGCCGATTGCCTCGCGGACTTGCCGCGTGATATCGATCATCTCTTCGCGCCGCTTTGTGTTGATTTCCAGCGTATGCAACATGTCCCAGCGAAAAGCGGGGAAATCATTTGTACAGAACAAATAAAAAGAGATCAAAATAGTCGAATTTCATAAAGTTTTATACATTAGTTTTCTATGTGGTATTCCTGGGTTGTTTTTTTTCATATCATTACGGCTTCCGCTTTTGTTTTTGTCATGCTCATGATGCAAATTCTAGTATCGAACATCATGAAAAGAATCCCGGAAAGCCCGGGGAAGGAATCCGGTAAGAGCTTGATTAAGGATTACCTGCACCCGGTCGTCGACGCAGTGATTCTTATCGTGGGAATCACTGGCGTGATTCTCGTGATTGCCACCTGGCCGTTGGCCGTAAAAAACTTTCATTTGACATTGAAAATAGCTTTTGCGGTTATCTCGCTAGGGGCCGCGTATACCGGTCATTTTATTTTGCGGCCCTTGAAAAAAAAATGGACCAAACAAGGCAACCGGACGGCTCTGGAAAAGGCAGCCAGGATTTCTCCTTTCATTGACCGAACCGCCTTGATTGCCGGGGTGATCACAGCCTTGCTGGGGTGGTCCTTAAATCATTTGTAAGTTACTTTGGTTGGGGGCTGCCTGGAGCCATCCAGTTTCATCATCCGTTCATTTACGGCCTGTAACAGGAAAATAAAACAGGGAAGAATATGCCGAACCGCAAAATAGACGACGTTAGACGAAACTTCTTTGCATTGTTCCGTCGTTAAATTACGCACATAGTAAAGTTCCTTGTCCTGGAAACCCTGGACAGGAGAAACGGTGATTCCCATCCGTTTGAATTTTTGAAAAAGATCTTTTTTATCATGGTATCGGGTGATCATTCTTTTTTTCGCCACTTCATTTAAATCATCCATAGAGTAACATGAATTTAAAAATGTATGGCGCGCGATATAATCGAGGCAATGATAAAATTCGTCAAAGTTTGATACCCGTATGGAAGAAATGTCCTTGATATCGTATTGGCTCAACTCGACGAGTTGTTCATCCAAACCCAGGAATTCCTCAAAGTCGCATTTGCCAATCCGGGGTACATCGATAAACATATGCGGGATATTATGCACATGCGCCGGGACGGCCAGGTCCGCCATAAGGTGATAAATTTTACCAATGTCATTTAATATGAGTTCAAAAGACTCGCCCCGATCGATTTTTTTCATTAATTTATCAAGAGATTTTTTCATCGAAGTCATTAAGTCGGGAAACTGGATACAAAACATCTTTAAGCCTTTTTGGTTGTACGGGTTATACGAATGATCCATCGACCAATACGGGTACTCCATATCCGCATGACTTGTCCCTTTGATTAAATTTCCTTTCACCCATGCCGGGAACGGGTACCCTTCGGATTCCAGGTGCTCGAGAGCGACATTCAGCATTTCGGCATGCCATATGAAATGACGTATTTTAATGGAAACTTTGCCAAAGTGTTTTCTTAATTCAAGACCCGAAGCCAGCATTTTGCTTAGTTTTTTATTCCATGATTTATTATAAAGCCGCATAACGCCTGAACCGTGCGCATCATTTTCAATGTCCGGTTTATATTCCAGACCTTCGAGGCCGGCAATTTGCGATCCGATTTTAGCGTTCATCTTGTTGTTCAGTCGAATGATTTTTTCAACCTTGCCATTGCATTTTTCAAATTTTTCCCGGTACCCCTCCCGGCTTAGGTCAATGGGCTTGCCAATTTTAACCGAAACCGACTTCATTTGAATAAAAGCCCGCAGCCTGAAAAATTTTCTCTCCCAAGGTTCAAAGGGCCAGAATTTGTCCGTGCCGGTCAATGTAACGGGAACAATGGGTCGTTTTTCGCCCGTATGTAAAAAAATCTCAAAGTGTTCATCTTCCAGATGTTTGTCATACCGCATGGAACGCACGAGAAACGGATGCAAAGCAATATCAATTTTTTTGTGTTTAGAGCCTTCCATCGCTTTTGCCAGGTGAATCACTTGTTCAGAGCCATGCAAAGGGTCGTTATCGGCCCGTCTTTGCGGAGCGATCAACAGCGATGCAAAAAGATACCGCAATATAAAAAAGAATGGCTTTAACCGGGGGATAAGCTGCAAGCCGAAAACAACGTTCCTTCGCGACGAAAGCTTGCGATGGACGGTAAGAAAAAAAATAAAATCGAAAATGGTGCGATAATTCATGAGAAAAATAACAGGCTCATCCGGTATGTTTTCCAAACCCTCTACTGATGCGATGTAAGGTCTTGTGAATATGGATAAAATAAAACGGACGAAATTGTTGGTTCTCAACATAATGAACCGTTTGATTCGGCCGATTCTTTTTTCGGCCGGCACGCTTCGCTGTGTTTTTTCATGAAAGACATTGGCGCTATACGCCTTAATGATATTGCCAAAATCGTCTAGAATTTGCTTTTGTTCGGTCTGCAAATTAATGGGTGATCTGCCTCCGGAAACCGGCCCGTCTTGCCGTAAGATAATGCGTTCGCACAAAATGGAAATAATGTTTTTATTGATCAGAGGCGACGAATCCGCCATTTGCCAAAAAACATCTTCATTTAACGCCAGGATTTGAGAGCCGGCTTCGGCAATAATATTTGAGCTGCGTTTTTCTTTGGTGACGACTCCCATCTCTCCAAAGCATTCGCCTGTTTTTAAGTAAGCCAATTTATGTTCGCCCATGTCGTATCGCATCGGGAGAGAAACGCTGCACCGGCCTTTGACAATTAAATAAATTTTATCGCTGATATCGCCCATTTTAATGATCCGCGTTTCGGTGGGCGCATTGATCATTTCCATGCGGGGGATTATTTTTTTGATATCGGTATCGGGAATTCCCTGAAACAGTTTTGTGTTTTTCAGAAAACTCACAACTTGAGTTTCCGTACTGACATCGTTGGGCTGTTCCTGTATTGCGTATTTTGTTTCCATATTAATTCACGGAACTCCGGCCCCGGAGCGGCGTTGCCATCATTGCCGTTGTTTTGTTTTCTCCGTTTTCGGAAATGTCAAATGTCGGCCAAAAAATGTAAAGTGTGATCAGCAATAGAAAGAGAAAGATGAGCGGCCAGAATAAAACCTTCGAGATTAAATTATCCCGGTAATCGAGAATTTTTGTCTCTAAGCTGCTGGTGAATAAAAATGACATGAGAGCCACCAGTAAGATCATTACATAAAGAATAAAATTAAAATACTCGAGATAAAGCACTTGTTCAACTTCAAACTCGCTGCGCAATTGGATATGAGCCAAAAGAACCGTAAAGAACAGCCCGGAACAGGCGGCGATAATTGTGGAATGGTTAAAACCGAGCACTTCTCGTTTAGCGGCGTTGCCCGTGATGGTGAGCAATGTGGCAAAGAGAATAAAAGCGACAACCAGCAAGGGAATTAAATTTTTAATAAAGGCGTTGATAAAAACCCGTGAAGCCGTTATATGATAGTAGAGTTCCGGCGAGTTTGCCAGCGAAAAATCCTGATCTACGCCCATGGCGGGTTTTTCCCACCCAATTTGCCGGTCTTGAACGCCACGCTTTGTCTCGGGTCCGTTGGGAGTTTTGTACAAATTCGACTCATAGTTAAAGAAAGAATTTTGAATATCCCACCCCGGTAAGATATCCCGGTCGGCAAGGCCTGGCAAGGCGGGAGGGTAAATATCGGTGTATGAAGCCAGGTCGGGAACCAGTACAATGCGTTTCATAGAGGGACCGGTCAGGCGAATCCAAATATCTTTATGGTCTAACGGATATTTATGGTAATTGAATTCCTGGCGTAAGGTCGCCGCAAAAGACCAGCCAATCACCCGTTTGCAGTTTTGTTTTACCCATTCCACTTTATCACGGTAGGCGACTTCCGCTTTCGTATACTTTTTATTCACCGGTCGCCGCGTTTGCGGCGGAGATTGTAAAAAGCCGGCTATTACACGGTCAATTTTTGCCTGGTTGTCCAAGCCGGACGGCGCGCCAGGCGAACATGAATACTGCATGTCAAATTTCTTGTCCATGGAGTAATCTACCGCTTCCGGGAAATAGACACTCATCAGAGATTCATCGTCTAACGCTTTTTGCATCGGCAGCGAATATTTTTGCCAGACGACGCCTGAAACATGGACATCGTTAGCGCCTTCAAACTTAAGAGATTGTATATAAACGCCCGTAGGCACTCGGTAGTACAATTTGCCAAATCTACGCTTTCCGGTTACCCAATCTTCTTCCAGGTTGCGATACAAGTCGGGCGAGCCTTTGATACGGCGGATTAGTTTTTTTTCAATATCGGATAGATAGTCGTCATAAGAGCCGGAATGCAAAACAGGATTCATTTCAAATATTTTTTCAGCCTGGATAATGTTGTCCATTTTCCAGATCAGGTTAATCACGATGATCAATAAAACGGAAGAGAATAAAACAATCGCCCAAACGCTTCTTACGCTCCATTCGTTTCGGTAACCGATTGATAAAAACAACGTCAGAATAAAAGCAAGAAGATAGGCGATAAACGTTGGAATCAGTATTCGTTTTTCATAGGCAATCTCTTTGCTCAAGGTTTGGTCGGGGAACAAAATAAACCCCCAACGGTCATTCGTTTTAACCTTCTCGCCAATAATTTCGGGCTTAAAAGCTCCGTAGTATGCCATCTGCCCTTCTTGAAATTTGCGGTGTATCGTCTTTTGCTCGTCGTCTTCGGCGTATCGGTAGTCAATTAAACCGGAGTAACCGTCCAGGGCGAGGTGCATCATGGTATGGATTGATTTTGAGGCGTTGGAATTTTGCATGTCGTTTTCATGTTCTTCCCGGTATTCTTTCCAGTAGAGATCTTTTGTGGTGCCGGCATCGGTTAGCGGGTGAAGGCTATAGTCGCTGTTGCAGCGCTCCCGCTCTTCATTTTCAAAATTGTCCGGATCTTCCGCCTCTTGGGGCTCATAAATATTGAAAACGTCATACATGGTTTTTTTCTGGCCAACGTTTTCCCAGACCGGGTGAATAAAAACATTGGGTTCGTATAAATATTTTCGTTCTTCGGGCAAGAGCGTTTTTTTATGGCGCTGGCAATTTTCAAGGCGATGAAAGCCGACCAGGTATCCGGTTTCGCCTAAATCCAGTTTTTCAACAATGGAGTCCATTGTATGAAAATCATAATTTACATAGATCACCCCGGCGGGTTTGGCAAAGCCTTTGCGGTGAAAGGTTGTGCCGTATTCGATCAAGTATGCGTCGGTAAAATCGTCAAAGTAAGGGGGCACCCAAGAGTTTCCGTACCGGAGCGGCTTTTGGTACCAATCCAACGGGTTGAGCCTGCTGGAGTAATCCAGATTTGTATCACGGACATTTTCAAGCGGTGTATCGACTCCCGTACAATGGTAATATTTTGAGTTTTTGCCGGGGTCGATACAATCTTCGGGGACTCTCTCTTCCAATCCTTTTTTTCTAATGTATGGAAGAAACAAATGGGGTTGGCCGGTTCGGATATTTGAACCGAGGCGAAACGTTTTGCCGTCATTGAGCTCCGGTACCATCCCCAGACCGATTTGAAAAATATCGCTTTGAAAATCGCCGGGTGTAAGATTGTCGCAAATTCCCGAATAGACCTGGTATTCCGTCGATTCGCTTTGGCAAAGTCCGGTAACATATTGTTCCATATTTTTTTCAACTTGCGTTACGACATCTTCAAGAGCCAGATAAATTTCACTTGTTTTTGCGTTGTATGAAAATTGTTCCATTTTACGGCTCATCTCAAAAGCCGCTGTTTTCAGTACGCTTAATTTTAACGAAAGTTTTGCTGCCGTTATGCGGCCCATCTCTATCATGTGAGCGCTATTTGTTTGATTGATGCGTGTGGTTTTTCCGATGATATAAAAGGTCGTGCCAATGGCAATAATGAACGAGGCGGCGCATAAAATTTTAACCGCTTGTTTGACCGCACCGCGGTACATGTATTCTTTCATGGACTATTCCCCGTGACCCTTTTATTTCTTCCGCTGGAACAATGGCAGAATAAGTAATTGCAAAATATTATTTTTTATCCTTACTACAACTACTTTTTATATTATTTTAATTTTATGATGAGATACTGCATTGTTTTTTCCGGGGCGTTTTATTAAAATATTAAATGTTCCGGTCCGGGTATTTTCTGCAGTTTGGCTGATCAGACCGAATAAAAATTTTAAAAATACTCTTTTTTAAGAAAAAAAAACGAAAAAGCGGCTATTGAATCACTGAAACCGAAAAATTTTCGGTATTTTTGCCCCCACCCATATATGGGTGGGGTGGTGGGTTTGTGGGCAATAACACTAACAACGAAAGTAACATAAAGCGAAGCGGAATTTACAACAAACGAAAAGCGCAAGGATAAATCGCCGGGGTGGCGGTGGATCGCCGGCCTGCATGTCAGGCCGTCTCTCGCCATCCATCCGACGGCATTAGTGCCTCCATGCACGTCAGGGCCACTTGCCCCTTTTACATTTTCATTGCGATTTATGTGGCGCCGCTATTTAGCGGCATTTGCCTCTTTCTGGTAGGCGCGATCGTCAATTTTCGTATTGTTCCAGAGGACACCCACGGAGATGGCGAAAAAAATGAACATGCCCATATAAAACCGGGTGGGGTGGTAGAAACCGGCCACTTCCGGGGGCATGGCGCGGGAGATAAAAGCAAACAGGAAAATCAAGAAAAGAGGGTTTGTGCGCGATACCCAGTAGGGGTAGTTGGTTTTTTTCCACCAGATGGCGATCCAGGCAATCAATGCCGAGATGATCAATGACCACTGCAGGTTGCCCGAGAGGGTCGCCAAAAGGTTTTCGTAAACCAGCGGGATTTTTTCCGCTTCGGCGCCATATTTAATTGCCAATATTGAGTACACTTGGGCGACATGCGTTGCCAATGCCATTAACATTGCAAAAGTGAAAAGGAAGGTAGCTGTAAGAGAAAAGATATTACCCGCCGGACGTAACCCCAGGTAGTAATGATAACCTAGCAACAACATCCCGGGCGACGCATAGATGGAAATAGCGATAGCTGCAATCAATGCCCAATCGTCTTTGGTTTCGGCAATTCGCACAAGCGATAGTTCTTTCACCGGAACCGGTACGTACTGGGCAATTCCTATGGCAAGCATGAAAAATGCCAAAGAGAGCAAGCCGATGATGCCGGTGATCCGGGCGATTTTATTATCTGTGTATTGGTCCATATTCTGCCTCTCTAAAACGCTAACCTGACTCGACAAATATTTTTTACCGGCAGAAAATATTAAAAAAGAGAAGGCAAAGAAATGCTTTACGTTTTGCCATTTATCCAGAGGTTGTTTCTATCATGGTTCGTCTTTTCAGGGCGCTTCTGCCCCTTTTTGCCATTTCTATCAATTCATGTCTTTCGGTCATGATCCCGCCCATTACATTGACAGGCACTAAAACTGCCGTTGAAAAGCAAATCATTGGCGAAGAGAATGAACTCGAAGAAGATGTTTGGATGATCTCTTCGGCCAGGGTGACCAGCGAAGT
This sequence comes from Turneriellaceae bacterium, assembly GCA_050304475.1. Lineage (GTDB taxonomy): Bacteria > Spirochaetota > Leptospiria > Turneriellales > JAOUFE01 > JBNLDQ01. Next base: position 244,692 of record JBNLDQ010000009.1, on the reverse strand, counting down.
GGATTTGGGCGAAGCCAGCGAAGATGAACAAGCGAAAATTGACGAAGAAAACTCGTACACCTACCGGGCTTTTGCCATTCTCAATGCTTTTGGCGATGACCTGGCTCAATTAAAACAAGACAGGGTGGTTGGCGAAGATAAAAACGGGCTGATCGCTAACTTGGTTCTGGTGCCGGGGCTGGAGTTACCGGAAGAGAGCCGGGAAAAATATGATCCGAAATTAAAAAAAGATCCCGTTGGAGGGAAAGATTACCGCATGCTGGAAGAGACGGTCAAGCAAGTGAACATTGCCCGGAAACATTTGGTCGAGGGTTACATTATAAACCGGCAACGAAATGAGCCGGACTACAAGCCGAACCGCGAAGAACTGTTGCGAACGCAAAAAGAGAAGTACCACGCTTCGGCGCTGAAGGGCGAATACATTCAAAAAGATGACGGTACCTGGGTCGCCAAGTAACGCTTTAACCCTCTTCTAAAAAAGCTTCTTTATCGCTTTTTACTTCTGAAGAACTTCGGAACACCGCGGGCAGAGCCCGGAGTCTTTTAGGTCGCGGTAAATCCAGCAGCGCGGGCACTTTTCTTTTGATGATTTTTCAACTTTCAGAGTTGAACCGTCTTGAACATCGGAGACGACAAAATAAAACGCCAGCTCTTCGTTTGAAAAAGGCAGATTCCGCTTTTCTTCTTCGGGTAGCGAGATTGCCGCTTCAAGAGAGGCTTTGATTGTTTTGCTGTTGCGCGCCTCTTCCAGTTGAATATTGACCTTGTCTTTGAGTTCCCAAAGCGGTTTAAACTTTTCAGCGAGCGTCTCATTTTTCCATTTGCCGGCGTTTGGCCAAAGGTTTTCAAAAACGCTTGTTCCGGGGGCGTAAATCTGGTGGATCTCTTCAGCCGTAAAACTTAAGACCGGAGAAAGCCAAATCGCCAAATGTTCAAGCAATAGTTTCAATGTTGCCAGCGTAGACGCTCTTTTGGGGCTTTGCTCTACTGGGGTCGTTGCGCCGGCAGAAGCGTCGCAGTAAAGGCGATCGCGGACAATGTCAAAGTAGGTGTTTGAAAGCGTGACGGTGCAAAAGGTGAGGGTCCGCTGGTAGACCTGGTGGTACTCGCTTTTCTCATATGCGTTTCGCAATTTCTCGTCGAGAAGCGAAAGCTCATGAAGCACCCAGAGGTCAATTTCTTCGGTAATTTGATCTTCGTTTAGCTCTTTTGCCTCGGCGCCATCGTTGAGGTTGCCTAAAATATAGCGAAAGGTATTTCTAATTTTACGGTAGCTGTCAGAAAGTTGCTCTAACATATCAAAGCCGATCCGGTTGTCGGTGCGGTAATCTTCGGAAGATACCCACAAACGTAAGATATCGGCCCCGTACTTGGGAATGATATCAGTCACCGGGGAGATGACGTTCCCCAGGCTTTTGCTCATGGCCCGCCCTTTGTCGTCTAACACGTAGCCATGGGTCAGTACTTTCTTGTAGGGCGCCTTTCCTTCGAGGCCGATTGAGGGCCAAAGGCTGCTTTGGAACCAGCCCCGGTGCTGGTCGGAACCCTCCAGGTACATGTCGGCAGGGTAAGAAAGAGCTTCGTTGTTTTTGGTGACGCAATACCAGCTCACGCCGCTGTCGAACCAGACGTCTAAAATATCGTTTTCTTTTGAAAAAGAACTCTCTTGGCATTTTTCACAAGAGATGTTTTCGGGCAAAAGCTCTTTGGCTTCTTTGTTGAACCAGATTTCAATGCCCTCTTTGCGGACCAATTGAATGATATGATCGAGGGTGCGCGTGTCCATGTGGGTGTGGCCGCATTTGGTACAGGAAAAGGCCGGGATAGGCACGCCCCAATGTCTTTGTCTTGAAAGACACCAGTCAGGCCGGTTTTCAACCATCGATTCAAACCGGTTTTGGCCCCATGCCGGGATCCACTCTACTTTGCCTGACGCATTCAGGGCTTCTTTTCGTAAGGGTTCGATTTGCAAAAACCACTGGGGGGTCGCGCGAAAAATCAAGGGAGAATGACTTCTCCAGGAGTGCGGGTACGAGTGCTCAATTTGCGAAACATGGATTAAGGCATTTTTTTCTTTTAAAAGTTCAATGATTTTAGGATTGGCATCGAAGACATACTCGCCTTCCATTTGCGCAAAGTCGGCAGTGTAACGGCCCCGGTGGTCGACCGGCGAATAGGGGTCTAAATCGTACTCTAAACCGACATTGTAGTCATCAAGACCATGCCCCGGCGCGGTATGGACAACGCCTGTACCCGCTTCGAGGGTAACGTGCCGGCCGAAAACAACCGTACTGGGTTGGTCAAGAAACGGGTGAGAAACTTCAAGGTTTTGCACCTCTTCTGCCGTGATTTTCTCTTTTTCCGTAAACGTTAACCCGGCGTTTTCAAAAAAGCTCTCTTCGAGCCCTTCGGCAATGACAATGTTCCCCTGGTTTGTTTTATAAACCTGATAGCTAAATTCCGGGTGAAAACAAACGGCCAGGTTTGCCGGCAGGGTCCATGGGGTGGTCGTCCAGATGGCGACAAATTCAGGTTGCAGGGAACGGCTTTCGCCAATCTTGTTTTTTACCGGAAACTTTACATAGATCGAAGGCGAGGTATGGTTTTCGTATTCAATCTCGGCTTCGGCCATTGCCGTTTGGGCTTTGGTGTCCCAATAGACGGGTTTTAAGCCTTTGTAGATGTAGCCTTTGGCAAAAAGGTCGCGGAAGGCGGTTAAGATGCCCGCTTCGTAATCTGCGCTCATTGTATAATAGAAGTTGGGTTTGGCTTCTTGCTCGGGGCGCGTGACCGCTTCGATCTCTTCGTCATTCCAGAGCACTCCGAACCGGGTTTGGTCTGCCGCCTGGATTTGAATAAAATCGGCCGCATATTTCCGGCATGCTTCGCGTACTTTTTGCGGGTCTTTGTCTTCGCCTTTTTTCCGGTTTGCCAGTTTTTTCAGGGCGGCCAGTTCAATGGGCAGTCCGTGGCAATCCCAGCCGGGAACATAGGGGGCGTATTTCCCTTGGAGGATCTCGTATTTGTTGATTACGTCTTTTAGTATTTTATTTAGTGCGTGGCCGACGTGAAAATTTCCGTTTGCGTAGGGCGGTCCGTCATGCAGAATAAAGTGCGGCGCGCCTTCCTGGCGGCGTTTTTCCAAAATACGTTGGTAAACTTTTTTACTTTTCCAGTACTCAATAATTTGGGGCTCTCTCACGGGGAGTTGTGCGCGCATGGCAAACTCTGTGTTTGGTAACCGGATCGTATTCGACCAGGGGTTTTTTTCTTTTTCATTTTGGCCCATAATATAGGTAGAAATGCAGGATAAAGACGCTTCGTCAAGGTGAATCGCTTTGGTTGGGGAGAGATTTGCGGTTTGTTCCACTAACCACCCCCGCCCTGTAGGGTGGGGCCGGAAAGGCGTCATTTTTTCGGTTCTACAAAATGAATCGCCGTTTCTTCGGGTTTTTACTAACGCAAAAGAAAAAAAGTGATAAAATCCGAATTTTTCGGAAGTTGAGAACAAACCAAAAAAGAAAATTGAATATACAAATGAAATCCGTTTCATATCATCTTCCGGATCCCCAATGTAAAAATCCGGTAGAGTTCATGGGATAATCATGCAAGAATATGTGATAGAGACATCTCAACTGACAAAAAGCTACGGCAATGTGCAGGCGGTGCAAGACGTTTCACTGACGGTAAAAAAGGGGGAAATCTATGGATTTCTAGGATTAAACGGAGCTGGGAAAACCACAACGATTCGCCTTTTGCTGGGCATGATCAATGCTACGAAAGGAAGCGCCAGGGTTCTTGGGAAAGAAATACGCAGAGGCGGAGAAGGCCCCTGGGAATCGGTTGGCGCTTTGGTCGAGATTCCTTATTCGTACCCTGAATTGACAGTGCGCGAAAACCTGGAAATCCATCGCAAGCTGCGGAACCTGAAATCGCCCCAATGCGTCTCTGAAATTTTGGAAAAGTTGAAACTAACGTCTTATGCGGATCGTAAAGCCGGCCATCTCTCTCTGGGCAATTCACAAAGGCTTGGCCTTGCCAAGGCGCTGATTCACGAGCCAACTCTATTGATACTGGATGAACCGGTCAACGGACTTGACCCTGACGGCATTGTTGAGATCCGAAATCTTCTTTTGGACTTGGCAAAAAACAAAGGGGTCGCCATTTTTATTTCAAGCCATATCTTGACTGAAATATCGAGAATTGCCGACAGGTTTGGCATCATTCACCAGGGGAAATTGATCCAGGAAATGGATAATACCCAGTTGAAAAAAGAGCGTCACCGGCAACTGATTATCCAAACCGGCGACAACCGCCGGGCGGCAAAAGTGCTGTCCGAATTGGGTCTTCATCCGGAAGAAAACAGTTTGGAACAAATTATCGTAAAAGATGAGAAGGCGATGCAATCGCCGGAAAATATCAATGTGCAATTGGTCAAAAGCGGCGCTCCCCCCAAGACATTTTTTATTGATGAAGAAGATCTCGAATCATATTTTCGCCGTATCATTCACCGCGAAGGAGAAAACAGTTGAGGTCATTAAGCGATGCCATTCAAATTGAGTTGCTTAAGCTCCGGCGTTCCAATGTGTTTGCCGGCACGATTCTCGCCATGTCTCTGGCCCCGGTCATGGGTTCTCTTTTCGTGATTGTCCTTCGGAACTCTGCCTTGAGCGCGGGGAATACTCTATTGAAGTCGAAAGCTTCGATGAGCGGGTTTAGCCCCGATTGGCCCTCTTTTTTAAATTTAAACGCCCAGGCAATTGGCGTGGGGGGGGTGATTGTTTTTGGTTTTGTCGCGGCTTGGGTTTTTGGGCGCGAATATGCAAATCATACTGTTAAAGATTTGTTTGTGTTGCCGATTTCCAGAGCCAAGATTTTACTGTCAAAAATGGTTGTTATTTTTTTCTGGAGCGCCTCTTTGTGCGCAATTCTTTTTTTAGAAACTATTTTGCTGGGGAACCTTCTCTCTTTGCCCGGGTGGTCTTTGACGGTTTTATATGCCAGCGGGGGGATGATTATCAAAACATCCTTGATGGTGATATCGCTTACTACTTTACCGGGTTTCGTCGCTTGTCTGGGCCGGGGTTACCTTGCCTCTTTATCCTTTGTTGTGTTGACTGTTGTTCTGGCTCAGATTGTCGGAGCCTTGGGGTATGGAGCGTATTTCCCCTGGGCTATCCCGGCGATTTACAGCAAGATTCTTGGAACCCAGGTGACATTGAACGGCATAAGTATGGCGATTCCTTTTATTGCCGGTGCGCTGGGGTATTTAGGCGCTTTTTTATACTGGAAATATTTTGACCAACCCCTTTAAAAAATATCGGATGTACGTGGAAAATCTTGTTTTAGAGATTCATGGGCGCCGATCAGGAAACGCTTTTTTCCTTTTACATTTATTCCCGGCAAATAGTTTGGGTAAAGACGAGAAGCGATCATGAAAATCAGAACCAAATTATTATACGGTTATTCTTTATTATTCATTTTATTTTGCGTTTTGATAGGCTTTGCCCATTATTCCCAGGCGACATTGGGGAAAAATATTGACCGGTTAGGCGCCATCGCGTCAGAAATTGACGAGACGCAAGATATCGGGTTGGCTTTTGAAAAGCTACTCATGCCGCCTAACGATTATTTGATCTCTGCCGATCTCCAGGAACGCGATCGATACAACGAGTTTTTGGAACAACTTTTATCGATGCTTGAGATCTATGACAATGACAATCATAAAGAGATAAAAAAAGATCTGAAATTGATTCTTGTCGAAATCGATAAATACGCCCACAGTATTTTTTCAATTTCTCCCGAGAAAATCCAAAGCCGGGATCATTCCGGCGTGGGCTTAATGTATGCCATGGATAAAGTTGGCCGCGAAGGGATCATGATTTTGGTTAAGCATGCCGAAGAGGATCGTATTATTTTGGCTGAAATCATGCGAGAAAGCGATCGGACGCGTCATAAAATGGCGACTCTTCCGGTAATTTTCGGTTTGGGAGTCTTGTTTACCGGTCTGGCTTTGATTTTTTTCTTTGACCGCTCTATCCGCGCTCCCGTTGAAAAATTAACCACAGGGGTTCGCGGCGTTTCTCACGGCCGGTGGAATCAGGTGGAGATAGGCGAACACGGGGAACTGACCGAACTGGCGTATGAATTTAACAAAATGGTGGACCAGGTTAGCGAAAACTACGAAGAGCTGGAAATGAAGGTAGAAGAGCGTACAAAAATGTTGGACGCTTTAAATCGCAAATTAAAAAAACAAGCGATTACGGATGGCTTAACCGAGTTGTACAACCACCGTTACTTTTACGATAAACTGGAAGAAGAGCTGGCTCGGGCCGCCCGCTATCAACGCGAGGTTGTCGTTTTAATGGCTGATATCGATTACTTTAAAGTGTACAACGATAAATTCGGTCATTTGGCCGGGGACAAGGTTCTCAAGGGCGTGGCGAATGTGATAAAAAATCAATGCCGGAAGGGCGATACGGTAGCCCGGTACGGCGGCGAAGAATTTAGTGTCATTGCGCCTGAATTGCCCTCGAGCGACGCGTTTGAGTTTGCCAACCGGATTCGAAAAGCTGTGATTGATGTAGACTTTAAAGGCGAAACAAAATTGCCGGATGGTAATGTGACCATTAGCATAGGCGTTGCATTTTTTCCGAGAGACGGCAAAACTTCCAAAGAGTTGCTTGAAAATGCAGATGTAGCTTTGTATGAAGCGAAAAAAACAGGGCGAAACAAGGCTGTTTTGTTTAAAAAGAAAAAAGTGCAAAAAGCCCGGTATTAGATTTTGTTTACTTCCCAGATTTGCAATGACAAGCGTTCAATGTCTTTATAGCTGTAAATTCCCCGTTTTTTATCGAGCTCTTGCCAAGTTTTCAGTTTGATTTCCTCTTCTTTGTTTAGCTCCTGCAATCTTGCCGAGATGAGACTGTAAATGGGCGTTAGCTGTTTGATTTTGTCCAGCTTCATCGCCGCATCATGCCGCCATACCGAGTCGGGAAATTCTTCGATCACCCTGCCGTAATATACGCACGCTTTTTGAAAATTATTGAGAATCTCCATTGCAGCCGCCAGTTTCATCGGCAACTTGGACTTTCGGCGATAAAATTTATAAAAACCGCGGTGGAAGTATTGATGCGCCAGTTTGTAGTATGAATAAGCCGGATCTTTTGGCAAAGCCGGGAGGGTCTCGCCTGCCGGATTTTTTTTCATTGGTTCGTCCTGTTTTTCTTGAGCTTTGTTTGTATTTTGCTCGGCGGGCAAATGTTTCGTTTTTTTAAACTCTTTCATTAAAGCGTGATACGCCAGGTTGAGCCGGATCATGATTGCATTATTTTTTTTCGCTTGTTCGGGCGGATTTAAATCGGGGTGGTATTTGCGAACCAGTTTCCTGTAAGCATTTTTAATCTCAAACGATTTGGCTTGTTTGGAAAGTCCGAGAACTTTTCGGTGAATTTCATTTGCGTTCATTTTTTACGTTCGTTATTGCTGCTTTTTACCTGCTTTAACTTAACCTGAAACCGGCGGAACAGCTATTTTCCGTATATTTATTTATCGGTTTTTTTTGGCGGCATCTTGCCCGTTTTGGAATTCCACACCGGACTTTATGCCAGGGCAATTTTCAGTTTTCCCCCGGAAACATTCAAGCCGGTCATTAACCCGGCGTCCGGCTTGGAAAGGGCAAGTTGAACGACATAAGGGCTAATCGCTTTCGACAAAGCTTCCGAAGCGGTGCGCGGCACAGCCGCCGGTAGATTTGTAATGGCTGATATGATACGCCCCTCATGATCGAAAACCGGCTGCGAATGAGTGCAAGGGCGAGAGACCTCAAAACAACCGCCCTGGTCAATGGCAATGTCGACAGCAACGGCGCCTGCCGGTAATGATTTCATCATTGTTTCGCTGACCAGATGAGGGGCTGTTTTCCCGAAAAGGTAGACGGCGCCAATGAGAAGATCCGTATCGGGTAAAGTTTCGGCAATGGAGTTTTCATTGCTGGGTATTGTCTCAATGACAGGCAGATGTTCTTGAAGCGCATCCAGGCGATCGGTTGAGATGTCCAGAACCCTGACCCGGCAACCCATGCGGGCGGCAAGGTGCGCTGCCGATGACCCGGCCACGCCGGCTCCTATAATTGTGACGCAGCCGTTTTGAGGCGAAGGTTTTTGGGGGTATTCTTCCGTGAGTCCGCCCAGTAAAATACCCCTGCCTGAATAACAAGATTGTAAAAAACGACCCCCGTTGATGACGGCGAGTCTGCCGGCAATTTGGCTCATCGGAGCCAGGCAGGGCGTTTTTCCTCTTTGGCCAATGACGGAAACCGTTTCAAAAGCAAAGGCTTCTAAGCCAATCTCTAACAAAGAGGCGGTTAAATCAGGGTTGCCGCCCAGATGGAGAAAGCAAAACAAAGTGTGGCGTTTTTCAAGAAGTTTCAGTTCGGGAACCTGAGGTTCTTTTACTTTGACAATAAGGTCCGATTGGCTGAAAAGTTCTTTTGCCGACGGTAAAATAGCAATACCAAGCGTTTCATATTCTTTGTCCGAAAACCCGGCGTAGCGTCCGGCGCCTTGTTCCATGCAGATTTGCGCGCCGGTCAATGAAATAATTTCAGCGCAACTTCCCGGAGTCAGAGCGACTCGCTTTTCGTCGGTTTTGGTTTCGCAGGGGATACCGATTTTCATTTGCGTTGGTTTTTCCATATACTCATGGTTTTATCGTAACAACACACGGCCAGGCAAGAAAAATTAGCCGCTTTTCTATTGAGTGAAATAGGTTTCAAGAAACTCTTCCGCATCGAGGATTCTCTGGTCGACGTCACCGGCCGACTGAATCTCTTTGAGCTGGCATGCTTTTTCCAGGGGAATGCGGCCAACGCGCGTCCGCCGCAAAGTTGCCGCTGCGGCGGGTATATTGGCTTTGGCGCCCAGATCGTGGATTAAGGTGCGTACATATACCCCTTTGCCGCATTCAATGTAATAGGTAAAGGTTTCGCGGTCAACCCGCTCTATCACATCAAAACGATCTACGCGGACTTCTCTGGATTCAATTTCAACTTCACTGCCTTCTCGGGCATACCGGTACAATGGCTTGCCTTTCTTCTTTATCGCCGAATACAGGGGCGGCGTTTGGCGAATATTTCCGGTAAATGTTTGCGCCAGTTCGTGAAGAAGTTCGACGCTTACCTCATCGGGGATCTCCACCGGGGGAGCGACAGGGACGCCGGTAATATCCTGGGTGTCATAAGCGACGCCTAATTGAAAGGTTCCTTCGTAGGTTTTACCCGATTCCAAAAAGCGTTTTGAAATGGCGGTAGCTTTGCCGATCAACACGGGAATCAACCCCGTGGCAAACGGGTCAAGGGTTCCCCCATGCCCGGCTTTCTTAATGTTCGCGTTGATTTTAATGACGCGCAATAAATCCATCGAAGAGATTCCGGCCGGTTTATCGACTAGCAGTACGCCCGATTTTTCGTACCGGGGGCCTTTTTTTGACGGCGGTTTTTCTGCGCCGGGTTCTAACGGTCTTAAGTATTCCCGCCAAAGTCCTTTTTGGTAATCGCCTTTGCCAGGTTCAGGATCAGCGTCTGTTTGTTGAACGGCGTTTTTATTGTCAGACCGGGGAGCCATGCGTACCAAAGGGGTTAGTTTCGCTTAAAGATTTTTCGGGTCACCTGTAACGCTTCCATCAGGCGATCAATGTCTTCATAGTCATTGTACATATAAAAGCTGGCCCGGCAGGTGGCGGATACCTGCCAGCGTTCCATGAGCAGTTGGCAGCAGTGATGGCCGACGCGAATGCAGACATTATGTTCATCCAGGATCGTCCCCACGTCATGCGGGTGGATGCCTTCCATTTCAAAAGAGACAACGCCCACTTTGTCGACCAGGCCGGCCTCAATATCGGCAAGAGACGGGCCATGAACGCGAATATTCTCGTCCGCCATTTTCTTCATGGTGTAGGTCAATAGTTCTTTTTCAAATTCATGAATTTTTTGTTGCCCGGTTTGTTCAAGGTAAGAGATGGCGGCTTGGAACCCATAGACACCCCCGACATCCGGGGTGCCCGCCTCAAATTTATGAGGAGGTTCGTTGTAGGTTGTGATATCTTTATGTACTTCTAAAATCATGTCGCCACCTCCTAAAAAAGGCGGCAGGGCGCGAAAAAGTTCCGTTGATCCAAGCAGAGCGCCAACCCCCGTTGGCCCCAGCATTTTATGGGCGGAAAAAACAAAAAAGTCGCACCCCATCTCTTCGATATTAATTTGACTATGGCAAATGGCCTGGGCGCCGTCGATGATAAAAACGGCCCCGCGTTTTTTTGCGTATTCACGAAAAGGTTCAAGGTCGTGGATAATTCCCGTGACATTGGATACCTTGCTTAACGAAATCGCCTTCACCGTTTTCCGGTCAAGTTGCGGGCGTAAAGATTGAAAAGCTTCCATATCCAGGCTGCCGTCTTCTTTGACGGGCAGGTAGACAATTTCAAAGCCTTTTTCACGGGCGAGAATTTGCCAGGGGACAATATTGGAATGGTGTTCGGAGTCGCTCAGCAGGATGACGTCGCCTTTCGAGAAACCGTTTTGCCAGGCGGGAAAATGCTCTTTCAACTCGCCGTTGACTTTTCCCAGGGAGTTCGCCAAAAGGTTGATGCCTTCCGTTGTGTTGCGTACAAATACGGCAGTAAAGTCGCGTGGAGCGCCCGCAAAACGCAGGATATCGCTGCGTGTGTTTTCGTAGACATCTGTCGCTTTTTGCGACGCTTTGTACACGCCCCGGTGGATGTTGGAGCTGCTCTCTTCGTAGTATTTTACAATGGCATCAATGACAGGCCGCGGGGTTAATGACGTGGCCGCCGAATCAAGGTATACAACTCCGGGGTTTTTTTCAAAGAAAGGAAAATCCGCTTTGGCAGTGGATGCAAGGTAATTCATAATATTCGTTATTTTATCCGTTTTATTCGTTTTCAACGTAATTTGAATAATTTAATCATATGTCTTTTGATTGTCTAATTATTCCTTGTGTTTTCGTTTCGCCTTTACAAATTGAAATTTAAAGACCTGCTGTCCATAAAGAAGACAGTTTTTCGGGTGATCTATGGTAAACCATACCGAAATCGAATTTAACGGGAGCCGGGGCCACCGGGGGATTGTCATTGGCCTACTGGACCCATTTGTCCACAAGTCGGGCGCCGGTTCCGGGCCGCGGCAAAACATTCACCCCGAAACGGAATGGAGCCGGGTGGAAATCGCTTTTGCAGCTGCAGCGGGCGAAATGGAACAAAAAATACGGCGGTTGGCGCTGGAAGTGGAAAACGGGAGCGCCGGTCCGCGTGAAATTTTTCAATCTCATGTTTTAATTTTACACGATTTGGAATTCAGAAACAAAGTAAAAGAAAGAATTCATTCAAAAAAGTGCAGCGGGGCCGAGGCAATAGACGATGCGGTTGACGAATATATTACCATGTTCCAAAGCCGGGAAAATCAGGTGTTTAGCAGCAAAGCGCTTGATATGAATGACATTCGCTGGAGCCTGCACTACCACCTTGAGGCGATGAGCCGGAAATCCGATTTATCGGGGCATATTGTTTGGGCGCCTTCGTTAACGCCCCACCAGGTTTTTGAGTTAAAAGAAAAAAGAGTTGCGGCTATTGCCGTACAGAACTCGTCAGCGTCTTCCCATGATATGATTTTGGCCGAAGCCCTCAAGATACCCACGCTTTATAACATTGATATGCCTCTTCAGTATGCCGACGGCAAGACTCTTGCCATTTTAGACGGAGAGACCGGCAAGCTCATTGTCGCGCCGGGCAAAGAGACATTGGCGCGATACAGGAAAAAAATTCACGAAGCTTCGGAAATTTCCATTGGAATGGCGAACCGGAAACTCAAAGAAGAACTGGAAACAGTCGAGGGAGGGCATACGACCGGGTGCGGTCAGAGAGTGGAGCTTTTTGCCAACCTTGAATTTGCCGATGAACTGCAGGTTTTGCCGAAAGAAAAAATAAACGGTATCGGTCTTTGCCGAACGGAGTTTCTTTTTCAGGATATTTTTCGCTGCGACGAGGCAAAGCAAACGGGGATTTATTCATCCATAGTCCGCTATTTTCAGGGAAAAGCGGTTGTATTTCGCCTTTTTGACATTAGCCCCGAAAAGACCCCGCACCTTTCTGCACGGGAAGGTTTGTTCTCTATTCGCTACTTATTGGCGAACCGGGAGGTGCTAAAAACCCAAATCAACGCGTTGCTCTCTTCCGTCGACGCTGAACGCGCGACACTAAAAATTTTATTGCCCATGGTCACCTTGTGGGAAGAGCTGGATGAAGTGACGAACCTGATTGAAGAGAGCGCAACACGGAGAAACATCCCCAGGCCGGACATCGGAGTGATGATCGAGACGCCTGCAGCGATTGATTTAATGAAAACAATGAACGGGCAGGTGGATTTTTATTCAGTGGGAACAAACGATTTGTTACAATTTCTAACGGTTACCAAACGCTCAATGGCGGCGCATCGCCATATCTATGACCCGCTGCATGAGACGATGCTAAGCTCCCTGGAACGCATCCATGAACTGGCCGGTTCCCGCCCCGTAACAATTTGCGGTGAAATCGCAGGCAATCCTCTTTATCTCCCCTTGCAGCTTGCTCTTGGTTTTCGCTCTTTTTCGGTCCCGCCCCCGCGCTTGCTTGACTCGGCTTTAGCTATCCGGCGCACAAACCTGGAACAAGCCCGGAGCTTGCTTGACGCTCTACGAAATATAAAGTCAATCAGCGAGCGCAGAACTTTTTTAACTTCTCAGGCCGGCAAAACGGAAAAATAATTCATGTCAGGCGATTATCAGTTAAAAAGCCATTATCTTTGATCCGCTCCATGGAGGAGCCGGTGATTTGGAGAGCAGGCGGCGTTGTGCCGCCGGTAGGCGGAAGAGGGTGGGTATATATGGGCCCTTATATACAGTCCGCAGCTGTTATGGTTTGATTTCGATTTTCTCTTCAATCAAACCATAATCAATGGTATCCTGGGGAACATATGTCAGCTCACTGGCGCCGGTTTTTTTATTGATGGTTTCGCTAGGCGACCACTTCTTGCCGACCTTGCGGATACCGACCGGGTAAATGGTCAATTTGCCTGCTTTGTCGATATGAAATCTGACAAAATTTTTAAAATCTTCAACAGGCGCCGACGACATAGATTCGGTTACGTGCCAGCCAGCCAGGTTCAGGCAAAGAAAAAGATAGATGCCGAGAATGGTTCCGGAGATCAAGGCTCCTAAAACAAACAGAGCGATGCATGCCAGGAGAATTGTCCAACCGATGGGCAGGTGAACATAAAGTTCGAGACCCCGCGCGATGGTCCATCCAATGATCATATTGGAAAAAAAATGGGCTGAAGCATGGAGAGTTCCGATAATTTTACGCCAACCCTTGGCGGCCGGATCTGCAAATAAGATTAGCCCTGTAAAAACAATCGCCGTAAATGTGACAGACCCCAGATCGCGGACAACTTCGATAAATACGGTTTTAAGCAGCCCGGGAAAATTCTCGATAGAGATTGGCAAAGCGCTTAACACTACGCTAATGTCTTTGTGCAGCAACCAGCCTGAAATGAGAGAAATGATACCCAGGCTTGCGCTAAAACCAAGGTTCCGAAACGCAAAAGTTAAATTTCGAAACGATAGCTTTTTTGATTCCGATTTAGAGGGGAAACAACTTTGCTGCTCAAAAGAGATTGGGTCTTTTTCCCGTTTGGGTAATTCTTTTATTTTGGGCATGTGCGTTGGGTGTAAGAAAGCCCCGCCGCCGCCTGCGGTAATTTTTTGTCTTTGCTGCCCGTCATTTGATTCAAACCGGTTGTAATAGTGCAGGTCGCCGGCAATGTAAATGTAGATGGGTTGTTTTATTTTATCTTGTATTTTTTCTTCGAGAAAATCGAGATTTTTTTCGCCCCTGTCTTTATCCAGTATATCGCGCAACCAGACGGGTTCTGCAATGCAGAGAATAACCTTATCTTTGGGTGAAAGTGTTTCTACAAATTTTAAAAAAAACTCTTTTTGCGCCTGGTCAATGTCTGCGGAAAATTGTATGTCAAGCGCAATGATTTTCCAGTTTCCCGGCAGATGAAGATAAAAATAGCTTTTGTGTTGCTTTGTTTGGCGGCCCCCAATCCAGCGTTCCTGGCAAAAAAGCCGTTGAAAACTTTGCAAGCCATCGTACCAGTCATGATTTCCGGGGATAGCATATAAGTGCGGGCTCTCTTTTTCATCGCAGCTTGGTAAAGCGCAGGTATACGGAAAGACCATTCGTTTTAAATATTCGTCTCGCGAGGCGCTGGGGTAGACCTGGTCTCCTCCCATGATAATAATTTTACCCCTTTCCGTCTCATACTCGTTTTTGCCATGCGAGAGTTTTAATTTTTTTTGAGAAAGCAAATGGGCGACAGTGTAAGTTGAGTTCCAGCCATCGCCCAGATCGGCGACGTAGTCAAACCAGATCTCTTTTTCTTTGGAATAATCAAACGAATCATGGTCATGGGAAAACGCTTCCAGGTTTCTGGAATCGGCAAATTTACCAAAGAGCGAAGAAAGCGCCGTTTCCAGCGCCGTTTTAATCAGCGTTGCAGGCGAGAACCATTTGACCATCTTGATGGTCTTGATGTCAAAACGATATTTTGGTACTTTCATATTTTCTTCTTTGCCATCCCGGAAAAATTATGACTCTTTTGTCGCTATGGATGCATAGGTGTTCCAAAGTTCGCCTAGAAAGAGAAGGCCGAATTTACCGTAAGCTCTTGTTTTTTCTTGAATTCCGTCCGCATTTACGGGCTTCATGGTGGCAAGCATGCCTAAAAATTCGCCCAGCGAAATTTGCAAAATTCCGGCGCCGGCAATGACGCCCGAATCGTTGTGCCCCTCATAGAGCTTTGAAAATAAGGTGGTAGTATCGCTCCATAGGTCAAAACCGGGGTCGTCTTTTACCTCTTTTTTCCCGGCGAAAAAATACTCTTTTTCATTATGGTTAAAGTTAAATTCATACACCATATATTTCATTTTTGGGTCATCGCTGGGTGAAAACAGGTTAAACACTCCGTTTGAAATCGGAATTTTTAAACCGAACGGAGTAAAGTCAATGGTTCCCGATAACGTTCCCTCATGGTTGGGATCGTCAACAAATGTATCAATATTATCTATGCCAATTGTTACATTCATGATAAAAGCCGTGCCGCTGGATTTCCCGGCCCTGGCTCCTTCTGCGGGCGATTCCGACCCTAAATGTAAAAATCCGCTCATGGTCTCTGTAAAAGTAAATCCTGTTGCGCTCATTCTTCTCTCCTTTTTTGTTTTAATATTTATTTCTTTTTCGGTATTTTATCCGCAATCCGTTCCGCCATTGCGGTGATTGTCAAAGACGGATTCCATCCGACCGAAGATGGAAAAATGGAGGCGTCAACCACATACAGACCTTTGTGGCCAAAAGCCTCGCCGTTTGTATCGACGACCCCTTCTTGGGCCGATTCCGCCATTGCGCAACCGCCAATAGGGTGTACGGCGATCATTTTGTGCAGATACGAAAGCGGGTTATCCATAAATTTGCCGCCAAGCGCCTTGGCGATTTTTTTCATTTCGCGGCGGGTTCGATCATAATGGAGTTTGCTGTTTTTCCAGTTGTATTTGATGATCGCTTTCCCGTCATCGCGAAGTTCGATCCTGCCATCGTTTCTATCGCGCCCCATCCCGAGCAGCAACATGGTTTTTCTGACATAATTGTCGCGGTCAATCATTCCGGCAATGTCATCCCCAAGGTTAATTTCGCTGCGAAATTTATAAAGCCGCAGAGCGTTTGCAATTTTTTTCAAAATGTCCATGATGGAACCGAAAAACATTTTTACCACCCGAACAAAGAAATAAGGGGACGGAAGTTTACCCACAACATACCATATTAAGAATGAAGGTAGTCCGGCGTCTTGCAAGAGAAGACCGTGCTGAAAACCGTCGGGGTATGGTTTAAAATGATACTCAACGGCTGTGGTGATAACGGGCCCGTTAGTAAGCTCAATATCGTCGTCACAGCTTAAGGCTGTGCCTTCCAGGTCGCCGTTCCCGCACCATTTCTCGCCAAGCATGTCGCTTAGGTTTTTTAACTGGCCTGTTTTTTTCATTTTTAAAAGCAACGCGGTGCTCCCTATCGACCCGGCAGATACTACGACTTTTTCGGATGTGATTTGCGTAATTTCATTGAGGTTAATTGGGTTTCGGTAGGTGACACGGTAGCCGCCTTCTTCGATTGCTTCAATGGCGATGACCTCCGCATGAGTTCGAACTTCCGCCGCCTGGGAGCCCGAGCCCATTCGTTTGGCGTTTTGCGCTCTGGCCAGGTAATTTAAGTCAAGGGTGTTTTTGGCGTGAATGTTGCAGCCAATGTCGCATTCGCCGCATTTGGTACAGCTTGATTGCAATACGCCCTGGTTGTTCGGCGTTTGGTGACCGGGGAAATCGCCTTTAAACCGAATGGCTAAATCGGGCAGGAAAAACCGGTGAGGTTTCGTCGCATCTTCGGAATCGTCGATTTTATCCGAGGCTTCTTTCATTTTATGAGATTTGCTGGTGTCATTGTAAAACGGATGGTCTTTGTCAAGAGGGTAGGGTGAGCCTTCCAGCATTTCTACACCCCGGTCATAGTACGGGTCAAGTTCCTTGCGGGAGATGCCCCCCGGCCAGCCTTCAAAAAAAGGTTCCGGAACGCGCAATAACACGTTGGCATAAATCAGGGAACCTCCGCCCAGGCCGCTGGCGCGAACGGAGAGGGCATCGCTCCCCGAATAGGAGCTGATTTCCATAAAGCCATGCATTTTGTCTTCGGGGTCCCAAAATAAATTATTTTTTACATCGTCGATGCGCCTGGGGAACTCGTTCATCCCGTATTGCTTACCTCGTTCAAGGAGGCAAACCCGGTACCCTTTTTCCGCCAGGCGGCAAGTCATGACAGAGCCGCCAAAGCCAGAGCCAATGACGATGGCGTCAAAATCATATTTTTGCATCTTTCGCTCCTTCCCCTTGATTCGGTAAAAATTTTATATATTTATCTTTTAGATAAGTTACGAACAAAAAGGGAATCTAGTGTCTTATTGTTTCGGATTTTGACAAGTAAAATTTATTTCATTGTCAAAAATAGTTTTGTCGAAAAGTAAGAGTTATTTATCGAAATGCGCGGCTTGTTTTTCGTTTTTCCATAGCGACCGGTTATAAAAAACCGGCAACGCCAAGACGTTTTCTTCAAAAAGCCGCCGATACGGACGCTGAAACATGCCCGGTGTTCCGCCGTGAGAAAATCAGTATTTCGTTGAGCGATTCAGCATTGCAAACCTATTGCACCAGATGATCTTCAGTCGCCTTTGCGTTGGGAGCCGGAGGCCATTTCTGGCTGAGACCCAGGTTGACCACGCTTTCCATTCCCTCCATTTGGTTTTTAGGCGAGACCGGCTTGTCCGAAGTAATGAACCAGCATTCCAGGTAATCGTCAAGCATCCCGTTGTTGTCCGGGAAAAAAGCGGTTAAGGCGGCATCCGGTCTGATTTCCAGCTCTTTTAAAGCCTGCATTCTGGGATGATTGCCAAGGTAGAGACGTGCGTCGCCTTTGCTGAACAAGCTAAAACCCATTTTGTCTTTAAAGTAAATATACGATTTCATCAACATGCCGCGGTAGGCGGAATAGTTGACAGCGGCTAAATTTATCGGAAACCAGGGACGCTTGGGTCTATCGATTTCTATCTTCATCATCAGGTTCCCGTCCATATCGTCATACTGGCTGCTGACGGTTTTATCGTTAATGAGAAAATTAAGACGGCCCGATTGTTTTGGCATCCCCCAGATACCTTTCCCCCCTTTGACCGATATTTCTGTGCTAACCGGAAGTTCATAAATATACTGACCGGTTCCGTATTTTTTCATGAAAAGGCCGGGGAGCAGGCTGGGGGCCGGTTTTTTCCCGTGAGTGCAGGCAATGCCAATGCTAAATTCAATATATTTGCCGATGGTCGTATCGCGGTAATCGATAACGGTTATCACTAGAAATCCTTTTTTGCCAATGCGGAAGGGGTGCAGCTCTTTTGAGGGTAAAAATTTTTTTGCCTTTTCAGCGTTAATGGGAAACGCCGCCATCAGGGCCGGCGAGTTCTTTGCCTGAACCGGCATCGTAAACGGAATTCCGTCGACCAATGCATGTTGCCCTTCATACTCTTTTATTCTTTTTTTTCCGCCTCTCATATTTTCTCCTGTATTTTTTTGTTAATTTTTATCGCCACGGTCGAGCTCTTCCAGAATAATCGGAAATATATCCCGGTGGGCATCTTTTCCGATAAAAACATCAAGGTGAGAATAACCGGGTAGAATATGAAGTGTGTGGTAATTTTTTTGCAATTGGTTAAAATGATCGTACGCTTTTTCCTGGCTAACGGCTTTGAAACAGACGTTTTCTTTGCCCGCTAGAAAGGCAAACCGCGCTTTTGTCTTCGGTTTGACTTCGGCATAATCGGTAGGCATCCCGTGATTTTTTTCATAAGCAACCAGGTTCCCCTTTTTTAAGCATTGGTTCATCTGGCGGAAAAAATTCAAAGGAACCCAGGAGAACTCCTGGTTTAACCAGGTGTCGTGGGTTTGTTTGTCGAGTTGCTCATGTCTCCACAGGGTGGGGTGACCCGTTCCGTACGTGAAGCTGGAAAGCTTGCAAACCATGCTGTTGCATTCATGGTGGGTAAGGCGTACTATTTGCTTGATGACTTTTTCGGTTAGCTTTTTGGGCTTATGAATGCCCCATTGGGGGTCAAGGTAATCAATGAGAAGAGCGATGGGCGGCAATAAAAGCTGTATGGCGTATTTCGATGTAACCGGCACGATCGGGAAAAGAGACACGGCATTGGAGACGATGGTCGTGACTTCGGGCACAAGCCCCGCAATGGCGGACATGATGAAACTGGTAGAGCCCTGGCAATGAATAATGGCTTTTATTTCTTTTTTCCCCGTGATCGATACAACTTTTTTCACCGCAGCGGGATGATCGTACAGGGCGACCCGGTCGAGAGTCCAGGGGGTTGGGTGCATGTCGATACTCCCCCGCCAGTTCTCAAGCCAGACATCGTACCCATGTTCAATGAGAGCTTCGATTACATTTTTTTCGGTAGGCGGGTTGAAGATATTGGCTCTTACGCCGGCCCCATGGATCAGTAAAACGGGTTCTTTCGTAGGCTTTTTAGGTCCGGTCACATGTATCAGGTTAAGGTTCAGGTTATCAATTGTCCGAAAGGGGATGGTTTTATATGATAACTTGTTTTTTAAATTGGGAGATTTCATAATAGAACGCAATACTTTTCATTGTTTTAAAATCAAACTACGAAATCAAGTATTTTTTTAAAATGAATTATAAAATATACTGTTTGCAATGGGTCTTTGTCCGGTTCATTGTTGCGCCACTTTATAAGATTTACTAATAAGAAGTATGATAATTATCTATTTGACTTATGTATTGGTTCATGTTATTGTTTGTGCATGGAATGGTTATCAGTTGGAAAGGTATCGTTGTTGTTTTTGGCCGGTCTTGTCGCCGGTATCATTAATACATTGGCGGGGGGCGGTTCGAGCATTACCGTTCCGGCCTTGATTTTAATGGGGGTTCCCGGAACGGCGGCAAATGGTACAAACCGGGTTAGCGTTTTATTGCAATGCTTATCGGGCGTTCAGGTCTATGCAAAAAAAGGGATGATTGACAGGAAGGGATTTCTGGCGGCGTTATGGCCTGCGCTAAGCGGCGGGGTTTTCGGGGCCTGGTTGGCTACAATTATCCCCAACTCCGTTTTTGAGCCGCTTATCTTTGCCGTGATGGTCCTGTTTTCATTGTATTTGCTTTTTCAAAAGGGGGGCAAAGAAAATCGAGTCGAGCAGTCGGGCGGATTGGTCCGGCAGCTCCTCTTGTTTTCGGCCGGTCTGTACGGCGGTTTTCTGCAAACCGGGGTCGGAATCTACTTGCTCTTTGTTTTGCATGGCGCGGCAGCTATGGAACTGAGCAAGGCCAATGCCTATAAGATGGCGCTCGTACTGCCATTCACTGGCGCCGCTTTGCTGATCTTTGTTTACCAAGATCTGGTATTGTGGGTTCCGGGCTTGGTTCTTGCCGCAGGCAGCGCTCTCGGGGCGCGGGTGACGGCTTTGCATTCCGGGCGATTTTCAAAAAATGCCATTCGCTGGGTAACGTTTGCTATCGTGACTGGTATGACTCTCTTCTATATGGTGCGTAAGCTGTAAGCGTGCACCGCCTTACGCTTTTTTGGCGCGCTACTTGAATGTGGAGTGTTAGCAAAAGAGGAACATACAATCCTCTTTTGCTAATTCAAATGCGAAATTGTTGAAAGAAACGGCGATCAACCCGCTTTTTTGCGTTTGCGCATAGCAGGATCCAGAATTTTTTTACGGATTCGCAAAGAATTCGGTGTGACTTCGAGAATTTCATCGTCATTTAAGAAATCCATCGATTGCTCCAGCGACAATATCGTTGGGGGAGTTAATTTTAACGCGTCATCCGTGCCAGACGCCCGTACGTTGGTTAGCTTTTTTTCTTTGACCGGATTTACGTCAAGGTCATTGTCGCGGGAATGCAGGCCGATAATCATGCCGACATAGACAGGAGTTTGGGGACCGATAAAGAGGTCGCCCCGTTCTTGTATGTTGTAGAGAGAGTATCCGCTGGCGACTCCGTTTTCCATGCTGACAAGTGCGCCGCGCGACCGGCCGGGCATCGTGCCGCTATGGGGGCGGTACTCAAGAAAAATCGAAGACATAGAGCCCTCGCCTCTGGTTTCAGTAAGAAAGTAGCTGCGAAAACCGATGAGAGCGCGGGTAGGAACTTCGTAAGAAACGCGGACAAACTCTTCGCTCAGGTTTTCCATGCCTTGCATCATCCCTTTCCGCGTGTTGAGTTCCTGAATAATACTCCCGGAGCATTTCTCCGGCATGTCAATGACCAGGGATTCGTAAGGTTCCGTTTTTACGCCATCGACTTCTTTAATGATGACTTCCGGGCGCGAAACGCCCAACTCAAACCCTTCGCGCCGCATGTTCTCGACTAGAATTGCCAATTGAAGTTCACCCCTGGCCGAAACGCGAAAAGAGTCGCCCATATCTTCCACTCGCAATGAAAGATTGGTTTGCAACTCTTTGGTCAGGCGGTCTCGAATATTTCGAGAAGTAACCTGAGACCCCTCTTTGCCGGCAAAAGGCGAATCGTTGACTAAAAACTGCATTGCGACAGTCGGAGGCTCAATATCGATTCGGGGTAGCGGTTCGGTTCGCTCCAAATTACAAAGAGTGTCGCCAATAGTCATTTCGGGAATACCCGCAACGGCGACGATATCGCCGCAAGAAGCATCTTGCGTTTCAATGCGCTCCAACCCCAGGAATCGAAAAAGCTTCGTGATGCGGTGGGTAGAGGTAGTTTGCTCTCCTTTGCTATCAACACCGATCAGGCGGACATCATCGCCTGTTTTAACCGTGCCGTCAAATATCCGGCCAATGCAAATTCGCCCGAGGTATTCGTTGTAATCCAAGGTGGTTACCTGGAACAAAAACGGGTTTTCGGGGGAGCCGCCTGCTTGGGGAACCTCTTTTAAAATTAAATCCATGAGAGGTTCCATGTCTTTTTTCTCGTCGGAGAGCGAGTTCATTGCATAACCAAGTTTTGCGGAAGTATAAATAACGGGAAAATCAATTTGCTCATCTGTGGCGCCCAGCTCTAAAAACAACTCAAATGTTTTTTCAATGACGCCTTCCGGGTCCGCTCCATCGCGATCGACTTTGTTAATCACAAGAATGATTTTCAAACCCAGTTGCAGAGCTTTGGTGAGAACAAAGCGCGTTTGCGGCATCGGACCGTCAAATGCGTCGACCAAAAGCAAGCAAGCGTCGACCATTTTCAAGACCCGCTCCACTTCTCCGCCAAAGTCGGCGTGACCGGGGGTGTCTACAATAGAAATAGCGTGATCTTTGTACGAAACAGCCGTATTCTTGGAAAGAATGGTGATCCCGCGTTCTTTTTCGAGATCATTGTAATCCATGACGCGCTCACCGTCTTTTGAACCCATGCCATCCATACAAAAATGGAGGATTTGATCCAGGAGAGTTGTTTTACCATGATCCACGTGCGCAATAATTGCGATATTCTTCTTATTCATTATGTGCAATTTCCTTTTGGGGGGCTTTTCCGGCAGCCAAAGATAGGGTGGTTTTGATGACAGACACAGGTCGTCAAGATCGTTTTAGCTTGCGGGCTTATGCGGACGTTGCCTACCTTTGGTATTGTATGTTATTTTTAAAAAACAGCAAATATGCAAAAAATTGCGAAAAATTCCGGGAAATTTTGCGATTTTCTTGGTATCCCCCTCCCTTGGGCGGGGCTTTTTGATAAAACCGGGCGCCGGTAAGAGCGCCCGGTTGCGTTTCCGGTTAAGCGAGGAAACGATGTCTCCATCTTTTTGCGCCGTAGTAAAGATAAACAGGCACATAAAAAATATGGAAAAGATAGGTAAACGGAGCAATCATCAAAAGCGTTGCGCCTAATATGGCGTGGTAATACTCCATATGAGCCGCTCCTGAAATGCCCGTTCGCGACAGGATTTCGGACCAAATGATGGCCGTGATCATGAGGGTAACAAAAACATGACTTTTGTTTTTAATCCCCCCAACGCGAATTCCTTTCGCTGCCGGGTCGATATCGGACACAACGGATCCCCCGCCATTTTGCGTGATGCGCGCCAGCAAAATAGAGGTGTTCCCCAGTACGGCAAAGAAAATCGCCACCCAGGTGGCGTTGACAAACAATTCTGCCGAACTTCCGAAGAGGTAAGCCGATTGTAATTTTCCGGCGTTGCCGAACACAATGGTTAGAATATTGCCAACGCTGTAGTTCGTTGACAATTCAAATCCCCCGGAAATGTCAGGAATCATTACCCCAGCCAAGACGTCATTTAACACAATGATCAACGAGGCGATATACCCGATGGTGATCGAAATGATATCCACATGGTAGAGAATGAGCCCCCAAGTGTAGAGTTTATTTGAATTAAACCCAAACCCTTTTGCCGGGAACGTATATACCGTCTTGCGAACGGCCGAACCGAAACTGTAAAAGTTCGGATTATCGGCGGCATTCATTGCCCGACCCTTGGGGCGGCCTTTGGTGAAGACCAGGTAGATGTGGCGCAAAATCCGGTAACCGGCTCCGGCAATCATGATTCCGATTGCAATGCTTCCGTAGGTGTTTAAAAAAGCTATGATATTCATAGTATTCTCCTTTTTACGTCGCACAGCATTACGCCGATTTGACTTCCTTTTCTACCTGATCCAGAAACTTCCAGAACCCGGGGTTTTCTTTTGCGTAGTTGTTTACATTGGGGTCGTCCCGGTATTTCTTAATCAGCTCCAGGTAGAGCGATTTTTTGTTCTTTTTCAACTCGTCCAGATACCCCGAGACAGAGTGTTGTTTAAACTCCTCTTTGCTCATGCCTTTCAAAAGCTTGGGCATCTTAACGCGGTCCGTATCGCCCTCTTTTTCGAGACCTTTCATCATGGCATCGTAAAAGATTTCAAAGAACATGCGCGCCTTTCTGGTATCGGGAGTCGCCTGCTCATACACTTCGGTAATATCCTTAATGTTGAGGTAGCAAATTGCGCAAGGAGTCGCCACCAACTCGGCGCCTGTCGCCTCAATCTGGTTTGCTTTCAGGCGGGAAATTTTACGCCGGCGTTCGGTATTTTCCGGCATCCTCATTCCCCCTGCTCCCCCGTTGCAGCAGTAGTTTTGCTCCTGGTTCGGAGTCATTTCGCGAAAGTCTTTTGCAATTTTCGGGAACATTTTACGGTATTTTTCCCCCATGCCGGACATCCGCGTGACGTAGCAGGGGTCATGCATGGTTATCGATTCTTCGATCGGCTCAAAAGGAACGCCATGCTCGTTGACAATGTCTTCCCACATGGTGTCGATTGAGATGATCGGGAACTTAAAGGGACGGCCGAGAATTTCAGTCGCTTCGACATACATGGTTCGCACGTCGCAACCGCATTCAGCCACAATGACTTTCTGAACGCCCAACCTTTCGGCTTCGGCTTCCCAATCAAGCAGCATCTGGCGCGAGATGCCTTCATGTGCGGCCACATGATCGATTTCGGTTCCCGTATCGATAATTTTTGACGAAACGGTATAATCAAACTGGGCTGCGTTCATGATCTTCAGCCCCTTGATCCCCAGTTCCGGTATTTTGGTGTTTCCCGCTGCGGGACATACAAAAAGGTATTCGGCTCCATGTACGTCGAGGGGCATTTCGCACTCTTCATATTTCATGAAAAGCCCCGGTTTGGCGACCACATCTTCGCAGCTTAACCCGAAAGAGTGTTTTGCGTCTCTCGAGTTGTCAATGATCGCTTTGAGAGTCGGATTTGTTTCGGAGAGACCCGCTTCCGTATAGGCTATGCGCACTCCTCTGTAAAGCCGTCGGTTTGAAATTCCGATTGGGCAGGAGAGCGTGCACCGTCCACAAACGGTGCAGGCCCAATACACACTCATGTTCTCCTTAATATCCTCCAACGTTGGCGTTGGGATTAACCCCAGGGCTCCTTTGATTTTGCCCGTAAAGGTGTTGTAGCGGTTGTAAACGTTGCGAATGAAGTCGCTGCGGTTTTTGGGGTGCATTTTTTCATCGCCGGTCTCAATGTACCAGGCGCATGCCTGACCGCACATCCCGCAGGACAAACATCCGTCAATCGAATGAACCACATCTTCGGCAGTGTAAAACCTGTCGAGCGTATCGACAAACGTTTTCAATTGACTGTCCATACTTTCTCCTTTTGTTGATTTGTTGTTGCCTTCTCGCGTATAAACGCTTTCAGGCGCCGATCAACCGGGGCGCTCTCAGTTTAAATTTGCCGGTTTCAGTTTACAAGAAGCAATGTCCCCGGAACGATGAGGCGGTCTCACCGGTTCCTTGATCGTTTGGCGGGGGTTTTCTGTTTGTTTTCGAGATCGGATTATCCCCGAATGCAGATAAAATGAGAGAGCCTGTAAGTCAATTTATTTTTTAGCATATATGTATATATTGAATAACTAAATATTCTGGATTTGCAAAGGATTGAAAAAGTGTTTGTCTCTTTATCGAACCAACTCAGCATGTGAAATTGAGTAAGGAGTACGGAATGGCCGAGCCGGCAGACAATAAAAAAATCCAGGGCAATAAATTGAAATTCGCTCACAAATACCGCCATATTGTTGAAAAAATATGGGAAGAGCGCGAAGAAGAATCGCGGGTCCGGGGAGGGATGAAGCATACGCTTCGGCTGCTGGAAAGCTCGGTCAGAAAATTTTTAAAAGATGAGGGGATGTTGCGGGCAACTTCCATCAGTTATTCGCTCGTTGTCAGTTTTATTCCTCTTCTCGTTGTGGCATTACTGGTTGGCGCAAAATTCATTAATATTGACGAATACTTTTTTATTGCCAAAGAGTTTGTCAGAAAAAACGGAATTCCGTTAGATCTGGATCCGTACTTTGAAATTATCAAAGAGTTATTATCAAATGCAAACGCCATTACCACCGTCGGTTTTCTTATTTTAATTTTCTCGGCGACCAGTATTTTAAGAAACCTCGAAAATGCAATGAACACAATTTGGCTGGTTCGCAAAGGGCGGCCATGGATTCAAAAAATCGGCGGCTTTATTCTCGTTTTGATTTTCGGACCCGTACTTATGACCTTTGGCGTCAGCATGGGTCAATCCATGGTAAACATGGCGTCTGCGCCGGGAATCGTTCAGGTGAAAAAAATCGGCACGAAAGAATATGCGTTAGGCGAAAAGGGCGTCGTTTTAAAGCTGACTCCCGAAACCGGGTGGGAAAACCAAAGGCTGGCGAATCATGTTGATTTTGAGGCGCAAAAGCAAACCGTATTTTTCGATTCGAGTGAAAACCGCGTATTAAATCAATCCGAGCGCGAACCGCTGTTGCCGAGAATGGACAAATCCTCCGCCTCCGATTTGCGGGGGGCCGTCATCAATGACATGGTTCAAATCGGCGATCAACTGATTGCAGTGACATCGATGGGCGATGTGATTCATTACCGGGAAGGCTCCAGTCTTTATGATATCCGGCGTTTTCAACGGGAAAATCTCAAACTGCTATTTGGCGTAACGTTCAAAAGAATTGAGATGTTCAACCAATGGGAAGGCGTCATCATTGGGGATTCCGGCTTAATCATGAGAACCGACAATGGCGGTTTGACATGGCGACCTTCATATGCCACAGAATATAAGATGAACTGGAACGATATCGCTTCCGTAAGCCAGGACATTAAAATTATGGTCGGCGACAGTTTTCAGACGATGGTCAGCAATGACGGCGGCCTGAACTGGAAACCCTTTGAAGCGGTTGAGAATCTTGCCGGGAAAGACAAAGCGAATTTAAACTCCATTTCGGTCCATGAAAACAGGGTATGGATTGCCGGCGATTTTGGTTCTTTGTTGAAATCGGAAGATTACGGAAAAAGCTGGAAACGAGTGATTGCCGGCGTCAGCAAAGCGGACTTTCATGATATACTGATGCTGGATAAAACGCGCGGTTTGATTGTAGGCGAAGCCGGCATGATCAAATATACGGAAGACGGCGGCGATACATGGCGTACGTTACCGCAAAAAGCCACGGAAGATTTGTACAGCATTGAGTATGTTCCCTCTTCGGGTAGAATATTTATTTCAGGCGAGGATTATCTTATCCTTGAAGCCGACGCTCAAAATTTTACCGATTTTCAGGTAACGTTAAAATCGCCGTTTTGGAGAAAAGTAGTGACCGCAACCGGTAACTTTTTTCTGCCTTTTCTTGTGATTGGTTTGATTTTCTTTATCATGTACAAGGTTTTACCATATACCCAGGTCGATAACAAGGCGGCGCTGGTTGGGGCGGCCGTCACATCAATGTTATGGGTTATTTTCTTATTGGTATTTAAATTTTATTTGACCAGCTTTTCAACCGGAACCTTTGCCATTTACGGTACACTGGCGGCCATTCCCTTAACGCTTTTATTGGTCTATACGTCCGTTTCCATCATGTTATACGGAGCGGAAATTGGCTTCTTTATTCAAAACCCCATGATGATGAGCCTTACCCGAAAAGACCAGGGGATTGAAAAAGAAAATCGCGCCATCTGGTACGGGATGAGAATGCTCTACCTGTTGTACGATAATTTTGAAAAAGGCAAAGGCGAGACAAAAGAATCGACGCTCATCAGCGTATGCGGGAACGACCATGGCGAATTTAATCGAATTATGGGGCGGTTTCTCGAACGCGATTTCGTCCGGAAAGTTTCCGAGACAGGGTATGCGCCGTTAGGGGCGGCCTCCAATATTCACCTGTTTGAATTAGTGGAAGAAATTGACCCCAGCGATTACAATATCCCAGGGTACCACGAAAGCGACCCTTTTATGTATGGCGTGCGCCATTATTTTGATGCGCTGGCAAACTCGCGGCGCGAAATTCTCGAAGGCATTAGCTTTGGGGATTTGTTAAAAAAACTGTCGTAAGCGATTCATGAAATTTGCGTTTACGCTTCAATATGACGGGGCGGCTTTTTCCGGTTACCAGATTCAGCATGATGAGCGAACCGTGCAAGGGGAGCTTGAAAAAGCGCTAAAAACCTACTTTCGGCAACCAATCCGGGTGCATTGCGCCGGGCGAACGGATACGGGCGTACACGCCATGGGCCAGGTCGTTCACTTTGAAGCGTCTCCCGAAGTTGCCGAAAAAATAAGAAAAAACTTTGACCAGTCGATCTACTCGATCAACTGTATTTTACCCGATGATATTGGCGTAATTTATGCCGCCGAAGTGCCTTCCGATTTTCACGCGCGATTTTCCTGCGAGGGGAGAGAGTATTGCTACCGTTTGATTCAGTCGCGCTATAAAATGCCTTTTTACAAAAAAAGTCACTATTGGTTGCGCCAACCATTGGATATACCGGCGATGCGTAAAGCCGCCGAAGGCCTTTTAGGCGAACATGATTTCCGCGCTTTTACGAAAAAAATTTATGAGCGGATGGAGCAATCGACGATCCGGCGGATCGACCGGATTGAAATCATTGAAAAACCTCCTTTCGTGTATCTCTATTTTGCCGGTTCCGGCTTTTTGCACAATATGATACGAATTATTTCCGGTACGCTGATTTGCGTCGGCCGCAACGAACTAACCCCTGAGCAAGTGGTTGCTATTTTAAACGGGCGCGATCGAGTCGATGCGGGGGTGACATTGCCGGCGCACCCCCTCGTGTTTGTTAACGCATCGTACCGCGATTACCGAACCCCCCGCCAACTCATTCCGTTGTACCAGGATATCCGCGATCAAGTTGATAATCAATAGTATACGGATGACCTTTTTTAAAAAAAAGATTTTTATTCAATAAAATTCATAATGAACCGATAAATCATTTATGAATGGGGGAAAAAACCTTGAAACGAGTTTTCAAAAAAATAGCAATCAAGATCATGAATGGGCTGCTATTTCTGATTATGTTTCCAGTTTTGCTGAAAACAACGAAGGATTAATCGAATACGAATACGGTTCGGTTGATTCAGTTAAAACAATGGAAGGCAATAGCATGCAGATGAGTATGGATGAGATTATCCAATCCGATGAAGAGGTGCCGGCGGAAATTTTACAGGAAAATATTGAAATCATGCAAAGAGAAATCGATAACCTCCTGAATGATTTAAACGAAATTCGCCTCTCTCGGACGAGTCTCCAAAGAAGATTAAATAACTTAAGTATTTAATTGCTTGATTATTTTTCTTTCTTATTTTTCGACAATGGTTTTGGCATTGACAAAAGTATGAATGCCCATTTCGGAAAGTTCGCGCCCGAAACCTGACGCTTTCACGCCGCCAAACGGCAAACGGGCGTCGGATTTTACAAAATCATTGATATAAACGCTGCCCGCGTTGATTTTATATTTTGCCAACTTTTCCATTCGTTCGGTGTCTTGGCTAAAGAGCGCAGCGCCAAGCCCGTACGGCGTATCGTTTGCGAGTCGTAAAGCTTCCAGTTCCGTATCAAAAGAGACAATGGCCGCCACCGGTCCGAAGGTCTCTTTTTTCCATACATCCATCTCATGCGTGATGTTTGTCATTACGGTTGGCGGGTAGAAAAAACCGGCTCCGCCGGGAATCTCGCCTCCGGTAAGAATACGAGCGCCGTCCTGGACGCTGTTTTTCACCTGCCGGTGCAGTTCGTCGCGCAGATCTTTACGAGCCATTGGTCCCAGATCGACGTTTTCCGCCGGATTGCCTACGGTTTTTGCCTTCATTTTTTCGACGAACATTTCGGTAAACTTACCCTCAATTTCTTTTTGTACCAGAAACCGTTTGCCCGAAATGCATGTTTGCCCGCAATTGATCAGGCGCGAAGTAACGCAGGTATCAACAGCAGCTTCCAGATTTGCGTCGTTAAAAATGACATAGGGATCCGAACCGCCAAGTTCCAATACGGATGGTTTGAGGTTTTTACCGGCCAGTTCCGCTACGGCGCGCCCGGCCCTCTCGCTGCCCGTCAAAGAAACGCCTTGGACATATTCATGTTCCATAATGAAAGGTACGCGATCTACATCAACCAATATGGTTTGAAATAATCCGTTGGGGAATCCGGAGTCGGTAAAAATTTTCTCAATGGCAAGCGCGCAACCGGAAACGTTGGGCGAATGTTTTAAAAGAATGGCATTCCCGGCCATGATCGTGGGCAGGGCAAAGCGAAAGACTTGCCATAGCGGGAAGTTCCATGGCATGATGCCAAGAATAATGCCCAGGGGTTGGAATGTAATAAAGCTTTGCGAAGCCTCGGTTTTCACCTTGCGGTCTTCCAGGAACAATGGACCGTTGTGTGCGTAGTACTCCGCAAGCGCGGCGCATTTTTCCACTTCGGCGGCGGCCTGCGCAAGCGGTTTGCCCATTTCAAGCGTTACCAGTTGGGCCAGTTCATCCTTTTTTTCAAGGATTACCTGTGAAACTTTCATTAGATACTTTGCCCGCGTGTACAGGTAAAGCAAACGCCATTCCAGGAAAGTATGGTGCGCATTGACAATCATTTGGCGCAAATGATCTTGCGTCGTTTCATCATACCGCTTGATTAGCGTTTCATTTGCAGGGTTAATACTTTCAAAACTTATGGCCACAAAAGGAAACCTTTTCGTGCTTTTCGCTAAAATTCAAAAATTAAATTCGGAATTTTTTTCAATGTTCCGTCTTGCATGAGCGATGAAAGATGGTTCATGTCGCCGGCAGTCACTACCAATTCTCCCCAGATTTTTCGACATTTTGTCAAGACCTTTAAAGACTCCGTTTTCCGGTTTAAACCGGCCAGGCATTTTGCCCACAAAAACAGAGCTTCGGCGTCGTTTTTTCCCCATTGCTCAAAATGCAATTCCAGGTGAACCAACGCTTCATTGTACATATGTTTTTTTAAATAAATTTCAGCAATCAGGTCATGGTATGGAAAATCTTTCTGTAGCTGAGAAGCGTGCCGAAAGAGATTCAACGCTCTCCAAAAGGTGCCGCGATAGTAGTATATCAAGGCTAACTCAAGATAGAGAAAATAGATATGCATTGACGTTGGCGGAAACTTTTTACGGTTTTCTCGAAGGCAACGGATTAAAATACAACCGGCTTCTACGGGGCGATTTCTTTCACGCAGAAATTGCGCGTATTGCAATGAAAAGCGGACAGTCGGGGGCGACAGGCAAACGGAGCGCAGGTAAAGCCGTTGCGCCTTGTTAAAATCTTCCAGCTTATGATAAAAGGTCGCCGCCAGAAAGTGCATTTGAGGGACCAGGGGAAATTCGGTGATTAGGCTTTCAATATAGTCAATGGCGGGGCCAATATTCCCTACCTGAATCAGGCATTGTATTTTGATATTCGCCACTTTGGAACGGATATGGGTGTGGTCGATATATTTTTCAATCGATGTCAACAGATTAAATGATTTAGTAAACTCTTCTTGATGGAAGAGTGATTGGGCTTTTCGTATTTTTGTAAAAAGCTCCTTCCTTGAAATTTCCTCTTTCATACATGTTCCCACCTTTCTCCTCCCAAAGAACGTCTAATTTGCAAATTGTCAACAAATTATATAAAGTTTTCAAAATTTAATTTGGTATATCTCAGGGCAAACTATTTGGATTGCCGAATTTGATAATTGGTTGTCGAAACGTTTCCGCTTTTTTGAATAACTTTGAAATGATGAGAGATGATCTCTTTAAACAACCGATGGAAAAAGTGCCTCGATTTGAATTTTCAAGCGAGGTATCGGCTGTATTTGACGACATGATCAGACGGTCAGTTCCCTATTACGAAGAAAACTTAAAAATGACAGCGGATTTGGCAAAGCGCTTTTACCGCGATGGTTTAATATACGACCTGGGCTCTTCTACCGGTGCGGTTGTAGGGGCCCTACTCGAAAGGTTTGAAGGAAAACCGTTTCGTTACATTGGTATCGATAACTCGGAAGCCATGATTGAAAAAGCGCGCACAAACTGCCAAAAGCTGAATTTAGGAAACAACCGCCAAGGTGAATTTACCGTTGAATTTATCAATGAAAACATTGAAAACGTCTTATACCGGCCCGCCAACGTTGTGATTGCCGCGTATACATTTCAGTTTGTACATCCGGAAAACAGGCAAAAGCTGGTACAAAAAATATTTGATTCGCTGGAAGATGGCGGTGTTTTTTTACTGAGCGAAAAAGTTCTTGAAGAAGAGCCGCAAATTCACCAAGCTTATATCGACTTACACCATCGCATGAAGATGGACAATGGGTATAGCGAGCTGGAAATTTCGCAAAAAAGAGATTCCATTGAAAATGTTCTGGTTCCGTTTGAAGCGTTAAAGAACCTGGAGATGCTCCGGGAGGCCGGTTTTTCAGGGGCGTCAATTTATCACAAATGGTTTAATTTTGCTTCGTACATTGCTGTAAAAAAAACAACATAACATGATCCATGCCGACTTAAGTTACCTTGAGCCCTTCTCCGGGCGGATCGATATACCGCGGATTCGCAGCGAAGTCATTCAGCGAAACCGGGCGCTGACTGACGAAGAGCACAAAGGGCGTATCCGGGCGATTTTGGAACGCCCCGATATTGTTGCACAGGAAAAAAATTACAATCTGCCGGCTGTGACCATTGGCAACCCCGGTGAAGTTACCCCCGAACAGCTCGCGCTAATCGAGCGCCAGGCCCGCGAATTTTGCCCGTGGAGAAAGGGGCCCTACCGTTTGTTTGGCATTGATATTGACGCCGAGTGGCGAAGCGATAAGAAATGGGAGCGGATAGAGCCGCATTTGGGTTCCCTGGCAGGGCAGACGGTTGGCGACGTTGGGTGCGGGAACGGTTACTATATGTTTCGCATGGCTTCGCACAAACCCCGGGTTGTTCTCGGTTTTGATCCTACGCGAAAATTTAAACTGACATTCACATACTTAAACGGGTTTGCCGCAGAAAGCAATCTGCATCTCGAACTGTTGGGTTTTGAGCATCTATCGCTTTACCGTGATTTGTTTGATACCTTGTTTTGCATGGGGATTTTATACCACCACCCCGACCCGGATTCGGTTTTGCGGAACTGTTATCACTCCTTGCGGGCGAATGGTATGTTAGTCGTTGAAACGATGGGAATTTCCGGAGAAGAGCCTGTTGCCTTGTTCCCGCGGGGGCGATATGCAAGAATGAGAGGCGTCTGGTATATTCCGACAACCGTAACCCTGGAAAACTGGCTTTACCGGGCAGGGTTTGACGTCACGGAAACCGTATACAATCAAACCCTTACCACGGATGAACAGCGCCGCACTTTATGGGCTCAAGTCGACTCTTTGGCAGAGTTTACTACGCCCGATGGCAGGACGATAGAAGGGTACGAGCCGCCGCGCCGTATGGCAATGATCGCCCGTAAAAACCCCAATCGCAGGCCAAAAGCGCCTTAGCTTTTATTCTCTTTCCACTTCCTGATGGTTGACATCTTGCGGTTGAAAAAAGCCTGCAAAAATGTCATACAGATTTCGCGCTTTGATTGCATTGTTTTGCGTAACATTGCAAACGTAGATATCCAGAGTCAGGTAGTTTTTTTCCGGCCATGTGTGGATTGCAATGTGAGATTCTGCAAGAAGAACAACTCCGGTAACGCCCGAACCGGGAAACTGATAGAACAATTTACCAACCTGGGTAAGACCGACATGAGCTACCTGTTCCACGCAAAACTTCTCCAAAGCTTGATGATTTAACATCTCGATTTGTCCGCCTTGCATGCCATAAAAATCCGCTAATATATGGATGCCTTTTTCCGTGATTTCCGGTGGTCTGTTTAATACCCGGTCAAATGAACTGATCTCTATTTCCAATTTTTTATCTCCTTTCGCTGACCTGATTTATCTCCGCTGTGTACAAATCGTCTATGTGAGATCGAAAGTTCGGAGTTTTTCCCTCTGGCGTGTTGAATGTTCGGCCACATTTATTAGAACCGAAACCTTGTAAACAATTTTCATGAAAATTGATTCTTGCTGGTCAAAGAGTTGCCATTTTTCTTTCTCCCCTCATGCCAGACATTTATTTTGCTTCGGAAAACGCCGGAAAAATCAAAGAAGTGCAAGAGATACTGCGTCTATTGCCTTTTGAAATAAAAAGCGTTAACGATCTAAGCGATAACCTGCAAGCGTACTCGCCGGTGGAATCAGGCGAGACATTCACTGAAAATGCAAAAATCAAAGCCAGGGAACTTCATACACTTTGCCACCAGCCGGTGATTGCCGATGACTCAGGTCTTGAAGTAGACGCGTTGGGGGGCCGGCCGGGCGTACATTCTTCGCGCTACGGAGCAAGCGACAAGGAACGAAACCAAAAATTGCTCAAAGAGCTGGAACCTTTCCGTGACAGGGAAATCACCGCTCGCTTTGTTTGCTGTATTTGTTATCTCGATGCTTTTGGAAACGAAACTTATTTTTCCGGGACGGTTCAAGGAACCATTATCAACCAGCCGAGAGGGGAGAACGGGTTTGGGTATGATCCCGTCTTCTTTATACCCGAGATGGGCAAGACTTTTGCCGAGATGAGCCCCGATCAAAAAGCGGCTATCTCGCATCGAGGCAGGGCGCTACGGCTTCTGGCTCAATTTTTACATAAGCAGACATAAAAAAAGCCCGCCAAATGGCGGGCTTTTTAGTTTTTAGGTCAATGTTTGGTTAACTGTTACATGGTTGGTTTACCATGGGTTATACCCGACATCGTTAAAATCAATGGTTCCTTCCAGATAAACCGGTCGGAGCGCTTGATTTGTATCATCATAAACTTTTGCCCCGGTTGCATCATATTGCGAGCCAAGGTAAAGGTTTCCTGATATTCCGAACAAGGTGAAAATACTGTCGCCCGGTTTCGGAGGCCCACTGTACTGTAATGTCACCGGATCGGTGAAAAGCGCTGTAGCGCATGTTGCGTCTACCGAATTAAAACCGGCAAATCGTCCCATATTGAAATCAAATGACCCGGTACTCCAGTTTCCGCCGCATTCGGCAGAAAAAGCCGTGTTAACGTTGCTAACGAACGTGGCATCGGTTGTACCCAAATCGAGGCGGTCAAAGGCGACATCCAAATTGTATGCCTGGATTGCAGCGCCCAATGCGCCCCCGGTAACGTTACCGGCGCCATCTGTTGTTAAATCAACAAAGTTGGTGCCGATCGAAGGCGTATTGTAGGTGTACACTCCGCCCAGGACAATTACCATGTTTTCATTGCCGCCATTTGTATTAACATCGAGATATTCGGTACGAGTGAACTGAAGGTATAGTCCGCCCAATCGCAATTCTTCGCAAACGGCAAACCAGATAGGATTGCCACCGGCATCGACCGAATTTGTCTCTTGCAAGCATCTACCCCAGGTGCCGACTTCCATTGGCGTATTGGCTACTCTTACGCCAAAGGTACCAATCGCTTGCGGGTGAACCCGAATGTAAACAGTTCCGGTGGAAGGCGCTGTAAAAGTCGCTCCGAAAAAATACCCGTCATCTGCCCACAAGATATGGTTTCCTGTCACTCCGTCGGTGAGTTCCATGGACATGTTGCCGCTATAAGCGCCGTCGCCTTCCGCTGCATCGTTCCAGTAGAGGGTATAGCGGTTACCGGCTGTCGCGTCAAAGCTTAACCAGATGCCGTTGTAGTTTCCTGCAATCATACCCGTTTCAGGAGCGTCCAGCGTCAAGGTCGAATACACTGTTGGCAGAGGCGCACTGATTTGAACTTGCGGAATAGCAACTCCTGTTAAAATCATTGAATTCGATACCGGATCATGATATGAATAATTGGTAGGTAACGGGGTTACGTTGGTGTCTTTTGAGTAAGAGTTTCCGTTTTGAGCGGCATCCATGACATAGATTGCCGGGTAAATGGAAGCCGGGTCAACCAGACTCGTACCGGTTAATGTAAGGGTACATGAATAGTCATTGGTGGTTCCTGCAACAACAACATTGGTCCAGCATCGTCCGAATTGATTCCATTGGTCGTCAATCATGGAGATATCGACCCCCTCTACTCCGGAGAGAGCGTCGGTTGCCGTAACCGTATAGGTCAACGTATCGCCCGGCAAATAAACGCCCCCGGCTCCGCTGGGAGTGCCTTGGGAGAGAACGACATTACTCATTGCCGGCGGAGCAGTATCGGATGTACCGCCGGTTACGCTGACCGGTGAAAGAACCGTTACTGCCGTATCCGTTCCGCCGGCTCCGTTCCAGCCCCAATTGGCGTTTAACATATACGTATATACCGTATTGTTAACTTGCGATATTGCATAACTATGAGTCATGCCTGCGCCGTCATCAATTCTAATCTCGCCAATAGTCCAGGTTCCGCTGCTGACCCATTGGTTTTGAGGGAAAAAACCCTGGAATGTGGTCAGGTTTACATTTTGAAATCTAACCCACTTTTCATCATTTGTTCCGGTGGTTTCGATCATTCGAACTTCCAGTCGATCGACGCAAGAATAATCGGCGTCAACGGTAATGGTAGCTTGTTCGCCCAGTGAAACATCGATAGTGGCAAGGTCGCGGCTAACGCTGTTTAACGGATCCGCTGCGCAAGCTTTTGGCGGTTCAAGGTTACAAATTGAATTACACCCGTCGCCAATGGCGGTATTACCGTCGTCGCACTGTTCCGGCATCTGACGAGTCCCGTCGCCGCAAGCGGCAGTTGATGTCATCGAAAGCGAAGCTTTCGGAATCGAAGAGGGAATCAATGTGCCAATAATACCTTGATCCGGGATGCCCAGATGCAACGTAAAGTTCGTAGTCGATACAAAAGAGTCGTATAAGACGACTACGCCGTTACCTGTATTATCCACGATCATAATGGCCGGGTAATATGTGCCTGAGTAAGCATCCGGTAATACAAAGGTATGGCTGGTTGTATTACCCGGTAACGGATTTTCCATAAAAGGATCACTCGAGTAAACAAAAGCGGGTTCGGTAGTGGCATGCGCAAAGTCATAGTCACTCATCAAGAAAACCATGACACCTGCAAGCCCTGAGCTTGCCGAAGCCGCCCATGATATCGTGACCGTATCGCCTGCCTGGTATTTTCCGTTTGCTCCCGTAGGTGTGCCGGTAACGTTCAGAGCGGTTACTGTCGGGTAATTGGATGATTCAATCATACAGCTGGCATCGCATCCGTCGCCTGAAATGGTGTTTCCGTCATCGCACTCTTCCGTTCCGTATACGATTCCGTCACCGCACGTATTGTTATAGGTCGTGGATAGACAATCGACCGGGTTACAGGTTTCTTGCCCGAAAATACCGGGGTCGCAAACCTCTCCGGCTGCCGCGTTCAGGTAACCGTCGCCACAAACAGGCAGTGAACAATCAAGGTCACATGTGGCTGTTTCCGAAGCCCCCGGGTCGCAATCTTCTCCGGGATCGACATTTCCATCGCCGCAAACCGCGTTACCCAACGCTGTTAGCGTACACTGGTTGCTACATGTTTGTGTAGCCGAGTCATAGCTGGTTGGGTCGTTGAAATCGCACTCTTCCCCGGCAATAGAGTTATGGGTTCCGTCACCGCAATCCGGCAGCGAACAGTCGCTGTCACAGGTTGCCGTGTTGAATCCATTGCTGTCGCAGGCTTCATGTCCTTCAGTAACGCCATCGCCGCATTGAGCGCCTCCGGCATCAATAATACTTTTTACCGCTTCTCCAACATCGCCGCAATTTACGGCGAAGAAAAGCATTGGTATAATTAAAAACAAAAATTTTATTCGGGAAAACATAATACTCCTCCATTCTTAGTTTATAAATTACCAACAGGAACTGTCCGTGTCAAGAAAAACCGGAAAAAAGTTAAAGTTTAGAACATGATATAGTGCAAAGCTTATGTTAATTTTATGCAGTTTTTGCATGCCTTTGCAGGTTTTTTTTAGCGCCAAAAAGAGAAGTGAGTTAGATAATGATGAAAAATAAAACAAGAGCATATAAATTTACGGTAAAATTTTCATGTTTCTTCCTTAGATATACCCTATTACCTTTTAAACAAGGCAAAAATATCATCGCGGTTCATGGAAATGACAGTCGGGCGTCCATGGGGGCATCGCGCCGGGTTTTGGCACTGAAATAGTTGTTCAATTAATTCCATGTATTCGGCTTGAGGTAAATTTTCTCCTTTTTTTACGGCGCTTCGGCAAGCCAGGGATTTAGCAACATGGTCAAATAAAGCCGGCAGGTCGGCATCGGGGTTCATTTCAAAAAATGCCAGGGCTTTTTGCAGCGCATTTTCAGCTTCCCTCGCTTTTAAGTAAGCCGGTATTCCGGTAATGGCAAAACCCGCCGGGCCTAGGTCTTCTAAAGAAAAGCCGATTTTCATAAGGTTGCCCCGGTGAGCTTCAAGAGTGATCCGGTCGCCGGCCGTCAATTGCACCGGGTGCGACGAAGCCAGTGCCTGGCTTTGGGCTTCGCCCGATTTTAGTTTGCTTAAAAAACGTTCGTATTGAATCCTTTCATGCGCAGTGTGCTGGTCGATTAAATAAAGGCTATCCGGAGATGTGGCTACAATAATCGTATCAAATAAAGAGGTATGCACCATCCGCGGTTTGGGCAGGCGAACACCGGCGCCCGCGGTATTTTTGGCGTCATTTTCGGAATGATCGGTATGATACGACGGAAAGCCTTCGCGGAGAATCAACGGGGTTTGAAAATCAAGTTCTTGTTCTTGCGCCGGAGCTTTTACCGTAGAAGAAGAGAACGCGGAAGATTCCGAAAAAGGACGCGGGGATCTCTGCCCGCTTGCGTCATGGTTCCAGGGGCGGTTGGCGGCTTTGTTGAGGTTGCCAAGTTTCCCGACAGGTATAGCCCCGGCCCCTTCGATGCTTTTTGCGATTGCTTTTCGCAGAAAAGCGTCCATTTGTTTTTCTTCGCGAAAACGAATTTCTTTTTTTCTGGGGTGGACATTGACGTCGACAGTGTCAGGGGGGAGCGTTAAAAATAAAAACGCCGCCGGGAATTTACCGGGCGGCAGCAATTCTCCGTATGCCGAGCGGAGGATAGAAACCAGAGGGCGATAGTCAACCGGTCTGGCGTTTACAAAAAAACGGATAAAATTGGATCTGCCATGGTAAGAGTAAAAATTGGATAGGTATCCTTCGAGCTCTTGCCCGTTTTCTTGCAAAAAAGCGGGTGTAAGTTTTTCCGAAAAGGAGTGCCCGTAAAGTTGTTCAATGCGTTGCGTTAGCGTCTTTGCCGGTTTGACATCCAGACTCACTTTACCGTCAAATTCCAGATAAAAAGCGGTTTGCGGGTGTACCAGGGCATAGTCCGAAACCAGTTCGGCCATTTCTTTATGGAGCGTTTTTTCTTTTTTCAGGAACTTTTTGCGGATCGGTACATTAAAGAATAAGTTTTCAATCACTATCCGGGTCCCCTGGGGGAGCGGGCTGGGTTCGGGTAGGGAAATGGCGTCGCCTTCCCCCGTAATTTTCCAGCCATGCGGCTCGTCCTGATGGCGCGTCTCTACGCTCAAAGAAGAAACGGAACGAATCGAGCTAAGAGCTTCGCCACGAAACCCCATGGTGTGGATATGAAAGAGGTCGTCGACATTGTCAATTTTACTGGTGGCAAAAGATTCAAGCGCTAATGCCAAATCTTCTTTGGCGATTCCCGTTCCGTCGTCTCTGACTTGCAGGCTGCGGAGCCCCCCTTCAAAGAT
Organism: Turneriellaceae bacterium; assembly: GCA_050304475.1. GTDB lineage: Bacteria > Spirochaetota > Leptospiria > Turneriellales > JAOUFE01 > JBNLDQ01. The sequence continues at coordinate 205,424 of JBNLDQ010000009.1, read as the reverse complement.
GAAAATTTCAATACGGGCGGCCCTGGCGTCGATTGAGTTTTCAACCAGTTCTTTGAGAGCTTCGACCGGGCTGACAATAACTTCGCCGGCGGCAATTTGCGAAATAAGGGTATCGGAAAGTTTATGTATCATATCAAATTACGCTTTGTCTTGCTTTTACACCTTTTTGGAGTGTAAAGGTTGTTTTTCCTTATTATATTGAATTATACGGTTTTCCCATTGGCGGCAAATGAGTTATTTTAAAAATATCCGCATGACCCCCCCCAGGCTTACGATTTTTCTCGGGATTTTCCTTGGGCTCCTTTTCTTTCTAAGTTTCGGCTTGAGCGGGTTTGCTATTGAAAAAGGGCTTTTTGACGACAATGCCATCTGGAGATTATCTCTTTCGGGCAATCGCGTTTATACAGGCGGCGCTCTCTTGAATACGCCCGAAGGGCTTTTGCTGGCCGGCGGCAAACGCATCCGGGGGCGAACATCTGCCGTAGTAACGATGGTTGACCGGAAAGGTTCGCTCATTTGGGAGACTCCTTTTTCGGCAGGCGAGCATTATTCCCAGTTTTTTACGACGCTTAGCCCTTTGGCGGGAGGCTATCTTGCTTGCGGTGAGGTGAAAGCCGGCGATGAAGAAGGGACAAAGCTTCTTCTAGTCAAGTATAGCTTGTCCGGGAAGGTTCTTTGGTACAAGAAATTGGGCGATGCCATATATTCGGGTTGCCGTTTGATGAAACCGGCCCCAGATGGCGCTTATCTGGCAGCGCTGGCCCGGAGAGATCCGGAGAACCCGCTGGAATCATTTATCTATATCTACAAAATCGACTTGCAAGGGAATGTGCTTTGGAAAAAATCCTGGCAAAGGCATAAAAATGCGCAACCGGCTGGTATGGTCGTCGCGGGCGACCGGATTTTTGTATCGGGTTTTGAAACCGGGGGTTTAGGCAATAACTACTATTTTCTCTCTTCATTTAGTTCGGCCGGAGATGAAAAATGGTACCGTAAATACCGCACGGGGTATTTGTCGGTGATTTACGATATGGTTGGTACTCAAGACGGTTTGATCGTTGCCGGAGAAACCTACCGGGAAGAATCGCCCCAGGCAAATTGTTTTTATGCAAAATATAACCGGCAAGGCGAAATGATCTGGGAACGTTCTATTGAAGACCGGTATGGAAGCGCCTGCAAGAGCGCCGGGGTTGATACCGAAGGCGTGATTTTAGCGGGGAACACCTTTGTCGATCAAAGCGGCGGGTTTTCGGATATATGGAAAGTCGGCATTAAAAGCGACGGTTCATTAAAAAGATCCAAAACCATTGATGAAAAAGAGGGTAGCGCGGAGTTAATCCAGTACGCCCCGGATCGGGAAGCGAAAAAACGCTATGATCTCTTTCTTATTTACGTCAAGGACGCCAAAGTTCATTACGAACTTGTCTACCGGGAATGGTAGAATGGCAATTTTTATACGACCGGGTCTTTGCGAAGTCTTTTATAAACCTTGATTCCGATCATCAATAAAATTCCAAGTCCGAACAAGGCGGCTAAAGCAAAGAGAAGGCTGAGCGTGTTTTTCAAGATTGCCAGAAAGACGATGGCAAAAAGAAACAGCGTGGGCACTTCGTTCATGATGCGCAGTTTTTCGGGGTTCATTAGCTCTGCCCCGGTTTTCATTGCTGTTACCATTTTCCCGCAAACAAGGTGGTAAGCGATTAAGCAGAGGACCAGCGTTAGTTTGATATGAAGCCAGCCCTCTTTCAGCAAGTCGGGGTAAGAGAGGATCAAAGCTGTTCCCGTCGCGACGGTCAGCAGCATCCCCGGCCAGGTGATGATGGCCCAAAGGCGCCTGGCCATAAGGGTGAGTTGGTCCCGAATGAGCTTGCGGTCACTCTCTTTGCGCGAACCGGCTTCGGCGTAATAAATAAAAAGACGAACTATATAAAACAAACCTGCAAACCAGGTAACCATGAATACAATATGCAGGGCTTTCCAGTATAAGTACATGCTGCAATCCGGCTTTTTGGCAGGCAATGTCAACAAAATTTTGAATACGCGGTTTTTGGTGTGGTATTCCGCAACGGGGTTTGCCGGGAACGCCTGTGCAAAATGTATTGGGTAGCGGAGGCGGGTTTGTTTTTTGAAAAAATTGAAAAACTCCCGGTAAAAAAAGCAAAAACAAACAATTACCCAAATATTGGAACAAATTTCGAAAAAATGGCAGACTTCCGGCATTAGCACAATCGCTCACTTCCGTATCGCGATTGTGCGTCATGGTCAGGGAAAAAAACAAACCGCCGCAGCGAGGGAAAAGGGAACAAACAGCGCAAAGAAAAAACCCGGCTTTTCCCCTTTCTTCCTTTTTTCCTTATAGAAAAGTAAAATCGCCTCGTTTTTCAAACAAGCCAAAAAGTTCTTGTAGCTGTAATTTCTCTTTGCAAAAAGGCGGTATGAGCGCATTGATGGCAGGTATACCAAGCTGGTTTATTCCCTTTATTATTCTGAGCGTCTCAATCATAGCCATGACCGTTATCCTGGAACGTGGCTGGCTCTTAATGAGAAAAATTCAGTTGCTGGATATTGATGATGAAAGAGAGCTATTGGGATTTCTGCGAGACCGCAAATATGACGACGCTTCGTCGTTTTGCCGTCTGCAAAGCCACCCGGCGTATAAAGTCGTTTTGTCGCTGATTGATTCGCGAAACGGTCAGATTGAGCTCGATAGCATTGCCGAAGAAGAGATGTTGCGGCAGACCGCCCTGATGGAAAAGTTTTTGCCTACGCTGGGCACAATCAGTACCGTCGCTCCCTTGCTTGGCCTCTTGGGTACGGTAACCGGTATGATTAAGTCGTTTCGCTCTTTTGAAGAGTCCGCCTCAAAAAGCGCGCAGCTCATGGGCGGTATCGATGAGGCTTTGATCACCACGGCGCTGGGTCTGGTTGTCGCTATCCCCGCTCTGATTATGTATAACTATTATATTCGCCGGGTCAATACCTTTGGCGAAGAAACGGAGATCCTTACGCAAATGGTGATCCAGGAGTTGAAAAAGAAAAAAAGATGAAGTCTAAACTGACAATCAAAACCGGCATTGAGCTGGCTGCGATGGTCGACATCGTTTTCTTGCTTGTGACTTACTTTTTAATCAATGCCACTTTAGCGAAAAATCCGTCTATTAAAATTGAGCTTCCGAAGTCTGTTGCCGCGCAACCGGAGGTTCAAAAAAAAATCGTAATCTTTATCGATGCTAAAAACCAGGTTTATGTGAATGATTTGCGCGTCGAATTGTCGGACTTGCCGAAGCAGTTAAAGAAACTGGTCAAAAACAAGGATGACGACTACGTAATTATCAAAGGGGACAAGAGTTCCAGCTATCAGACAATTATTTCTGTCATGGATCAGGTTAGCCAGGCGGGGATTGTTCATTTTAACCTGGCAACCGAGCGTTGAGCGCTCAAACTATGCAAAAAGAGAACTGGAAGGTTTGGATATTCAGGTCAACCGCATTTGTATGGTCTCTTTCTCTGGTTTTACTTTTTCGCTACACTCTTGATCGCTTATACCCGTTCTGGTCTGACCAGATCAGCCTTAGCTTTTTTGCCTATTTGCTGGTTTTTCTCATTTGGGTTGCGTATACCCTGATCACCATTTCGGACCGAAAGACAAATCTGATACGCCCCGGTTTTTTGGTTCTCACGATATTAAACATGGTAACTTTTTTCTCCCTGTTTATTCAAATGGGCGAGTTGAGATATCTTTACCAGTCGCCCGCTTTGTATACTTTTCAGGTTTTTCTGTTTTTCTTTACCTTCAGCTCAAAGTTAGGCATTATTTTGCCCCACCAGGTCTCAATGGCGTTGGGCGCCATTACCGGGTTTCTCGCTTCGACTTTGATTGGCGCTCACTGGGGCGTTTTGCCCCTGGCTCTTTTTGTCTATTTGATTCCTCTTCATCTATTGGGCAAGGGGGTGAAGCCGCGGCTTGGCAGCAAAGAGAGGATGTTGCCGTTGCGGGTTCCCTTTGACTTCATTCGTTACCTGCTTTTGGGTCTTTCTCTTCTAGCCGTGCTTGATACTCACCGGCATCGCTTTTATATCATTTTAGCTCTTCTGGTGGTTGGTCCTATTTTCCAGTTTATTGCGCTCTATGTCGATAAGGCAAAGCACCATATTAAATACGGGATTCGTGCGCTGGGCGTAATTTTTGTCTTGATTGCTTTTGCGTACCAATCGATGCCGCTTTCTTACTGGGCCGCTGCCGGTTACTCGGCTTTGACGATCTGGGAAGCTCTCTATTTTAAAAAAGCGGTAAGCGGGTTCTCGCGGCGCGAACAGGCAATGTCCGGGGCCGCCCTTCTCGTGGTTCTGACTCTCCATTTTGTCAGCCCCGGTTGGCATTTGATTTTGGTGGGGATTCTCTTGATATTCACGCAATCCGGGCTTCTGGTTTACTTGTTTAAAAAGCACCGCCCCTGGATTTCTGCGCTTTTTATGATGAGTATTTCCGTTTGGACTGTTGTTGTCGCCATTCGCTATCAGGATTCATACCGCCGTGAGTTCTGGCAACCCGCTTCAATTTCTATTCCCGAACCGGCGCCGCTGGCGTGGTTAATTTCATTTGACGATAAGCCGCATATCTACACGAACTTGTACCCTAAAGAGATATTGGATCATGTGGATCGCTTTAGTTACTTTTCAGCGCCATCCACAACAATTGCCAAAGCGATCATTGAAAAAGAGACCGGCCCGAAAGGAAAGCAAGAAGCCGTTGTTCTCTATAATACGGACGGGCAAAAACCGTATCATAGCGAACAGGGCCAAAACTTTTTACGTGAATATTTAACGCAAAAGAAGACTTATTGGGTCTATCTTTACAGTTTAAAAAGTCCGGATACTTGCTGGACATTTACCCGCGGCGATCAAATCGCTCCAATTCGCAAAAGCGCAGACAAGAGTTTAACGCCTCAGCAAGAGACCCTGCTCTTTAAAACCGGCCTTGCCCTGGCTTCCTGGTACCGGGAACAAAGCCGGTACGAGTACGCGCTTCGGGTATATAATGACATGCTGACCTTTTTTCAACATGAAACTTTATACCGGAAAATTGCCGAGATCAATGGCATTTTACAAAATACGCCGGAACAAGTCAGATACCTGGAGATGCTAATCGATTCCGGAAAGGCTACCATTGAAGAAGAGGTTCTTTTAATGGAACTCTATTTCTATACGGAACAACCGGAACGTTCCCGCACTATTGCCGAAACGCTTTTGCAGACAGACCAAAAGAATCGCATCGATTATCTCGAATGGATTTTTAAAATCAGCAAGGTGACCGGCGACCGCTGGGAGTGGCAAAAGCTCTATCGAACTGTCGAACAATGGAAAAAATTCGATAAGGAACGCGTTGATGTCGGCGATGAAGTACGGTATGAGGCGCTTTTAGCCAATATCCGGGATTTAATCGAATCGAACCCACTGCCTTATGATGTCAGCGCCCAGGAAAAAAAACGGCAGGAAAAGATTCGTTTAAACGAATAGTCTCTTTTTAAACCGGTTATTTTATGATAATGCGGGCGGCTGAACTGTTGTAAAGCAACCCGGCTCGCTCCTGGTCGTCTATCCCGTAGGCGTATAATTCAAACAAAACAGCCGCTTGAAATGCATATGCTCCGTCATCTCTGCCGTCACAGCCGGGGTATTTGCTTAAATCCATGCCGGGCTGACCGGCCGAGATTTGCCGTAAATTTTTGGGGCATTTGATATGAGCGAACTTTTGGCCGTCGGCATGGCGGGCTTCATGGACAAGAATATAAAGTTGGTCTGCAAACGGCAAATTGAAAAAATCCGGTTCAACTGTGATGGTTAAATTCCCCTGGTAAATTGCCGTTGTCCAGGCTTTTCCGACGTTGACGGTTTTTAACCTTTGTTTCAACCAAAGTGCCAGCTTTGGTCCGTCAAAGGCAAAACCGAAGAGTTCTTCAAAGCGGCTAAGCCTTCGATAGACTTGTTCGGGGATAAGAAGTCGTTTCGTTTCGATTGATTCTAATTTGGAAAAAAGTACAAGTATATTTGCATTATATTTGCTTTCAAGTTGCTTTTGATCTTTTGAGGGCGGTATCGGCCACACATCGGCGCGATAAATAAGAAAAAACGGCAGGAAAAATAAAAGCCTGAAAAAAAAATCAAAATTCATAAAAAATCTCTTTACACAAAAGACAATAAATAGCTTTTTGTGATAACATTCATACGCAAGTTTTGCCAAATGAATGAAGCATGCTCGTAAATACAACTTTGTATAATGAGCATAAAATGTAAAACTTTAATGATTAATTTTAAGGAGGAAAAATGAAAAGATTTGTATTAGCTACTACATTTTTTGCCAGCGCTTTGATGATTGCAATGCCTGCAAAAATTGAAGCAAAAGGCTATGGAATGGCCGGCTGCGGTCTTGGTTCTGTTGTTATCGGTCCGAAACCCGGTATCGTGCAAATTTTTGGTGTAACAACAAACGGAACTTCGTACAATCAGCTATTCGCTATTTCGCTTGGTTCCTTGAATTGTACAGCAAATGGAGTGATCAAAGCCGAACTCGAACAAAGAGCTTTTGTTGCTTTTAACTTTGACAGCCTTTATCGCGATGTCGCGGCAGGTGAAGGTGAAAGTATCAATTCTCTGGCTTTTTTAATGGGTTGCTCTGATAGCGCCATGCCTGAATTTGCAAGTGTGGTTCAAGGCAGCCATGAGACCATTTTCGAAGGCGAGAAAGGAACGGAGCCGGACTGGGTTCTGCACCGTATCAAAAAAGCCGTTTCCGGAAATGAGCAACTGAGTCAAAGTTGCAGTAAAATTTGGCTATAAGGATTTTCAGGAGAGAATATTATGAAAAAAATAATATCAATGTCAATGGCATTAATGATCGCCGGCGCCCTCTTTTTAACTCCAGCCAAAAAAGTTGAAGCTGCCTACGGAATGGCCGGTTGCGGTCTTGGCGCTGTAATCATGGGACCTAAAAATGATCTGTCGACACAATTAGTGGCGGCAATCATCAACGGCGTGGCCAACTACTTTGTAGGCCTTCAAACCTTTGCGATTACTTCGGGAACTCTCGAGTGTACTGACAAAGGCGTGATTAAGGCTGAAATGGAGCAAAAAGTATATGCGTACAACAACTTTGACAATCTGCGTCAAGATATGGCAAGAGGCGAGGGTGAAACCCTGACTTCATTTGCCTTTTTGATGGGTTGCGAAGCAAACAGCGTTGATGCTTTTGGCGAAATGACTCAAAATAACTATGAGCAAATTTTTACCGAAGAGGCAACACCTGATTCGCTTGTCTCTGACGTAAAAGAGCTTGCTAAAAACGAACCGGAACTTGCCGCTGCTTGCAGCCTCGGGCTCTAAGGTTTTTCTCTAGCAATTGAAAGAAACGCGAAGCCTGCGGGTTTCGCGTTTCTTCTTTATACATGAAATGCAATACAAACTCTTACCGAATATCAGTCATGAACAATAAATTTTCCTCTTTTTTTTTATTCTAACATTATTATCCATTGCCGCTTTTGTTCCATTGGAAGCAAAAGAGACAAGTCCGGCATCCGTTGATTCCGGTCAAACTCCCCTGGAGCCTCCGTTTTATACCGAGTTAACTGCGGAACAAGAAGAGTATTTAAACGAGTTGACCGAAAAAGCAAGGCGGCTGCAACTTCATAAAGAACAATACTGGCTGTTGCTCACCCACTATAAAAAAAAGAGGGGAAAGTATAAAAGCGAAGTCACCAGTCCTCTTTTTTTTATGTCTGCCGAAGGGCGAACCAACCCGGAATCCGAGCTTCAGTATACTTTGCGCGCTTTTTTTCAGGGTGATTTATCCAGAACGCCCGGTATCCCTCACCCCCGCTGTACATTTCGCGCGCGATACGATTGGCTTGATGCGGCCCTCTCGTTTGATGAAACGCGGATGCCCCCGGCGGACTGCCAGGAATATGAAATCTGGCGTGGCAAATTAAACCCGACTTCGCTTTCGGTTATTTTTGCTTCATATTATATGGGCAATCCCTCTTCTATGTTCGGGCATACCCTGTTAAAATTAAATAACGACAAGCATACGGGCGGGTACGAAATTCTCGACTATGGGGTCAACTATGCCGCTGCGGTCAATACGGAAGAAGTTAATCCGGTGATGCTGGCTGTTATGGGTCTATTGGGCGGTTATGAGGGGCTTTTTAGCCTGTTCCCTTACTATATAAAAATACGCGAGTACAATGACGTCGATAACCGCGAGCTTTGGGAATATCGCCTGAATTTTACCGAAGAAGAAATTTCACGGGTTATGGCGCACCTTTGGGAGTTGAGAGCCGCTAAATTTAATTATTATTTTTTCAACAGGAATTGTTCGTATCAACTTTTAACCCTGCTTGAGGTTGGCCGCCCCGGTATGTCCGTTTCGGATGAATTTTTGTACCAGGTGATGCCGCCGGATACCGTCAAGGTGTTAGGCAAAGCGGGGGCTATTGAGAGCTCCCAAAATCGCCTGTCTCTTGTCGGGAAATACAAACGGCGCTATGAGCTGCTTTCAAAAAGCGAGGTCAAAGAGTTAAAGGCGATGGTACGCGGCAAAGAGGTTGACTTGAGCGGCAAAGAGGTCGAGAGAAAAGCCATTTTACTCGATACCTCGCTGGATTATATGCTGATTCAAAAGAACAAGGGTTCCCGGCGGTATGACTCGACCCGCCACCGCGCTTTTCTTTCGGAGCGGGCGCGGATTAAAGAAAAAATCAATTATGAGTTGCCGGATTTGCCGGATTCAACCGACCCTTTGACATCGCATGAGTCTTCTCGTATTTTTTTAACCCAGGCGACGAACCAGAATTCGGAAATGATATCTTCCTTTTCATTTAATCCGGCTATCCATGAAATCAACGATCGCTGGATCGGATTTTCTCCCTATTCGCAACTTTTATTTCTTTCCGCCAAGGTCGATTATAATATTGATCAGGATCGGGCATATCTCAACCGTCTGGCCGTACTTGATATTATGTCTCTTTCTCCTTACTTGAAATACAACATCCGCGCTCCTTCGTGGCGGTTTTCCGCCGGCTGGGATCATGAACCGGCAGACCGGGCAGAAGATATCTTTAATTACGGGTATATTGAAGCGGGCGGCGGGCTATGCCTGGCCACACATGGGCTCGGGGTTCTTGACCGGCTCTCTTTTGTAACGATTGCCAGACCGCGCTATGAACGTTCCCCTCATTTTAGCGAAGGTTTTCGGGTTGCCGGTGTTGTCGAAAGCGGTATTTACTGGCGTTTGACCAACTGGTGGTCGCTTCGCTCCTGGTATGAATACCGGTACTATACCGATTTTACCGGCAGTTTTGAACGTTCGGGAATCTACGGCGAAACAAACTTCGGTTTTAACAAACGTTTTAGCGTATCCATGAACGGAGCGTACTGGCTGGATGAAACGTACCGGGTGGAAGGCGGCGTGAAATATTATTTTCAGTATTAACGACAGAATATGAAATATTCAATTTTTATCGCTCTGCTTCTTTTTTGCCTGGCATTGTTATCACTCAATTGCAACAGCGTTTTTTACCAGCCGGACCATGATATTCATTATGCCCCGGAAGATTACAAAATCCAATACCGCGATATCTACATTCCCGGAGATGATTCCAATATGATTCATGCCCGGTTTTTTCCGGCGCAAGGGGGGAAAGCCAAAGCGACAGTGGTGCAGTTCCATGGTAACGCTCAAAACCTGACCAGCCACTTTGCCTTTTTGTATTGGCTTACCAAAGAAGGCTATCACTTGCTGACGTTTGACTACCGCGGCTATGGCCAATCGGGGGGCATCCCCGACCGTGACGGGGTGCGAAAAGATACGATTACTTTGTTGCAATACCTCGAAGAGAATCCGGATCATCTTTCCTGGGGGGAGGGATTGATCCTCTACGGTCATAGCCTGGGGACAATCATTCTCATGGAATCTTTACTGGAAAGAGGAGGTTTCGATCAAGCGCTTGGCATTGTACTGGAAGGTTCTTTTGCCACGTACCGGGGCATTGCAGCCTCTGTCCTGGCCAAGCGGTGGTTTACCTGGCCGTTGGTTTTGCCCGCCATGCTTTTTGTTACGGACACCGGGGCTCCGAATGGACATTTAGGCGAAATCATGCCAGGCACCCCAAAGTTAATTCTTCATGGCGAAAAGGATGAGGTTATTCCTGTAAAGTTCGGGAAAAAAGTTTACAAGAAAATTGCGGGTCCGAAAGAGATGGAAATCTTCGCCTGGGGCGGACACAATAATTTATACAATGCCGGGGATAAGGAAGCGGCTAAAACGACGCTTGCATTTTTTGAGCAAATTATGGAAGCAAGTCACTGAACCTCATACCCCATCCCGACCATGATCGTTCGGACTTTCTCGTTCAGGTTGTTCCAATCGCCATAGGGGAGCCAGGCCTGAACCCCTCCGTACTGAAAAATCGGCATGGAGTTATTCGCTTTTTCACGGTACGAGCGGGAAGCTTCTTGCCGTGAGCGGTAGAATACCAAAGTGTACGGGTAGTATACCGTATTGCCTGTTTTATGAGCGGGAGAATAAAAAGCCTCGCTGATATCCGAAGTCCACATGAGTTCAAATTCAAAAGCGTCGTAGACATTTAATTTTTCAATAATTTCGTAACGGGCCTTGTACTCCGGGCATACGGTAAATCTTTCGGTGAAACCGGCGGCAAATACAAACATCATGCTCCAGGTTGCAAGACGAAATCCCATAAAACCCTTCTGAGAGAACAGGGTTACGCTACAACCTTTTATTCCGGGCAGGTCGAAAAGAATTTACATAACAGGCATTTTTGTTATTTTGTCGCATGTTTGCCGGTATCATCCGCCGTTGGCCATTGGCGATTGTCCCCTTTCTTGCGTTTGGGCTTTGGGCGGTCGAAGTCGATTTGCCCGAGATACCGCAGACGCCGGCAGACCAGGCGCAAGTATACCATTTGGGAGTGAATGTCAATACTCCGTACGCCGAATACACTCCGTTTATTACGCCAGACGAAAAGTACCTGTTTTATGAATCGGATCGGCCGGGCGGGGTCGGCTTGACGGGCAACGCCGATTTGTGGTACTCCATGAATGAGAGTTCTGACGCCCAACGGCCCGCTTTCTCTTTGCCGGTCAATGCCGGTCCGCCGGTCAATACATCCGATTTCGACGGGTTCCCTTCTCTGCGGATTTTGCCGGATGGCAGTCTTGAACTATATTTTTCATCTTTTGCCGGCAACGGGCGTTCCGGGCCCCGCGAAACCAATATTTACTATACGCGAAAACAAGGGCAGAGCTGGACTGTTCCCGTTCCGCTGCCGGGGTTAAACAGCGATTTTCACGACCGGATGCCTTCCATCTCTCCCGACGGGAAACGCCTCTATTTTTCTTCAAACCGGCCGGGCGGTTATGGAAAAGATGACATCTGGGTTTCCGAATATGATGATTCAAAACGTCTTTGGACGGAGCCGGTAAATCTGGGGCCTTCGGTGAATACGGCAGCGTCCGAAATTTCGCCTTCCGTTCACGTTGACGGCATTACGCTTTATTTTTCATCGAACCGCAGCGGCGGTTTGGGCAGTTACGATATTTTTGTGACCCAGTTATTGCTGGAAGGCGGTTGGAAAAGACCGCAAAACCTGGGCGCGCCCTACAACTCTCCGCAAGATGACGAATACCCCACTGTCGTTCGTTCGGGCGAATTCATGTATTTTTCATCGAACCGGCCGGGGGGAGAAGGCGATTTTGACATATACCGCGCCAGGGTGCCTCACTTTGCCAAACCGATTGTATTGGTGCAGTTTACCGGTTTCGTTCGAGAAGAACTAAGCGAAAAAGGAATTGAAGCAAACATTCAGGTGCGCGGCGATTTTGGCCGTTACGATATGTCGACCGGTTTGCCTGACGGCAACTTCTCTATGGAGTTTAAAAATAACAATATTTATGAATTGTTTATTTCGGCGCCCGGTTACGAACCGCAAAAACATATTCTCGACTTGCGGACAACCCATGAGGGGATTACCATTTCAAAAGATTTTTACTTGCGAAGGGCAGGCGAAGCCGAGCAAGGATTTGTAATTAAAACCGAATTTTTTGATACATCGGGCCGCCCCGTTGCCGCGCAAGCGGAGTACCGTATTTCGCCTTCCATGGGCGAAAGCGTTCCGGTGAACCGCAATGTAATTATGTTGCCTTTTGAGCCTCAAAACGAAGAGAAATGGAAACGATATCTTGAAGAAAACAGAATTGAGCTCGTAGCCAGAGCTGACGGGTTCCAAAGCCGGCGCCTTGTTTTACCGCTGGTTGATGTTATAGAAAATCGGGACAACCCGGATTCTCATTCCGCTTTTATCCAGGTTGAAATGAGAAGAACGGCAGAGACGGTTCAAATTGACGGGCGGGCCAGGTTGGTTGAAACGCTCTATTTTGAAACAGGCGTTGCCAATAAGATCATAGATAAAGAAAAAGAAAAATTGCAAAACGCGATTGAACGTATCAAGAGCGGCAATTATGAAATTATCGTTTATGGCCATACGGATAGCCGCGGCACTTTGGAAAAAAACAAAACTCTCTCTCTGGACCGGGCTCGTTATGTGGAAGGTCTTTTACAAGAGGCTGGGGTAAATGCCAATCAAATCTTTGTTAAAGGCTTTGATTATTCCAGACCGGCAGTCGAAGAAAAAGACGAAATCAGCCGCGCAAAAAACCGCCGCGTTGAAATTTATATCCGCGCGATTCAATAATAGAAAATGGAACAACCGCCCTCAAAAGAACACAATGAGTCGAATGCGTCTCATGAATTTGAATTAACCACAAAGCATTTGGTGATGCCCAGCGCGTTAAACCCCAACTATAGTATTTTTGGCGGCCAGCTTTTGGCCTGGCTGGATATGGATTTATACCTTTATGTTTCGGGTAAAGTCGCCTGTAAAAATATGGTAACGGTATCGATGGATAAGGTTTATTTTAAAAACCCGGCTTTTCTGGGCGAGATGATTGAAATTCGAGCCGCCTTGCACAGGGTGCGGCGCACGTCTGTGACAGCGCTGGGCAAAGCCGAAGCGTATAACCCGGAAACCGGCGACCGCCGCCTGATTATTGAATGTGAAATTACTTATGTTGCGGTTGATTCAAACGGAAAACCGGTACCCGTTGATTCGGCGAAGCGGTATGGCCATAGTGGCAACCGTACTGACGGCAACCGGAGCGGGAGCCATGAGTAAACCGGAGAGTCCGTTACGTTCAAAACTCCATACGATTATTTTTGAAGCCGATACGCCGGCCGGTAAAATTTTCGATGTAGCTTTGCTTGTTTTAATTTTACTAAGCGTTGCAATTGTTTTGATGGAAAGCGTCCGGGCGTTTGACCGGCAGTTTGGCGACTGGCTTTCCGCCGCTGAGTGGTTTTTTACCGTTTGTTTTACAGTGGAATATGCTATGCGCATCTACGTAGTAAAAAAACCCTTTCGTTACATTGGCAGCTTCATGGGGGTCATTGATCTTTTGGCTATTTTACCCACCTATTTTGGTTTGTTTTTCAGCGGCTCGCATTATTTAATGACGGTTCGCATTTTCCGTCTGGTTCGCATTTTTCGTATTTTTAAATTAACCCGGTATCTGGGCGAAGCAAAAGTATTAAAAGAAGCGCTGTTGCGAAGCCGGGCTAAAATTACCGTATTTTTAATCACGGTCATTTCTATCATTACGATCATGGGCACGGTAATGTATCTCATAGAGGGGGAAAAAAACGGTTTTAGCAGCATTCCCAAAAGTATCTACTGGGCTATCGTGACATTGACTACGGTCGGGTACGGAGATATCGCTCCCCGGACTGTGCTGGGGCAATTTGTCGCGTCAATTATCATGATTCTAGGTTACGCTATCATTGCGATTCCCACGGGGATTGTTAGCGTAGAATTAAAAAAAGCCAGCGAGCGCGGCGGTGTGGCGAGCCAGCATTGCCGCTACTGTTCCGAAGAAGGGCATGATGCCGATGCAATTTACTGTAAAAAATGCGGGAAAAAATTAAACAGCTAAGAAATCTTTTCTCGAATCGGATTATGCGACTGAATTTCCGTAAAGATGATTTTTCGCGTTTGTTCCTGGAGATCCAGAAATTTAAATACATACATCTCTTCATATTGATCAGAAACGGCAATGGTGCCGCGGCAAGAAAATGTAAAACCGGAAGGTAGAGTTAATTTCCCGATCCATAAATCGGTCCGGCCAATATAAAAATCTGCGTCTTCCCGCGAAGCTACTCCAAAAACAATCGCCCGATCGGAAATCTTGACCGTTTTCCCCCGGATTTTTTCTTGCGGTCCGCCGGGCGGCGTAGGCCAGGGGGCGAAGCCGATTTCCACTATGATTTCGGCCATTAAGTGCATATTGCCTTTTTCTTCAATTGAGCCGCCAAAACTAAAAACAAGAGAATCTTCGGAAAAACTTTTCAAGATACCGTAGAGCAGATATCCGCCAATAAAGGGTCTATACACATAAACTCCAATGGGGGTTCCGGTGCTTATTTCGTTTTCGGATAAACCTTCGGCGCGGAGCAGAATCTCATCGGCTTCTACCTTCAAGATGATGCCTAAATAATGGTCGGAATCGACTTCAATGGCGCAGGTTTCTCCGGCCTGGAGGTCTTGAATATCGTGAACCTCCATCTGGTGTTCCCTGTGCGGGAAAAGTTTTTCCAGAATATTTACACGGCTTTCTGCGGTGACGGCTTCCAGATCTTTTAAATATTTGTAGAGCAAACGGCGAAATCTGTTCCGGCTGAGAATAATTTCGCTTTGCATGTCAGGTTCAAGCGAATCAAAAAATTCTTTTACCAGGGTTATCTCTTTGGTAATGAGGCCATGTCGGTTGACATAAGCAAGCATGATATGCCAGTTTGCTTCTTCTCTGGCTTTAAACTTGTAGTACTTTTTCAGTGAGTAATAAATTAAAATAAAGGCGCTATAAAAAAGGACAACGCCTGCAACTGCCCATGCCGTAATTTCGGGCCAGGTCATGAATTGACCAATCGGGAGTTTTGAGAATAAAAAGTCGCTTTCCGGCATGATCAATACTATCGAAACCGTATCCGGCGTCAACATTCTATTCGGAATCGATCCGGAATCGTTGCAAGCGGTTGTTATTTCTTGTAGAAGGTTAAAATGTTTTTTATATGATAAAAACGGAATAGTTATTAATTTTTTCTTGACAATTGGCAGAATAGGTATATAAAAAGTAGACAATCTCCGATAATTTACTTAGAATTAATCATTCTGGGTTTAAAAATAGTATAAACAAATGGTGCGGTACCGGGGAATCTGGAATTAAATAATGATGACAAAAGAACCGGTTCAATTTTATAAAGAAGGCGATAACATGGGTACGTTCATGTTATCTACCGAAGACGGATTGAGGATTTCCATACCCATGAATAAGTGGTGTGTCCTTTATTTTTATCCGAAAGACGATACGCCAGGTTGCACAACCCAGGCTTTGGCTTTTAGCGAACTCATCCAGGAGTATAATCAAGAGGGCGTTATTATTTTCGGAGTGAATACCGACTCTGTCGAGAGTCATTTCAGGTTTAAAAAAAAGCATAACCTGAAAGTAAACCTGCTTTCCGACCCGAGAGGGGATGTCGCGCGCGCTTTTGGAGTCGAGTTGAGCGAGGGGCAATGCTCTCGCGATTTGGCGGTCCTTAACCCGGAAGGCAAGATCATGCAAATTTCCAGGGGGGTTGACCCTCAGGGGAGTCCTGCAAAAGCCATTGAGTTTATTCGACAACAAAAATCTCTGATTTAAGTGCGGTGTGTTCCGGCAAACTCCCCCGGGGTTTGTTGGAACGGGTACAAATAGCGGTTGACTTGGGAAACCAAGCGCACATATGTTGTTTTCTTGTTTTAGTAAGGAGATTCAATATGGATAAAAAAGCGATTATGGCTCTTGTGATTGGCGCCTCGTTAAGCGGGTCGGTTGGCTCCGCTTTTGCAGACGACCAGAAGAAAGATGAGAAAAGCAAAGACGATAAAAAATGCGAACAAATGAAATGCGGAGCCGGAAAATGCGGCTCTAATATGGCCAATGCCGATTGTACCGCAAAAGAAGAACAGAAAGGAAAAGACGGCGAAGAGAAAGACAACGCCGGTAAAAAAAACGACCATAAATAGCCCTTCATGCATAAGCTTCCCGGGATTCAAGGTTGTGGAATCGGTCTCCGCAGAGAGTTTCTTTTAGAACTTGAATCCCCGGCTTTCCGGCCCACCTGGGTTGAAATTGCCCCTGAAAACTGGATATCCATGCCCTACCGGTACCGCGCCGCTTTTGCTGCTGCCATGGAGCGCTTTCCGGTTGTTGCCCACGGTTTGTCCCTTTCGATAGGCTCGCCCGAACCGTTAAACCGTAAATTTATCAGCGGCCTGAAGTCATTTCTCGATGATTACGCAATAGAACACTATTCGGAACACCTTAGTTTTTCTACGTATTACGGCGCCATGACATACGAGCTTTTGCCCGTACCCATGACGAAGGCAATGGCTGAATTTATTTCGGACAAGTTAAAAGAAGCGAGTGATTTGCTGAACCGTCCGGTGATTATGGAGAACGCCACCTATTATTATGCGCCATACGCTGAAATGGCCGAAGTCGACTTTATCAACCTTGTCCTGGAAAAATCCGGGATGCCTATGCTGCTTGATGTGAATAATGTCTATGTCAATTCAATGAACCACGGTTTTGATCCCGACGTTTTTATCGGCCGCCTTGATTTGGAGCGGGTCGCTTATATCCATGTGGCCGGGCATACATTTTTTCCGGAAGACAATATCATCATAGATACGCATGGCGCGCCGGTGGTTGACAATGTATGGGAACTGCTTTCCCGAACGTTGAAAAAAGCGCCGGCTCCCGTTTTGTTGGAACGCGATAATAATATCCCCTCTTTTTCTGCGATGGTAAGCGAATATGAACGCTTAAAATCGGCGGCAGATCCATACCTGGGTCAGGAGGCTGCGAGTGATTGAGTTTGAAATCCAGCAGCGGTTTTACGATTTCATTAGCGGGCGCGAACCTCTTCCCGGCGCCCCTCGCAACCAAATCAGGATTTACCGGGAACTGGTATTTTACCGTTTTTTTGAGGTGATTTCAAACGCGCTTCCGTTGTTTGCTTCGCGGGTCCCTGACAACCAATTTCGTGAAATGGTTGTTTCTTTTATTCAACACAAACCAAAAACCCTTTTGATCTGGCAAATGCCCCGCGAATTTATCGAATTTGTTCAGGACCGGGACCTTGTCCGTGATTTTCCCTGGGCGGAGGATCTTCTCTGGTATGAATGGATTGAAATTGAGCTTCTAATGGAAACATCCAAAACCGAAACGGTAGAATTTAACTGGAAATCTCGCTGGACTCTTTCGACTTCAGCTCGCCAGAGAAAAATGAAATATAAAATATATGATAATGATTTTAAAAAACGGGGCGATTATCCTGTTCTATTGTATTACCACTTTGGCGATGACAAAGCGCACTTTCAGGAAATTACTCCCTTCTTGTTTCGGCTTTTGGAGTTGATGGCCGGGCATGAAGCTGAAAAAGCCCTGGAGATGGTATGCGCCGAGTTTCAAATCGATTCTGCGCAGGCCTTTGGAATTCTTGATGAAACAATGCAAAGTTTTTGCGGTAAAAAAATCCTTGTTCCTGTGTAGTCTTTTCTTAAAAGAGGAATATGATGAAGCGTATTCTTGCCATATTTATTTTTACCGCAATTGCGGCCCAGGCTTGCGACAAAGGATCAAAAAGAATATACGTAAGGGATAGTTTGCCTGATGAGGAACTGTACCATGTGATTCTTGACAATAATTTGCGGCTGACCCTTTTAGATGAGAAAGAGATACGCACGGTAAACAAAACCAGCAAAGTGACTTATTTTCGAACCCGCCCTGACCTGAAAACCATTACCGTAATGCTTACATTTACCGATAAAAACGATTTTGTCTATTCCGACCCGCAAACGGTCGATGTGAAAGGCGGCGAAGGCAAAGGTGTGATTGTTTGTTCTCAAACGATTGGCCTGGATCCCGATCGGAAAAGCGCAGGCCGGAATATTTACGTCGATATGAAAGTGAATGCGATTCAGATTGAAACGGCGGAAGAAGTGGCCGAGCTGACCGGTAACAATAAACCGGATGAAGAAAAGATTCATGCGCTTTGCGATACCAGTTGGTAAACATTGACAATCGGGACATATGTATTTACCCGTAGATTCATTCGTTACGGTAGATTCGATAAATTGAATGGAAAAAGACTTCTTAAGAAATATATTGCTGCTCATAGCAAATAAAATAGGTAACACAAAAGCCTATTTGCCCTATTTGGCCGCCATTGTTTTCGGTCTCGGTTTATCCCGGTTTGCCAACGCCATGGCATTTATGGCGATTTCCGACGAGAATCCCGTTTTAACTGTACCGTCTCAAAGAGCCAACCGAAGCATCGCGACCAAACAACGGGGCGGAGATTTAATGTCCATTTTAGACGGCCCTATCATGAGACGGGCGCCGGTCGAAGAAACTCCGGTTGAAGCGGTGGTTCCCGAAGAGGTAAAAAACTTTTCATTGATTGGCACATTGGAAGGCGACCCGTCGTTTGCCAGGGCTGTCTTGCAAATCATCGGTGAAAATGTTGCCCCCCAGGAGTATGCCATTGGTCAAAAAATCGGGGTCGCAACTCTCATTGGCATTGGGCGGGAAAAAATCTGGGTCCGGATAGGCGGCGAAAAAATTGAAATCAAGGTTGGCGAATCGACGGCCCAGGTCGGCCAAAACGCCCCGGCCGCTACCAGAACAGGGAACGTGATTACCAAAGTTCTTTCGCGGCAGGAAGTCAATGAGAAAATTCTAGGCAATCCGAACGCAATTTACCAGGGGGCGGCCTTCGGTCCGAATTTAGTGAATGGTCAAATTGACGGCTATAAAATCCATCGAGTCAACCCGGATCATGTATTTTATTCTCTCGGCGCACGATCGGGGGATATTATTAAAAGCGTAAACGGGTACCCGTTGTCGGATACGGAAAGAATGTTTGAACTCTGGAAATCGGTAAAAACAATGCCGCGCGTTGAAGTTGTTATTTTACGCAACGGTCAGGAAATGAAATTCGATTTCCACATACGCAACTGACGCAACGAATATGAAAGCTGATTTACATCCTTTGAAAAAGAAACTGCTGGCGCTGCCGGCTTTGGCGATTTTGGCCATGACGCCCCAACTTTTGGCCCGGAACGAAGTGGCTCAGCAGCCAACTGCGTTAAATGTTGAAAAACTAAAAAACGAATTTGAAGAACGAACGCAAAAATACACCTTGAGCAACGGTCTCAGGCTGATTTTAGTAAAAAACAGCACAAGCCCGACGATCGCCTGTTATTTGAAAATCGGCGTAGGCTCGGCCAATGAACCTTTCGACCAGGCAGGTACTGCGCATTTTCTCGAGCATTTGCTGTTTAAAGGTACTGACAGTCTGGGGACAAGGGATTTTGAAAGAGAGTCGCTTTATTTGCGACAAATGAAAGCCGGGGGCGACCGGATAGACTTTGCCCGGCGAAAGCTTCTTGACCCGCTTCTCCCTGAGGATCAACGCTTGGCGCTCGAAACCGATATCAAGAAAGAAGAAGAGTTACTGGCCATGATGGAGACACTGGCGGAACCCCTGGTTTTGTCCGAAGAAGATTCGCGCGTCTATTCATTGGCCGGCCAAATCGGATACAACGCTTATACCAGCGTCGATGTGACCAACTACCAGGTAAAGCTACCCGCCAACCGGTTAGAGCTTTGGGCTTACCTGGAAAGCAACCGGTTTCGTTCGCCGGTTTTCCGCGAATTCTATAAAGAAAGAGCGGTGATCTCGGAAGAACGGAGAATGAGGTACGACTCGAAACCTTCGTCCTTACTTTATGAACTATTTATTAAAACATCATTTGGGATGAGCCCCTATGGAAAGCCGGTAATCGGTTTTGCCAACAATATTCCCAAATTAACATGGGAAGGAACGCAGGAATTTTTCGAGAACAACTATGTGCCTTCCCGGATGGTGATTGCTATCGTGGGGGACATTGACTTTCAAGAAACCCGCGACATCATTGCCAAATACTTTGAACAAATACCTGACAGAAAACCGGCCGGTTTTCCGCCCATCGAGTTTGAACCGGCGCCCGGCAGAAAAACGGCAGAGCTGGAAGCCGACCATACTCCGGCGATGATTACCGGGTGGCACAAGCCGGGAGCGGCTCACCCTGACGATATTGTCTATGATGTACTCGAGAAAATATTAACCGGGGGAAAAAGTTCAAGACTGGTTCAGCGTTTAGTCATTGATGAAAAACTTGCAACCGATATTTCCGCTTATAACGGTTTGCCGGGGGCAAAGCTGGACAACAGTTTTACTTTTTTTGCCAGAGCCTACCGCGAAGAAGACTATGGCGCAATTGAAAATGCAATTAACGAAGAGTTGCAACGCATTGCCAGGGAAGGGGTTACGCAAGAAGAGTTGGATAAAGTAAAAAACCAGTTTTACCGCGAGCTGGTGGATTCGCTTTCATCGAACGCAGGCCTGGCGGACACCTTGTCTTTTTATGAAATCATCCTGGGCGATTACCGTTTCTTTTTTCAATATCTTGAAAATATGGAAAAAGTCAGTTCCGATGATATAAGCCGGGTTGTCAAAGAAACATTTCGGCAAAGAAATAACACAACTGTCCGGATTCGTAAACCGAAAGCTTAAACGAGAAAAGTCGAATAGTAAAGTTAAAATTACCGGCAACTGGCGTGAATATTTTCAACGTAATCCATGTATAAATCCCGGACAGCATTTGCCCCCTCAAACCCCTGGGGAATCAGTTCATCTTGCCGTTCCCGGTAAGCCTCTAGAAACTTTTCGGAAAGCGGCGCGTAGCTCCAGTGCCATTTTTCTTCTTCATAACCGTAGTGCAATTTATCGTTTCTTTGCAGCGGCGGGTCCTGGTAGGGTTGGCAAAAACCGAAAATTTTGGCGTTGGCGGTAAGCCATTCATAGACGCTCTTGCCCATACCGGTTTCATATGTAGAATTGAGAAGCATGGATGATAAATTTTGTTGTGAAAAGGCTATATCGAAATCTGTCCCCCAATGGTGGCGGCTTGTTCCCGGCGCTGAAGAATATCGTAAAATGGCAAGAGCCCGGTCCTTTTCATCCGGGATCTCTTTTTGAAGATTCCGGCCGTCGACCAATCGCCCGCCTGTGTATTTGGATTCCCAGATTCTTTTTTGCGCGTCAAAGGTTCGTGTAGCTGAAAGAACATAAAGGTGAATTCCGTCTTTTTCAGCCGCTGCCGCCATTTTTTCAAAAGCGGCGACAGTCTCTTTTCGGAGATAAAGGGATTCTTTGACTCGATAGGGCGCCGGCAAATTGATAAAACCGGGATCGGCAGCCGGGTTGACCTTTCCGCTTAGTTCGCGTACTGAGTAGGAATAAGTTTGATTTTCACTGTACAAATAAGAGGAACGCAAATACGTTATTGCGGCAAGTGCGACGATAACGAGAAGCGCAATACTGTTGCGAATGTATCTGTATTTATCCAAGCGAAGATACGGCTTCTTCTTCTGTTTCAAAAATTTCAAATAATGAAGTCAATTCAATGACATCGAAAATTCTTTTTACAGCAGGTTTGAGCGAACAGATTTTTAAAAACCCGCCCCTGTCCGATAATTTTCTTAATAATGCAATGGCAACGCGAAACCCGGATGAAGACATGTATTCCACATTTTCCATGTTAAGTACGAGCCCTTCAATCCCCTGGTCATCCACCGCTTTTGTAAGTTGTTCTTCCAGTTCCGCAGAAACCGCTACGTCCAGACGTCCGCTTGGGTATGCTACAGCCCGTTTATTTTCAAGCATTTTGATTTCAATATTTTCCATAGTTTTTTCCGTCGCTACTTGTTAAAAATTTGCCCTTTATAAGGATGCATAATTAATTAAAAAAGCAATGTCAATCAATTTCCACAAAGATTTTAGGCGCCTGAAGAGACAACTTCTTTTAAGTTTTTAAACGGATTAGAGGTCGCTACCACTTGATCCGCTTCTTTGTCAATGTACGCCTCAATTTCGCGCCGTTCAACGGCAACTTGAACATCCCTGGTAGAAAGCGATATTTTTCGGGTATCGGGGTCGACGCTTCGTACCACCACCTGAAGTTTATCGCCTTTTTTAAACCGTTTTTTATGTTCGGCGGCTTCTTCTTTTGACATTGCGCTTAAGTGTACCAAACCTTCAAACTTATCTTCAAATCGAACAAAAATGCCGAAATCGACAACGCCGGAAACAACGCCGTCTACGATCGTGCCTCTTTTATATTTTTGCCGAAGTTCTTTATAGGGGTTAGGCAACAAGTGGCGGGTGCTGCAACCGATTTTCTGGTCTTCAAAGTTAATTTCAATAATTTTAAACTCGACTTCATCGCCGGATTTCAATACTTTCTTCGGATCCGGAGCCGGCTCGTCCCAATTGATGTCTTCTCTTCGGATCAAACCGTCAATTTCATCGGCAATGCGAACAAAAGCGCCAAAATGGGTTACATCTTTCACGACGCTTTTCATTACTTGACCGACTTTCATGGATGTTCGAATATCTTCCCAGGGGTTTTTGTGCAATTGGCGCAGCCCCAGAGCAATGCGTTTTTCTCCGGGGTTAATATCCAGAATTATAGCTTCCAGTTCCTGGCCTTTTTTTACAATTTCAGCCGCATGGTTGACTTTTCTGGTCCAGCTCATTTCCGAAATGTGCAACAACCCTTCAATGCCTTCGCCTAGATCGACAAAAGCGCCATAGTTGGCAACAAATGTAACAGTTCCGGTTACGACATCATTGAGAGAAAAGCGATTTTCTACGCTTAACCATGGGTCGTCAGTCAGTTGTTTTAAGCCAAGCGAAAGACGGTGGTTATCGGGATCCACTTCCAGGACACGAACCTGGATTTCGGTATGAATGGGAATTTTTTGGCTGAAGTCGCCGCTAAATCTTTCCCAGCTTATGTTGCTTTTATGCAAGAAGCCAAGTACGCCCATTACTTCGATGAAAGCGCCTATTTTAATATGACGAACCACTTTACCCGAAACAACATCGCCGATGTTGAGGGTATCGGTTAATTTTTTCCAGTTTTCGGCGTCTTCGCCTTCTAAAAACGATTTCCTGGAGACAATGCCCGTTTTTTTCCGGGTATCCACTTCCAGGATTTTCACCATCAAGGTGTTGCCTGTGATGCCGCCTCTTCTCGCTTTGTCACTGGAGCCGGTTAAACTGCCCACATGAGAGTGGGGTAAGAACATGGGAAGTCCGGAAACATTGACCATATAACCCCGCTGGGTTTGTTTGGTCACAACGGCGCTGACAGGAAGATCTTTTTCATATGATTCCGAAACGACTTCCCAGCCGCGGCGTTTTTCCAACTCTTTTTTTGATAGATAAATAAGACCATTGTCGGTGTCAATTGACTTGATCAAGGCTTCAATGTCATCGCCGGTTGCCGGCTTTTTATCGAATTCCTTGGTTGATATTTTGCCTTCGGACTTGGCTCCTCCGATTGATACGATAACAAATTCGCGCCCGGCATCTGCGCTAAAACCGACTACTTTCCCCTGGATAATTGCGCCTGTTTTTACTGGGGTTACATCTATATCGCCCCCATTCAGGAGTTCTTCCATGGTGATATTGCTTTCCTGAAACGACACTGGTGATACTGCCATAATACTTACCCCTACTTATGAATGAATTTCTGATGAATGATTCTTTGAATCTATCTTCCGAATATGATTTTCGATAATCGCTACGACAGCATTTGTTTTCAGAGTGGTGGTGTCAACACAAATGGCGCCTTTTGCTACTGATAAGCCCCCAAAGTCGCGGGATTCATCGTCATTGTCTCGTTCGTCAATTTGCCGTTTTACTTCGGCTAGCGTGATGCCAGGATTCTTTTTTTGAAAGTCGGAAAGGCGTCTTTCGGCGCGCACATCAAGCGACGCCGTTAGGTAAAACTTGTAGGGAGTCTCGGGAAAAACGACGGTTCCCATATCGCGCCCGTCGGCAACCAGAGAGTAGCTCAAAGATACATTGCGGATCATTTGATTTACGCGGTTTCGTATATAATGACAATCGGCAACCGGTTTAATCATGGCGGTAATTTCGGGGGTTCGGATATGGGTTTCCATATTTTCCCCTGCGTAGCGTAAAACCTGGCTCTCTTCTTCAAAAGAGATATCTAACTTCAGGTTTTCTACCATTTCCCGGGATTCCGGACGAAGTAGAAAATTTTCAAGGGCGATTTTTTCAGCGGCCGCTTTTTGGGCGGTGAGATAGGTAATTGTTCGGTAAAATGCGCCCGAATCAAGTTGGCGTAAATTTAGCTCTTTTGCCAACAGGCGGGCGACTGTCGATTTGCCGGAACCCGCAGGGCCGTCCAGGGTGACTACTTTCATACTCATTCCGCAACGTTGCAGACAGTTTCGATTTTTCGGTAAAAATCGGGAAAACTGGTGGCAACCCACTCCTTTCCTTCGATATCCATTTTAGAATCCGGGCTGCGTGAGAGGCCGATGAGTTTCGCTATTTCAAAGGCCATAACAATGCGATGGTCCAGAAAAGATTGAATTTGCCCTTGCAAGAGACCATCCCGGTTACCCCGGAGAGAAAGCCCGTCTTCAAACTCGACAACTTCGGCGCCGATGGCTTTTAAGTTGGTTACCATGGACGAAATTCGATCGGACTCTTTGACTCGCAGCTCTGCCGCGTTGCGGTAGGTGAAGTTGCCTTCGGCGAAGAGACCGGCAATGGTTAAAATCGGAAGCTCGTCAATCAAGGCAGGAATATCTTGCGGTTGAATTTCAATTCCTTTCAAGTCAGACGATTTTACAATAATATCGCCGCCGCGTTCGCCGCACTGCATCTCTTTTTCCCGGATTTCAATATCGCCGCCCATTTCGCGTAAAACATGCAAGTAGCGGTCACGGTGCGGGTTCAGTAAGACGTTTTCAATAGTCAAACAAGAACCGGGGGTAAGCAGGGCAAGAACGACAAAAAATGAAGCCGAAGAGATATCGCCCCAGATGTTATATTCGCGCGGTTTCAGCTCGTAGGGCGGCTCCATTTCAATGAGGTAACCCTGTTCCGTTTTTTCTTTTACAAGGTCGACGCCGGCATAGAGCATCATGTTTTCCGTATGATCGCGGGAAGGGATAGGTTCTTCCAGCCGGAGCGTTGTTCCGGATGCCAGCGCGGCAAACATGAGCGCTGACTTGACCTGGGCGGAGCCAATGGATTCCCGGTGTATGATGGGGAGCAATCGTTTGCCGCGCGTTTCAATGGGCAGGCGATCCATCGGTTCAAAGTGAGCTCCGGCTTTCATTAAGGGGTCGGTGATTCTTTGCATGGGGCGTTTTCGTAAGCTGGCATCGCCGTCGATTTGCGCGGTTACGCCTTCCAGTCCGCAAAAAAGACCCAAGAGCAAGCGGGAACCGGTCCCTGAGTTTCCCAAATCGACGTTTAACTTGCCTTTTTGGGCTGCTTGAGCCGAAAGGCCGGCCAGGCCAGGGGATTGTACTGTAAACTCGCCGGACTTTGGGTCGCCTGTAATGGTAATGCCGGCCGTTTCCATTGCCTTGAGCGTATGGATCGTGTCTCCCGCTGTCAGGAAATTCCTGATTGTCGATTCGCCTTGTGCGGCGGCGGCTAAAATAGCCGCGCGGTGAGAGAGAGATTTATCTCCCTGAAATGCCAGAGTTCCGTTTACTTTCATTTTCAATTGCCGCTTATTCCCGTCAGGACGATTGATTTTGTGTCGTACCGTTTCCGTTGTTTTTAATGATAGCTGCGCGTAATTTAGCGGACTCGGTAAATATTTTCTCAATCGATAGTTCATTTTTTTCCATGGCGATGCGCCATTCATGCACCATTATTTCCAGGCTTTTTAAATAGGCAATCACCTCCGGCGCATTTGATCCGATGATGCCGTCCCATAGTTTCGGGTTTGAGCCGGCAACCCGCGTAATATCGCGAAAACTGCCCCCGGCCGGTTTGCTGGGAACCTCAAATACTCCGGGGATATCTTTCAACAAGTGAGATACCATGCACGAAACCAGATGCAAGCCGTGGCTTAAGTAAGCGGCCCATTTGTCGTGGTCTGTGTGCGAAACCCGGAACGGTTTGGCACCGATATCGCTCCAGAAGCGGGTCACTTGCTCAATTGTATTTTCAAACAACCCCCGGGGCAACTTCTCTTTCATGTTTTCAGCGGGGGTGACATAAATGGTGGCGTCCAGAAAAAGATTTTCATAGGCGTGTTCCGGGCCGGCCAGGTCGCTGCCGGCCATTGGGTGAGAACCGATGAAATTTACGGGGTACTCCAGGCGATTGACCCAATTGACCAAGTCGCTCTTTGTAGAAGCCATATCGGTGATCCAAATCGTATCCGGAATTTGATGACGGTGAATTTCTTCTATAATTTCATAAATATACTCGACCGGGGTTCCAATAATGACGCCGTGACTTTCGTTGATTTTGTTCCAGATGTCAGGGTCGTCCGTCAAATAGACATTCTCAAAACCTGTTTTTTCTAACTGAAGCAAACTTTTCTCGGAACGAACGCACCCGCTGACGTTATGCCCTTTTTTGCGCAGGTCCATGCCCAGCGATGCGCCAAGGAGGCCCATTCCCCAGATAAAATAGTTATTCATGTATTCTCCATTTTGTTGTCTAGTGTGATATTGGCATCAGCCCGGCAACTACTTGTTCTTTTTTTCCATTGAGATTGAAAAAGGAAAACCCCCCACAATGGCGTTTAAGTAATACTCGGGAGAAGAGTCGGGCGGCAAGTCCAGGCAAAATAACCAGGTATCGGATTCCTGGCCTGCGGCCGGCGGCATCATAACATAAAAAAGATAAACGGATTTATTGCTCATGCTGGCGAGGTCAAAAAATTTAAGTTGTAACACCAAAATAGCGGGCATCCCGGCTTGCCGTTCCTGGCTGAAGAGCGGCCGGGTTTCGCCGAGTTTGGCCCAAAGAAAATCTTTTTGCTGTTCCAGATATTTCATGACATTCCGGTGCAGGTCGAAAATATTTTTATCGCTAACCCCGACCCACCCGGCAAAGCGGGTAATGGGCAAATGAATGGCATGGGTGTCGCTTAACGGCGATATCTGGATAGCAAGGTTTCTTTTTTGAATCAGGGTTTGACTCCAGGTCAGTTTTTCCGTTTTCCAGGAAGTCGGCACTGTCCAGGAAGAGGCTCGCGATACCAGGCGTTGTTCATATTCTCTGGTTTCGGCTGAGAGGGTAACTTCTGCCGGGATTTTTTGATCGATTGAAATTTTCACCGCCCAAATTGTCCAGAAGTATAGATAAATAATGAGGGCGGCCCATGTGATTCCCAGGTAATATTTTTGAAAATGCTTTTTTGTCCCCAGAAACAGCTCGGTAAGAAACAGCAAAAAAACGGCAACGACATAGAAAAAGAAGAAGGGCCATGAAAATAAAAAAAGGTAGAGGGCCGGTATGCAGATTACGGCGATCAAAAGGAACATCCGCAAGAAGATGGTTTTTAACGGTTTTTCAAGTTGAGATAAAAATGCATAGGCTAGAGCGCCCGAAGCAAGAGCGTACAACAAGATAAACGGAACTTGCCGCCACCCTAATTGAAAAAACATAAAGATAGCTGAAAATGCAAATAAAAAGAAAGAGACGGTTCGGCGCAGGCGGTACGAAGGGTTTAACCAGTCAATGATTTGTTTGCTGCGTTGAAAATTCCATTGGTTTGCGCCTTCTTGCAGGGTGATTGGGCCGCGCCATGGTATTTTCTGGTTTGTTATTTTTTCCCGCGCTATCGTTACTTTTGACGGTATTTCGATCCGGTCGCCATAAAGCCGCCCTGCAAAAAGTTTCCCCTCTTCGATCAGATAAATGGCAATGTAATTTTTCACAGGAGGGTTTTGTTTCTCCTTAGCGTATGAAAGGTACGTTGATTTTTTTAAACAACATGAACTGTGTATTAGCTTTCGATTTCAATCAGGTTGGCTTCTTGGTAATCGTTTTTTTCCGGGTCAAAAGTAAAGACTGCGTTTTCACCGGGTTCTCGATCATTGATTGAGACGACCAAGTAGCATGACGCCGGAAACACCGGTCCTGAGCCATCGGGCAAGGTCATTTGCAGTTTATCTTCTTCGGAAAAGTATGCCCCGCAATCGATATGAGAATGAACGATACTGAAAAGATTTCCGCCGCTGGAGGCGGCTTCGTCAATGGCGTTGCTGAGTTTTAACGTATCCATTAAAAAAGCGTCAGCCGATGTTCTAGGGTAGGCTTCCGGGTCCAGTTTGTGGTATTTGTCTTGCAGGTTCTCCGCAGGTACGTATACTTGTGTGTTGTCTTGGTTTTGAATGATCCACCCGCAGCACTCTTTGGGGTATTCCTCTTGCGCATGGCGGTAGATGTTTTGTAACACCTGGGTTGCTATTTTAATTTCAGTCATTTTTTCCTGCTTTGTTATTCTAGGTTATTTTGGGCTTTTTCGGGTTTGGAAAAATTCAATTATTTCTTTTATATGTTCTTTTACTTTTACTTTCGGGTACGCCTGGATAATTACTCCGTCTTCAATGATAAAGGTGCTCCGGGTAATTCCCATGTAGGTTTTACCGTACAGCTTTTTCTCGCTCCATACGCCAAACGCTTCGGTGATTTTTTCGCTGGTATCCGCCAAAAGCGGGAAGGTGAGACCATGCTTATCGATGAATTTGCAATGCGATTTTACAGTATCCCTGGAACAACCAAGAACGGTAACTTGAAGTGATTCCAGCGCTTTGAGGTTTGCCTGAAAATCTTTGGCTTCTGCCGTACACCCCGGCGTCATGTCTTTGGGGTAGAAATACAAAACAACAGTACTTTTTTTCAAGAGAGAATCAAGAGCCGCTTCCGTTGGGGCGCTCTCTTTGTCCGTTTCAAAGGTAACAAGCGTCCCCTTGAGTCCTTTCGGGACTTTTTGGCCGATCGTGAGCATATGTCAGATAATAAATAAAAAATGGCTTGTCAGCTAGAATTCCCGTAAGTGCGCCCGGAAAAAACTAATGGGCTTGAGGCGGTTTCCTGCGCTTTTTTGGGGGCCGCTTTCTCTCTTTTGGTATGCCGGCGGTTCCCAGAGAACATTTATTAATTTCCTGAATGGGCAAAACTTGAAATGAACGCAGAGGGGCGTTTTCCCTGGCGCAGACCACCAGGGCGTCTTCTGCCGTTTGGTTGTAGCGGGCGGCTAATTCTTCCAGCGATACAAAATTGCCGTCGCCTTTCGATTTAGTTGCAAAAATGGATGAGTTGAAGTCTGTATAGAGTTGCAATTTGCCCGGATCACCGGGGTTAGCTTTGTATTTGGTGGCGACAATATAAGAATTGTGGTCGTCATTGCTTCTCCATGCATTATATAAATCGTTTATTTTGGAAACATGCACTATATCAAAATACCCCCGGTCCATATAGATAGCAATAAGCTTCCCGTCCGGGGAGGCGACCGCCTTTTCTATGGAATAAAAGGTATCGCGAAGTGAATTGATTCTTTCGGATTTGAAACGGCGATTATGTAAATACCCTTTTGATCTTTTTGCTCCCCCTACGGTATAGAATAGCAAAAGTAAGATGAATAACAAGGTAACCCCCCTTTGGAACTGTATATGGTTGGGTTTTCTTTCTAAAATACCGCTTACAATCATCGTCATAAGAGCATAAAAGCCGAAAAGCGTATGATAGATAAAATAATTCTGTAAATTGTTTTTAATGCTCGAGCCATATAAAAAAGGTATGGCGGCAATGAGACCGATGATGATAAAATAAATAAAGAGGCTGTCTCTATTTTTAATTAGTAAAAATACAATGATCGCCGCCAGCATAATCCAGAATAAAATAGTCGGGACATGGGGTAGAAAGACAACTCTTGCGATGATTTCCTGCCACTTTTCCAGGATCAGGGCAATAGAGGTGTTCATTTTCGTACCCGAGTAGGTACCACTCGGAGCAATTGCGTAACCGAACAACGAGATAAAAGCGGGCATGAGCCAGAGCCATGAATCTTTGATTGTCAGCTTTATATTTTGATGTATATGGTAAGAAAAGAGCAAAACAATCGGTATTGTAATCACCGAGTCAAGAGGCCCTACCAGCATGGCAAAATAAAACCCGTACGCGCCATAGTAACGCCGTGTCCGGGGCCGGTCGGAATAGTTGTAAATTGTAATCAGACCCACCAACAAAGCCGTGAGGCGAGGCATGTAGTTGGAACCATTCCAGATGGTTGCGCCGAAAAGGCCGTAGCGGTAATCCAGGTTAAGCAAAAAAAAGAGCATTGCAATAGTCGAAATAATGAGATTCAGTTTTAAAACCCGATGCAGAAAATAAACTCCCAACAGGGCGTTGAGTGTATGGACGAAAATGTTGGTTGCGTAGTAAAACGCCATGTCCGGACCGAAAAGGTTTGCTTGAATGATCCGGATAATCGGTACAATCCCCCCGAACCGCCCTTGTTTTTCCCATTGCGAGATATATGTCTCAAAGATGAACCCATAGCGAAATCCGAAGATGGTATGTATGTTATCCTGCAGGTAATTGGCAATGGTCAAGGCGTCGTCCATGCGATATTCAAAATAAAAAATATGGTAATGTACGCTGAAAGCTGCGATCGTAAAAATAAGGCCTAAGAAAAAATAACCGTAGGGGCGATCAACCAGGCTTTGCAGGGCAGAGCGCCCTTTGTTTAAATATTCATCCGCTTTCTGTAATATCGCATTCATTTCAAACTCCGTTTTTATGATTTGCTTCTTTTCATTACACGTTTAAACGAGCAATCAAAGCCTGTAATTTCTTATTTTACTGCCGGATCATCAATACCCGAAAAACTCTCTTACCCGTTTGATAACCTTTGTGGCGTCATCAAGAGAGAGGTTGCAAAACATGGGAAGACGAACCAGACGGCGGCTTAGCTCATCCGTATGTACGATCTCGCCCGAGACCCTGCCTCTCTTTTTTCCAACGTCCGAGCTATGCAAGGGGATATAATGAAAAACAGCCGAGATATCCGCCTCTTTGAGAAATTGAATGAGCTGGTCTCGTAATTCCATGCTTTCCAATAGCAAGTAATATAAGTGCGCGTTGTGCGAACATTCATCCGGGATATGCGGGCGAATGACTTTTCTCGTTTCTTCCAATTCACGGAAGGAGCGGTGATACAAATCCCAGGTTTGCAAGCGGTTTTGATTGATCTCTTGAGATTTTTCAAGTTGCGCGAAAAGAAAGGCCGCGTTGAGTTCGGATGGCAAAAACGATGAGCCAATGTCGACCCATGTATATTTATCAACTTGCCCCCGAAGAAATTTACTGCGGTTTGTTCCTTTTTCGCGAATGATTTCGGCTCTTTCGGCAAAGCGATTGTCGTTAACGATCAAGGCTCCCCCCTCGCCGGCAATAATATTTTTTGTTTCGTGAAAGCTATAGCACCCCATGTGGCCAATGCTGCCCAGTGGCTTGCCGCGGTACGAAGCTCCGACGCCTTGGGCGGCGTCTTCAATGACGATCAGGTTGTGCTTTTCGGCGATATTCATGATTGTGTCCATTTCACAAGCTACGCCCGCATAGTGGACCGGCACAATTGCTTTTGTTTTTTCCGTGATCGCTTTTTCAATTTTTGTTTCATCAATATTCAGGGTATCGGGGCGGATATCCGCAAATACCGGCACGCCCCCTCTGAGCACAAAGGCGTTTGCCGTAGAGACGAAAGTATAAGACGGCATAATTACTTCGTCGCCGGTTTGAATGTCTGCCAGTATGGCGGCCATTTCAAGCGCGGCGGTGCAAGAGTGGGTCAATAGAGCTTTTTTGCAAGAGAGGTGTTCTTCGAGCCATGCATGGCATTTTTTTGTAAAAGGACCATCGCCGGAAAGTTTGCCCATAGAGAGAACTTCGCGGAGGTAGCTCTCTTCTTTGCCTGTTAAGTAGGGTTGGTTAAAGGGGATCATCTTCAATTACTCTCTTTTTGATAAACTTTGCGGGGTTACCGGCAACAATGGTATAGGGGTCAACGTCTTTGGTTACAATGGAGCCGGCTCCGATGACTGCCCCTTCTTTGATTGTTACGCCGGGCATGATTACGCTGGAACCGCCTACCCACACATGATTTTCAACCCGGATGCCTTTTCCAAAGTCCGGGAGATCGATTTTTCTATGGTCGTGGGTGCCGGAAAGAAAAGTAACTTGAGGGCCAATGCGAACATTGTCGCCTATTTCAATGAGCGATTCTTTGTTAAAAAAAGAAGGGTAAAAACTGCAGTTCCGGTTGATCGTGACTTCATTTCCGATTACAATTTTATTGGGGAACCTGAAGTAAACTCCGTAATCAATAAATACTTTTTTACCTGTTTTTTTTAAAATGATTTTGAAAAACGGCGAGCGAAAAACCGGGGGCAGGAGGTTAAAAATAATATGTAAAATTTGAATGAAATAACTGTACAGAAAAAACAAACTTCGTTTTGCATTTTTAGTTAAGCGCATAAAGTATGATCCCGGATATAATTAAAAATGAGCCAATGATTTTATTTTTATGGATAGTTTCGTTGAGCCATAATCTGGAAAGTATGATTACCATAACCAAGGTAATTGAGGTGGACATATACACAATGTCAATTGTGAGTTTTTTTAGCGCCAGAAAACTAAAAAATGCGGCGGAAAAGAAAGTACTAACCGCTAACAAAAACCAAACTTTGCGGCCGGCCTGAAAGTAGTATTTATAAAAAACCTGGCCAAAAGCGGTGCTTAGCAATGCCAAGGTTAAAAAAATGTAATATATGATCACGCTTTTTCCTTTTTATTTAAAACAATAACCCCAAGAATGATGAATGCTACGGCCAGCAGTTTTACCGGGTGAAACGCCATTTTTTCAAAATATACGGAGTAAAAATAAATCAAGGGAAAAAAGAGGGCTGTGATGGGGTAAGCGTGGCTTAAGTCATATCGTTTCAGGATCGTTCCCCAGTAAGCAAAACGGAGCAGGTTTAGGGCAATGGCGATTCCGATGAAAACCAGGGCGACGAACAGGGCCTGTTGTTTGGCTGCGTAGTTCATCGTGATGGAAGCGACGAAGTTGATACAAACGCTGACGAAAACCAGGGCTACTACTTTCATTTCCAGATATCTTCCAGATCAATATTCAGGTATTCGGATAATTCCAGGTTTGGCCGCCGAAAATATTCGAAAAGTTTTTTCCTCACGGCGTCAGGGATATCAAAACTTTTTTCGGAGCGGTTCATTGCCTGATTTACATTTCCCGGAACATAGTCCGGCGAAACCGATAGAAACCGGTAAAGTTCCTGAATTTTTTCTATTTGTCCTACAAAGTTTTCAAAGATAATTACTTTGACATTGTCATGACCAAAACATTCCACGAAAGGTCGAATGTAATTTAAGTATTCTCCTCTTTCTTTATATAAGAACGGTGAGACTGATATATTTTTTGTTGAGCCGGAGTCTTGGATCGGCGCATCATTTAGAAAAACTTCTTCCAGGGTTCTTGTTTCGATCTGGTTGTTCAATGAAAAAAAGTAATTTGATATTGCTCGATCAATTGGGTTGCGTAAAGAAAGAATGATTTTTCCATTCGGAAAAAAATCTTTGATTCTATCTGCAACATCAGGGTATTCTATATAGCTGGTGCTTTTTTCCCCATGTGCTTTACAGGTCTTACCGGTATTCGCAAAATATTTTTTTTGATAATACGCTTTTCCTTTGGCAAATTCTTCTTTATTAATAAAAAATTTAGGTTCCGGCTTGACTGGTTTAGCCATACAGATTTCAGGGTGAGAGTCCAACAGGTGGTAGAGGTATGTCGTTCCGCACCGTTGGGCGCCGGCGATAAAAAAATACATGTCATTCATTGAGGTTAATCGTTTGCTGAATGTGATAACTGGTGATTGATGAATTATCAGAAATGATGCGGCCAATATATTCTCCGATCATTCCCAAGAGAAGTAATGTTATCCCTTGAAAAAATGACAGCATCACGATGATTGTTGTCCAACCGGGAATGGTTATCGAATGAAAAAGGTGCCAAAAGACGTAGAAAAGACCGATGACAAAGCTTAGAAAAGAGATAAGAAATCCGATAAAGCTAATCATTTTGAGCGGGTACGTTGTGTAGTTAAATAATAAGCGCGCGACGAGTTCCGCTATTTTAATTAAGCTATAGTTCGATTTTCCCACGGAGCGGGCGTGATGTTCCACTTCCACATTCCCCGGATTATGAGAATGTAGCAATAAGAGGCCGGGGATATACGGGTATTTTGTTTTGTAATTTTTTAACCGGTCAATGACGCTGCGATGAATGATTCGAAAGTTGGTTAAGGTCAAGCCGGACGGCTTGTTAAATATTTTGGTATTTAGATATCCCACTACCCGCGATCCAAGTATACGAAAAAGGGAGTGGCGTTTTTGAGCGAACTTTCCAAAAACCAAATCATGCCCTTCTTTTATTTTTTTGATCAGATGAATGATTTCTTCGGGTGGATTCTGGAGGTCGTCATCCATGCTAATGACAAATTCTCCCCGGGCGACTTCAAGTCCGCAATATACGGCGGTATGCTGACCGTAGTTTTTCAATAGCTTGATTCCCACAATGGATTTATTTTTTTTTGACATTTGCTCAATGATTGTCCAGGAGTTATCCGGACTTCTGTCATTTACGAGGATCAATTCGTAGGGGGCTTTTAGGGTCTTTAGAAATTTAACGGTTCTTTCTATCGTTGTTTTCAATATCTCTTCGCTATTATAAACCGGTATAACGATAGAATATTTTACTGATTTTTCTTTCATTATTATTTATATCGACTGTTTTAGTTCGATTGCAAATACCAATCGATTGTCCTGGCGATTCCTTCGGAAAAGCTTGTTTCGGGATTCCACTCTAACTCATTTTTTATTTTTGAAGCATCAATCGCATATCTCCGATCATGGCCCGGGCGGTCAGTTACATAGGTAATCTGTTCTTTGTAGCTCTTTTGGTCGTCGCGGGGTTTGGATTTATCCAGAATGTTGCAGATGAGATTGGCGATCTCAATGTTGGTATTTTCGCAATCTCCGCCGATATTGTACACTTCTCCACTTTGGCCCTTGTGGTATACCAAGTCCAGGGCACTGCAGTGATCTTCAACAAACAGCCAGTCGCGCACGTTTTTTCCATCGCCATAGATCGGGATATTTTCGCCCGCTAACGCTTTTCTGATAATTGTAGGAATCAATTTTTCTTTATGCTGGCGCGGACCATAGTTATTAGAACAATTGGTGATTACGGTATTCATGCCATAGGTATGATGGTAACTCCGTACGACCATGTCGCTACCGGCTTTGCTGGCGCTATAAGGTGAGTTTGGAGCATAGGGAGTTTTTTCCGTAAAATAGCCTGTTTCACCTAATGTTCCGTAAACTTCGTCGGTAGATATATGATGGAAGCGGCAATTGTTAAAGTCGCTTTTGTATTGGAAGGGGGAATCCATCCAATATTGTCTTGCCGCGTCAAGTAGGTGAAAGGTGCCTAAAACATTTGTTTCAATGAAAGCTTGGGGACCAGCTATGGAATTATCTACGTGAGATTCTGCAGCCAGGTGTATAACGCCTCTAATATCGTATTTTGCAAAGAGAGAATTGACGAAAGAGCGATCACAGATATCTCCTTTTGTAAAAATATGTCGAGAATTATCGGCAACAGGAGCTAAGTTTTGCATATCCCCGGCATATGTCAGTTTGTCGAGGTTGATAATCCGGTATTCGGTATACTTTGTGATGAGGTGAATTACCAGGTTGCTGCCAATAAAACCGGCTCCTCCGGTGAGTAAGATGGTCATCATCGGATCAAACCTCTTAAGTATGTTCCGTATTGAGTTTTTCCTAACAGGTCAGCTTGTTTCAGTAGTGTCTTTTTATCAATCCATTCGTTTTGGTAAGCTATTTCTTCCGGGCAGGCGATTTTAAAGCCTTGGCGGTGTTCAATTGTCTGCACAAAATGGGAAGCTTCCAGTAGGCTGTCATGTGTCCCGGTATCAAGCCAGGCAAAACCGCGTCCAAGCTGTTCCACGAAAAGAGACCGGTTTTCCAGGTATTTTGCATTCACATCCGTGATTTCCAGTTCGCCCCGCGCTGAAGGTTGAATCGATTTGGCAATTTCAACCACGGAGTTGTCGTAAAAGTAGAGTCCGGTTACTGCAAAGTTAGATTTTGGCTTTTTAGGTTTTTCTTCTACGGAAACCGCCCGCCGTTCTTCATCGAATTCTACAACTCCGAATCGTTCAGGGTCTTTTACCGGATAGGCAAATACTGTTGCGCCTTCTTGTCGGGCCACTGCGCGTTTGAGGATTGTAGAGAAGCCATGTCCAAAGAAGAGGTTGTCCCCCAATATCATTGAAACCCGATCTTGTCCGATAAATTTCTCACCTAAAATAAACGCTTCCGCTAAACCTCGCGGTTCATCCTGATTGGTATAACTTAGCTGAATACCAAACTGAGAGCCATTTCCAAGAAGTTCTTTGTACTGAGGGAGATCCCTGGGAGTGGAGATTAGGAGTATATCTTGAATTCCCGCCAACATCAAAACCGATAGGGGGTAGTAGATCATCGGTTTATCGTAAATGGGTAAAAGTTGTTTTGAAAGGGACAGTGTTAGAGGATGAAGTCTAGTTCCGGAACCTCCTGCTAAAATAATACCTTTCATCTTGCTAAAATTATATTAAATCCACAAACTGTTGCTATAATGTGCTTTATATGCATGCGGCGCTAGTTCAAACCAAAGTTATTTTTAAAAATGAAGCGTCGACTAAAAATTTAGGAGCAATATTTAAGCGTTAAGAGATTATTATGTTAATCATATGTATTCTGTATACACAAAACGGGTTTATTAAAATAGAGGCTATAATGGTATATATTTTTTATAGTCTGAGGGATGCCAGTTTTAATTGGGCTCAAGGAATACAGCGGTCAATGCGATACAAAAGTGCCAAATATCGGGTGCTGAAAATTTATTTATATTCATAGCACAAGTTTTGGTTTATAACTAAGGGTAGGTTAACTTGGCGATGAACAAAGGCTTTTGTTTTATTTCGGATGGAGTTTGTAGTTTTCTAAATTACTTAATAAAAACAAGCAACTTTGATGATTATTATACTATGGATAGTTTAGATACGTTTTCTTTAAATAATTTCCCTATTGATTCTGTAATTGAAGTACGCATTTGTCCTGATATGTGGGAAAAGGTAAAAAAAATTTCTCGATTTCGTTCACGTAGTTATTCTTGGGTGGTTCGCTATGCTATTTTTAGAATGATCAAGAGGCATAACCCGGTCCAGCATATTCGATATGCTGGTAATCCAAGGTTTGATCATAATTTTGAAAATTATTTCGATTTTCGTAAAATTAACGAAGCTGCCTGGGTGCGTCGTACTGGTTCAGCCTCAAAGCATAGACATCGACTTTGTCTTTATGGGCGCGATGAACTTTTTATTCGGTTGATAGCTATTTCGTTAGGTTGTACCATGTCACATTTGATTCGCATGGCCTTAGAAAAAAATTTGGATTTAATGGTTCAAAACTTATTTATTCCTCATGGGCTTCCTGGGGTGGTGAGACGAGCATTCTGGTTTTATCTTGGTATCAAGCTGCACCACGATGTGGAATTCCCTCCCAGGTGGACGGAGAATATACAGTTTTGTTTCAATCGATATAAGATATTTGAATACTTTTGAGGTTGAATTTCGATTTACTCACTCAAATGAAAATAATAAACGACGAGAATGCATATCTACATTACAACAAGCAATGGTGTGTACAAATATTCGACAAGAGAAAAAAAGACGCAAAAAATTATTGATAACAAATATGCCGGATTTTTTCACCGAAAGGCAAAAGGTTTCTTTGGCATAACTCAAGGTCGAAACTCAAATGAAATAATAATTGCTTCGCGCGAAAAACTGGGTACGCCAAATGCCGGTAAACCAGCGACAGATTGCCGACTCCTTTCACTTGATGCAAATACAAATAATTACCATATCATCGGTGAAGTTCTTGATGTACATGACGTGCATCAAATCGCGGCATATCAACAGCTTATATTTCTCACGGATACGGGAAAAAATAGAGTTGTCGTATTTGACCGCGAGAAAAAAAAAGTTGTTCATTGGTTAAACCTGGGATTAGACAGGAAAGATATACATCATATAAATGCTATTTTAATATTTCATGAAAAATTATTTATCGGACTGAACAACCGGGGAGAAAGCGATAGCCAGATACTAGAGATTCAACTAAAAGAGGTGATTGATTCGTGTAACTCAGAGGGAATACCTGACTTACTCAACTATGGCAAGCTCCATACTTTAAAAAATCGTCACCACACACATGATCTCTTGCCCTTTGAAAATTCATTTCTTGTTTGCGGATCGCATGAAGGAATTATATTTCGCGCAGATTCAGGCCAAATCCTGACACAGCAAAACCGGTGGGTGAGAGGGATCGCTCAAACCGATGAGGGCTTGTGGGTTGGCAGCTCTCCTATTGCCGAACGATCGGAAAGGCACAGCGAAAAACTGAACGGAACTCTTCTTTTATTTACTTTACCGGCTTTTGAAAAACAATATGAAGTAAGTCTCGAAGGAGCTGCGCAAGTAAATGACATGATTGCCGTGAAACTCCGGGAGTCATGACATCAAATAAAAATAAAAATTCTTTACACCAAACCCCACCGCAAAATAGGAGTATTAAAAATTCAGCGGCCACGAAGTCGGTGAGAAAAAAGGGAGTGAAGAGAACATGGGTGATGAAAAAACCAATGGTGACTTGCGTCATACTCTGAAAATCCGAAAAGGATTAGACTTAAAAATATCGGGCGAGCCCGATCAAAACAACATAGAAACAGTGGATGTGACCAAAGTCGCGCTACTTGGTTGTGACTACCACTTTATGAAACCCGCCTTTCTGGTAAATGAAGGCGACAAAGTAAAGCTGGGACAACCCCTGTTTACCGATAGAAAAAGACCCCAAATTCAATATACTTCTCCGGGAGCCGGGAAAGTTGTCGCAATTTATCGAGGCGAGCGTCGTGCTTTTCAATCAATTGTAATTGAACTCTCCGGAAACGCGGAAGTAACCTTTGATAAGTACGATGAAAAAAAAATCAGCGGCTTAAAAAGAGACGTTGTTGTTAATAACTTAATTAATTCAGGCTTGTGGACTGCGATCCGAAATCGTCCGTTTAGCAATGTCGCCGACCCGGAGATTCATCCGCATTCAATTTTTGTTACAGCGGTTGACACCAACCCGCATGCACCGAATCCGGAAATTTTCATTAATGAAAAAGAAGCCGAGTTTAAAAATGGCCTGAACGTTCTCAAACGATTGACCGATGGAACGGTATATGTTTCGAGAAAAGAAGGCGTCGCTATCCCCTCATCCGGAACCGGAGACATCCAAGTGTCCGGACCGCATCCTGCAGGTAATGTCGGTACGCATATTCATTTTGTGGATCCGGTAAGCCGTGCGAAAAACGTATGGTACGTAAACTATCAAGATGTGATTGCGATTGGCCACCTGTTTCTCACAGGTAAAATACTGACGGAACGACTTATCTCCGTGGCAGGCCCTTCCGTTAAATCGCCCTGCCTGGTACGTACGCGCACAGGGGCGTCAACCGATGAAATCATGAAAGGCCGCTTAAAAGAAGGAGAAAACCGCGTTGTTTCGGGCTCACTTCTCTCCGGTTATAAGGCAGCTGATCATATGGCCTTCCTGGGCCGGTTTCACAACCAGATATCTGCGCTTGCCGAAGGGCGAAAGCGGGAATTCCTTGGTTGGATGGCGCCGGGTTTTAACAAGTTTTCGATTAAAAACATATTTGCATCGAAATTAACACCAAATAAAAAGTTTGCTTTTGACACCAGTACAAACGGCTCGCATCGAGCCATGGTTCCTACAGGCATGTACGAAAAAGTAATGCCGCTCGATATTATGCCAACGTTTTTGTTGCGCGCCATTTTAATGCGCAACATTGAATGGGCTGAAGAGTTGGGCGTTTTGGAACTTGACGAAGAAGATCTGGCTCTTTGTACTTTTGTCAGCACCGGAAAGGATGATTTTGGTCCTATTCTCAGAGAAAACCTGATACGGATCGAGAAGGAGGGATAGTGAAGTTCCTGAGAAATTTTTTAGATAAGCAGCGGCCCCATTTTGAAAAAGGAGGCAAGCTCAGCACGTTTTTCGTAGTCTACGAGCTGATCGACACTTTTTTATACACACCGGGAGAAGTTACAAAAAGCGCTTCGCATATTCGCGATGCCCTGGATCTCAAACGCCTGATGATATTAGTGGCGTTTGCATTAACTCCCGCAGTGATTATGGGGTCATATAATACAGGCCTGCAGGCGCACTTAGCCCTTCATGGGGGCGAAGCGGTTGGTTGGCGTGCGGATATCATGACAGCCTTGGGGTTAGGATTTGACCCGGAAAACATATGGGACTGTTTTGCATATGGTCTACTATACTTTATCCCGCTTTACGTAGTTACAAACCTGGTAGGCGGTATCTGGGAAGCTATTTTTGCCCATGTAAGGGGACATGAAATTAATGAAGGTTTTTTAATTACCGGTATTATTTACCCCCTGATTCTTCCCGCCACAATCCCCTTATGGCAAGCCGCCCTGGGAATTTCCTTTGCTGTCGTTATTGGCAAAGAAGTTTTTGGCGGCACCGGGATGAACGTGTTTAACCCGGCGCTTACCGGGCGGGCTTTTCTCTTCTTCGCCTATCCGGCAAATATGTCGGGAAATGCCGTATGGGTTGTCTCTGACGGAGTAACCGCCGCGACAACCAAGGCGACCGCTTTAGGCAGCGCTGCCGAAGTCGGTATTGCCAACGTCGGCATAGACTGGTGGGATGCATTTTGGGGTTTTATTCCCGGTTCGTTTGGCGAAACCTCTACCGCCGCCATTTTATTAGGAGCGGTGATACTGATCATTACCGGAGTCGCTTCCTGGAGAATCATGGCAAGCATTACAATCTCAATGTTTGTAATGGCAACCATGTTTAACGTCATTAACAGCGATACCAACCCAATGTTTGCGATGAGCCCGATGTGGCACCTTGTCCTGGGCGGTTTTGCCTTTGGTACCGTTTTTATGGCGACTGACCCTGTGAGCGCCTCAATGACTGACACAGGTAAAATTGTATATGGCGCCTTAATCGGATTTATGGTAGTGATGGTTCGCGTTGTGAACCCGGCTTTCCCGGAAGGGATGATGCTTGCCATTTTATTCGGCAACGCCTTTGCGCCGCTTATCGACAACTTTGTCGTAAGAAAAAATATAAAGAGGAGGGCAGCCCGTTATGTCGCATGATAGTACGAGTAAAACAATTGGTATTTCTCTTATCGTAACCATTGTCAGTTCCATTTTAGTAGCCAGTAGTGTGGTCGCCCTGAGACCCATTCAAGAGAAAAATAAAGCTCTTGAAAAAAAGAGAAACGTCTTATTGGCCGCCGGTATTGATGTTCCCAAGAAACAGGTAGAAGCCGAGTATAAAAAAATTACGCCGGCAGTATACGATTTAACCACGGGAAAAATCACCGATCAAATCGAACCGGCAAGTTTCAATCTGGCAAAAATCTTAAAAGATAAGGCAAATACCGTAAAACTGACAAAAGACCAGGACATCGCCAAAATTAAAGTGATGCCCAAGTATCAAGTTGTCTATTTGGTTAAAGATGGAGAAAACATCTCCAGCGTGATTTTACCCATTTACGGAAAAGGACTCTGGTCAACGCTATACGGATTTTTAGCTCTGGAAAAAGATTTAAAGACTGTAAAAGGAATAACCTTTTATGAGCACGGGGAAACCCCGGGGCTAGGCGGTGAAATTGATAACCCCCGCTGGAAAGCTCTTTGGCCGGGGAAACAAATATACAATGATAGCGGGGAAGTCGCTATTGAAATCATCAAAGGATCCGTAACCGACATGACCGCCAATAAAGAAAATAAGGTGGATGGGCTATCGGGAGCAACCCTAACCAGCCGCGGAGTATCCGATCTTGTTAATTTTTGGATGAAAACAGGCTACAAAGCGGTTCTCACCGAAATGGCCGCAACTCAAAATCAAGGGGGAAATGAGCAATGAGCATGAAAAAGACATTGTTTGGTCCGATTGTTAACCAAAACCCCATTACCTTACAGGTATTGGGTATTTGTTCGGCTCTTGCCGTAACTTCCGGACTCCAGACAGCAATGGTTATGTCGCTGGCGGTAACATTTGTTACAGCGTTTTCAAACCTTGCCGTGAGCGCCATGAGAAATCATATACCTTCCAGTGTACGTATCATTATTGAAATGACGATTATCGCCTCATTGGTAATCATTGCCGATCAGTTGATCAAAGCATATGCATTTGAAGTGAG
The DNA here is from genome assembly GCA_050304475.1 of Turneriellaceae bacterium. Classification (GTDB taxonomy): domain Bacteria; phylum Spirochaetota; class Leptospiria; order Turneriellales; family JAOUFE01; genus JBNLDQ01. The sequence goes on along the minus strand of JBNLDQ010000009.1, from coordinate 162,888 downwards.
CAAACAACTTTCGGTATATGTCGGGTTGATTATTACCAACTGTATTATCATGGGACGTGCGGAAGCATTTGCCTTGAAAAACCCGCCCATTGCCAGCTTTGTCGATGGTATTGGAAACGGTTTGGGATACAGCGCGATATTGATCGTCGTCGGTTTTATCCGGGAATTTTTCGGATCGGGAAAACTGATAGGGTTTTCAGTAATGAAAACAGTCAATGAAGGCGGATATTACCCACCTAACGGTTTGTTGTTATTGCCGCCAAGTGCATTTTTTATTATCGGTTTGATTATCTGGGCGATGCGTACAGCCAAACCGGATCAAGTAGAGAAGGATGGATAAATGCTTGAGTATTACCTGAGTCTTTTTATAAAGTCAATCTTTATCGAGAACATGGCCCTGGCCTTTTTCCTGGGCATGTGTACATTTCTGGCCGTATCAAAAAACGTTCAAACGGCGATTGGTCTTGGCGTAGCCGTTGTGGTTGTTCAGACAATTACGGTACCGGTCAACAGTTTGATATACAACCACCTCTTGAGAGAGGGAGCTCTTGGATGGGCCGGTTATCCCAATGTCGACTTAACCTTTTTGGGGCTTGTTTCTTACATTGGCGTGATTGCCGCCATGGTTCAGATTCTTGAGATGATTCTCGATAAGTTTTTTCCGGCTCTTTACCATGCGCTAGGGGTATTTTTGCCGCTAATCACTGTAAACTGCGCTATCATGGCGGGTTCGCTCTTTATGGCAGAACGAGATTATCAGTTTGTCGATTCTGTAGTCTTTGGCCTTGGTTCCGGAATGGGATGGGCGTTAGCTATTGTATCGCTTGCCGGTATCCGCGAGAAACTGCGATATTCCAATGTACCCGATGGATTAAAAGGATTGGGAATTACATTCATGACTGCCGGTCTGATGGCGATGGCTTTTATGGCGTTCTCCGGAATTCAGTTGTAAGAGCAAGAGAAAAGGATATAGGAAAGAGATATGGGAATGGAATTAATTATACTTGGTGTTACCATGTTTACCTTGGTAGTTCTTACCCTGGTACTGGTAATTCTCTTTGCAAAATCAAAGTTGGTTCACTCCGGCGATGTGCGCATTGAAATCAATGAAGATCCGGATAAGGCCATTGAAGTGGCTACCGGTGACAAACTGTTAAACGTGTTAGGGGAAAGCAAGATTTTCGTACCGTCGGCATGCGGTGGCGGCGGAACTTGCGGGCAATGCCGGGTGAAAGTTTTTGAAGGCGGCGGCGAAATTCTGCCTACCGAATTAAGTTTAATCAGCCGCGGCGAAGCCAGAGAAGGATACCGTCTTTCTTGCCAGGTTTCCGTGAAAGAGCCAATGAAAATTGAAGTTCCGGCGGAAATTTTCGATGTGAAAAAATGGGAATGTACTGTTAAATCGAATCATAATGTGGCAACTTTCATTAAAGAATTTGTTCTTGAACTTCCTCCCGGAGAAAGCGTTGACTTCCGCGCCGGCGGTTACATTCAAATCGAAGCTCCTCCCCATGAAGTGGAATATAAGGACTTTGATATTGAAAAAGAGTATCGCGAAGATTGGGATAAATTCGACATCTGGCGTTACAAGTCAGTAGTACATGATGACATTATCCGGGCGTATTCTATGGCAAACTACCCCGGTGAAAAAGGGATTATCATGTTGAACGTCCGAATTGCGACACCTCCGCCGAGAGGTCCGGCGAGTATTCCTCCAGGGCAGATGTCTTCTTTTATCTTCAGCCGCAAGCCGGGCGACAAGGTAACGATTTCCGGTCCGTTTGGCGAGTTTTTTGCGCGGGATACTGACAAGGAGATGTGCTTTATTGGCGGCGGCGCCGGTATGGCCCCAATGCGATCGCACATTTTTGATCAATTGAAACGATTGAAAAGTAAGCGAAGAATGACTTTTTGGTATGGGGCACGAAGCCTTCGAGAGATGTTTTATGAAGATGACTTTAACTCTCTGGCTAAAGATAATTCAAATTTTACATGGCACGTCGCTCTATCTGATCCTCTTCCGGAAGATAAATGGAAAGGATACACCGGATTTATTCACCAGGTACTGCATGATGAATACCTGAAAAATCATAAGTGCCCCGAAGATATTGAGTACTATATTTGCGGGCCTCCAATGATGAATGACGCTGTTACCAAAATGCTGGATAGTCTTGGCGTTGAACCCGAAAATATCATGTACGATAACTTCGGATAATGCCGGACAATCTTTCAATTAAGTTTAAAAAGCAACAAAAAGCGGCCATCTGGCCGCTTTTTGTGTTAACAGCCCTCTTTCTCACTTTAACTGTGGGACCGGTCTGCAAAAAAAAACAGGCATTGGCACCGTACACATTGCGCGGGGGTGCAATGGGCACATCCTTTGAAATCCGAATTTTGTTACCGGACTCATTGTCCGTAGAAACAGTGAAAGAGGGCGTTGCCGGTGTCATTGAAGGGATTGAACAAATTGCCTCAACCTATCGGGTAAAATCCGAAATTTCCATGATCAACAAAAACCGCTCTCTTGAGCCGGTGAATATTTCTCCGGATTTAGCCAAAATGATCCGCATCGCTCTGACGTTATCGGAAAAAAGTTCCGGCGCATACGATATTACGATTCTCCCGCTAGTCAACCTCTGGGGGTTTGGCCCGCAAGGGAATTCAAAAAGACCGCCTGCTGCGGAACAAATTGAACAAGCTTTGCAAAATGTAGGCATGCAAAATATTGAATTGATTTTGCCGCCCGGCGAAGGAGTGACACTTGCGCAATTGCGTAAAAAAAAAGAGGGCGTATCGATCGATCTTTCCTCATTAGCAAAAGGGTATGCGGTTGATCTGGTCGGGCAATACCTGCGCGAAACGGGAATCAGGAACTATTTTGTTGAAATCGGGGGCGAGTTAATTGCATTTGGCAAAGCAAACGAAGATCGCATGTGGTTAGCCGGCGTCGAGACGCCCCCGGAGAGCCGGCTTGGCAACATGGAAATTCCTGTTTCCGGTTATGCTTTGGCGACCTCGGGGGTAGATCGAAATTATTTTACTGATGAAGAAAAAGTATATTCGCACATCATAAACCCCGAAGACGGGTACCCGGTTTCAGAGGGGCCGGTTTTGGCAAGTGTGCTTCATCCGGAATGCGCGAAAGCGGACGCTCTAGCGACTCTTTTACTGGGAATGCCGGGGGGAAAAGCAAAACGCTTTAGCGAAGAGAATCATTTAGCGGTTTTGTTATTGTATTACCATCGCGAAGATCAGCAATGGGAAAAATTTACTACCAAGGAATGGGATCTGTTTTTGGCCGAACGGGCCCCGATTGACGATACTATTAAATAGGAGTACTGAATGGAATTGTACATAGCCACTGCCATTGTTTTTTTGATTTTTACATTAACCCTATCCGTTGGGATTATCATTAAGGGGCGCGCGCCATCGACATGCGCCACTGCGCGAAAAGCGGGTGATCATGGCGAAATTGGTTGCGGTTCCTGCGCGGTGATCGATAAAGAGGATTGCAATAAGAACCCGCAATACCGGGCGTATTTAAAAAACCAGCGGGAAGAAAAAAAAGAAACGAAAAAATAAAAGTTTCCCTGGCGTGATTATTTTGCGTTTTTTTTCGGATACTCCGAAAAAAAATTCCTTTTTACACAAATAATCCAATAAAGGGTGAGAAAATTTCGGTATTTATACCACCCACCCTTTTTTGGGTGGGGGGCGGGTTCGTGGGAAATAAATTAAAACAAAAACTCAGCCAAGCGAATTGGTATCTGTGTGAACTTGCCGAAGAAAATACCTTTTCCCGCGCATTTGTAAAAAAGGTTCGAAGCGGTTGTTCCCGTGATGCATATACTCTGTTTTTCTTTTTAGCAATTTTCGGGAAATCATAATCTCCCCTTCCATTTGGTCAACCATGATTCCCTGGCGGTCGCCGTTTGGCGCCAATAGTAAAAGACCCGTCATTTCGAGAGGTTTTTTTTCGTCAAGTTCCCTGACTAAAAGCCGGTTAAACCTGAAAATATTGGGTTCGGCGAGGTGTTTGATTTGAATTTTAAGTTTATCCTTATTGGGTACCTGTTTTTTCCAGAGAATTTTTTCGGAAGGGATCATAAAATTCATTCCGCTGGATTGTACCAGAACAAATTTTATATAATCGGTCCGGTGCTTCGCCAATTTTTTTACCCAATCAGCCGCCTCGTCAAATTGCTTAAACAGTTGTTCTTGCCATGGGCTGGGTAAAATTTCATTCGGGGCTTTTGAAATAGCCGTTTTGATGGCGGAAAATACCATGTGAAAATGATCAAGATGGTACCCATGATGCCTTTGAAAATGCTCCAATGTCATTTTCAGGCGTTTTGTACGGCGGGCGGCAAGGTTTAACCCCTGGTTGCTCATCGTTTTTGTAAGTTCGTCGGCTCTATCCACCAGAGCGACCAAAGAGGGATGCAGTTTAAAAAAGATTTTTTCAACTTCCATGAAGTCGTCTTCAAGCCCGCTGAGTTCGTTTAAAAGATAGTTTAATGAAGAATTCAATTCATCAATTTGATCTTTTTCGACAACCATTTGCGTATTGGCTCCGAATGTTTTGCTACCAAATGACATATAAATACTCAAACGCCGCTAATACCAAGGCAGCGTAAAATCCTGCGATTACGTCATCAAGCATAATTCCCCATCCTCCGGGGAGTGACTGGATTCGATTGGCAGGCCAAGGTTTAAAAATATCAAAAATTCTAAATAAAATGAAACCGGCGATTAAAGTCATCATGTTTAGTTCAATAAAAGCGTATGTATAAAAAAGACCGGCCCATTCATCGATGACAATCGAGGGAGGATCCTTTTCTCCCGTTTCGGCGGCCCATAAACCGGAAAAAACCAACCCTAATAGCAATGAAGCCGCCCCTAATATCCGCATCCATTGCATGGCGTTTTCACTGCTTTGGTTGAGAGCGATATGCAGCGCAATCAGCATCGCGGCTAATGAACCCCATGTGCCAGGCGCAGCGGGCAGGTAGCCTGAATAACAACCGGTTGAAATGAACTCGGCAAAATACAAGAGCGCGGATTTTTTCAAGGATCCCGCTCCCTGTTTCTAAACAAATGGTAAGGCGGTTTTAAAATATCGATATTGTACATTACGTACCGCACCCCGGAAATTAAGGTTACAAAAGCAGTGATAAGCATTAAAAAATAGGGAATCGATTCGGCAAAAACCTTTCGTTTTTCGGACTGCTTGATCTCTTTGGAGGGCAGCATGCGAACGCCTTCCCGGAGCAGTTCGGTCGCAATTTCAATGTTTTTCTTGCCGGACAAATGGCCCCGTTCAAACGTATCTTGAATGTCGACCCTGTACGAGCGGACAATAAAGACCAAAAGAATTAAAATAATGGCAATCATTTGAAAAGCTGTTTTTGTCTTGGCCAGCCTGGTGGTTCGCAGTTCCTTGCCTTTGGCAATTGCCATGTACCGCATTAAAGTAATTAAAATATCTCTGCCTATAATCACGAAAACAATCCACAAGGAAATCTGGTTATCAAGATAATAAAATGCAAATAGAGTTGTTATGACCAGAAACTTATCGGCCAATGGGTCGAGAAAACGGCCAAGTTTGGTGTCTTGTTCCAGTTTACGGGCTAAATACCCGTCGAGAAAATCGGATAACCCCGCAATGACAAATAGTAAAAAAGCGATGAGCCGGGATTTCGGATCGTCCTGCAGCAAAAAATAAATGAAGAAGGGGATCATGACCAGGCGTAAAAAGGTTAATATATTGGGGATATTCATTTATTGTTTCCCGAAATTTCTCCCAGCCAATCGTACTCCATTGCGACTTTCAAGGTAATGTCAATGAAGTCGCCTGCCGCCGGATTTGCATCTTGGCGGGGTACAATCACTACTTCGTCAATTTCCGGCGAATCGGCAGCTCTCCGCGCTGTTATTTCATCTTCGGAAAACTCTTCTACAAGCATTTTTTCCGTTTGATCGATTAATTTTTCGCGCAAAACTCGCCGTTTTTCAAGGTGGTAATTGCGCACTAAATTCAATCGTTCGATTTTATCGCCTTCGTCTACATCATCGTTCAAAGATGCGGCGGGCGAGGCCTCTTCATGGGAATATCGAAATAACGCCAGCTTATGCAACGGCGCATCATCGAGAAATCGAATGATTTGATCGACATCGCTCTCTTTTTCTCCGGGGAACCCGAGAATAAACGAACTTCGAAACTCCATATCGGGCCGGGCTTCTAAAGCGGCATCCATGATTTCGTTGAAAAACTCAGGGTTGCCGGGTCGTTTCATTTTTTCAAGAACACGCGGCGAAACATGCTGAAACGGAATATCCAGATATGGAGTGATTTTCGGATATTGCCGAAAAAGCTCCAGGATTTTAAAAATACGTTTGTCGGGAAAAAGATAATGAAGCCGAACCCAGCGCACCTCTTCCATCTTCGAAAAATACTCAATGGTTCTTTGCAGATCATCAATGGGGGTGGCTACCGTATCCTGGCTTACTAAAATCACTTCAGGCGGAATAGCGCCGCCTCTTAGACTCAGCTCTTCTTCAAACTGTTTTTTAATATTTTCCGGGTCATACGACATAAGGGGACCCCGGATAGACGGAATTACGCAAAAGGCGCATTGGCGGGAGCAACCTTGGCCCAGGCGAAAATACGCATACGGCAGACCGGCAGCCGCGTTGGCGGCTTGATTTGCCGAAGGTGAAAAAGGTTGCGGTTGCAAAGCAATGCTAAATTGTTCTGACAACAAATGAGGGATCTCGTGGTAACGTCCGGTTCCCAGAACAAAGTCGGCTTCGGGTATCTCTTGTTGTACGGCTTCGGGGAACTGCTGCGCAAAACATCCGACAACCCCGACAATTCTATCGGGGTCTTCTTTTTTATATTGCAATGCCGTAAAAATGGTATCGATTGTCTCTTCTTGCGCTTCCCGGATAAAGGAACAGGTGTTGATGAGCAGGATATTGGCGTTTTTTGCTTCGGCGCTTTCCCGGAATCCGTGCTGCAAAAGCGCCGCCCGCATGCTCCGCGAATCAACGCGGTTTTTCGGGCAACCCAGTGTTTCTATAAAAAAGGAAAATTGGCCGGCTTGTTTCATGATCAGGAGTCTTTGATCATGATTTGAAAACGCGTTTGCTCCACCGGATCTTTTACTTTGCGAATGATTTTATTCACTTGTTGCCCGCGTTTGCCAAACGTATACTCTTTTCCGTTAATCTTGATCAGCATAGCCCCTGCGTCTCCGATTTTCATTTGGATCGATTCGTTTGCTTCATAGTAAAGCCGGGACCCGCCCTTTAAAAGACCTCGTTTGCGCGGTTTGCCGTCTACAAAGAACTCAACAAAGTTATCGCCGGTAGTGATGCCTTCAAAGACAATGATAAAGTTGGAAGGATTCGCAATATGCGATTCCATATCGTTTTCGCCCGCGGTATCTTCCAGTGATTCAGACACTTCGAGACGAACCTTGATGGTATTTGGCGTTGAACCCATCAAAGATATGGTAAACGGCCGGATATCTTCGTATGAAATTTCATTTGGTTTGCTGCCTTGCAAAAGTACCGGACGTTTGCCGGGGTATAAAAACAGTTGCGCAAGGTTCCCCGATTCATTCGCCGGGTCATATTCCAGGCTCTCCAGAACCAGGTAAATTTCCTGGTTGTTCACCGAAAAATCGATACCGCCGCCAATCGAGATCAACGCGGTGGTGTAACCCGAACTGATTTTAATGTGCTCGGTTTCCACATCCGGAATTTTTTTGGAATTTTGCAGAAGGGCTTCCATGTTTTGAAAACGCACCGCAGGTTCCGAACCGTCGTCTGCCGCATCACCGCTATTTACGGCGCTATACCCGAAATAGCCGATGAGAAGCAGCATGATTACCGCGACCGGCAGCGTAGCATAACGTTTAATATAATCCCAGGGCGTAATGGTGGGTTCGGTCAACTGCTTGATCGGCGTTTCAATCTCTTCCAGCCGGTTTCCCCGATACAGTTGAATGATATACTCGGCGTCCAGGCCAAGGTAAGTTGAATAACTGCGTAAAAACCCCAGGGTGTAAATATCCCCCGGGAAAATATCAAAATTGTCTTCTTCGAGCGCCGTAATATGGCGTCCGGTAATATTCGTAGCTTCGCTTGCGTCTTTAATCGTGGCTTTTTTTGAGAGACGCGCCCGTTTTAATATTTGTCCGATTGTTTCATTCATCTGACTCTATCCTGTTCGTTATTCCAAAGTTGTCAACGGATTTTCAACAACACGAACATTACCCTCCACGGTATATTGAAACAGGCTGTTAGGCAGTTCCATATCTAATTCTATATTTTTAAAAATAAGTGTCATTGTTTTTCCCATGGGGGACTGCGCTACGATTTTTGTAATGAGATACGTTTGGGCATCAATATAAACTTGCATTTCCGTAAAACTCCCGCTGGCCACTTTTTCTTTGAGTTTTAAAACGTAGTACATACTACCGGAAGATTCCACCGGTTGGTTGGGGGTATCAAAACTGTAGTGGTAACGTGAAAAAAGGGTAATTAACCCTTCATATGTATTTGAGTTGTACAATGACGCTTTTTCGGGATCGAGATCTTGAACGCCGACTGCCCGTAAGTCTGACATATAGACCCAGAGTTTTTTCCCGTTTGAGATAATCATATCCGCTCTGGGCGTGGTAAAGGTAAAGTTAACCATCCCCCCTTTCTTGTAATACGCGGTTCCGGCAGCGTAGCTCTTTTTGTTGTTTTGCTCGGTTACAATTTGAAACTCGGCCTGGTAAGTTTCCATCGCCTTAAATCTTTCTTTGGTTTGCTTTACGACATCTGTCGGATGAACAAACTCTTGGGTGAAAATTCGGGTGGTGATGACAAGAGCGATCAACAAGAGGGATAAAATGGTACTTTTTTTTATCATAGCAGGACCGTATAGCGATGAAACTGCCTCATCGGCCGTCAACACTTTTTCATATTGTGATTGACACCCTGTTTTTATACTATTTTATTGCTCATGGCCGCAAAAATTTGTCAATTATTTACATTTACTTCGGTTCGCGGCATCCTATCGCTCTCCCGTTAAAGCTGGCCCCAGAGGGGAAAATTGCCTTGCGCTTTTGACGCAGGCTGACGATTTTAAAGGGAGATAACATGAAACAAAACTATGTAAACAAATACCGTCCTTTTGGCGGTATACAAACGCCCAGCCCCCGTACCTGGCCCGGGCGCGCCATTGAAAAAGCGCCTGCCTGGTGCAGCGTCGATTTGCGCGACGGAAACCAGGCGTTAATCATACCCATGAATATTGAAGAGAAGCTGGAGATGTTTCGGCTTCTGGTTGAAATCGGTTTTAAAGAAATTGAAGTCGGTTTCCCTTCCGCTTCGGCTCTGGAATACAAATTCTTACGGCGAATCATTGAAGAGGGTTTGATTCCGGATGATGTGACAATTCAGGTGTTGACTCAGGCTCGCGAGCACTTGATTGAAAAAACATTCGAGGCTTTACATGGCGCAAAACGCGCGATCTTGCATTTGTACAATTCGACTTCCGAATTGCAGCGGCGCGTTGTGTTCGGTAAATCGCGCGAAGAAATAAAAGTGCTGGCTGTGAATGGCGTCCGCCTGGTAAAGAAGTATGCCAAAGATCACCAAACCGAAGTGCGGTTAGAATATTCGCCCGAAAGTTTTAGCGGAACGGAGACTGACTATGCATTGGAAGTTTGCGAAGCGGTTTTGGATGAATGGGGCGCGACGCAAGACAATCCGGTTATTTTAAATTTACCCGCGACGGTAGAGATGTACACGCCAAATGTTTTAGCGGATCAAATTGAGTGGTTTTGCCAGAACTTAAAAGATCGAAAGAGGGCTTTGATTAGTTTGCACGCTCACAATGACCGCGGGACGGCTGTGGCGGCTACGGAACTGTCTTTGATGGCCGGGGCCGACCGCGTTGAAGGCACCTTGTTTGGCAACGGCGAAAGAACGGGCAATGTGGATATTATTACTTTGGCGTTAAATATGTATACGCAGGGAATCAACCCTCATTTGGACTTTCACAATATAAATAACGTTGTCGAAGTGTCAGAGAAGGTAACGAAAATCCCGGTGCATATCCGCCATCCGTATGCCGGCGAGCTGGTCTACACCGCCTTTTCAGGTTCGCACCAGGACGCCATCAACAAAGGCATGGCAGCCCGAGAAGATAAGGTCAATGACCAATGGGCCGTTCCCTATTTGCCTGTCGATCCGGAAGATTTAGGGCGAAGTTACGAAGCGATCATTCGCATTAACAGCCAGTCCGGCAAGGGAGGGGTGGCGTACATTATGGACAAGCACTACGGTTTTCAGCTCCCCAAGGCAATGCATGCCGAGTTAGGGCCGCTGGTGCAATCGGTCGCCGATATGCGTAACGAAGAAATTTTACCGGATAAGGTTTATGAAATCTTCAAAACGGAATACCTGGAGCGGACCGAACCGTTTGAGTATCTTGATTTTCGCCACAGCCCGGTTGACGGTAAAACGCATTCTATCCGTTGCGAATTGGTGTTTCGATACAAGGGAGAAGAGCAAAATATTGAAGGTATCGGCAATGGGCCAATTGACGCTTGCAAGAAAGCCTTGATGGGTACCGGATTGGCCGATTTTGTGATCTTGAACTATTCCGAACACTCTCTAAGCGGCGGGTCCGACGCGCAAGCTGTCGCTTATATTCAAATTGAGTCGAACGGGGTGCAGCGTTTTGGCGTAGGTACGGATAGCAATATTGAAATTGCTTCGATCAAGGCGCTCTTTAACGCTTTAAACCGAACCTTGGTTTAACAAGACGTTAGCGATCCGGGTGAGAATCCGGGGAGGTGTCTGTTGCATACTCGGTAAGGGTATACTTTAAACTCAATTGACGGCCTTCCCGGACAACCCCGATTGTAATTTCATCGCCATACTTTTTTTGGTAAAGAAACAAGCGTACATCGGCCAGCGTTTCAACCGGCTCATTGCCAAGAGAAACAATCCGGTCGTCTATTTTTAAAGAGTGCCGTTCTTGAGCTTCAGACCCGCTAAACCCCTTGACGATGATTTGGTTGTTTTCGGGAAAAGCGACAATGCCCAGAAGCGGCGGTTCTTTCACTTCGGCCCAAGGCGTATAGATAAAGTAGTCTGCAATATCCGGTTCAAAATCGTAATCAAGTAAAATAGAAAGATAGGGTAAATTGTTTCTTCGCTTTGCTCGTTCCGGGATCGTATCGCGGTAACGGATATGACCGTTGCCCGCCAGGACTACCATTGTGCTTTTTGTATTTAGAAGCGCAAGGTGAACGGACTCGGCCATGTACTCATCGCGAATGAGTTGCGCCAGGTAAAAGTTTTGAAAAGAGCGCATTTCAAAGCCGGAGTGGCGCGTAAAAATGGTATAGAGGCGGTCGCGATACGGGTTATGATTTGCTGCCGTACCTTTTGAAGAGCTTTGCGAGCCAAAATCAAGAGAGCCGGGAAGATCGCTCATATCTTTTTGGTTGAGCGAACGAAAGCCTTCCTGACCGATCCCCCGGATGATTGATTTGTCAATGTTGAGCCCGACAACTTTGATCTTTTTTTCTCTGGCAAAGTTTAGAATATCCCGGTAAAGATAAAAGTTATAGCCCCAGTTTGTAAAATACCCGGTGCTTTTTAACAATTGCTTTTCATTGATTTTGCCGGAAATATAATCGTCGAGATGTTTTTGGTCGCTGCGGTAGAACATTTCCATTCCAATGACAATGTCACGGTTGCGCGAATAGAGCGCTTGTATGATTTCAAGTTGTTTTATATGGTTTGAAAATTCCGTGTGGTTTTCCCCTACATAAATTACGCGCGCCTGGTAAATTTGGCCAGGCAAAGAGGGGTTGTCTTTTGTGATCACTGAATCGAGAGAATTTGCCATCAAAGACCGGTGAAACCAGGTCAGGGGCAATGCCAAAAAGAAAAATAAAAACCATGAGCGCCTTTTCATATGTTCTCCTTACGTTCTTTTTGCGCGTTCTCATTATCCGGCAGGCGCCGGGAATAATCGATTGACGACGAATATATTGCAAATCTTTTTACGTTTGATGAAAGTCATAACCGGTCTTGTGCTGGCAACCTTCATTTCGCCGGCTTTTGTTTCCGGCGTTTACGGCCAACCGGGTTCCGTGGGCGCAAACCCAAATCCGGAACCAAGGCATCTGTTGGTTAGAGATGTCTTGCCCGGGTTTCTTGCCGGCACCGTGGCCAGCGCCTTGTTTTTGTATGATATTCGGCAGAACTCGCCGGAAGCTCGCTGGACAACCCCGGGGGCGCTTGACCGCGGCATCCGTGACAGCTTGCATTTAAAAGAAAATAGCCGGGAAAATGCGGCCTTATGCTCGGATGTTTTATATCTAGGCGCCGCTACAGGCTCTTTTCTCGCCGCTCTAACCTTGCCGGAAAGTTCCCCGGGCCGTCGAACTGACAATATCATTCATGTCTGGAACAGTCTTTCGTATACCATTGTTCTTACTCAGGCGGCGAAAATGACGTTTGCGCGCGAGCGCCCTTATTCCTATTTTGAAAGCGACCCGGGATCCAAGCTTCATGGTTATGATGCCTACCGTTCGTTTTTCAGCGGGCATACGTCGATCACCTTTGCCGGAACCTTTTCGCTGGCGGCGCTTCTTTCGCAAAGCGCGGGGTCGCAAAGAGAAAAAGCGCTCTACTTTACCGCTGCGGCCTTACTTGGCGGGCTCACAGGTTACCTTCGCATCGCGGCAGACCGTCACTATTTTACCGATGTCATTGCCGGGGCCGGCGCCGGGGCGTTAGTAACCCTGCATTCTTTTTACGGTCATTCGGGTTCGGCAGGCGCGGCTTATCGATCTTCCGTAAAAACGAACATTCAGTTCAAACGCTCGGCAATTTTAGCCGGTTTTTATTATTTTTTTTAGCGATTTTGCGAAAAATGGAAATCGGGAACGATAACCGGTTTATGAGCCAATATAAGAAACATCAAATCGACCGGCAAAACAAATATCGCCCGTTAGCGGAAATGACGAAGCGCTGCCATAAGCCGCCCGACCTAATGTCAAACCGCGAAATAGAGCTTTTTTTAAAAGAGAAAGGGTGGTTGCCGGGCACGCCCGAGTACCGTACCATTCGCGATTTTTACCGTGAGAATGTTCCTTTCCCCCGCTATATTTTTACCCGTCTAGAGATGATGCACTCTTTTCAAGACGCTGCTTGAGATGACAAAGATGACAACGCGGGAAATTTACCGGTTTTCCAGCGAATAGAGCATTTCAATTTCGCCGGCCCAGAGTTCAGGATCAATGGTTTCCAGCACGAGGGGGATATTGTCAAAGCGGGCGTCGTTCATAATGTAGCGAAAAACATCCAGTCCCAGGTTGCCTTTGCCAATTGAGTGATGGCGGTCAACGCGCGATTGAAATTTCGATTTTGCGTCATTTAAGTGCATCCCTTTGAGGTAAGAAAACCCGACAATGGTCTCAAATTCACGGAATGTTTTTTCACAGGATTCCCGGTCTCTCAAGTCATAGCCCGCGGCAAAGGCGTGGCATGTGTCCAGACAAACTCCGACCCTGGTTTGATCGGATACCAATTCAATGATTCTAGCCAAATGTTCAAAGCGATGCCCCAGGTTTGAGCCTTGCCCGGCCGTGTTTTCGATCACGGCGATCACGTTTTTGCTGTACCGGTGTGCCAGGTTGATTGATTCTGCGACACGTTTCAACCCATCGTCATCGTCGATTTTTTTCAAGGTCGAGCCCGGGTGAAAGTTGAGCAAAGTCAACGATAATTGTTCGCATCGTTTCATTTCGTCGATAAAAGCGGTTTGCGATTTTTTCAGGGGCTCTTTTTCGGGGTGCGCCAGGTTAATCAAGTAGCTGTCATGAGGCAAAACATGGTCCGGGGCGATACCGGCTTTTTGCAGATTTTGCCCGAACCGTTCAATGTTTTCTTCGGTTAAATCCGCAGCCGACCATTGCCGCTGGTTTTTCGTAAACAAGGCAAAAGCCCGCGCGCCAATTTTTTGAGCGTTCAGGGGAGCGTTTTCAACTCCGCCGGCGGCGCTGACATGCGCTCCAATGTATTTTCCGGTAGAATTCATACGCCAAATTCACAACCGAAACGCCCGTTGCAATCGACATTCCGCCATTTTGGTCTATATTTGTTTTTGCTAATGATATGAATAAATACTTGACCTTCTATTTATTTTCTTTAGGTGTATGAATGAGCACCCAACCTGTTATCATCGCTGTCAGCGGTTCTATCCGTTCCAGCCACCAACATACCTCCGAACTTCTTTCTCTTATTAACCAGGCGAACGATATTGATGAACTGACTGAATCCATTCGCAAATCCGAGAAAACGTTCTCAAATTCGGATATCGCTTCTGCCATTGCGCTATTGGGAGCCAGACTAAATGGCGCTAAGGTAGATTTAGTATCTCTTTTGGATTTGTTTAAACACCGGAATGAAAACCTCTACGGCGGTCTGTCTCAAATTGAAACCATGGACGACCTGGAAGAGATTGATACGCTTTCTCTTGACGAAGCAAATGTAAAAGATGTGTTAAAACGCATTGAAGAGTCAAACGGCATTATTATTAGTTCTCCTGTCTATTTTGGCGACCGCTCTTCGGTAGCAAATAAGATTTTGCAACTGACCGATAAAACCAAGGTATTGCATGACAAAGCGGTGGGCGTTGTTTCCATTGGCGCAAAGCGAAACGGCGGTCAAGAGACAACAATCATTTATTCCCTTTTTGAATCGCTGATGCAAGGAGCCGTTGCCGTAGGCAATGGCCCAAAAACGGCTCAGTACGGCGGTACGGTCGTTGCCGGCGATCCAATGACCGCGTTAGACGACAAGTTTGGAGCCGATACCTCTTTCGGGACGGGCAGGCAGGTCGCCCAGGCGGCAAAAGTGATCATGAACGGAACAAATGTTGAGAAGGGCGAAGAGAGTGAAGAAGCGCCCAAAACCCTCTTTGTCATAACAATGGACACATCGGATCAAAAATATGAAAAAATCGTCCGGGATTATGCTGTGCGCAACCAGGTGGAAAATTATGAAGTTTTAAACTTAACGGATAAAAATATTTACCGTTGCATTGCCTGCCCTGTGTGTCCTTCTCCGGCTGTGAAAAAACGTCATGAAGGCGAAGAAGATATCTACAGTTGCATCATTCAATCGCCGAAAGACTACATGCGGGAGCTGCGGGTGAAACTGTTAGGCGCCGATAATATTGTTTTGGTGGGCGTAAATACGAGCGATAACTTAATTTACCGCTACCAGGCTTTCATGGAAAGAACACGATTTATCCGTCGGGAAGACTTTGAACTAACAAACCGCTGTATCATTAGTTTGTCGATCAACGAAGTCGGGTGCAATGTGAATCCGATTTTTAACGTAAAAGCCATTACGTCATTTATCCGGCACAATACGTTTATTATTAAGCCGATGCAAATTGTACTGAAAGACGATCAAATGATCTATGAAGATTCGGCGGAAAACTTTATAGGCTTAACACAACGCATCAAAATAGGCAGAAAGCATACGCCGCCTTTGGTTGTCAGTTATAAAGCAACCGGGTATGAGAACAAAACTTTGGATGAAACCTCGGCTTTGCGTTCATAACCGGGGGATCGTATCGAGTTGATTTTAGAAGAGCATTCGACAAATCATTGCCGAACGCTCTTCTACGTCGAATGTGGTTTTAGAGTTTCTGTAATTCAGCTTTGTCGAGAAAACCGTCTTTGTTTTTATCAAACCGGTTAAAACGCTTTATTCGGGGATCAAGATGCTCTTGTTTTGATAGCTTGTTATCATGATTTGTATCAAGTTTTTTCAGCTGTTCTTTGGTTCGTATATGCGACGCTTTGATTTCAGCCTCATTTAATACATCGTTTTTGTCTTTATCCGCTTTTGCAAATCTTGTTTTCAATGGTTGAAGCCATTCCGCTTTTGAAATTTTCCCGTCTTTATTTTTGTCCAGATTTTTCAAGACGCGCTCTGCGGTAGGTTTTTGAGATTCTTTGTCCCCACAATGAACAGCGAGAACAATGCTGCCGAGTGAGATGATTATCGCGGTTAAAATGCTTACTTTTTTCATGCCAATAGGAATGGCTAAATTCGATATAATGTCAACCGTTTTTCCCCCGTAAAATTTTCGGGGGTTTGACTTGAGAGATTCCGCCTCTCTTTTATTTTCTGGCCAGAATTTGATACCCTGCAATATCGATTTGGGTCTCTGTTTTGCGGTTTAGTTTTGAAATGTCCAGTGCGCCTTGTATTTTTCCGTCGGAAGCGACAGGGTAAATTTCAACGG
The DNA here is from genome assembly GCA_050304475.1 of Turneriellaceae bacterium. Lineage (GTDB taxonomy): Bacteria > Spirochaetota > Leptospiria > Turneriellales > JAOUFE01 > JBNLDQ01. The sequence goes on along the minus strand of JBNLDQ010000009.1, from coordinate 146,543 downwards.
CGCCAAAACCCTGGAGCAAGAGGGTATGGTATAGAACCAAAGTCATATTCGCCCCGGTCAATTCGGGGAAACTCTGCATCGTTTGATTCGGGCCCAGTTCCATGATAAACAGCCCCTTTGGTAAAAGAGCACGGTAAATTTCATCGATGATTTCAATAACAACCGCCAAAGCGTACAAGTTTGCCAGGTGAAAAGCGGATACGCTTGAGAGCGATTCATTCTCAACCATTTTTAGTTGTTCCGGTAAATTTGAATCTATGATTTCGGCGCCCATTTCCCGGTATTCGGTTGATACGACTTGATTTTCTTCGTAAGCTACGACATTGCCATGAGAAAGACACCGTTTGATCCAACTTGCTGAAAAGCTGTTGATGTCTAACAACTTCATTGTTTCATCCGCTTGCGCAGCGACCGGCGTTTTAGCCAGTTGCTCTTCATAAGCTTCTCTGGCTTGTTCCATTGCCTTGTTGCCTGCCTGGTTGGCCAGTTGGAATCGAAAATTATGATAAAACGTATTTTGCGTTACATTTAATAATTTTTTTAAATTGTAAATTTCTCCGGTAATCGTATTGATGTTTTCAGCTTGCTGGTGGATCAGCGGTTCGAGGTGCATTTGCTGGGCGATTTTTACCTGGTTTAGCGACGTGTATTTAATCGCCATAAGAATTTTTAGAATCCGTTGTGTAAAGCTAAACCGTAGCAAGTAGGCTAGCGGGAATATTCCCTTTACTTCACTATGATACTGTTTTGCTTCCAAAGACAAGGCGACGCTGGCAATGCACATAAAAGGACCGAGCAAAGGCCCGCCGAGTTCAATGGCTTTCACCCTGTTATGCACTTCCGTATCGTTGGGCGTTCGCCGTAAAAGCTTTTGGTAAAGCACGATAACAAGATTCCGGTTGTTATAAATGCTGAGAAAGTCGTTTACATGAAAAAGCGTTTGATACTTCGGAGCCCCTGCGTTTTGACTTTCCGCTTGTTGTATTAGTCTGATGTAATTTCTAACTGTTAGCATTGTTCTTTATCCCGTAAGAAATTAATTCTTTTTCAAATCGTTCGCAACCCAGACGGTACAATTTGTCATCAAGGTTGATTTTAGGCGCAAGGCCTTTGATTTGTCTCATTGATTCAATGTCAATTTTTTGGTCAATTGGCGTGATGTTATTTTTAACTTCGTAGTCGCTGTCTTTGATTCCGAACTTGGCGTTAAAAAGCTGCATGGATTCGTCAAAGCGTTCCAGTATTCCGACAAAGTCAAACTGTTGCAAATGGGAACTGGCCATTTCATACCACTCATCATCGCTCCATTGGTCCAGAGGGTAGTTGGAACTGGCGGCAATCTTTCTGGTTTGCAGGTTTGTCGTCATGTGTTTTAACACTTCGGAATCGTGATTGAGGTATGTTTCAATATCTTTATTTTTGGCAAGATAGACGACTTCTCTGGCGCCGATAGGCAGATCGTTTGCCTGGACTTCCGGCAACGATTTTTCATAATAGTAATGCGAGCGAATGCGCGCAATCGGTTCGCGCAAAAAAGTCAGCAATACGGGTTTTTCGTCAAAAGCGGGGATCAGTTCATAATTAAAATGCCCGTGAAATAAACGGTATTTTTTAATGTTCCCGGCTAAATCTTCTTTTAATATTTCCTCATCCCAAACCGGGCAAATCTCTTTTTCTTTGAAATGACGGTATAAAATGCTTTTAAAGGTCGTCCCTGCCGTTTTAGGGATATGGATAAAAAGGACCTTCCTTTTTCGGAATGGTTTATGAAAAATCATGACTTGCTTCCGTTTATTTGCCCCAGCCGTTCTTTGATCTTGCCATATACGGCTTCGTCACCGCAATGCTTTTCAATTGTCTCCATCGCTTTTTTCGATTTCTCTTCATAGTTTGTGCAAAGGTACGCTTGCTTCAATTGCTCGGCGGCTTCGTTTATTTGAATATCATACCAGCTCATCTGCTCTGTAAAGCCGTATCGTTGATTGATATTTTCCGGGATAGGGGTTAAATAAGACGGTATGACGAAAGCGTTGTCAGAGTCAATGTAATCCGCCATGGCAGTGTTGTCTACCGAAACGGGCACCACGCCCATGGACATTGCCTCTTGCAAGGGAAAGCATTGCCCCTCTGCATGCGAAGCGCAAAAATAAAAATCGCCGCAGGCAAGAAATGTTTCATATTCTTCATCCGTCAGGTAATCAACCAGAAGAAAAACACCCGAAAGATCCAGCTCGTTGATTTCCACTCCGTAATCAAATAAAAATCCGGTGGGTATATACGACAATGCGGTTTTCCTTGTGTTGACAATTAACTTCACAATGAAAACGGCATTTTGATGTTCTTTGCGAAATTCGGCAAAAGAGCGAATCATGTCGGCCAGGTTTTTTCTCTGGTCAAAAAAATTAACGGAACTGATAAAAACCGCAGGCCTTTCCGAAAATTCGTATTTGTTGTACATTTCGTCAAAAGCTCCGAATTTCCATTGCGATGTATTTGACGAAGGGTTCTTCTCGGTGGGGTCGGCCCCCAGGACCTGCGTTTTCTTTAAAATATCTCTGGGGTCGGCTTTTTCTTTTACCGGGGCAGGCGCATACTTTTTTAACGGGCTGGGAATGGCGTAAATATGTTCAAGGCCATACGAATTAAACACTTTCCTGGAATACTCGCTAAGCACCCAAACTTCATCGAGTACATTCAGCATTCTCAAATAGTCGTTTGTGGGCAAGGGGTTTTTCTCGCTCCCGGCGTTTATTTTGTCGAACTCCCAGGCTATGATGCCAATGTTGTAGGTATTTTCCAAAACCCGGATCTCGGGAAAAGGTTTGCAAATGATATGAGCGAGAGGTTGCTCTTTGATCATTAATTCATGGGCCTTTGGTGTTTTCACAATTTCAGGCCGTAATATTTCAGTCAGCTTAAATTCTTTTTCGGCCAGGAGGCGCAATAGATTGTCGCGGACGACAGTATAGCTGTATGCTTCGCCTCCAAAGGCGTACCCCTGGATCATTTGGCTTCTGGTTTGCGAGCTGTAATATATTTGACGATTATCCATGCTATATTTCCGGTTTATGCCTGTTTGGTTTCCGTTGTAATGTTTTGATATTCTTGGACAATCCGTTCATAGATCGGTTTTGTAAATTTAGACCAGGTGAATTGCGAGGCATGCTCTTTTGCCCGGGCCGCAAGTTCGGAACGCTCGCGGGTGACTTTTATATGCATTTGTTCAAATGCCTGGGCAAAATTTTCAGCGGAATGGGGGTCAAAGTATTCGCAGTTTTTGCCCCCCGCCTCGGGTATGCTGCTGCTGCACGAAGCCAGGACAGGGCAACCGTGTTGCATTGCTTCAATGACCGGCATGCCGAACCCCTCGTAAAAAGAAGGAAACACAAGAAAAGACGCATTTTTAATGAGCATGGTTTTCATGGTTTCGCTGATAAACCCTAGTCTGATAATATTTTTTAGCAGGTGACGAGGCACATTGGTAAGGCTTTCCATCAGAGATTGAAAGCTAATGAGCCAGCCGTCTTTACCGGCAAAAATAAATTTATATTTTTCTAAAACGGATGGGTTGCTGTTGATATAGTCAAACAAGATGCTATGATTTTTCCGCGGTTCAATGGTGCCTACCATCAAAATATAAGGTTCGACGGTGAGAGAAGAAAGTTCCTGGATAGTCTCCTGGTTTAACGATGTTGAGATACCGACGGCCGGGTATGATACGAGAATCTTTTCTTCTTCAATGCCGGTATAGATCATCATATCCTTTTTTGAAGCTTCGGAAATGGTGATCAATAAATCGGCAAGTTGAAACTCGGTCAGATATTTTGGTACGTGAAAGTTAATGGTATCCTGATGGTGAAACTCGGGAGTAACCAGCGGGGTCAGGTCATAGACAATTTGGCATTCGTAATCGAAGATTCTAGGCAGATTATGCCGTGAGTTTGTAAAAATGCCGATGGTAGGGCCATTTCTTTTTTTTGCCTCTTCTTCAATCTGGCCGATAAACAAATTGTCTTTCGCCTTCTCTTCTCGAATTGCTTCGTTGTGCTTGTCAATGATTGATTTTTCAATGGGTTCCGGGTTTAACAGGTTTGGCCCATGAAAATAACCGGGGCGCGAGTTTAAGAGTTGTAAGGATTCTTCGACAAAATGCGCTGTGACCGACGGTATGCCTGAGAAATGTCTTTCCGAAAGCAAGGGGCCGCACTCAATAAATACATTGTCGAGGTCTATACCGTTTGATTTTATCATAAGAAATGCTCAGGCTTCAGTGCGATTATAATTAATATGTGTCTAATTTTTCCGGTAAGGAATTGGTTTATCTGACGCGTAATAACATGCAGTCAATTCTTTTTTGCCGCCAGGTTTGTCTTTGGCTGATGCATATTGTATTTTTCTTTTGCATGTTTTAGGCATGCTTGGTTTGTCGCGCAAATTCTTTTTTACAACCAGTCCGACCTTTGGCGTGTTGGCAGGGGGGCCCGGTTATGGCGGAAAAATCTCTATCACAAAAATATAATCTGCAACAATGGGTGCAATATTCGTTTGTACTTTTGGCTTTCGTCACCCCCTGGAGCCGTTCCGGCATTTCCATTACAACGTCACTTTTTGCCTTGTTTTGGTTCATTCAAATTGCATTAGAAAGAAATATAACGGAAAAATTCAGACAAATCGGGCAAGACAAACTGGCTTTGAGCATTTTCGTTTTTGTGGGCTACTTCGTCGTTACGTTGTTTTGGACGGAAAACTTTGAGCGGGCTGTTTCCAATTTAAAATATTTTTCCTATTTGCTTTTGGCCCCGGTGGCGTTTAGTTCCATTAAAATCAAGACAATCCGCTATGCGTTAGGCGCGTTTGCCCTTGGCGTTTTGTTCGACATGGTTTTGTCGTACGCGTTTTATTTCCGGTGGATACATTCCGAAGCGGTTCGACCCGATAACCCCAGGGTCTTTATGAACCATCTTGAATATAGTTTGATGCTGGCCGTGTTTGCTTTGTATTCTCTCAACAATCTGTTTTTTCTGCATTGGCGCAACCGGAAGGCGTGGGTATATTTAACCTTGTTTGTTGCATCGACGATCTTGCTTTTTTTAACGCACGGGCGTTCGGGCCAGCTCGTTTTTATTCTTTGTTTTCCTCTCGCCGTTTTGCTCCGGTTTCAGGGGCGAGCCCGGTGGATCGCTCTTGCGGGCGGTATGCTGGGAGTTGTTATTATTGTTCTTTTTGCTATCCGTTTTACATCTTCGTTTGAAAAACGTTTTGAAGGCGCCATCAAGAGCCTGGAAAAAACGCTTAACGGAGAATACGGAGGTTCATGGGGGAAACGAATGCTTTCAAATAAATTTGCCCTGGAAATTTTTAGCGAATCGCCCGTGTTCGGAAAAGGGGTAGGCGACTCAACCCTGGAACTGGAGAAAAAACTGGATCAAAACGTAACGATAGAAATGAAAGAGTATATGGATGAATTTACCGATTACCATTTGCATAACCAGTATCTGGAGTATGCCGTACAAGGCGGAATCATTGCCATTGTTTTGTTTATGAACTTGTTTTATCAATTTTTACGCCAGGGCGCCCCGGGCCAATGGGCGGCGAATTTTGCCTACCTGTTATCGGCGGCGTATTGGGTTGGGTTTGTCGCCGAACCGTTTTTAGCAAAACAGTTTTCGGCGGCGTTATTTGCGCTCTTGTTTATGATATTTTCCATTTTAATGCGCCATCAAAACCAGGCGGAACCCATTCAGCCGGATCGGATTTTATAAAAGAGCGGCGCTCCGAATATCAGGCAAAACGTGAAAAACAAACCTGTCATTTACATTTCTAATTATCCATTTGCGAGAGCTGACCAAGAGCCTTTGCAGGCGCTTGAAAAGACCGGGTGGCAAATTTTAAGAAACCCGGAAAATCGTAAATTGACGCCGGAAGAACTGGCCGGCTACGCCAAAGATTGCGACGGGATTGTCGCCGGAACCGAAAACCTTTTGCCTTTGGTGCAAGCGGCTCCCCACTTAAAAATAATTTCCCGCATAGGCATCGGTCTTGATGGCGTCCCGTTAGCTCTTTGCCGCGAAAAGGGGATTGCCGTTTCTTATACGCCGGATGCGGTGACTTCTGCGGTTTCGGAATTTACCATCGGGTTGATGATTGGCATTGCCCGCCAAATTTCGCTGGCAGACAGAGAACTGCGAGAAGAAAAGTGGTCGCGGCCGTTTGGTCCGGGTTTGCGCGGTTCCACTGTCGGTTTGGTGGGCTTTGGGCGCGTGGGCTCGCAAGTGGCTTCTTTGCTCCGGGCTTTTGAGCCGTCGCGAGTAATGGCCTGTGATATTAAACCGCCTGAAAAACTGGAGCCGGCGTTTTCAACCTTGCGACGCGAAGGGTTAAACCTGACGTTGGCGAGCCTGGGCGAAATACTTGAGAGTTGCGATTTTATTTCTTTGCATGTTCCGCTTTCCGGGGCGACCAGAAGCCTGATTGGAGCCGAACAAATTTATAAAATGAAAAAAACCGCCTTTTGCATCAACACGGCAAGGGGCGGCATCATTGACGAGCAAGCGCTTTTTCAGGCGTTAAAAGAAAATCGAATTGCCGGCGCCGCCATTGACGTATTTGATCATGAGCCATACCGGGGTAATCTGGCAGAATTAGGCAATATATTAATCACACAACACATGGGCTCGTGTACCTACCAGGCCCGCCGCGACATGGAAATGGGAGCCGTTTTAGAGGTGATTCGTTTTTTCAAAGGCGAAGCTCGCCAAACGCCGGTTACCGAAGAAGAGTATGCGTACCAAAACCAAAGCGGAGATTGGGCCGGTCTTTGACCGTATTCATTTCACTTGTTTGACTTTAATGAAGTCAAAAAATTCAAAACCTTGCCCGAAGCGTTTAAAAACATTTCAATAGAATCATTGACAATATGTTGAATGTTTGATACACGGTGATGCGTTCACTGAATGAACGCAGCGAAGGCTAAAAACCCATGAGATATTGGTACGCACTGCAATGCATGTCAGGCAAAGAAGACTCTTTGTGCCGGCTTCTTGAGCAAGTCATGGGGAAGGGGAGCGTTTTTTTCCCGAAGCGGGAGCTATCTATCCGCAGGGGCGGTGAAAACTTTCACGAGATAAAGGCTTTGTTCCCCGGCTATCTTTTCTTTTGCAGCGCCGGAAAGATGGTTTATAGCGAAGCTCTGGAATTAACCAGAAAATTAAACCAGTATGGTTCCCAAAATATTTTATACAAAATATTGGGGTTATCCGCCGGTTCAGACAAACATGGGTCCGATACGGTAACTCCCGTTTCCGCCGGTGAAATGGCGCAAATTCGAGAGTTAGCCGGCGAAAACGATATTGTTTCTTTTTCATCGTATGTAAAAGAAGGTCAGAAAGTTCGTATTATCAACGGTCCGCTAAAAGGAATGGATGCTTTGATTGTTAAGGTCAACGCGCGCAAACGGCGTATTCGCGTTGCCCTGGATCTTTTTGGCAGGGAACACACTGTCGACTTGGGCGCTTGCGCCCTTTGAGACAGGGCTGGCCCTTGTATGTTGCGGCTGCAGGGCGGGTCTTTCAAATTATTTTTCATGTCAGGCATTTGAATGGGTGAGGTATGCCCTCGTTTGCCGGAACGTTCATAGCAAGGTAAATAGAGAATGACACAAAGCAGAATTTCGATCAGGGATTTTACCCCGGAACGTCCCTTGTTTTTTTTACATATTCCGAAAACAGCCGGAACGACTATCCGGGTATCTTTGGAACATTGCTTTCCGAAGGGGCAGACTTGCCCGTTTTATTTTATGGATCAATTAGAGAAACCGGATTCACGTGAAAAACTACAACGATATTCCTTTTTCCGGGGTCATTTCCCCATCTCGAGAATGGAGTCGCTTGTTCGTAAACCTATGACAGTGATAACATTTTTACGCCATCCGATAGATCAGATCATATCCAATTTTCAGCAATGGAAGCGCTCCGGCTTGATCCCGGCCCGGCGTACAAACAACCCAAAGCTTGCCGATGAATGCCGCCGGATTGCCAACACCAGCCTCGAAGAATTTATCGAATCAGACTATACGGATTTCCCGCATATAAAAAATACAATATCAAATCAACAAACCTATCTTTTAGGAATGGATTTTCGGCTGAACTATACGCATGAAGGACGCCTTAAAAACCGTTCATTGTTGGCATCGGCAAAAGAAAAGCTGGAGCAGTTTCTGGTTGTCGGAACAATGGAAGATATTGAAAAATCATTAATGGTATTGTCATATCGTTTGGTGATGCCAAAATTTGACTCGGCGACAAGAATGAACAGAACGTCGAAAAAAGAAAAAATCAGCAAAGACACATTACCGGAATCGCTGCGAAAGGAAATGAGTAAATATGTATCGATGGATTTGGAACTGTATGAGTTTGCTAGGCAGCGGTTAGCCGGCGATTTTCGGGAAATGGCAGCCGGCTTAAACGAAGCGCCGGATTTAAAATTCAGTGATCCTGATGTGCGTAACCGGTTGCATGAGAAAATCGCTCTATCAAACGAAACGTTTTTACAATAAAAATTGCGCACAGGATCAAACACCATTTTTCAGGACAGGTAATCAAAGATGAATCAAAAACGATTTCCGATTCAAAGTATCAATCAAGAGCGGCCTTTGTTTTTTTTGCATATCCCCAAAACGGCCGGAACAACCATTCGCAATACATTGGATAGCTGCTTCCCGGCGGAAAAGATATTCCCGCATTATTATTTCGACCAGCTTCCGAAAGAGGTTGATGATGCCGAATTGCAGCAATACTCCTTTTTCCGGGGTCATTTTTCATTGTCTGTCATGCAGGAACGCGTACATAAACCCATGATGATGATTACCTTTTTACGTCACCCGGTTGACCAGGTTATATCCAGTTTTCAGCAGTGGAATCGAGCCGGGTTGGTTGAAGCACAACGGATCAACAACCCGGATTTTACCGATGAGTGCAAACGGATTGCCAAAGCCAGTTTGGAAGAATTTCTCATGAGCGACTATAAAGAATACCCGCGCATTAAAAACTCAATCACTAACCAGCAAACTTTTCTTTTGGGCATGAATGTCCGGCATAACTATACGCATGAGGGTCGCCTCAGGAATCGAGGTTTGTTTGATTCCGCAAAACGCAACTTAGGCCAGTTTTTAGTCGTCGGAACGATCGAAGAGATGGAAAAATCATTAATGCTGCTGTCGTATCGATTGGTGATGCCAAAATTCGATTCGTCAAGAAGATTAAACACAACAACCAAAGAAGAGAAAATCAACAAAAATACGTTACCGGAATCGACCCGAAAAAAAATCCGGGAGTATGTCTCTATGGATCTTGAACTCTACGACTACGCCAGAAATCGTTTGCACAGCGATTTTCAAGAGATGCTCACCGAACTGGGCGAAGAAGCTGATCTCGATTTTAATGACCTTGCTGTGCGCGACCGGCTGCATGAAAAAATTCAACAGTCAAACGAGGCGTTTCAAAAATAAAAAACAGGCACCGCCGCTTTCCGCGCCCGCTCGAATGCGATTCGTCCGCCCGGTAAAAAGAGCAACGTTATTTTAGAAATTGATCAGGAGAATTCCTTTATGATGGATGAAGAACTTCAATACAAAGTACTCAAGGCGTTGAACGAGAACGCCGAGATGAGCCAGCGGGACTTGGCCAAACAAATGGACCTAAGTCTAGGGAAAATCAACTTTGTGGTGAAAGCTTTGATGAAAAAAGGAATGATCAAAGCCCGTAATTTTAAGAATTCAAAAAACAAAATCGCTTATTTCTATCAGTTGACGCCTAACGGGATTGAAAAAAAAGCCAATTTAACAATGAAGTTTTTAGCCCGTAAAATGAAAGAATACGATGAATTAAAAAGAGAAATCCGGGCGCTGGAAAAAGAGGTGTCTGAAGAGGGTCTGGAAACGGAGGGTGTAAAAACCGCATTGTCCGGGTAAGGTAAGGCGGTGTAACCTGGAGTCGATAAAATAAGATTAAGAGAGTTTGAAATTAAAAGAGAATAAAGCGGGAGAAAATATGAACGCACAAGAAGTAGTAAAAAAATACAATGAGAAGAGCGCCGTGATCGGTGTTATCGGGTTGGGGTATGTCGGACTGCCCCTCATGCTTCGGTATATTGAAGAAGGTTACCGGGTGATCGGTTTTGACGTAGACCAGGCGAAAGTGGATCGTTTGCGCCGGGGGGAAAGCTATATAGAACATATTCCTTCGGAAAAAATAAAATCTGCGGTTGATTCGGGGTTTGACCCGATTACGGACTTTACCCGCATCAACGAAGCGGACGCCTTAATCATTTGCGTACCTACTCCTTTAAACCAATATCGCGAGCCTGACCTCTCTTATGTAATCAACACAATGGAACAGTGTTTGCCTTACTTGCGCGAGGGGCAGGTTGTCTCGCTGGAAAGTACGACATACCCCGGAACAACCGATGAGGAGCTGTTGCCGAGAATCGAAAGCCGCGGGTTTCGAGTAGGTGAAAATATCTACCTGGTATATTCTCCGGAAAGGGAAGATCCGGGCAGGACAGATTTCAATACGAAAACAACGCCCAAGGTTTGCGGGGGCGTCACAAAAAATTGCCTTGAGGTAGGACTTGCGCTATACCGCCCAATCATCGACCAGGTGGTTCCGGTAAGTTCCACACGAGCGGCAGAGATGACGAAACTTCTTGAAAATATTCACCGGGCGGTAAACATCGGTCTGGTCAATGAGATGAAAGTGGTGGCAGACCGGATGGGGATAGACATTCACGAGGTGGTTAAAGCCGCCGCAACAAAACCGTTCGGTTTTGTGCCTTATTTTCCCGGCCCCGGTCTTGGCGGGCACTGTATCCCCATTGATCCGTTTTATCTGACATGGAAGGCTCGCGAATACGGAGTACATACGCGCTTTATTGAACTGGCGGGCGAAGTAAACGGAGCGATGCCGGAATGGGTGGTCAATAAAGTACAAGAAGCTTTAAATGAAAAAGGCAAGCCGTTAAAAGGGAGCCGAGTCCTTGTATTGGGGATCGCTTATAAAAAGAATGTGGACGACATGCGCGAGTCTCCTTCCGTAGAGTTAATGGAAATTTTACAAAAACGGGGAGCTGTTCTGGAATACTCTGACCCGCATGTGCCGGTTTTCCCGAAAATGCGCAAACATAATTTTAACTTGAAAAGCGTGGAGCTAAAACCGGAGACCGTCAGCGAATTCGATCTGGTTTTATTGGCGACGGATCATGATGCGTTTGACTATGATATGTTGCTTGAGCGCTCCGCCATCATCGTTGACACCAGGGGGAAATACCCCGGAGAGAAAGAAAACGTAATTAAAGCGTAGGGGGAGACATGGACAATTTAACAATACTTTCTAGCGAAATAGCAAGGCCGAAAAAAATCAAAGCCGCCATTGTCGGTTGCGGCCGGATCAGTAAAAATCATTTTTTGTCTTTGGAAAAACATTCGGACGAGATTGAGCTGGTTGCCATAAGCGATATCGACCGGGATTTATGCATGCAGTTTTCAAAAGAGAAAGGGGTTCCCGGTTATCAGTCTTTAAAGGAGTTACTGGACAAAGTCCCCGAACTGGATCTTGTGATATTAACCACCCCTTCCGGGTTACACTCGTTGCAGGCAATTGAGGCAATGCGCGCCGGAAAGCATGTCGTTACGGAAAAGCCAATGGCTACCCGATGGACGGATGCCAAAGAGATGGTGCGGGTTGCGGATGAAGAGGGAGTCCGGCTTTTTGTCGTGAAACAAAACAGGCGAAACGCCACATTGCAGTTGTTGAAACAAGCTGTTGAAAAAAACAGGTTTGGAAAAATTTACATGGTAAATATCAATGTGTTCTGGACTCGCCCGCAAGAATACTATGACTCGGCGGCCTGGCGAGCCACCTGGGAATTTGACGGGGGCGCGTTAATGAACCAGGCCAGCCACTATATTGACTTGCTGGATTGGTTGATCGGTCCGATCGAGAGCCTGCACTGCTATGCGTCGACGCTTGCCAGAAGCATTGAAGTGGAAGACACCGCAACGATCGGTATCCAGTGGCGCCAAGGCGCGCTTGGTTCGGTCAATGTAACCATGCTAACGTATCCGAAGAACCTGGAAGGTTCGATTACCATCTTGGGCGAAAAAGGCTCCGTTCGGGTGGGCGGGATTGCCGTCAATGAAATCCAGATTTGGGATTTTGAGGGTAAGGAGCCGGAAGACGAGCATATCAAAGAAGCAAACTACGAGACAACTTCGGTTTACGGTTTCGGTCACCCGCTCTATTACCAAAATGTCATTGCTACGCTCCGGGGAGAAGGCAAACCTGAAACCGACGGGCGTTCCGGCTTAAAGAGTCTGGAAGTTTTAACCGCCGCGTATCGATCAGCCCGCGACGGAGTACGGGTACATTTACCCCTGGATTATTAATCATGGCGGAAGAATACTTTAAACACGAAACGGCGATTGTCGACGAGGGAGCTAAAATCGGGAGCGGGTGCCGCATATGGCATTGGGCTCATATCTCGGGCGGGGCGGTCATAGGCAACGATTGTTCGTTTGGCCAAAATGTTTTTGTCGGCAATAAAGTTGTAATTGGCAACAATGTCAAAGTCCAAAACAATGTTTCGATTTACGACAATATTACGTTAGAAGACGATGTCTTTTGCGGCCCAAGCATGGTGTTTACCAATGTGTATAACCCCCGCTCGGCTGTCCCCCGAAAAGACCAATACCTGGACACTCTGGTAAAGCGCGGCGCGACCTTTGGGGCCAACTGTACGATTGTTTGCGGCATCACCATTGGCGAATACGCCTTTATCGGAGCGGGCGCGGTTGTGAATAAAGACGTGAAACCGTATGCTCTTATGGTGGGTGTTCCGGCGAAACAAATTGGCTGGATGAGCGAGTATGGCGAGCAGCTTGATCTCCCGTTAGAAGGGGATGGAGAGGCGGTATGCGAGCATACGGGGGTAAAGTATGTGCTGAAAAACGGTAGCTTGCGCCCGGAACAGGCCAATTAATTAAATTCCGATTACCTTTTTTATGAACTCAGGCAAGTTACCAGAGAAGCTGTTCCGTTTATGGAGTTATTTTTCTCCGGGCAGAAAACGGCAGGTTGTCTATTTGTTTTTTGCCGGATTGATGGCTTCGTTTACGGAGGTTCTCGGGGTGGGATTAATTTTACCTTTTCTCGGGGCTCTAACATCTCCCGGTAAGGTCTATTCTATAACAATGTTTCAACCCGTTTATCGATACCTGGGGATAACATCACAAGAAGAACTATTGCTGCCGATCACAATTTTATTTATCGGCGCCGCATGTGTCTCAGGGATAACCCGCGTTTTTTTGCTGTGGATAACAACCCGCATTTCTCAAGCGATTGGAGCGGACTTAAGCCTGGACGTTTACCGGAAAACCTTATACCAACCATTGCTTGTTCATACATCCCGGAACAGCAGCGAAATTCTGACGGGTACGACAAAAGCGCTTCAGTTGGTCGGGGCGGTGATCCAACCAATTTTTGTCATACTGACATCATTAATGATGATTATTTCGGTAATGGCGCTCTTGGTCTCTTTAAATCCGTTGATAGCTATCATCTCTCTCTCTTTTATTGGAATGTTCTATTGGCTGATTGCCTTTTTTACACGAAAACGAATTCGAAGAAATGGGCAGATCATATCGAGAGAACATACTTTGTTGGTGAAAACCCAACAAGAAGGCTTAGGGGGTATTCGAGATGTTTTATTGGATGGAACACAGAATATTTACAGCGATATTTTCAAACGCTCGGTAAATCTTTCCAGGCGGGTTTATGCAAACAACTTGATGCTGGCCGGCAGCCCCCGCTTTATTATGGAAGCGATTGGAATGAGTTTTGTCGCTCTGATTGCTCTCTACTCTCTTCAGACATCGGGAGATTTAACGTCATCCCTGCCTCTATTGGGAGCTTTAGCATTGGGAGCGCAGCGGATGTTACCGGTGTTGCAGAAAACATACACATCATGGTCGTCAATCAAAGCCGGCGAAGCCCTTTTAGATGAAACCCTGGTTTTCTTAAATCAACCTCTACCGGATTATACCCGTTTGTCAGCTTCCGAAGTGATTCCATATCGAAAGCAGATTAAATTAACCGATGTTTCCTTCCGGTACCATGACGGTCCATTGATTTTAAACAAGGTAAACCTGACGATCCCTCGAGGATCCCGGGTTGGGTTTATCGGACCCACAGGCAGCGGCAAGAGTACTTTGCTTGATATTTTAATGGCGCTGCTTGAACCAACGGAAGGCGCGATGGAGATTGATGGCGAGGTCATTGGCAGAAACAATATTCGAAATTGGCAAATGCAGGTAGCCCATGTCCCTCAGTCGATCTACTTGTCTGACAACTCTATGTCTGAAAACATTGCGTTTGGAGTTCCAAAGAGCAAGATTGATATGCAGAAGGTAAAATCTGCGGCACGACAGGCGCAGATTGCGGATTACATTGAAGGTCTGGATGACGGCTATGATACGGTTGCCGGAGAAAGAGGGATTCGCCTTTCCGGCGGGCAGAGGCAACGAATTGGAATCGCGCGAGCTTTATACAAAGAAGCGAACGTAATTGTATTTGATGAAGCAACCAGCGCTCTGGATAATGAAACCGAAGAAGCCGTGATGAGCGCTATTAATAAATTAGGCAGAGATTTGACAATCCTGATCATTGCCCATCGTTTGACAACCGTGAAAAACTGTGACAAAATAATTGAACTAAGTAAAGGTAAAATTACAAAGGCGGGTACGTACCGGGAACTCTTTGGAAAAAGTTAACCCCGAATTGGATACAATATTATGCAGTCCGTTTTAAATTTAATAGGCCGAAAAGATGCATTGTTTGCGACTGACATCAATGCACATGAAGATGATTTGAGAGAAATAATTTCCAGCTCCTCTGTTTTAGTTTTAGGCGGCGCGGGGACGATTGGGCAGGCGGTTACCAAGGAAATTTTTAAACGCAATCCCGCAAAACTGCATGTGGTTGATCTCAGCGAAAATAATCTGGTGGAACTCGTGCGGGATATCCGCAGCTCTTTCGGATACATCGATGGAGAATTTCAGACCTACGCACTGGATATTGGCTCCCGGATCTATGATGCGTTTATCGAGGCCGGAGGGCAATACGATTATGTTTTCAACCTTTCCGCTTTAAAACATGTGCGCAGTGAAAAAGATCGCTTTACCTTGATGCGCATGATTGAGGTGAATATTTTAAATACCGGTAAAACCATCCGCCAATCCATTGATAACAACTCCGGGAAATATTTTTGCGTCTCAACCGATAAGGCGGCGAACCCTGTGAATATGATGGGGGCATCGAAACGGATTATGGAAATGTTTTTAATGCGTTCCAGCCTTGAGATCCCGATATCCACGGCCCGGTTTGCCAATGTTGCTTTTTCTGACGGCTCGCTCTTGCATGGTTTTAACAAGCGTATTGAAAAGCGGCAACCCATCGTGGCCCCCCATGATATCAAACGATATTTTGTAACGCCCCAGGAATCCGGCGAGTTATGTCTAATGTCATGTATCTTTGGGGAAAACCGGGATATCTTTTTTCCGAAATTGAGCGAAGAGTTGCACTTGATTACTTTTGCTGAAATTGCATTGAACTACCTGAAACAAATCGGATACGAACCGTATCTTTGCGAAGATGAAGATCAGGCAAGAACTCTGGTAAAAACATTACCGGAGAAAGGAAAGTGGCCGTGCTTGTTTACAAAAAGCGATACTACCGGGGAAAAGGATTTTGAAGAATTTTTCACTGCGGAAGAGGTCAAAGACATGGATCGGTTTGCAAGCATGGGAGTGATTAAAAATGAAGCGATCTTTGCAGATGAAAAATTAAACCATTTTTCGGAATCTGTCAGGTCCATGCAAGACAGGGGTAGCTGGACAAAAGAAGAAATCGTAAACCTGTTTCATGAAATGGTTCCGGGGTTTTCTCATAAGGAAACCGGAAAATATTTAGACGGCAAAATGTAAGGTGGTTATGAAATCTGAATTTATTGAGTTTGTACGGGATATTTATAAAACAACCGATTTTATACCCTTACATGAACCCAGGTTTATCGGGAATGAAAAGAAATACCTTCAGGATTGTATTGATTCCACATTCGTTTCCAGCGTTGGCGAGTATGTAAATAGACTTGAAAAAGATTTTGCCGAAACTGTCGGTTCAAAACATGCCGTAGCCACGGTAAACGGCACGGCCGCATTGCACGCGGCTTTGATGGTAGCCGGGGTTGGGGAAAACGACGAAGTATTAACCCAGGCTCTTACCTTTGTCGCTACGGCGAATGCCATTCGGTATACACGGGCGTTTCCCGTATTTCTAGATACTGATCGAGACACCCTTGGGTTAAGCCCCGAAGCCGTTCAAAATTTTCTTGAGAATAATTGTACCCTCAAGCAGGGAAGATGCATTAATAATACAACCGGGAGAGTCGTTAAAGTATGCCTGCCCATGCATACGTTCGGGCACCCTTGCCGTATAAACGAAATTGCCGGCATTTGCGACAAATGGTCTATTGCCGTGATCGAAGACGCTGCGGAATCGCTGGGTAGTTATTACCGGGGCCGCCACACTGGAACGTTTGGCCGGGCGGGGACATTCAGTTTTAACGGAAACAAAATCATTACTTCCGGCGGAGGGGGGATTGTTGTTACCGACGACGATGCGTTTGCAAAAAGAGTAAGGCATTTGACCACTACGGCAAAGGTTCCTCATCCATGGGAATACGTGCACGATGAAGTCGGGTATAATTACAGGCTTCCCAATTTAAACGCGGCGCTTCTGGTGGCGCAACTTGAAAATCTTGCCCGGTTTTTAAAGAGCAAAAGAAATCTCTCGCAAAAGTATCGCTCTTTTTTTCAGACGCGCGTCGAAAATTATATTGCCGAACCGGAAGGCGCACAAAGCAATTACTGGTTAAATGCAATTGTTTTTGAAGACTCTAAGGCAAAAAATGAATTTCTGGAATACACGAACCGCCAGGGCGTGATGACCAGGCCCATCTGGACATTGATGAATCACCTTGCGATGTATCAAGAGTGCCAGACAGACAGCTTGATCAACTCCCGGTGGCTGGCGGAACGTGTTGTGAATATTCCAAGCAGTGTGATCTTATGAAAGAAAAAATACTTCTTTTGGGCGGCGGCGGTCATTGCAGATCGGTGATTGATGTCATTGAACAAGAGAACCGCTTTCAAGTTGCGGGCATTATCGATCGTAAAGAGTTGGTAGGTTCAAAAGTTTTTAACTATGAAATCATTGGCTGCGATGATGACCTGGAAAAGCTGTTTTCGGAATTTAAGAACGCTTTCATTACCGTAGGGCAGATTCAATCCCCAAAGACGCGAATTAAACTGTTTGAATTGGCAAAGAGCATAGGGTATAACGTACCGAGCGTTATTTCTCCCCTGGCTTACGTATCAAAATATGCAAAAATTGGCGGGGGCACGGTAGTTATGCACCATGCAATAGTAAATGCCGGGGTCAGCGTTGGCGAGAACTGTATTATTAACTCCAAAGCTTTGATCGAACATGACAGTATTGTTGAAGATCATTGCCATATATCAACCGGAGCGATTATTAACGGAGATGTCGTTATCCGAAAAGGCACCTTTGTCGGAAGCAATGCCGCCGTCGTTGAGGGGGTTATCAGCAAGCAAAATGATTTTATTAAGTCCGGGACGGTTTTAAAGTGAGTGTTTTTGTGATTGCGGAAGCCGGTGTAAATCACAATGGCTCTCTGGATTTGGCCAAGAAGTTAATCGATGTCGCCGCCGATTCCGGGGCCGGCGCCGTTAAGTTTCAAACCTTTCGGGCGGAAGCTTTGGTCACCAGAGATTCTCAAAAAGCCCAATACCAACAAAAAAACAGCGGCGCACAAGAGTCTCAATACCAGATGCTGGAGAAACTGGAACTCGATGAATCAGCCCATATAGAGTTGATGCGCTATTGTAATGAAAAAGATATTCTTTTTTTATCGACGCCCTTTGACATTGCCGCCATCTCCATGTTAGATCACCTTGGAATGCCCATCTTTAAAATCCCGTCCGGGGAAATTACCAACCTTCCGTATTTGCGCCATATTGCATCTTTGAAAAAGAAAGTGATTTTATCAACCGGAATGGCAGATTTACAGGAAGTCGAAGATGCAGTCGCCGTTCTAACCGCAACCGGCATGGCCAAAGAAGATATCACGCTTCTTCATGCGACATCGGAATACCCCTGCCCGATGAATGAAGTAAACCTGAAGGCAATGGTGACAATGAAAGAGGCCTTTGGCGTGGATGTCGGGTACTCGGATCACACTTTGGGCATTGAAGTCCCCGTAGCGGCGGTAGCTCTGGGAGCGGTTGTGATTGAAAAACATTTTACTCTCTCCAGAGAAATGGATGGCCCGGACCACAAAGCCAGTCTGGAACCCGCGGAATTAAAATCAATGATTCAGTCCATTCGCAATGTTGAAAAAGCGTTAGGTAGCGGTATAAAAGTTCCGAGCGAAAGCGAAATCAAGAATAAGCCGGTCGTTAGAAAATCGATTGTAGCCAGGGTACCAATTACCAAAGGTGAAATATTCAATGAAGATAATCTAACCGCCAAACGTCCCGGAACGGGGGTCAGCCCGATGCAATGGGATGAACTTCTCGGGCAGGTTGCTCAAAAAGATTATGGCAAAGATGAGTTGATCTAATGCGTAAAATATGTGTAGTCACCGGGACCCGCGCCGAATATGGCTTATTGTATTGGCTCATGCAAGAGATAAATCGAGATCCCGATCTCGAGCTGCAGTTGATTGTTACCGGTATGCACCTTTCCCCGGAATTCGGCCTTACATACAAAGAAGTTGAAAAAGATTTCAAGATTGACAAGAAAGTTGAAATACTGCTCTCTTCGGATACGCCGGCGGGTATATCAAAGTCGATGGGTTTGGCTCAAATTTCTTTAGCCGAAACGTACCTGCAGCTCAACCCGGATATTCTGGTTTTGCTTGGCGATCGTTTTGAAATATTCAGCGCCGCATCGGCGGCCGCAGTTTGCGGAATTCCGGTTGCCCACCTTCATGGAGGAGAAACCACGGAAGGTGCCTTCGATGAATACTTCAGGCATGCGATTACAAAAATGTCACACCTGCATTTTACTGCAACAGAGGCGTATCGCAAACGGGTCATTCAGCTGGGAGAACACCCCGACCGGGTATTCAATTCCGGTGGGCTCGGCGTAGATGCAATCTTGCAAGCAAAGCTCATGAGTAAAAGTGAACTGGAGAAAGCTATCGATTTCAAGTTTGGAAAGAGAAATTTGCTGGTGACCTTTCATCCGGTTACGCTGGAAAGATCGACCGCATCACGGCAATTTTCCGAACTGTTACGCGCTCTCGATGAATTGGATGATACTAAAATAATATTTACCAAAGCAAACGCCGATACGGACGGTAGAGTGATCAATCAAATGATTGAAGAATATTCCGCAAAGAATTCGGAAAGGGCGATTCAATTTGCTTCGATGGGTTTTCTCAGGTATATTAGCGCAATGCAATTTGTAGATGCCGTTGTAGGCAACTCTTCCAGCGGATTGCTCGAAGCTCCCAGTCTAAAGGTCCCGACGGTGAATATAGGCGATCGCCAAAAAAACCGGGTCAAAGCGGAAAGCGTACTGGATTGTTTGCCCGAAGAAGAAAGCATCAAGCAATGCATTCGGAAAATATACACAAAAGAATTTCAGGATAAAGTAAAGGATTCGGTTAATCCCTATGGAAATGGGGGGGCAAGCCGCAAAATAAAAGAAATATTGAAAACGGTATCGCTTGAAAATATTTTAAAAAAATCCTTTTATAACTTAGACGAACCATATGCAGGAAATAGATAAACTAACAATAAAACCCGACGTTACGATTCGTCAGGCAATGAAGATTATCGATGAGGGGGCGTGTAAAATCGCTCTGGTGATCGACGATGAAAACCGGCTTATCGGTACGCTTACCGATGGCGATATCAGGCGAGGGCTATTGAATGGGCAATCGCTGGATGATTCGATTCTGGGGTTTATCAATCGAAACCCTTTTATTGGTAATATCAAAGATTCGCGCGAAACGCTGACAAAAAAAATACTGGGTAAGAAATTATACCAAATACCTATCGTGGACGACAATGGAATTCTTGTCGGCATGGAGAATCTGGACGACCTTGTATCCGTAAAACAACGGCCAAACAAGATTGTATTGATGGCGGGCGGGCTCGGAACCCGCCTTGGAGAGCTTACTAAAAATATACCGAAACCGATGTTAAAAGTTGGGGATAAACCTATCCTTGAAACGATCATCGAAAATTTCTTGAAGTACGGATTCTCAAATATCATAATCAGTGTGAACTACCTTTCTCATGTGATTGAAGATTACTTTGGGGATGGCGGCAAGATGGGTGCAAACATCACGTATATTCGCGAAAATACGCGTCTTGGGACAGCGGGCTCTCTGGACTTGATGCGGGAATCCTTGACTGAACCTTTTTTCGTAATGAACGGAGATATTTTAACAAACATCAAGTTTGACCATCTATATGACTATCATATGGCCAAAGAAGCTGCGGCTACCATGTGCGTCCGCGAGTATGACTTTCAGGTTCCCTATGGAACGGTAAATATCGACGATGGAAAAATAATTTCTATTGATGAAAAACCGATTCATAAATTTTTTGTCAGTACGGGAATAAACATGTTGTCTCCGGAAGCGCTTGAATATGTTCCTCATGGAGAATATTTTGATATGCCGTCCTTATTTGAGCGCCTTATCGCGGAGAATAAAAAGGCTGTTTCATTCCCGATGCGCGAATACTGGGTGGACATTGGACAAATCAAGGATTACGAGAGAGCCAATGTTGAATATAGCGAGGTTTTTCGTGTATAACGAAAAATCTTATCTGGCCCTTATCCCCGCAAGAGGCGGGAGTAAAAGATTGCCCGGGAAAAATATTCTGGAACTTGCCGGTAAACCGTTGATCGCCTGGACAATTGAGGCGGCTTTACAATGCCCGTATGTGGACGACGTGATTGTTTCAACCGACGATCATGAAATCAAAGAGGTTTCTGAAAAGTATGGCGCCAGAGTTCCTTTTCTGCGGCCCGAAGAAATCAGCTCGGATCAGGCCTCTTCGGTTCAGGTGGTTCGGCATGCTTTGGATTTTTTGCTAAGCCAGTCGGTGGTATATGATAACATTGTTTTGTTGCAACCGACCTCACCCCTTCGAAGTGGGCGCCATATCACCGAAGCGATCCGGCTGATGCATTCCAGAGAAGCAAATGCAATTATTTCCGTTCGGAAATCCGATCACAGTCCTCTCTGGTCAAATACCTTGCCCGAAAATCTCAGTATGGAAACGTTTTTACCCGAGGAGTTGAAACAGACGCGAAGCCAGGATTTGCCACAATACTATTCATTGAACGGAGCTATCTATATATGTAAAACCGATGTTTTTAATCGTGAAAACACATTGTACCCTGCAGAGCAGGTGTTTGCCTATGTGATGGATCGGGAAGATTCTATCGATATCGATGAAAAAATGGACCTCCTGTTGGCGGCGACAATAATGGAAGAAAGGATTCACTTCAAATGAAAGTACTGCTTGTAGTTTATGATAACGATTCGTATATAAGCCAATTTCCCGTTGGCACGGCGTATGTTGCGGCGATATTACTGAAACAAGGTTATGAGGTTGAGATTTATAATCAGGATATTCATCATTATCCGGATTCTCACCTGACAAACTACCTCGATAATAACAAGTTTGATGTTGTCGGTATCAGCGTTATTGCCGGGTATTATCAATATCAAAAGCTGCTTTCGCTATCCGAGGCAATCAATCAATCAAAGAACCGCCCGTTTTACATCATTGGCGGGTTCGGACCTTCGCCTGAGCCGGAATATTTTTTAAAAAAAACCGGAGCGGACGCGGTCGTCATTGGCGAGGGCGAAGAAACCGCCGTTGAGCTGTTTGACGCCATTGCTCACAAGAAGTCATTGACTGGCATAAAGGGCATCGCCTATCGAGACGGTTCGAAAGTCAAGGTTAACCCGCGGCGTTCCCTGATTGCCGATATTGACAGCATACCCATGCCGGCTTATCATTTGTTTCCGATGGAACATTACCGCCTGTTAAGAATGCCGAACTGCTCTCCCCGCGATTTTGTGATGCCCATGCTTTCCGGGCGGGGGTGTACTTTCAAATGCACTTTTTGTTACCGAATGGACAAAGGGTTTCGCGGCAGATCGGCCGAGTCCATTTTAGCTGAAATTGAATACCTGCAAAAGAATTACGGGATCACATACATTGCTTTTTTTGACGAGCTTCTGATGTCATCCCAGAAACGGACAGTCGAACTTTGCGAAGCGTTTATTCAATCAGGGTTAAATTTTAAATGGGAATGCAATGGCCGTTTGAATTATGCCAAGCCTAAAGTACTGGATTTAATGAAACGGGCGGGTTGTGTTTTTATTAATTACGGTATTGAAGCGATGGACAATGACGTCTTGAAAAATATGAAGAAAATATTAACCACCGATCAGGTGATTCAAGGGATCGAGGCGACATTAAAAGCGGGGATCAGCCCCGGGTTTAATATCATTTTCGGTAACATTGGCGATAACAGACAGACATTGCAAAATGGCGTGGATTTTCTGTTAAAATATGACGACGGAGCGCAAATGAGGACAATACGCCCGGTAACACCCTACCCCGGTTCTCCGCTCTATTACGATGCCATTGCAAAAGGTCTTCTGAAAGACGTAGAAGATTTTTATGTCAACAAGCATACGAACTCGGATTTGCTGGCGGTAAATTTTACGGAACTTACGGATGAGGAATTTTACGAAGCTTTGACGAATGCAAATGTCCAACTGATGGATAATTATTTTAACAATAAGAAAAGATCTATCAAAGGCCAGATTGAAAATTTATATAAAAACAGGGACGCGCGGTTTCGCGGGTTCAGACAGACATAACAGGGCGATTGAATTTTTATGCCAGGCGATCAAAAAATAAATCAAAAAGTAAAACATAAAACAATCAAGAACGTCACGCAGTTGTATAATGCGTTTCTTCATTTTGAAGAGAATAAAGCGTTGTTCACGCATCAAGTAAAGGATATTTACCCCTGGGAACTGATCCGTTTAAACATCTTCATGGAACTCATGATCTTTTTTGGGCTGCAGTCTACCGCCCATGATAATGTCAAAGTCAGTTCATCGACCCGGTGGAAAAGTATCCTGAACGGTTTGTTACAAAATCATTTTTTTATCAAAAAAAAGGATGTCATGTTTTATTCGTCGGCCCGGCGATTCAGAGAACCGGGCGGTACTTACACGGATCCCTATATCGATTATTATATACAGGCGTTTTTTCCGAATAACAGTTTTGTCATTGAATCTCCGACACGATACAGGCACAGCAAACCATATACAATTCCGCATGTTTATGATCTGGACCATTTTTCATTTATCAACTCTCTCACAAAACGCTTTCAAAAGCGGCAACCCGAAAGAGCGGAGATAGAGAAATTTATATCGACACTTGCCGAAGAACTTGAAAATGTTTTCGGGTTTGCCGGCTTACGTAAAAACAGGTACATTGGGCGGATCGATTATTTTTTCAGGTCGCGAAATTTGTTTCAAAAATTGATTCGCCGGGTCAGCCCGAAGATCTGTTTTTTAATAACTCATTATGGTAAAGAAGCATTTGTATCGGCCTGTAAATTAGAGGGGGTACCAAGCGTAGAACTTCAGCATGGTATGATAACAAGATTCCAGACGGCTTACTCATTTGAAAAAAGCAAGAAAAAATTATTTCCCGACTACCTTCTTGTGTTTGGCGAACTCTGGAAAAACAGCGTTACGTTTCCCATACCAAAAGAGCGTATCTACCCGGTCGGATTTCCTTACCTGCATAAAAAGGTCCTTGAGTACAAGGATGTACAAAAGCGAAAACAAATATTATTTATTTCGCAGGGTACGATAGGAAAGAAGCTGGCGGCATTCGCCGCACAATTGCGCAGCAAGATTTCCGGCGAGTATGAAATTGTATATAAATTACACCCCGGAGAATTCCTGCGTTGGGAATCGGAATATACTTCACTGAAGGGGACTGATATTGTTGTTTTAACCGATGAGAAGCCAATTTATGAACTATTGAGTGAATCGATGTTTGTGCTAAGCGTCTATTCATCGACACTATTTGAAGCGCCGGCGTTTAACGCCAAAGCAATTGCAGTTGAAATGCCGGGCATTGAATACATCGAGTCATTTATCAAAAAGGGATTTCTGATGAAAGCAAAAACCGTCAATGACGTAAAAAAAATAATAGAAAGCGATGCCGGAATGAAAAATTCTATTGAGCCCGACTATATCTTTGACAGCCGATGGGAAAAAAACTTTCAAAATTTTTTAACGGATACCGCACTCATATAAACAAAACTTTTACCGGTTTTACATTGATCATGATTTCACTTTGCAGGTTAGACATCAGGTTCCATTTATGAAGATACTATTAGGGGTTTCGCCGGTCGGGGGCCATTTAGCGGGAATTCAGTCCGGTCTGAACAGGCTTGGGATCGAAAGCGACTTAATCTACTATCGTAATAACAGATATGATATGCCCGCCGATATGGTCTTGATGAAAGACAAAATTTCCGGATTTGAAAGAATCAAGCTCCAATATGACTTTTTCAAGAAAGCGACCGCCAAGTATGATATCATTCACTTTGTTTTTGGCCGGAGTTTTTTGAGTCTGCCCAAGAATATATCATTTCTGGATTTGCCGTTTATCCCCGATCGAGTGAAAGTTTTTGTTACGTTCAACGGTTGCGATATACGTCCGAAAGATTTTGTTGCGCAACAAGATCACAAATCGGCTTGCGCCGAAGCAATGTGCGGTAAAAAGGGATGCGGCGGAATTCATGATTATATAAAACGAAAAAAAGTGGAATCTTTTCGTAAAAGGGCGAAAGAGTCATACGTAACGACACCCGACCTCTTGAGCTATGTTCCCGGCGGGAAGTTTTTAATGCAACCAAAACATACGTACTTTGATTTCGATTACGTCGGTATTTCCGGAAAAAAAAAGAAACTCAATGTTGTGCACGCTCCGTCAAATGAGCTGATCAAAGGAACCAGGTTTGTCATCGATGCGGTAGAACGCTTTCCGGGGCAAATTAATTTTCAATTGGTCGAAAATTGTTCAAATGAGGAGGCTATGAAAATTTACTCCGAAGCGGATCTCGTAATCGATCAATTGCGCGTGGGGTGGTATGGCGGCCTTGCGGTAGAAGCGATGAGAATGGGAAAACCTGTGGTTGCGTATTTATCGCCGTACGCCCTTGATAATGTAAGCGATGAATTAAAGCAACGAATTCCGGTGATCAATGCCGATAAAGAAAATCTGGTAGAGGTTTTGGACCGGCTGTTGAAACAGCGTTCTCTGCTGAAGGAGCGTTCGCTTCAAAGTTATGAATATGTAAATGATTACCATAACCCGGTAAAAATTGCGGAGCAAGTATACAACGACTATTGTAAAAGCTGAAAACGGGTGCTTGATCGCATATCGGCGAGAAGGGCGCCCAACATTTAAAAAAGAGATGATTGATTTGTCACCGGCTGAATTTCCGGATATGCAGCCGGAAAAAGAAAGTAAATATTCGGATAAACGGAGTGAGGAATGTGTGGAATTGCAGGCATAATTGCTTTTCAAGATAACAATTATGTAACTCAAATTGGCGATATGACAAACGAAATTCGCCATCGCGGACCGGATGACGAGGGTTTTGTAATGATCAACAGCGGGAATGTTGAAATTGCCGGCGGCGATGACACCCCGGACTCTGTTTATAAATCCGGTCATAACTATTCGCCAGAAAAGCACTATAAAGATGCCAATGGCGCATTTGAAATTGCATTAGGCCATCGAAGACTTTCCATTATTGATCTTTCGCCGGCGGGACATCAGCCCATGTGCGATGATAGTAAAAGCGTATGGGTCGTATACAATGGGGAAATATATAACTTTATTGAATTGAGGGCGGAGCTATCAGGCAAGGGACATGTTTTTCATAGCGATAGCGATACGGAGGTTTTGATAAACGCGTATCTTGAGTGGGGGTACGAATGTTTGCATCATTTTAACGGTATGTTTGCCTTTCTCCTGTACGATGGTAAGAAAAATTTTTTATTTGCAGCTCGCGACAGATACGGGATCAAACCCCTTTACTATTATCAAACCGGGGATTATATCGCTTTTGCGTCAGAAATAAAACAATTCACTGTTTTACCGGGGTGGGAAGCGCAGTTGAATCGCCAAAGGGCGTATGATTTTCTTGCGAACGGACTTCTGGATCATACCAATGAAACACTATTTAAAAATGTATATCAACTTCGCGGCGGTGAATATATTTATAAAAAAATCGATGATTATAAAAATAAAGTTACTGCAGAGACCTGGTATGACTTGAATAGAACGAAAGATCATCACGGGTTTCAAGCTGCCGTAAACAGGTTCGGGGAACTGTTCAAGGATTCGGTTAACCTTCGCTTGCGATCCGATGTCGCCGTTGGTTCTTGTCTTTCCGGCGGTCTTGATTCATCGTCGATTGTTTGCGTGGCCCGGCAAATTTTATCCGAGAAAGGAGCCGGTGAAAACCAGAAAACATTTTCAGCCTGTTCCGATGATTCCCGTTTCGACGAACGGCCTTACATTGAACAGGTGCATGCCAATACCGGGGTAAAGTCTCATTATGTTTTTCCAACCGTGGATATGCTGTTTGATGACAATCGAACCATGACCTGGCACATGGATGAACCTTTCAGTACTACGAGTATTTTTGCGCAATGGAACGTATTTTCTCTGGCGTCGCAGCATGGCGTTAAAGTAATGCTGGATGGGCAGGGGGCCGATGAGCAGCTTGCCGGCTATAAAAGCAGCTTTTTCCCGGTACGTTTATACTTTCTGGCCAGCCGGTTTGCGTTTTTCTCTTTGCTAAAGGAATTAAAATACTTTCAAGAAATACACGGTATATCGTATAAAAACTCATTAATATCTCTGGCAAAATTTATTTTGAAAGAGAAAATCCCGAACCGTTTGGTCATGGCCTTAAGAAAGAAAAAGAAATCGGATGAATGGATATCTCTGACTGATATCAGGACGGATCGTTATCAAACGCCAAGAAAAATCAATTCCGTGCATGCCATGACGTACAATCAGAACCGTTATACGATATTACCCCGCTTGCTTCACTGGGAAGACCGGAATTCAATGGCGCATTCAATTGAAGCCAGGGTTCCTTTTCTGGATTACCGGCTGGTTGACTATTTGTATAATCAACCGGACAGCTATAAACTTTCAAAGGGGATAACAAAAAAAATATTAAGAGAAAGTATGAAAGGGGTATTGCCCGAAGGGGTTCGAAACAGAATGGAAAAACTCGGGTTTGCGCTGCCTGAAGAAGATTGGATTAAAATGCATGGCAAGGAAAAATTTCGCGAACAGTTTCACCTGGCTGTAGGCGCTTCAAAGGGTGTGATTAAAGAAAGTGTGTTAGCGGATTTCGACAAATTTGTAGACAGCAACATAAAATCGGATTTGCCCGTATGGAGAATCATCTCCTTTGGTATCTGGATGGATTTATTTCATGTCAAGAACTGACAATGGTACTGCTTCCGCCGGATTGCCGTTTGGCGTGATTTTTTTCATGAGAAACTTTTTCGTTGAATAACAGGATAATATGGATCGAATATGGGTCAAATAAAGAATGTAAGTTTAATTGTATTAAATACTTTTGTGAATGATACCAGGGTAAACAAAATAGCTTTATCCCTTGCCGGCGCAGGGTATAACGCCAGGGTCATATCATTGTATGAAAATGGTCTGGAGCGAGAAAGCGAAAGGGGCGGGTTCAGCACCAATCGTATAGAGATTAAAACAAAAGCTTTGCCAAAACTGTTGGTATTTCAAGTGATTAAATACCTTGAGTTTTTAGTGAAATCGCTAAAATACCTGCGGCATTCGCAGATCATCCACTGCAATGATCTCAACACTTTACCCATAGGGGTTTTCGCCAAACTTCTTTACCGGAATAAAAAAATCATATATGACGCTCATGAATATGAAACTGAAGTGGGGGGCTTGAAGGGGGTTCGCAAAAAATATGCAAAATATACGGAAAAAGTATTAATCCGGTATGCGGACCGTTTGATAACTGTCAGCGATGGCATTGCCGCGGAATATGTTCGTATGTACGGAGTACGGCAACCGGCGTTGGTGTTAAACACACCGAACGCAGTCAAGATCACGAAAAAACAATTATTTCATGAAAAGTTTCATTTGAAGAAGTCTACCAAAGTATTTTTATACCAGGGTGGCTTAAATCGCTCCCGAGGTCTGGATTTGATTTTAGACACTTTTTCTACCCTGAAAGACAATAAACGGGCTCTGGTGGTCATGGGGAACGGCGCTTTAAAAGACAAAGTGATTCAATATGCGGAGTCCAACAATAATATCTTTTACCTGCCGGCGGTACCGTTGGATGAGCTTCTTGATTATACCGCTTCTGCCGATTACGGTTTGCTGCTGTATGAGAATACCTGTCTGAATCATTATTATTGCATGCCAAATAAATTATTTGAATACATGATGGCCGATCTCCCTGTGATTGTTTCAAGTTTATTCGAGTTAAAACGATTTGTTCATGAAAATAAAGTTGGCGACATAACCGAAGATTGGACCACCCCATCGTTAATTGCATCAATCAATCGGGTTGAAAAGATGAATACCAATAGTATCATAAAAAATATCAAGCAGGCCAAAAGCAAGTACAATTGGGAAAACCAGGAGAGGGTTCTCTTGGCAGTCTACCGGGAGTTGGGTGAAGATAGTTCCTGGGGGGATGAAAAGGTAAGAGTGTGAAGTTAGTAACCGTATTAGGCGCCAGGCCACAGTTTATCAAGGCGGCGGTGGTCTCTCGGGCGATCGAGAAGTTCAAAGGGGAAGGTACTCCCCTGGCGGAGATAATCGTTCATACGGGGCAACATTACGATGCAAATATGTCGGATGTTTTTTTTGAGGAGATGGCCATACCGCACCCGAACCATTTTCTAAAAATTTCAGCCACAACCCACGGCGCAATGACCGGGCGGATGATTGAAAAAATTGAAGAAGTGCTGATGAGCGAAAAGCCCGATGCGGTTCTGGTTTACGGCGATACAAACTCGACATTGGCGGGTACCCTGGCTGCGGTAAAACTCCATATCCCCGTTGCTCATGTTGAAGCCGGGTTGCGCTCCTTTAACATGAGAATGCCCGAAGAAATCAACCGGATTGCATCGGACCGATTTTCCAGCTGGTTATTTTGTCCAACCGAAACGGCTGTGCGGAACCTGGCGAATGAAGGTATTGTTGGCAGCGGCGGTTTGGCGCCAAGCGCGGCAGGCGGGGATTTATTGAGGCGCGTGCAAAATGTCGGGGACGTCATGTATGACGCCGCTTTATATTATAAAGAGCTGGCAAAACCGGGGGGAAAGGTCGCCGATCTTTTACACTCCTGCAACGGGAATTATATTTTAGCTACGGTCCACCGGGCCGAAAATACCGATAATCCAGACAGGTTGAAATCCGTGATTGAATCCTTGAATAGAATTTCGGAAGAAACCAAAGTAATACTACCTTTGCACCCCAGAACCAAAAAATTCATTTCACAGCTGAATGCCGGGAACATAGAAATTATCGAGCCAGTCGGTTATTTTGATATGATCTGCTTGCTGCAAAACTGCATTGCCGTTTTTACCGACAGCGGAGGTCTGCAAAAAGAAGCCTACTTTTTTGAGAAACCATGCGTCACCATGAGGGATGAGACGGAGTGGGTGGAGCTTGTAGAGAAGCGCTTCAATATTCTGGTTGGCGCAGATTGTGATAAGATTTATGACGCCTATCGAAACCTTTCCAGTTTGAATACCAAGTATAGCGAGAAGCTCTTCGGAGATGGCCGGGCGGGTGAAAAAATAATAAGCGCCCTTTTAAAAGAGGAAGCAAGGTAGAATCAATGTCCGGGGTCCGAGTTGTACACATTACCTCGGTGCATCGTCGAAGCGATGTGCGTATTTTTTTTAAAGAGTGTCGCGCTCTTGCAAACGCCGGTTTTGACGTTACCCTGGTGGTTGCCGACGGCCTGGGCGACGAAATTGTCGAGGGGGTAAATATATATGATGTCGGAACCTCCGGTGGGCGTCTTTCACGGATGTTGCTTTCCGGGTGGCGCGTTTATCGCAGAGCGTTGTCACTAAAGGCGGCGGTCTGCCATTTTCATGACCCTGAACTGTTGCCCTTTGGTTTGTTGCTGCGCTTACGGGGGGCGAAGGTAATTTACGATGTGCATGAAGATTTACCGCGACAGATTCTCTCCAAGCCCTGGATCCCAGGCCCGCTTCGGCGGCTGATCTCCTTTTTTGCAGCGCTTTTTGAAAAAGCGGGCGGGGTATTTTGTTCCGCTCTCGTTACGGTTACCCCGGTGATCGCGGCAAGGTTCCCGCAAAAGAAAACATTTCTGGTGAGGAATTTTGTCGACTTGAGCCGGATTGACGCTGCCAAGGCTCTTACTTCTCTAAAAACAAGCGGGAAGAAAAAGAGGTATGTTCTGATTTATCCCGGTGCGCTTTCGGAAAAACGGGGGATACTCGACCTTATTCGAACGATGGAACTTCTACCGCCGGAAGCCGAACTCTGGCTTTTTGGAAAATGGGAAAATGCGGGAACGGAAAAAAGGGCGATGGCGGAAAAAGGCTGGAACCGCGTAAAGTACCGCGGCCGGCTTGCGCCTGAAGAGCTTTATGGTTATTTGAAAGCGGCGGATGTGGGGTTGCAAATGGTGCATCACACTCCCAATTACCGCGAAGGGATGTACCCGTTAAAAGCGTTCGAGTATATGGCTTGCTCGATTCCCTTTGTAATTTCAGATACCCCGCGCCGCCGTGAAATATTTGCCGAGTGTGCGCTTTTTGCTGAGCCTGAAAATATACGGGATATTGCCGATAAAATTACGCTTTTATTAAATGACAAACGGCTTGCCCGGCGCCTGGGCTCTCGGGGGCGTGAAATGGTGGAAGCCGAGTATAACTGGGGAAACGAATCCCGGATCCTGGTTGATCTTTATCGTAACCTCCTGGGTTCCTGATGGATTTGGGGGAGGAGCGCCGGGGGTGGCGCAGGCTTTTCGGACCCTCAAAACATTTTTTCTTTTCGCGAGAAGAGTGAAAAAAAACAAAAAAGTATACGATTTAATATACGAAACTTGAAAATTACCGGCCTTCCTGGCCCCACCCAACAGGGTGGGGGTGGTTAGGGAAAATTCCGAAAAGCCGGAGACAGGGGGCAGACTTGCCCCCTTTTCATGCAATGCAAAAAAACAAACGCAAACGAAAAATAAAAATGAAGCGCCAAACCAAATTTGTATTTGCGCGAATGATTGACTGATACACTAAAACCCAAAAAAAGGCAAAAGATGAATATAACATACAAAAATGTGCTGGTTCTCGCCCCGCACACCGACGACGGAGAGATCGGTTGCGGAGGTTCGATTTCGCGTATCATTGAGCAAGGGGGCAATGTCTGGTACGCCGCATTCTCGTCAGCCCGTAAAAGCTTGAAAGAAAGAGGCCTCCCGGAAGACACCCTGGTACAGGAGGTCAATGCCGCCGTGCAAACCCTGGGAGTGCCAAAAGAAAATTTAATCTTGTTTGACCATCCGGTTCGCGAGTTCCCCCGGTACCGGCAGGAAATCCTGGACGATATCATTCAACTAAGAAACCGTATCAAGCCCGACCTGGTATTCATGCCATCGTTAAACGATATCCACCAGGATCATAAAACAGTTGCCCAGGAAGCTCTCCGTGCGTTTAAAAAGATAACCATTTTAGGGTACGAAGAGCCCTGGAATAACATAGAGTTTCATACGCGCACTTTTATTATCCTTGAAAAACAGCATGTCGATAAAAAAGTAAAAGCTCTGCAATGCTACCGCTCGCAGGGGCATCGAAAGTATCTCGATACCGAATTTATCTATTCACTGGCAAAAACGCGCGGCGTTCAAATTGAGTCGGAATATGCAGAATCGTTTGAAGTTGTCCGTTTTGTCGTTTATTAAACCGAAGGAATTTTAAATGCAAAAAGAGAAAATTAAAATACTGGTGGGGGCCGTCGGAGCGCCCGGTTCAAGTACGCTTGTCCGCCATCTCAAAGAAAATGGCGAACGCCAAGCCGAGATTATCGGTATTGATGCCGACGATGAAGTGTACGGCGCTTTTGTCAGCGATACGTTTTACCGGGTTCCCATGGCCGACCGTGAGACGGAACTTGCCGAAAAGATACTCGATATTGTCGCCAAAGAAAAGCCGGACGTCTTTTACCCGGTCTCCAGCGTCGAGGTTCCGGTGGTTTGTAAAATCGCTTCGCAAATCCGCGATATGGGGACAGCCGTATGCGTTTCAAGTTGTTCTTCGATTGCTCTCGCCGAGAACAAATATGAACTGTATAAATTAATGCATGAGCATTCGATCCCCGCGCCCGAATACTACTCACCGAAAAACCTGGACGAGTTTGTAAAACTGGCCGGCGAGCTTGGTTACCCTGAGCGCCAGGTCTGTTTTAAGCCGCATGTCAGCAAGGGGAGCCGCGGTTTTCGAGTCATTGACGATCATATCTCGCGCAAAGATTTGTTATTGAATTACAAGCCCGAAGCCCGTTATATGTCCATGAACGAGTTCATTGAAATCTTTGAAAAAGAAGAGACGTTCCCCGATTTTCTGCTGATGGAAGTGATGACCGGGGAAGAGCATGACGCCATGGGTTTGGGTCTCGACGGCGTGAACTATCTTACCACCGTGAAATCAAGAGAAAAAAACCGCTGGGGCGTAATTACGTTAGGCGAACTCTTGGACCGGCCGGACATTGAAGAAAAGGTTGATACGATTTATAATCTCATCGGGTTATCTTATAATGTAAGTATGCAATTTATTGGCGGCAAACTTCTTGAAATTAACCCTCGCCCTTCGACCTTTATTTACCAGGCGGATTTAAACGAACCTTACCTGGCTGTAAAAATCGCTTTGGGGGAAATTGACGAAGCGGGAGTGCGGTCCGCTCGCGGCAACATTCGTTTTGGCACGCGAATGATCCGCTACATGGATCAAATTTTTTACCCTGCCAAAGGGAGCCGTGAATTTTACACCTGAGATGAAAAAACCGGGTTATGCGTTCATCCGCGAGGTCTCGTACGAGGTTTCGCAATGCCCCTTGTTTTCGCCTTACAAGCTTTCGTACCGCATTCTTGAAGCGTACGACTCGTTTCTGGTTCATTTGGATTTGAACAACGGCAAAAGATTGACGGGCGAAGTTACCCCGTTGGTGGGCTATACCGAAGAGACCATTGAGTCAATTGTCGCCCAGTTCCCTGATTTCCGCCAACTCATTCTGGGGCAAACTGTGAGCGAGGCGATTGCGGCGCTGGAAAACGCCGTCAATGCTCAAAATTGTTTTGCTCTTTCCGCTTTTATTCCCCCGCTTGAGAACTATCTTTACCCCGAAAAGTTACCGGTCGTACAAAACCGCGATTTGATTTATGCGCTGGATTGCGACCCCGACGATCAAAAACTGGCCGCTCAAATGGAACAGGTTGCCGGGCAGGGCTTTCTCGAAGTGAAGGTCAAGCTGGGGCGCGATTCGCAATCGGATTTGCGGACCATCGAGCGTCTTTCCGGGGTTGATTTGCACGGTTTGAAAATCAGGTTTGACGCCAATTCCGGTTATGATTTGAAAACAGCTTCGGAAGTATTGGGCAAGATGAAGATATTGGGCGACTCTGCCGAGTATCTGGAACAGCCCCTTTGCCGCAAATGTTGGGACGAGATGGCGGTCTTGGTGAAGGAACACCCGGACGCCGATATTATGATTGATGAATCGATCTACGAAATTGGCGATATTGCCCGCGCCGCTCAAACCGGGGCGCGATTTATCAAATTAAAGCTGTGTAAATTTGGCAGCCTTTCCTTGTTGCAACAAGCTCTTGATTACGCCAAATCGCTCGGCCTGAATGTTGTTTTCGGAAATGGCGTGGCTACCGATATCTCGAATTATTTTGAGCTACTGTTCTTTTTTAATAACCGGGATAAAATATTTGGCGCCGCCGAAAGTGTCGGGTTTCAAAAAATTTCAAAAAGATATTTCGATTCTATTCAAACAATTTGATCCGCTTTTGTTTTATGATCAAGTTAAGTTGGCTGCCATATAATTTAATGTATTATCATCTTTATTCTTTACACATAGGAAGCGGTTCTAAAATCATGTTTCTGGATTACGTCATCGGATCATGAAGAAAAAGGTCATTATTTTTTCAGAAAAATATTTTCCTGAATCGATGGCAATTGCTATCAGAACGGAGTTTCTTGTCAGGCAACTGAGAGCGCGCCAGCAAAAAGAGAACGGGGGAATAGAGTTTGAGTTAATCACTTGCACCCGCGAGGCGAAAGATGATTACCCGATACATCATACTTTTTTTCGGGCGACCGGCAATCGTCAGGGGATTGTCTCACGATTGTTTATGGAATGCTTAATCGGCTTTGAAGTTTTTTTCCGGCTATTGTTTTCCAGGTATGACGCCGTATTGCTAACCAGCCCCCCTTTTTTTACGAATTTGATCATCGCTTTTGGTGCAGCTCTTACTCGAAAACCCTATGTTCTCGACATTCGGGATTATTACCCCGAAATTTTATTTGATGCGCAGTATGTTCGCAAAGAATCCTTGTTGGGGCGTTTTTTATTGTGGTTAGAGCGTACCTGGTACCGCAAAGCAATGTTTGTGGCCACCGTGACAGACTCTCTGGTAGAAGAAATTACGACGAAAATCGGCAAAGCAAATACTCCCGTCGTTTTATTGCGTAACGGGTACGATAAGGAAAAATTCAAGATATCGAAAGAAAAATATAAAAGATTCACCTTGATTTTTCATTCCAATTTCGGGCAGTTCCATGATATCGACTTAATTCTAAAGCTGGCTGAAAAATTAAAGAAGCACCGGAAAATCGAATTTTTAATCATTGGCGACGGCGTTCAAGCGTATAAAATTAAAAATTCAAACCTGCCGAATATACGCTATATCGGTCAGGTCGATTACCATCAAATACCGGAACTCATTGCCCGGGGGAACCTGGGGCTATCGTTCCGCGTGAAAGGACGCATTGGCATTAAAAGCATCCCGGTGAAGGTGTACGAATATATTGGCGCGGGTCTTCCCGTCATTCGAACTCCTTTGGGGGATTGCGGCGAAATGCTGGAACATTTTCAAATCGGTTTTCAGTTCTCGCCCGACGATATTGACGCAATTGCGGATAAGATTGTTGAAATATCAAAAAACGAAACAATGCAAAAACAAATGCAAAAACGCCTCGAAAAACGGCGTCTTGACTTTTCGCGTTCCCGGTCTGTTCAGGCTTTTATTGACCAGTTAAACAAAAGTCTCTGAGTCTAAAACAATCGCTTCTCGCTTGCTTTTGTCTACCTTTTGAATATTTGAATTACTTTCCCCGCATTCTCTTCATGCGGAAAATGCCCACCTTCCACTTCATGAATTTTTGCCAATGGCAACCCTTCGCGCCACTGATCTAAAAATAGAGCGGCGGGCAAAAGCGTATCGCCCTTCCCCCAAATGATATCTGACGGTATTTTTTCCAAAACAAACCGTTGGTCCCACAACTGCCGGAACCAATCGCTTTCGTTATACAGCGCCAGCGCCAACTGATACGCCGCCTTTCTGCCGGCGCTGTCTTGCGCTTTGATATACTGGGAATGTACTTTGCGCAGCTCCTTTTTGCCGCTAAACGCGCTTTTCAATAAAACCCGCGCCGAAAAGTTTAGTTTTTCATAGAGAAATTTTCCGACAGGCGAGCAAATTAGTTTTTCGGGTTTTTGAAAATGTTCCATGCCCGCTACCGGCCAAAGCCAGCTATTGATGATGGTTAAACTTTGCAGGCAAGCCGGGTTTTGTTTTAAGCGGTCGATTGCCATTGAGATTCCGATTGGCCCGCCAAAATCATGAACAACCAGGTGAAATTTTTCCAGTCTCAAAATTTTAACCAGTTGCCCAAGCCGTTTTGCATGACCCGCCGGGGTATAGTCGATTCCTTCCGGTTTGTCCGAAAGGCCGAAACCCAGGTGGTCCGGCGCAATGCAGCGGTATTTTTTAACCAAACCCTGGATGATCTTTCGGTATTCAAAAGACCAGCTGGGCGTCCCGTGGACAAAAAGAATTGCCTCTCCCGAGCCTTCGTCCAGGTATTTCATTTGGTGTCCTTCGATATCAACTGAATTCAGTTGATACGGGTATTCGTTTCTGTCTAACCAATCCGGCGTTTTCATATTCACTCCTTATTTGTATTGCCAAAGCAAATGGGCCAAAACCTTTTCCGCAGGGTACCCCTCAATCATCAGGCTGGCTGCGACAATGCCGTCAATGGCGGCCCAGAAAAGCAGCACCTCTTCGGGGCTTGCCCCTCTTGTGCTCGGGGCAATGAGCTTTGAAATTTGTTCCATCGCGGTAGCCTGTATTTCGCCGATTTTCGGGGCTACAATTTGCATGATTTCCCGGTTCATCCGGGTGCTATGGATTAGCCTCCAGAATTCGGCATTCTCCCGGATCGAACGCAGCATATTCTCACTGTAGCTCTCTAAAACTTCCTGCCGGGAACTCCCGGTGATCACAAATGTTTCCGCAATTTTTTGTTTCATTACGTCTGCAATTTCAATCAAAATAGCTTCTTTACTTTGAAAATGGTTGTAGATGGAACTTTGCGTAATGCCGGTTTCTTTGGCAATGGCTCGCATGGAAGTTCCATGATAACCCTGGTTGGCAAACATTGTGATTGCCGTATTTAATATCTTTGAAAATGTTTGTCCCACGCAATTACAAAGTACGAACGTTCGTTCGTTTTGTCAACTATTTCTCCGAATCAAGATAAAAAGCCGGCGTTCAATAATACGTTATGATTTGCCGATCTTTAATTGTGAAGTTTTCCATAGATCATTTTAAAAGCAAAAATATCATTATCGCTGTTTTTGCAACTGCCGTAATTGCGATAGCAGGGGTTATTAAATTCTCGTTCAAAGACGCATCTTTATCCAACAATCTTTTATATTACGCCACGAATGGGTATTTGCCCGGGATGCAGACTGCGTTAGATGAAGGTGCGCCGGTTGATGCGCGCGATCAAACCCCGGGGTACGAAGGCGAGACTCCTCTCATGAAAGCGGCGCTCAATGGAGACACCGCAACAGCCCGGTTCCTGTTAAACCAGGGTGCAGACGTTAACGCACAAGATGAACGGGGAGAAACAGCCTTGCTTGTTGCAGCGTACTTGGGTTATCTTGAAATGACACAATTGCTGGTAGAAAGCGGCGCAGACATGAATCTGGCAAGTAAAGACGGGTCGACTCCGCTGTTGGTGGCAGCCGATCAAAATCGAATCGAAGCGGTACAATACCTTTTAAAACAAGAGGCCAAAGAGATTGCGTTAAAATCAGGGTATCATATTTTAATGGCTTCGGCAAAGGACTCTCCGGAAATTTTAAAGATTTTTCTTGAGAGGGGGGCCGACCCCAATGTATCCAATGCTAAAGGAGCTACGGCTTTGATGGAAGCCGCTTGCGCCAACAATGCAGAGTCAATGAAACTTCTAATTGAACATGGCGCAGACTTGCTTCAAAAAGACAACAAGGGCAATGATATTCTCAAGTACCTGTTTTCATGCCAAAGCATGTACCGGTACGGGTTTCAGTACCAGCTAGAGTCTCTGCTTGTGATCATGGAGAGCGAACCGCAAATTCTGGAAGAGAGCGATAACAAAGATTTGTTTCATGACTTTATCCGGGAAGCCGCCTTTGAACATGAAACAATTGATCGCGAAGCGGTAAAAC
Source organism: Turneriellaceae bacterium (assembly GCA_050304475.1). Classification (GTDB taxonomy): domain Bacteria; phylum Spirochaetota; class Leptospiria; order Turneriellales; family JAOUFE01; genus JBNLDQ01. The sequence goes on along the minus strand of JBNLDQ010000009.1, from coordinate 108,496 downwards.
GCGTAATAAAACGGATTCAACCCGGATTAATAAGTTCGTTGGATTCCGAAGGGTATACGGCGCTTGATCATCTTTATTCAAGGTTCGGGGATTCCGGGAACTGGTTAAAAGATTATCTCGAAGAGCGCGGGGCCAAGGGGCCTCACAAAGAATTGATTTTAAAATTTAACCGGCTGAATAAAGAAATTGACCCTTTTGAGAAAAACGTATCGCCTGAAAACGCAAACAAATTTAAGGCTTTAATTGACCAATATGGCCTGCCTGCGGTTCTTCCTTTGATTCCGAGCGGGTTTTGGCCAAACGCATATCACGTGATGTTAACCGGTTTAAATGTTTACCCGGAAATCTTGTACAGCGACTCTTCGTATATTTCTTATCTTTGCCGTTCGGGGCATGAAGATATTTTGCTCGATTACTACGATAAAAACTACCAAGAATGGACTGAAGAGAGGGGCCGGTATATTGATACGGATGGCGACGGGTTAAAATTGGATTTTCAATCGTTTGCCTATTCGTTCTTTTCGAGTTGCAGTACAAAGGCGTTAGAAAAAATGATGGAAAAAGACGACCCCCTGCTTTATAAACCCTACCCGGTTTCATATGTAATGCATAGGTACCGGAATTCGGAAGATGAACTAAAAGAGGATACCGAAAAAGTTCGCCTGGTTTTGGATTATGCAAGCCGTAAACCGGACGCCGAAATCTGGAAATCATTGCCCCTGCGTATCGTACGGCAACATTACGATTCAAAATGGTTGCTTTTGATGTTTGAGTATCCGTTAGACGCTAACGTGACCGATAATGACGGGAACAATATAGTTCATCTTTTGTTACGGCGGCATGCCGAAAAATATTCAAACCATACCCCCCTTTCCGAATCCGACATTGCTCTGCTTGAGGTGTTAGTAAGCAAAGGCATTGACATTGACGGACAGAACAAGGATGGCGATACCCCGCTTTTGATGGCGGCAAGATACGGGTATTATTCAGTTGTGAAATGGCTGATTGAAAACGGGGCTGAAATTGACGAAAAAAACAAGCGCAACGAAAATGCCTTGTTCCTGGCAACCGTGAACCGCCATACATCCATTGTCGCCTTGTTAAAAGAGTTGGGCGCCCGGGATCATTACGAACTTTTTTTTCACGACCTTCACCGGCAGAAGAATTTGTCAGCCGCTTTATTGAAAAAATATCAATTGCGCAGCTCAAAAGCATTAGACGAATTTGCCCGCCTTTACGGATATACGGTGTCTGTCAGCCCCGGAACACTCCCCGGCGAAGAGATGGGCCCCAACGAATGTATGGTCTATCGCGCCGTAGAACAACGCGATGAACCTCGTCTGAAAAAATACCTGGAAGCCGGGTATTACCCGGATTGCCTGCAAGTGTATTCGACGGAAAACTACTCTTATATTATGGGGACCGCCCTTGATGAGGCGATCTACGATAAAAACCGGGGGGAGGTTCAAATGCTGCTGGATTACGGGGCCGACCCCGAATACATTGACCAGTGGGGGAACAGTTATTTTACAGGCCTGGAAGATCAGGAAATCGCTGCTATGTTAAAACAGGCAATACAAAAAAAGAAAGATTCTGCCCGTGAAAAGGAAAGCGTCAAATGAAACAACAACCGCTTAAAATATTGCATTTTTCGCTTATGATTGCTTTGGTTTGGGGCGGCTCTTTTTTAGCAATGGCTCCGGGTTTTGGGCAAACTTCGGGTCAAACTTCCGAACCGGTTTTTGTTTCACCGGGGATCTCTTCCGGAGAAGTTAACGGGATCATTCAAAAAATGAAACCCGGCGAAAAACTGGTATTCCGGGCGGGGAGCTACCGTTTTGAACGTACGATTGGCATTCGCGAAAAAAGTTCCATTGTTATAGAAGGGCAAGGGAAGGTGGAAATTATTTTAGATAAAAAAGATAGCGTTGTCTTTTATATCACGGGGTCGGATAATACTGAAATTCGAAATATTTCGGCTCGGCATGAAACGCCGATTCAGCCCGGGGTTTTTTGCACTGCCGGAGTGGTATTGATCAATACATCGCATGATATTTTACTGGAAAAACTGGAACTCAACGGCTCGGGGACGCATGGCGTGGAAATTTTTCGCGCGACCAGCGTGACGGTACGCGACTCATACCTGCATCATAACTCTGTGGCGGCCATTGGCCTCTACCGTCCGTTGGATCATATTCAAATTCAAAATATCAAAGCCGATCATAACCCGGAATTCATAGAGACCGATTTGGAAGAACTATCAAGCCATGTGGAACTTGCCAACTCTCCGCTTGAATGAACATGAACGTCTGTTGTTTAAATGTGAGGCGTTCAAAACAAGATTGCCTGCAAAAAGAATGGACCCGCTGCTTTTAAAGTAAAATAGCGGTTTTGAGCCATGTGGAAAGTGCCACTCTATAAATCCGATTTTGGTCCGCTTGAGAAAGCCGCATTGCTTGACGCTTTTGAGCGAAAATGGTTTTCAACCGGCGCGATCACCGAAGAATTTGAAAAGCGCTTTGCCGAGTACCTGGGGGGAGAAACGGAAGCCGTCGCTTTGACCAACTGCACCGCCGCTTTGCATCTTTCCTTAATGATACTTGGCATTGGCCCCGGAGACGAAGTCATTATCCCCTCTATGACCTTTGTCGCCGATTTAAATGTAGTCTGCATGTTGGGCGCCACGCCGGTTGCGGTTGACGCAGTTTCGGAAAATGACTGGAACATGTCGCCCGAAGATCTGGAACAAAAGATCGGGCCGCGAACCAAGGCGATCATTGCCGTCCATTATGCCGGCTACCCTTTTTCAGGAGAGATTCTTCGCATTGCCGAAAACGCAAAGATACCTTTAATTGAAGACGCAGCCCATGCCATTGGCGCTTCAAAAAATGGCGCAATGTGCGGCACATGGGGTTGCATGAGCGCTTTTAGTTTTTACGCCAATAAAAATCTGGCAATTGGCGAGGGTGGCATGCTGGTGACTTCGAATAAAGAGCTGGCGCGCCGTGCGCGGCTTTTGCGTACGCATGGGATGACTTCTATCGGTCACGAGAGGTTTTCCGGGACAGGCGTTTCATACGATATTGAAGAGCCCGGTTTAAACTACCGGCTTGACGATTTGCGTGCTTCGCTTGGCCTGGTGCAATTGTCGCGCCTTAACGAGAATCAGGCAAAACGAGAAGAAATTGTCCGGCGTTACCGCGAGTTGCTGGGGCAGACGAATTTTACAATCCCGTTCACCCCGGTCTCCGCCGAAGATGACCCGGCTTATCATATTTTTCCGGTTTTATTGCCAACCGGGACAAACCGTTCCCGCTTTATGGAGAAGATGAAAGGAGCTAAAATACAGACAGGCATCCATTACCCTGCGTTTAGCAACTTCTCTTATTTTCGGGATAAATTTCAATTTAAAACGCCTACCGCCGGCTCGATATCGGCGCGGGTGGTAACACTGCCTTTGTACCCCGCCATGACGCCGGAGCAGGCAGACCTTGTCGCTCAAGAGGCAATTGCCGCTTTACGCTTTTGATCTTCGGACATATCAATCATTCAGTAAGCATATTAGAGATTACTCTTTTTGCATTATTGCGGCCGTAAAATAAATCGGTTGACAGCGCAGAAAAAAAGGATTCTTCATGATTTTCCAGGCTTTTTGGATTGCCTTGGCTGTCTTGCCTTAAGCCTTCCGGAAATAGAGATTCAAAGAAAAAGAATCAGGCCGGATAACAATACATTGTCCAAGGGAGCGAATATGCGGCGCGGTTTGATTTTACTCGTCATTGTTTTTATCATTTTAATGATGATCGCATCAACGGTCATCCACTTTGTCACCGATTTATGGTGGTTTCAAAGCGCCGGTTATGAGCAAATTTTTTGGAAAACGCTTACTTATGAAGCCGCGCTTTGGGTGATCGCTTTTCTGGTATATTTTACGTTTATTTACGGTAACTTTCAACTGGCGCTCTATTTAACGCGCCACCAAACCTTTCAAATTCGGCTCCCCATGCCTATCCCCGGTTCTTTGGTGCAGGCGGTGAAACTTGCCGGGCTGGCGGTGGCGGGTTTTTTTGCGTTTGTTGCGGCCGGTGCGGCCTCTCAATCATGGGAGCTGGTTTTAAAGTCGGTATATGCGACCGACTTTGGCATTGCCGATCCGATATTTCAAAAAGACATCGGCTTTCATTTTTTTATGCTGCCTTTCTTGCATGCCCTGAAGGGGTGGCTGTTGGGTATGACGGTTTTAACCTCCCTTGCCGTGGGGGCGGTCTACTTTTTTAAAGGCGTGATCCAGGTTGTGCAGGGCTGGCGGGGAGCCTTTACCGGACCTTCGCGCGCGCATATTAGCGGTATGGTTGCCTTCATTGCGCTCATTGCCGCTTTTCATTTTTGGTTGGCTCAGTATGACCTTCTTTATTCGCGCGGCGGGGTTGTGTACGGGGCCGGGTATACGGATGTCCATGCCAGGCTTTCCGGTGTGCAGCTGATGATGGCGGCTTCGGTTTTGCTTGCCGGTCTGGTCGCTTTTAGCGTTTTTCGCGGCAGGTTTCAAACCGTTGTCTTTTCAGGGGTGGGCTATATGCTTTTGCTGGTGATCACCCTTGGAATCTACCCCTCTTTGCAGCAAAAATTTTCAGTCGAACCCAACGAACTTGAAAAAGAGAGAGAGTATATTTTACATAACCTGGAGTTCACCCGAAAGGCATACGGTCTTGATCAAGTTGAGAGAGAAAGTTACGATGTATTGAACAATCTCGATGCTAAAAAATTAATGAAGAACAAAGCGACAATAGAGAACATTCGCTTGTGGGACGCCCGGCCTTTGTTAAGTACATACAAGCAAATTCAGGAAATTCGTTTGTACTATCAGTTTAGCGATGTCGACATTGACCGCTATTATATTGACGGGAATTACCGCCAAATCATGATTTCGCCCCGCGAGCTTTCATACAGCCAGGTGGCCGTCCAGGCGCAAACCTGGGTTAACCAACGCCTCAAGTATACGCACGGTTACGGCGTGGTTGCCAGTCCGGTAAATGTGGTGAATTCCGACGGAATGCCTCAATTGATGATTAAAGATATCCCGCCAACTTCGGTGAAAGGGTTGGAAGTGAACCAACCGGCGATTTACTACGGGGAAAAAACGGACCACTATATTTTTACCGGGGCCGAAACGGATGAATTCGATTACCCTGTGGGCGACAACAACCAGGTGGTTCGCTACTCGGGAACAGGCGGGGTAGACATAGGCAGTTTTTTTCGCCGTCTGGTCTACGCGTTTGAATTCGGTTCGCTCAAGCTGATCATCTCAAAATACCTCTCTTCTGACACAAAAGTTCATTATCATAGAAATATCCGCGAGCGTCTTCGCAAAATCGCCCCTTTCCTTTGGTACGATTCCGATCCGTATATTGTCGTTTGCCAGGGGCGTTTAAAATGGATTGTAGACGCCTACACGTTAAGCAATCGTTATCCGTATGCGGAGCCGCTTGCCCGCACCGACAGCAATTATATCCGCAATTCGGTGAAGGTGGTGATTGATGCCTATGACGGAACCGTTGACTTTTACCGGATGGATAAAACGGATCCTCTTTTGGAAACATACGCAAAGGCGTTCCCCGGTTTTTTAAAGGAATCCGAAGAGGTTCCGGAAGAGATCAGGGCTCACTTTCGTTATCCTATCGACTTGTTTAAGATCCAGGCTGACAAGTACCTGGCGTATCACATGAATGACCCCGATGTATTTTATAACCGGGAAGATATGTGGCGCTTTCCCTCGGAAATTTACGATAGCCGGGAAAGGCAGATGGAACCCTACTACACCATCATGCAACTGGACGAAAAAAACGAAGAGTTTCTGTTGATTTTGCCTTTTACTCCGATGAACAAAAACAACATGATTGCCTGGATGGCCGCAAGTTCCGACGGCGAAAACTACGGTAAAATGACCGTTTACGAATTCCCTAAAAAAGAGTTAATTTACGGCCCCATGCAGATAGAGGCGAGGATCGACCAGGATCCGAAAATTTCGGAAGTATTGACATTATGGAACCAGCAAGGCTCTTCGGTGATCCGCGGCAATTTATTGGTGATTCCGATTTACGACTCAATCTTGTATGTCGAACCGCTTTACATACAGGCGGAGCAAAGCAAAATGCCCGAGCTCAAACGGGTGATTGTCGCTTTTGATAATATGATTGCCATGCGCGAAACGTTAGGCGAAGCGCTTATGGCGGTATTTGGCTCTCATGACTTTTCCGGATTTTCCATGTCCTCTTCGGACACAAACAGCGGGGGAATGTCAGGGGCTTCAGGCAGCGTGACCGATCTGGTGAACTCCGCCGTTAACGCTTACCGTCGCTCGCAAGACGCAATGCGCTCGGGCGATTGGGATGCCTATGGAAAAGCGCAAGAGGAGTTAGGCCAAATATTGCAGCGCTTGGATCGGGCGGTGCGGTAAATGGCAGAAAACGCAAAAGCCAAAGCAAAATATATATCCGGGCATAATTCCTTTTTTTATCATGTCTTTGAAAATGTCAATGCATCGATTGTGATCGTGGATGCGGAAGGCGGCATCATTTACGGGAACAGCGTTTACCGGAGCATTGTTGGCAAAGAAAACCTGGAACTTTTAGGCGTTAATTTTGATGAGTTTGTATTGGCCGGGGAAGAGAAGCAGGAGTGGCGCAATATTTTAAGCGCGATGTCTTCCGGGATTATTTCCGCTAAAATGACATGCCATATCCGCAGCACAAACCGGCGCATTTACCTTGAAATCTCGCTAAACCCGATTACCCTGGACCAGGAACCCACTTCTTACTTTGTCGTTACCGGGATTGACCGGAGCGCGGAACATGAAGCGGATGTGCGCGAGGAGCGCGCCCGGCAATTGGTCCGTAAAAACATGAAAGAACTGCAGGAATATTCAAGCTATGTAAATAACATTATTGAACTTTCCCCGATCGGTATTTGGGTGATCCAGTATCTTCCGCTGGAATCGCAAGAGAACGACCCCCAGTACGAATGGCATGAAAAGGTCGGGGCCAGGGCAGTGATTGCCCATGTGAATCAAGAGGTGATCAATACCTTCGGTTTTGAAAAAAATGAGCTTATTGGAAAATCCATTTTTGACCCTTCGTTTGTCGATGATGACGCCGCCAATGTGTATCTGGGCGAAATTCGAAACCGGCGCAATAAAAAACCGGGGTCTTACGAGATTCATATGAAACAAAAATCCGGCGATCAAAAGCCGGTGATGATAAAAGCGATTCCGACTCAGTTAGAGCCGGGGACAGACAAAGTTCTTGAGTCAGTGGGAATGATTCTCGACCTTAGCGAACGGAGAGCATCGGAAAAAAAGATCGCAAGGATGAACCAACGTCTCCGGGAACTCAACAAAGAGCTGGAAAACAACAATATGTACCTGCAAAAAATCGCCGTGACGGACACCTTAACCGGAGTTGCCAACCGGCGCGGTTTTGAAGAGTATGCCGGGGACGAGTGGAGAAAGGCTAAAAAATTCCGGAATGATCTTTCTCTGATTCTTTTTGATATTGACTTTTTCAAGGCGTATAATGACCTTTACGGACACCAGCAAGGGGACGTTTGTTTAAGCGCGGTGGCCGACGCAGTGAAGGGCGACTTAAAACGCTCAAACGATTATATCTCAAGGTACGGGGGGGAAGAATTTGTTGTCGTGCTCCCCGCTACCAATAAAGAAGGCGCCGCGAACATTGCCGAGCGTCTTTGCCAGGTGGTGCGCGATCTTAAAATTCCCCATGAAGCTTCCGAAATCTCCCGCTTTTTAACAATTAGTTTAGGGGTGGCTTGCATGTCGCCCGAAGACGATATTTCCCTGGAAGATGCAATTAAGCACGCTGATCAGGCTCTCTACCAGGCAAAAGAAAACGGCCGGAACCAGGTACAGGTACACAACGCAATGAACAAGGTGAATGAGGTGCAAAATGAACATCCTTGAATTTTTAGGCAATGTCAGCTCGATGGTGTGGGGGCTTCCCCTGATTCTTCTTTTGGTAGGCGCCGGGGTGTGGTTAACGTTTTTATTGCGCGGGCTCCAGTTTACGCACCTTTGGCATGGGCTTTACTTGGGCCTTATCCAACGGAGCGAAGAGGGCGACGGCGATATTTCGCATTTCCAGGCTTTGATGACCGCTCTTTCGGCTACGGTCGGCACCGGGAATATTGCCGGCGTTGCGACGGCAATTGCAGCCGGAGGGCCCGGCGCTTTGTTCTGGATGTGGGTCACCGGACTCATTGGAATGGCCACGAAATATGCGGAAGCCTTGCTGGCGGTAAAATATCGCATTGTCGATCAAAACGGCGAGATGGCGGGCGGACCCATGTACTACATTCGGGACGGTCTCGGCTGGAAAAAGACAGCTTCTCTATTTGCATTGTTTGCTTCGGTCGCCGCTTTCGGGATCGGCAATATGGTCCAATCCAATTCCGTAGCGGATGCGCTGGAGGGGTCTTTTGGCGTATCTACCTGGGTTAGCGGCGTATTGTTGATGGCCGGAGCCGGGATGGTTGTTCTCGGGGGCATCCGCTCGATTGCGCGAGTTGCCTCAACGATGGTTCCCCTGATGATTGTCTTGTATATCGGGGCTTCGTTGATCATTTTGTTTTTAAAGGCCTCTTTGATTCCGCAGGCGCTTGGTATGGTCTTTTCTTATGCCTTTACGCCTCATGCGCAGGCAGGCGGTTTTTTAGGGGCGACTGTCATGTTGACCATTCGTATGGGCGTAGCCAGGGGCGTGTTTTCCAACGAGTCGGGGCTTGGCTCTTCACCCATTGCCGCCGCCGCTGCAAAAACTACCGAACCGGGGGCGCAAGCGTTGGTTTCAATGACGCAAACGTTTATAGACACCCTGGTCGTTTGTACAATGACAGGCTTGGTATTGATTGTCAGCGGCGAATGGAATTCCGGGCTAACGGCCGCGCAGTTGACAGCTTCAGCCTTTGCCTCCGTGATTTCTCACGGCGATACCATTGTTTCGATATGCCTTGCTTTTTTTGCTTTTTCAACGATCCTGGGGTGGTGTTACTACGGCGAGCGTTCGATTGAATATTTATTGGGTGAAAAAGCAATTCGCCCGTACCGGGTTGTCTTTACTCTTTTTGTAGGGGTAGGCGCAATTTCGCACCTGAAACTGGTATGGACAGTTTCGGATATCTTTAACGGCCTGATGGCTTTTCCGAATTTGCTGGCTTTATTGGTTCTGTCGCCTGTGATCGCAAACGAATCAAAAAAATATCTAGGTAAAAAGTCTACTTGATAAAATGCATGAGTGATTCGTGCGTGTTAAAATACCGGTCGACCACATCGGAATTTTTCGATCGCATTTTTGTAATAGTATCGATAAAAATATGCGAACCTTCTTTCCATTTTAACCGCAGGTAATCGTTCACCAATTGCGTTTCGTTTTGTTCCAGCGCGTATATCAGATTTTCAATTTCCCGATCTTGCATAGATATAGTATCGGTAAAAATTTAAAGAGATTGATGCATTATTTGCCAAATTGAAGTCTTACTTTTTTTGTTATTTAATCGCGCCAATAAAAACTTTTGAAATTGGTTACGATATATTATACGATAATTTACGGGCAATTTTTCCGGTGAGGTTCATAAGACCCAGGTTTGAAATTCTGCTGAAAAATTTTCCGTATTTTCGATAGCATAAATTAAACAAGAGAAACGGAATTACCTGATTGCTTTGTTCGGGTATGCGCCGGTAAATATTGCCTAACGAGTAAAATGTGCGATACCCGGATAAATAACCATCGTATAGTTGTTGCGGCGTCATATGGCGGGGCTGAAAAACAACATTTGCCGTATTGTAGTTGTTTTTGTCATGGTCAATGATGCGGCCCTCTTGTATTAGTTTATCATAAAAACGGGTGCCGGGGTAGGGCGTTAAAATGTGAGCGGTCATGGTTTCAATTTTGTTTTGAACCAGCCAGTCTACCGTCGCGTCAAACACATCCGGTTTGTCATGGTCGAAACCGAAAACAATGCTGGCGTTGATCATGATTCCCAGATCATGGATTTGCGAAATTAGTTTATTATACTCTCCGGTTCGGTTTTGCCGTTTGTTCACCTGGTTTAGCGAATTTTCGTTAATGGATTCAAAGCCGATAAACAGGCTTTGGCAACCTGATTTTTTCATCAATTCGAGCAAACCCTCATGGCGGTTGGCATCGGCGCTGACCGCTGCGCTCCACTTGATATTTCTTTCCGCCAGTTTTGGCAGAAACCGGCGGGTCCAGGCGGGGTTGCCTGTAAAGTTGTCATCGATAAATAAAACATGCCGGGTCTGCTTTGCGTCAATTTCTTTGAGAACCGAATCCATGTCGCGGTTACGGAACGATTTTCTGAAATCCATGCTATTATAGCAGAACTGACAACGGTAGGGGCAGTTTTTACTGGTATAGACGATGTTGGAATAAAGGTACCGGCGCTGATCAATTAAAGACAGGCGAGGCGGAGGGGTAAACGAAATATCAGGGTTGGTCTTATTGCGGTAAATTGGTTTAAGCCGGTTATTTTCAACGTCCCGGAGAATCGAAGGCCAGAGCGTGTCAGCGTCGCCAATGCAGACGCTGTTTGCATAACGCAACGCTTCGTTGGGCATGGCGCTTGCGTGAATTCCGCCTAAAATCACGGGAACACCCTTGTCTCTGTAGCGCTGTGCAATTCGGTAGGCGTTAGGCGATGTATCCACAGTTACCGTAATGCCGACCAGATCGGGTTTGTCATTCCATTGCACGGGAGATACGTTTTCATCATGCAATTCAATGCGATGGTGCGGCGGCGTCAGGGCTGCCAGGGTCAATAAACCGAGAGACGGAGACATGACTCGTTTGTAATGGGAGTCCATGGGGCGTTCGTTCATCCTTGGCGTGATCAGTTTGATATACATAAGAAACCCGAGAGTATGGTTTTTCCGAATCTTCGATTGAAAGATCTATATCAAGAACCGCCTTCTCTAAAGACAATTCTTTTTTGAATGGGTTTTAACGGACCGGGTTTGGCGGTATGTTATTTGTTTTTTTCTTGCGGTTTTTCTTCATTTTCTTTTGCCGGTACATTAGCATGTCCGCTCGATCGACAATATCTTCAAATGACTCGTTTTCTTTTTCCGGAGAGCTTGAGGCAGATCCGCTGCTGTATTGAATTTGATACGGTTTATCGCCTCTTTTTTTAACGATTGCATTTGTAATTCCGATCGCTTTTTTCAGGCGATAGACTAGGTGGTCGAGATTGGCAGGATCGCTGTACGTCGCTACGGCAAATTCGTCGCCCCCGATCCTTGCAACGATATCGCTGCTGCGAAAATTCTTTGCCAAAATGGCTCCGAAATCCGCCAGCATTTGCGAGCCGGTTTCATGGCCAAAAGTATCATTGACGTCTTTCAAACCGTCAAGATCGAAATAAAGGACGGTAAGGACAGCGCTGCGGCGCCTGGCTTCGCGGAGCATTTGTTCGCCAAAGAGGTAAAAGCCGCGCCGGTTGTGAACTTTGGTTAACTCATCCGTAATGGTAATATTGCGCAAATCGCTTTCAAGCCGGTTTATTTTACGGGTCAAGACTATGCTTGAAACAAACAAGAAAAAAGCCCCGGCCGCTGCCATTAGCGCGGCCGCAAATGTGGTTGTGATTAAACCAATGCTAATTAAATAAGAGGTTGCTCCGACGACAAGAAACGGCAGAGCAATGGCAACCGGAAAAGAGATTCTGACAATGTGGCTGCCAATCCCCGTGCGGGCAAAGACAATCATATACCCGCCCTTCATCTCATGGATACAGGCCGCAGTGCTTAAGCTAATCATACAGATCAGAGTTTGCAAAGAAGTGCGGGTTTCGTGAGATTGACCAAATAACTCTAACACGCCGAAGAGATACCCGGAAAGAATGGTTAAAGCAATTGCTCCCAAGAAAACGGAAATGCTGTTGGTGATAAAGTCGCGGTAATGAAATTCAAAAGTAATTAGAAATACAAGCAAACCGGCGCTAAAAAGAAAAGTGCCCGTTTGAATGGACATTACACCAGGGAGAGGCGCCTGATCGGGCGAGAAAAGTGTTTCAATGATCCAGCTTTTGCTCCGGTAGTGAGAAATGAACGATGAAACGGTAATGATTAAAATAATGACGCTTAAAACGCGAACAACTAAAAGTTGCCATGGCTTGGTTTGGTTTTGCAACAGGTACAGTGAAAAAGAACCGAGCAGCATACCCAAAGCGGTATTGAACTTCATGAGACTCCACCCGCCGGGTAGATGTTCGGCAAACGAGGGGAAAAACCACGCGAAAAAAATGGTTCCGGCTATGGCAAAAACGAGAGAAAGGCATATACGTTTCACCCTCTGCAGCCGGTAAAAAATTTTTGGATTAATCGGGTGCGTTGTCGTCATTATTTATTACCAAAGTTGTATTGTTTTAAAACATTGATTTCGGCCCTGCCAGGGTTTTACCAAAGAAGAAACAGGCAACAGCAAAGTTCGATTCTTTAGTTGTGTCAATGAATAAATTTGGATCTATCTTAATTTGACGGATAAGGCGAGCGAAATCCAAGATTTGCCGCAAAATTATTTTTTTGGGGGAAGGTTTCTGTTATTCCGAAATGCGATAGGCGCTAAGTTTTTCTTTTTCCTGGACAAACAGGTAGTCGCCCGCAATGCCCAGTCGCTGGAAATTGCCGGTCTTTTCAAAAATAAGCGTTTTGTCAAAAACAAGCAACCGTTCGGAACTCCAGAGAACCAAAGCGTTGCCGGCCCGGGCGGCTCTCCAGTCATCCAGATTGCCGTCCGGATTCTCATCGTTTAACGGAATCCGCTTTGTGTAAAAGACATCGCCCTTTAGTGTAAAGAGAGATACGGTTGCGGTGGGCGGACTTTCCGCTTTATGGCCGGTTTGGTCTTGTTGAATGGCAGGGGGAGTCATGACGAGACCGGCGTTGTTATTTACAGCCAGGGGGAGAGTAATCGGGTAAGATCGTTCCAGTTCAAGTTCGGAATACCAGGAGATATCGGCAGAGACGTTTTGTGCATCTTCCCGCTCCAGGTCGACATGGCCAATTCGTATGGTATCAACGTTGGAACCGGGCAAGGCTGTTTGTACGATAAAACGTTCGCCATTGGCATTGGCGGCAATTGATTTTACCGGACCGCCGGCGGATATTCGCGAAGAAATATTGAGGGCGGGATTAACCACGACTATGTCTCCGTCCAAAAATGCGGCAAACACCGACTCCGGGGTTTGCGATGCATTTTCAGTACCGGTTGAGGCTGTTGCCGTACCTGTATCGCCGGATATGTCATAGGAAAGCATGATCATACCTTCCGCTGATATTCTTTCTTTGAGGTCGGGGTGAAGTAAAAAAAAGCGCGAATGGTCGCCGGCTGCCGCTAAAATCCATTGGCCTGACGGTAAAACTTGCAGGTAGTGGCTGCTTTGTTTCGCCCAGAGGAATTGCCCTGCGGCATCGAAAAAGAGTACATGATCGCCATATTTCGGGTACCAAACAAAGTATTCGCCATCGCGGGGGTAGGTTAAGTACCCCGGTTTGCGAAAGAGAGCGATTGACGACTCATCCATTCCGCCGGTAGAAAACTTGAAAACGGAAGAATCGCTCCCTCCGGAGGCAATTTTGTATACACTGGTTTCTTTGTGGTTTGCCAGTGTTTTTTCATTTGCTGTGCGGTGTGCGGTAAACGAAGGCAAATCCCCGGTATGGTCCGAGCGGAGCATTGAGCCGCTGTCAAACTCATAGGCGTAGAGAACTTCAACGTGGCGAATATTGGGTAGGTGCTGAAATGTGAGATGGTAGAAAACAAAAAACGCTACCAGAGCTATTCCCGCTTTGAGTCCAATATGCACGTTGCTGCCTTTCTTTAGCTTTGCAAGACCGGCGCCTGGCTTGGCTTTTTATCCTTGTTGCTTTTCATTACCTCAATGTAAGAACCGTACTTTTCGCGGAACTGCTCATAGGAATAGATAAAATACTCATAGCCCTGTTCGGTTAAAAAGAGTTGCCGGTTATGGCTAAAGCGCTCTTCGGACGATTCATTGGTAATGATAGAGTAAAAAATCGCCTGGTTCCCGTCGTTTTTCGGACGTAAAATACGGCCCAACCTCTGCGCTTCTTCCTGGCGGCTTCCGAAAGTTCCGCTCAACTGAATGGCAATATTGGCATCCGGTAAATCGATGGAAAAGTTCGCTACTTTGGAAACAACCAAGGCGGAAATTTGCTTTTCGCGAAATTGTTTGTAGAGTTTGGCCCGTTCGTTGAGGGGCGTTTTTCCGGTAATCAAAGGCAGGTTAAATTTTTGCGATACCTTTTTTAACTGATTGAGGTACTGGCCAATGATCAAGACCTGGTCGTTTTGATGCACATGTAAAAGAGTGCCAATGACCCTTTGTTTTTCCGGGTTTTCCGACGAATAGCGAAACTTCTCACGGTCGTCAGCCGTTGAATAAACGCCGCGCATTAAGGAACGCATGGGCACCCGGATTTCCACGCAATGGGCCTGGGCGATCCATGATTTTTTTTCCAGTTCTTTCCATGGGACATCAACTTTTTTCGGGCCGATCAGAGAAAAGACATCTTCTTCCAGACCGTCTTCGCGTACGAGGGTGGCGGTAAGGCCAAGGCGTCGTTTTGCCTGCAATTCGCTCGTCATCCGGAATACGGGGGCCGGCAGAAGGTGTACCTCATCATAAAGGATGAGTCCCCAGTTATTGGAAGAAAACAAATGAAAGTGGGTAAACTCGCCCCCCTTCTTTTTACGGTGGGTAAGAATATTGTAGGTGGCAATGGTTACCGGGCGGATTTCTTTTTTATCCCCGGAATACTCGCCGATATCTTCAGGGGGGATATTGGTTTTATCGAGGATTTCATCGCGCCACTGGCGGATGGAAAGGGTGTTTGTTACCAAAATCAGCGTCTGCGCGCTGACCTTTTGCATTGCGCCGATACCGACAATGGTTTTACCCGCGCCGCAAGGCAAGACAACCACGCCGGAACCGCCTTCAATGGAGCCGCCTGCATAAAACGAATCAATGGCGAGCATTTGGTAATCGCGTATGCTGAAAGTGTGGCCGTCGCCAAGTTCTTCTTTCAGGTTAAATTTATATTCGTTACCGGCGTCATAACCGGCGCGGTCTTCAATAGGAAAACCAATCCGAATCAAGGCTTGTTTGATATGGCCCCTGAATTCGTTATTGACCAGAAGGGTTTTGCTGTCTTTCATCCCTTCCAGATAAGGTTGAATTTTTTTACTGCGGTTAATCTCTTTTATGTAATTTTCATCAGTTGAGACAAGCACCAGGTTTCCGTTTTCGTCGCGTTCCAGTTTTAGTTTCCCGTATCGCTTGATCTGGCGAGTTATCTCGGAGTTCACGTTTTGCGGGACAGGATATTTGGAGTATTTGTATAAAGCGTCAATAATGGCTTCATCCGACAATTTGCTGGCGGCGGCATTCCAAAGCGACAGGGGAGTGATCCTGTACGTATGCAGGTACTCGGGGCTTTTTTCAAGTTCGGCAAAGCGAGAGATGAGTTCTCTAGCCTCTTCGTATGCCGGATTATCAACTTCCAGCAAAAGTGTTTTGTCCGATTGGACAATCAGAGGTTTGTATTCGCTATCCATACAATTTCCGCTCCGTTGGTTTTGTTAAATTTTGAACAGGTGTTTCGGGTTGTGTCGGTGGGTGTTCCAATGTCCCTGAAAATACGATTTTTATTCAAGAGCAGAAACTTTGTCCCGGAGACCTGCTGTCAACTCTTTCTCGAATGTGTGGATTTTTTACAATGGAAAAAAAAATGCATTTTTTAAGAAAAAACGAAAAAAAACAAAAAAACAACGATTATTATAAAATATACAGGTCATATTGAAAAATTACGGTACTTCTGGCCCCACCCATCAGGGTGGGGGTGGTTAGGGGAATTTCTTTCGAGAAACCCGGCAATCGCACAATTTCTCATTTACGTATCGCAATTGTACGTCAAGGGTTCATGGGAAAAGATAAGGGGGGTAGCGCAGGCTCATTTGCTGCGTAATAAAATTTTTCGTAAAATGCCCCCGTTTTCGAAAAAAAGAATAAAAATGGTCGATTACGTAATTAAATCATGAAAAATTTCCGCACTTCAAGCCCCCACCCATATCTGGGTGGGGTGGCGGGTATGTGGGAAAAACAGCAAATAGCCGGAGCGCGGGGGGAGATTTCCCCCCGCTTTGCCTTCATGAATACAAAACAGGCATCAAGCGGGTTTGACGCCAACGCCAAGGTAAGCCCGGGACGTACGCGTTTGGGGGAGAGTAGTTAAAGTCCGGTTCATATAGGCAAGCATGATCTTGTATTTTTCTTCCCAGGCGGCGGGTTCCATTTGGTTTTTTAACATAATGATGGGCGCGCTACCCCGGATCATATTGTCTAAGAAGTCTCTTACGTGGGTGATTTCCCATTTTCCGTCAAAAGAAGAGATGCTGGCATTTTGGAAGCCGGCCTGGGTCATTTCGGTTTGAAACTGATCGGGGTTTTCCAGGTTGAGAACTTTTTTCGGCGGAGCCGCATCGGGGAAAGCTTCGCCCATGGCGCCAAACATCAGTTGCATTAAGGGTGAATGCTCTAAGGGCGCCCAACTCGAAACTACAGCCACGCCCCCCGGTTTAAGTACACGGTAGAGCTCGGAAAATCCTTGCCGCCGGTCAGGGAAAAACATTAAACCAAACATGGAAAATGCGCGGTCGAACATATTGTTCGGAAACGATAAGTCTTGCCCGTCCATTATTTCCGCTGTTATTGGCGTTGTTATATTGTTTTCTTGTGCGACGTTTTTTTGCAGCTCTTCAATCATTATTTCGGAAAAATCAATGCAGTGAATGGCGGCTGCTTTGTTTTGCAGCGATAACGAGAGGGTGCCGGGGCCGCAAGCTACGTCAAGAACAAGGTGCTCGGGTTGGACTTGGGCAAGATCAATGGCGCGGTCGCAATATTGGCGAAACATCGGGCTGGTGAACGCTGCGTAACCTTCGGCTACTTGCGACCACGGTTCGGGGTGCGATAACGGGTTCATTGGGTAAGAATCTCCCGCAAAGCGCGGAGTAACGTTTCGTTTTCTTCTCTTGCGCCAATCGTAATTCGTAAATAATCGCCCAGCGCTTTTGTTGAGAAATGGCGCACTAAAATCTTGCGCTTTTTCAACTCTTCCATGATTTGCTTGCCTTGGTTGCCCGGACCAAGGGGCCGTGTTAAGATAAAGTTCCCTTGCGAGGGGAGCGTTTCAAATTGTAGATCGGACAGCTCTTTTGTCAAACGTTTGCGTTCCGTCTGTATGGCAGAGACGGTTTTCTTTAAGTATTCCGTATCTTCAAAGGCGGCTTTCCCCGCCAGGAGGGCTGCCATATCTTCATTGTAAGAGTCTTTCGCCGCTCGAAAAGCGTCGTTTATGATGGGGTTGCTTGATACGGAAAAACCGATTCGCAAGCCGGCCAATGAGTAGCTTTTAGAGAAGGTTCGCAAAACAATGGCGTTGGGCAAACTATTTAACGCTTCTATTATCGATGCGTTCTTATCTTCGACAAAATCATTGTAGGCTTCGTCGATGACCCAAAGTTTTTTCGAACTTTTAATGCGTTCGATGATGGTTTCAACTGGGATAAACTCGCCTGTCGGTGCGTTTGGGTTGGGTAAAAATACAATTTTCGCTTTTGCCTCTTCCAGCGCGTCGATATCGACGGCCAGCTTGTCGCCCCGGCTTTGCGGGAACGGCTGCATGGGCACGCCTGTGTAGCGCGCGCCGGCAGAGTTCGCAATCACGGAGTAGAGTGTGTAGGTAATTTCCGGGGCGCAGATTGTATCTTCCGGGTCTAGGAAGATGCGGCAAATCAAGCTGAGCGCTTCATCGGAGCCGTTAAATACATTGACGTTTTCTGCGGGCAAATGGTAGCGAGCGGCTATTGCGCTTCGAAGCGGTTCGCCTAAGGCGTTCGGATACTTTCGCAGACGGCCGCTATTTTCAGCCAGTTCTTGCAGCGCTTCTTGCACTTGCGGCGAAGGGGGGAATGGGTTTTCATTGGAATTGAGTTTTAGCCAGTCTTCCGTTTCGGGTTGTTCGCCCGAAACATAACTCTCAAAATTGCGGAATATTTTGTTTCTAAAATCCATATTTACTCTTGTCTATTTTCCTGTTCACGGTCCGTTTTATTTTAGCGGATCGGTTCAAACCATTGGATACGGTCCGTTTGTATTATGGGCGTTTTGTTCCAAATGATTTGCCCGTCTTCTCTTTTCAGGTTTTCGGCAAGGTCTATCACCGCTTGCCTCGAAAAAACCGCCTGGCATCGAAGCGAGGGAATTTTTACATAAAAACGTTCTTGGGAACTAACGGTTAATTCTGCCTTGCCCGCCTCGATTGTTTCTTCATTTTCAAGCAGCAATTGGCGGTCGATTATTTTTTTTACTTTCATTACCGGCCCTTCTACATTTACGTAGGCTTTCTCGCTGAAAAGGCCAAATTCATTGTAGATAAAAATACCGGTTTGGTCTGCGTGCAAATTCTTTTTAAAAAAGTTGAGTATTCCGGAATTGGTGATCGGAGTTGTTCCGGAGAACCAGGAGCCTTTCGGGTCGATTCGGATATCGGTATAAACTAAACGGGGAGTGTTGCCGCCTGGCATCTACATTTTTTCCATGACGGAGTTTAGCTCGGATGCGCTTCGGCGGATTTCCCGGCTAAGGGTTTCAAGACGTTCCGAGTTGTGTTCCAGAATTTGCGCCTTTTTGTTCATGTCTTTCATTTCTGTCATGACTTCATCTTTGGCAAATAATTGTTTGCTGGTCAAGTCGCTAATGTTTTCGGCCATTTCTTTGAGCTCTAAAACCTGCTTTTTACCGGTTTTTGCTTTCTCGCTGCTTTTTTCCGTGTCATTGCTAATGTGATTGATAAAGTCTTCAATGTGAGACATATTGTCGGCAATCTGTAGAAAAGAGTGGGCGAGTTTATTGACAAGGTCGCTACTGATATCCACTTTTTCAATCTCTTCAGTCACCAGTTCGGAAATCGTGGCGGCGCTAGTGCTGGTTCGTTCCGCAAGCTTGCTGATTTCTTCCGCAACCACGGCAAACCCGCGGCCATATTCGCCCGCTCTGGCAGCCTCAATGGATGCGTTCAACGAAAGCATATTTACTTTTTCAGCAATTTGCTGGATCGTAAAGTTCATGTTTTCAATTTTATCGGTACTTGTTTTTACTTCCGCGACGGCAAAAAGAGTTTGGCGTACATTTGTCACGCCCAGGTTCGCTTCGTTGGCTGTCGCTTGTACAGAGGCTTCGTATTTGTTTGCCAGGTCGGCCAATTGGTTGAGCGAACTGTTGATTTCAATCAAACTGTCTGCAACCTGGACAACCTGGCTTACTTGTTTTTTTGAGGCTGTGGCAATATCTTCCGTATGCGTTGCCGAGGCGGTTAGCGAGGTCATGCCTTTATTCAATGTTTTTACGGTTCCGGTGGCGTTATAACGAAGGTCCACGCTCATTTGGTGCAGGTTTTCCGACGACTGTGAAAGCGCCTCTGAAAGCTGGGTTGATTGGATAACCCGTTGCATTCGTTCGAGCTGGGCGCGTTTTTGCAGCGCTTCTTCGCCGGATATTTCGAGAGAACGGTCCATGATTCGCCGGAGCAGAAATAGAGCAATAGCAATTAAAACCAGGCTTAGAGATGAGACAGCGGCGCCGGTTCGGGTAGTGTCATGGATGACTTCATCTAACCCGCCCTTTACTTCCATGTAAAACGATACAATCACACCGATAAAAAGGGCCGCCAGGGGAAATATAATCCGCTTCATGCCGAAAAGGGCGGCGATGATCATGACAGAAACCATCAAATAAGGGTATGTGCTAAAGGCGACATGCACTTGGGCGCCTGTTTTGCTCCACAACCCCAGGATCACAATCAGGGATGTCATGGCGATGAGGGTATGCGCCGAAGAAAAATAATTGCCGCTAATGAGAATCAATAATGTAATAAAGCAGCTGATTAAAACGGCGCCAATTGCCGGCCGGGCGATTTCCAGGCGCTCCGGGATATACATATAATACATGACGTAAAAGAGAGAAACAATGATAGCGAGCGCCATTGTGAAAGCAAGAAGGGTTCTCGCTTTTTGTACAATCACATAGTCTGCGTTATTATACTTGAATAGTATTCGATTTCTGAGCCGGGCTACTGTTTCCATGGTCTTGTCGTATTATCGGAACCTTTTACAAATTTCTTCATTTTTTAAACGTTAGCTTTTTTACGGTCTCTGTACACGAAACGCATAATTTTTTCTGGTTCGTAAACACATTTTTTATTTTTCGATTGTAGGGACTGCTGGATTTGGTTTTTTACCCGCGTTGTGGTGCACGCAATTGTAAAAAAACTGGGCTCTTTGTTGTTTTTGATTTTGTTTCTTGCCGCCGGCGCAATGGCGTTACAAAAATCTAGGGGAGGCTCGGCGGCGATTGTACTGGGCGGTCAACGAGCCCAAAGCGTCGAGCTGGAGCAATTAAAACGTCATTTAGGGGAAGAGCGCGGGTTGGTTGCCCAGATGGCGCAAACTCTGGCCGGATTTTTGCGGCTTGATTTTGGAGAGACGATCCGCGGGAAACCGGTTTTAGCCGATGTGCGCCGGGCGATTGGGTTTACCCTGGTTTTGGCTTTTTGGGCTGCGGTTTTTGCCTTGCTCTACGGGGTGTTCCCCGGCGTCGCTTCTTCGGTCTACCCTCGTTTTGGGGCCTGGTTTTCGCGTTTGAATTATGCCATGTTGTCGTTGCCTGTTTTTGTTGTGGCTCTTTTATTTTTGTGGTTATTTTCATTATGGTTAAACTGGGTTTCTCCGGGCGGCGTATTTTCGAGAGTCTGGTTTTTATTGCCGGCGCTTGCTCTCGGTTTCAAGTCGGGAGCTAGACTTGCTCTTTTTGTAAAAGAGTTTTTCGGCCGGGAAATGGGCAAACCTTATGTGACGACGGCAAAAGCGTTCGGTTATGCGCCGGTTAAAATTTACTATATTTATATTTTAAAAAATATGGCGTTGCCGGCAATTTCATTTTGGTTGCTGGATTTTGCCTCTTATTTATCCGGAGCCGCTATTGTAGAAACCATTTTTTCAATTCCGGGCGTCGGCAGTCTTTTGTTAAAATCGTTGCTTGAATATGATTTAAATTTAATGATAGGTATTTTGGTTTGCGTATCGGTGTTAATTTATTGTGTCTCGCTGATGCAAGAATGGCTTGATTTCATCTACCAAAGATATTTTGATGCGGAGGGCGATTCTCTGTGATGGCGCTTGGCGATATTCCGGTTTTGGTTCAAAAAAAGAGGTTGCCTGCCATTGCCGGATGGCTCTTTTTTAGCTTTTTACTTTTTGTGATTCCCGCCCCCGAAGTGGAGCCTGCGAGGGCATACACAGAGCCTTATTTTCATTCGTTGGGCGACTTTAGTATTCTTGGTTTTTCTCCGCTCGGAGAGAGCATGATCTCGCTTTTGTTTTGGGGGTTTTGGCAAAGCGTCTTTATCGCATTGTGCGGCCGGGGGCTTGCCGTTTTGTTCAGCTTTTCCGGTGTCGCCCTCGTTCACTTGGGGGGAATATGGGCGGAACGGGCGGTCCATCGTTTTGCCGAGGCGTTTATGACGATCCCGTCGTTGTTGCTGGCTCTTTCTCTCGGTTTTGTGTGGGGCGAGGGGACGGTAGCGATGATACTGGTGATTGCCGTTTCGGAATGGGCCTTCAACCAAAAGTGGATATTGGGAAGATTAAAAGAGTACGGGAGATTTACTTTTATTACGGTTAGCGTCGCTATGGGAGCCGGGAAGGCGCATTTGTTGCGGCAGCTTTGGCCTTTCTTGAGAATGGATTTACTTTTTCTGTATTTTGTCTATTTACCGGGGAGTTTACTTACGGTCGCCGCGCTTGAGTTTCTCGGGTTGTCTATGGGGTCTCGTTTTTCGGGGCTTGGTTTCATTGTCGCCTCGAACAAGGATTTGATCTTTTTATACCCGCATGTTGTCATACCGCCCATGCTTCTAATTACGCTTGCCATATTTGCGGCGTTATGGTTGAAAAATAAAGTGAGCCGGAAATCGGACAGGGGGAACGTTTCAATATGAATCAAGGGATACTGGAAAACCGGAGTGATAAGCCGATTGGAAAATTAGCGATTGTTGCCGGGGCGGGCGAGTTGCCTTTTATCGCTTTTCAAGAAGCGCTGGCGCAGGAATTGGCTGTTGTCGTCTATTTAAGCGAAGAAGAGGTAAGCCCCGGCGAAGAAGAGCGATACAGTGGAGCTGACATTGTTCGTATGATTTCGGCGGCCAAGTTCGGAGAGTTGTTGCGTTTAGCTCGAAAGGATGGCGTCACTCATTTTGTTTTTCTGGGGAAAATCAGAAAAAAGATTTTGTTTAAAAAAGCGATATTTGACGCCAAGAGTTTAATGCTATTGCGCCGGGCAAAGAGCTGGAACGATAACAATTTGTTCTCCATTGCCGCTGAAGAGATTGAGAAAAACGGTTTTGAGATATTGCCTCAAACAATGTTTCTTGGTTCGCTAATGTTGGCGCCGGGGGTATACTCGCGGAAAAAACCTTCGCGGCGGGATTGGGAAACCGCTCGTTTCGGAATTTATTATGCGCATGCCATTGGAGATCTTGATATCGGGCAATCAGTTGTGGTTTCTTCTAAAACAGTATTGGCTGTAGAGGCGGCCGAGGGAACCGATGAAACAATACGCAGAGGCGGCATGCTTGCCGGGACTCGCCGGGCTGCCTTATGCAAGGCGCGTCGCAGAAACCATGATATTCGGTTTGATATTCCTACGGTAGGGCCGGATACGTTAGAAGTTATGAGCGAGGCCGCTGTGAGTATTTTAGCGATTGAAGCAAATCGCACTTTGGTTGTTTCGCCGGATGAGTTTATAGCAAAAGCGAACCGCTTGGGGTTGGTGGTGATTTCACTTGAGTTGCCCGAGAGGTCGGTGATTGAATCGGAAGCTTGACGGGCTTTTATAGGTTGACAAGCAATGTAGCGGAAATTCACGGTTAAGTAGTTTCCCCACAGATTTCGGAGGAGAGGATGTCTGAAGTAAATGCAAAATTAAGTAAACTGGAACGCGCTATTGGTATCCGAAAGGATCTGCCAAATGAAGAATTGATTCGTATTTTATCAGCGGAAGCGGCATTAAATGACAGGATGCTTCGCGACTATTATCGCAGTAATCCCGTATTGGAAAAATTTATTAACCTAATCAATACGCGGCAATTCCTACCGAAAGATCAATATGAAAAAAGCATAGAAGAGTTTTATCAAAGGCACCCGAATTATCGCAGCCCGGTTTTTCAACGCCAAATGTTTAACAGTATTCGGGAATCCTTGCCTGCCGGAGCGGTTGTCAGCGTAAAAGGCGGGTTTGCCATTTTAAAAACGGAACGGCGGCATGGTCGAAGTCCAAACGGAACTTTTCCGGTGTTAAGCGATGAAATTAAAGATGTGGAAGATTTTGCTCATACCAAGGGTTCGATTAGCGAGAGTGAATTTCTCCAAGTCTGTGATATGATGATTGAATATATGAGCACGCGAGTGCTTTATGAGACAAACCGGTTTATTGGCCAAGGCGAGCTGGCGATTCCGGTTCGGTTAATTACCGACAAACCTACTCAGGCGGCTTTTTCCATGAATATGTTTCGTGCGGAATCGCATAGCTCAAATGGTACGCTTGAACCATGGACCGTTTTATCGGCCCCTAGTTTTCAACACCCGCGGGAAGAGAGGTTCATTGACGGCGTTTTTAAATTTACCGATTATAAACGAAGAATCATCTTGGTTGGCGGAACAGGGTATAACGGTGAAATTAAAAAATCCATGTTTGGCGTGGCTAACCATATTTATCCTTTAAAAGGTCATTTGAGCTTGCATTGTTCTTCGGTTTATAACCAGAAAAAAAATGACACAACTTTAATTTTCGGTTTGTCCGGAACCGGCAAATCGACGGTCAGCTCCGGTGTCGGAGGCGGAATTATCTTAAGCGATGATGAAACGGCAGTAAATCTTGATACCAATGAAACTTTTAATTTAGAAAACGGTAATTATTATAAAACCGGCGGACTATTATCCGAGGCGAAAGTGCTTGATGCTTTGGAAAATATTCCTGAAGGTCATTTTGCTATTTACGAAAATATTGTTGTTACTCCGAACGGACATCCTGTGTTCAGTGCGGATCCTTCTAACAACGGGCGCGTGAGCATTCCCCTTCTTGGGTTAAAAGAGGCCATTACCGAAGGGATGCACCCTATCCCCAGTCGTATTATTATTTTATCGCGGGATGTGAACGGGATTTTGGACCCGGTAAATATTCTCAGCAAAGAGCAAATCATTTATTACTTAAACCTTGGTTATACTTCAAAAACCCCCGGAACGGAACTAGGAATCAATAAGCCTATTCCAACCTACTCAAAATGGGAAGGGGGACCGTTCTATGATTTAAAAGATGAAATTATTTTAAAGGCGATGTTTAAGTTTCTTGATAATAACCCGGTTGACGGAATTTTATTAAATTCGGGTGAAGGCGGCGGTCCTTTTGGTTCTGAGCATAATTCGAGGTTTCCCGTGGCCGTGACGCTGGAATTGGCCGAAAGCTTTATGAATGGAAATTTAATCGATCACTATCATTCGAGCCCTGAAGAGTTTGAAGAAAATGAATACTTGAAAACCATTCGACCAAAATCTATTCCCGGTGTAAGCCCGGATGTTGAAAAATTTTTAAACGCAAAGAAATTGTGGAATGAAAATGGCTATGGCGATGAATATGATAAACGGGCAGATGAGCTTTTTTCCGAATTTAAGGTTCAGGCAAATGAATCTTTAAAACGGGTATCCGGGAAAGCTGCAAAATTAATTGAGGCGGGGCCGCGCTAATTTAATGCGTGAGGATATTCGAATACGTATAGCCGGTATTTACGTCGAAAATGGGCGTATCTTACTGGTGAAGCATCAAAAGCAGGGTAAAACTTACTATCTTTTACCAGGGGGAGGGCAGCATAGTTTTGAAACTGCGCGTGAAGCCTTATCTCGTGAATGGGAAGAAGAGTTGGGTCTTACAATAGAAGCCGGAGAGTATTTATTTTGCGGAGAGTCGATACCGCCAGCGGATTCCGGGCGAAAACATGTATATCAAATGGTTTTCCGTGTAGAAAAGATCAGCGGTGAATTGAATTTTCAACCGGATGGCCCTTTGGTTGGATTTGACTGGGTTTCATTAAAAGATTTAAAAAACATTACTTTGTTTCCTCTTTGTTTACACCAGGTTTTACAAGCTATAGAGGGCGAGGCGATAGAGCCTTATGTCCGGTATTTGTGGACAGAATAAATAATCTGATTTTGTAAAAAAATATTCGTTTTGGCGCGATTCACCTTATATGGTTAATCGTAGTTTTGGTTTATTTTTATCGAATTACTCTGCGGTGAATATTCTCGAAATTCGTATTTCGGCGGAGATTTGGCAAAGAATTGCCAAGGTGGCCGAAAGCAAACGGAAAAGTTACTCTTGGGTAGTCCGCTATTGTATTTTTCGTTTAATTCGACACCATAGCCGGTCTTATATTACTGGCAATATTGTTTGGCGCGGTAAGCGTTATCATAGATGGGTTTTTTGTGACTTAATGAATGAGCGAGCCCTACGGCAAAAGCAAGCTGCCATTTTACATCGTCATCGGTTATGTCTCTATGGAGAAGATGAGCTGTATATTCGAATGACTGCCGGTGTGTTGAAAATAACCATGACACATTTGGCGCGGCTTGCCCTTGAGTGGCATCTTTCCAGTCTTGAAAGGGGTATTGGTTCTTCGTTTTCCCGATTTCGGGAGCGGGCTTTTTATTGGTTGGGAATAAAGCTGTTTCGTGATGTGGAATTCCCCACCAGAAGTTCTGACTACCTACATATAAGATTCCGGAGAATGCCAGATCACGAGTATTGGTAAATATTGATGAATAGTTTATTCGATATATTTGAAAAAAAGACTACCTTTTCATGGATTTTCAGGATATGTTCCGATAATCTATATAAGGATACAGCCAGGATAGGTGTATGTTCTTGAGATTTCAAAAAAATTCGTTAAAGATTTGCAAGTGGCCTCGAATAGCTTTCATCGCATATATAATTACATGCCTAAGCTCGCAGCTTCATGCGCAAGATTTTGAAAAATGGGACCCAGGGATCACAGGCGCCTTCATCAAAGAAATAAAAAACTCTGGCGATGCGCTATGGATCGGTACATCCGCCGGATTGTTTCGTTTTGATAATCGATCGAAAAAAATTACTAAATATTCAGTTGCTGATGGTATGCCCGACAACTATATTACTTCGATTGTAGTCGATAACAATAACAAAGCCATCTGGGCCGGAACGCCCTCCGGGATAGCGCAAATTAACTTGGCAACCAACAAAATTATTGCGTTTACCCAGAAAAACAGCAAGTTGACCGATAATCGTGTTAATTCGCTCTTTTTATTGCGAAGTGAACTGTTTATCGGAAATGGGTATGGCATTGACGTTTTTGATATTCAAAAAAACCAATGGCGCTCATATACCGCAATCGAAGGCTTGGCAGGAGCCAATATTCAGGTAATTGATTATGATGGTTCATATATTTGGGCAGGCGGATCAGACGGGATTAGTTATTATGATCCAAACGAAGATTTCTGGGATAGCTATGGTGTAGACCAAGGGTTAAACAGCTCGTTGGTCACCTCGCTGACCATTGATCCTGATGCAATTTGGGTTGGTACCATGGGGGGTGGTATTTCCCGTTTTGACCGTAGCGCTTTACGATTTGAAGCATACACTTCCGATGAAGGTTTAATTGACGATAACGTTCAATACCTATTTGACGATGGCAGATATCTTTGGATTGGAACTTTCGGCGGTTTGAGCCGGATGGATAAATATACTCTTGTTTTTCGCAATTATGATTCGCGTAATGGTATTGAGGAGCTCTCTATTACATCCGGGATTGTCTCTGGTGAAAAAATCTATACTGGAACGGATGGCGGCGGTATTTTTTTGTTTGATAAACAAATGCCGCAAGTACAATTCCTTACGGGAATCACCGGATACAGTCAAAAAGGAAAACTGGCGTTATACGGAAATGTACTTTCTAAGCGTTCGTTTTCCAGTCTTGAACTCGAATACAAACAAATTGAAACAGCTGATATTTACGGATACACGCCGGTAGTCGGCGAATCGGAATGGATCAAAAAAACTATTGACACGAAAAAAACAGGTTTTGAGGCATTGCTTACCACGTTAGATACCAGCGAAATGAGCGACGGTAAATATCTCGTTCGAATTTCCGGACTTGATTCGGACGATAACCAGAATGAAAGTTCGGGAATGATTATTGTCGACAATACTCCGCCTGAGATACATCTCTTCTTTCGAGAACCGGCGAAAGGAGAACGAACCGCCGCCGTATCTGGGACATACAGCGAAATCAACCTGGCGGATTTATCCGTTAGAATAGGAAATCGGCCGGTCTCACCGATCATTAACCGTCAGACTCGCCGCTTCCGTTTTGACTACCCGGTTGATTCGAATCAAAAAATTTTTATTGAAGCATCCGATATGGCAAAGAATTCAATGAAAATAGAGCGCGATTTCATCATTGATAAAGAGCCGCCGCAACTTACATTAAATGAAGTGGATATATCAAAAATTACGACGAATGTGGCTGAAATCACCGGTACGGTAAAAGACGAAAACGTTGATGAAGTATTGATCATGCCCGACCAAGTTCTTGCAGAACTAACCCCGATTGGAAACGAAACGTATCAGTTTGTAGCAAAAGCCTCCATTCGCAAAGAAGGAATTTACACCTATCAAGTCATCGCATCGGATAAAAGCGGGAAAACAACGACCAAAACATTGGAAGTAAACTTTATTTCAAAAATTACCATTGTTGAAATTCGCCGGGATAAGCTCCCCGAGTTTACCTTAAAAAACGACGTTTCCGTTGAAGGAAATGTGTTAGGGCCGCCGCTGGAAGAATTTTATGCCGTCCATGAAGCTACCGGGGAAAGATATCCGATAACCGTTCGTGAAGATAAATCGTTTGCCGCTAAAATTAACCTTCAGCCGGGCGCAAATAAACTTACAATTGTCAAAGTTTTTGATGACGGGCACCGTGAAGAAGACAAATACAATATTGAATCAAGCGACAAACAGGTCTCTGCCGACTTTGACCTTGAAACGGACAGTTTCTCTGTTGATGCACTTACTCTCTCGGGACATTTTGATCGGGGAATAACGGCCGTTTTCGTTAATGATAAAAAGATGGAGTTGGATTTAACCGGTTTTGCTTTCAAAGCGGATATCAAACTAAAATCAGGAACGAATCATATTAAACTATCATGGTTAGACGAGATGGGCCGCATCGGTAAAAAAGAAATCAAATTGAACCTAGATGTTGAGGAACCCTCTCTTTACGTTCGCCGCCCCCCAACTAAAACCGGGTTACAAACGTTACGCGTTATCGGAAAAATCTCCGATGACAACGATTTTGAAATAACCGGTTATCCTAATGTCGTTATGCGAAAAATCTCGCCGGATACCGGAGAGTTTGAAGCTGACGTCCGGCTGTCCGAAGGGCTTAACTCCGTTACTTTTGTCGGGCGGGACTTGGCCGGGAACTATGTGGAAAAAGTTTTTACAATAGAGCAAAACGAAAATTTCCCCATGACGGAAGTAAATGATGAAGCATTATCCGATGAAGTTGAATATTTGCGAGCCGAGCTGGCCCGCCTCCGCGAAGAATTGAAAAATCGCCCGGCGACCCAAGTTGTGAAAGCGCCATCAAGCGGGCAAGTTTCGTTTGTTCGGGCTAAGCTCCCCGGTTCATCCGGTTTATACTGGGTTCCGATGGCGGGCAAAATTAAAAGCTATTCGCTAACGGCTAAAGTCTACCTGGGTTCGGAAGAGTTTGGCGAGATGCTAGCCGAATACAATGGAAAAAATGCGCGCGACATCACTCGGGTTCTGGTTCCGACACCCCAGTTGTTTTCCATGCTTTCGGATTCTCCTCACCGCGACTCGCTGGAAAACATCGTTCGTTCTTGCTCGCAAGCCATGAATCAAACGCCTTCTGCCGACTATGTCAGAAAAACTGTTCTACAAAAATTGCTTCGCGCCCGATTATTAAAAGAAGTGAAAGAAATTAACGGCCAAACCGTATTTATACTAACGAATGGTGTCGGAGTCATTATCCATACTTCGATCAGCGGGATCTCATCCCAAACGGCTCGCGATGCCGGTGTCGATGAATTGATTGCGACCTCCGTCTCTTCCAAAGGAATATCATTTCGGAGGTACCAGTAGTGACTGTGACGAAACTGAAAGTCATTGCTGTTACAGTTCTAATTTCCGTTTTTTCGTGGCTCGTAGAATACGGGTACATGCAGTTTTCCTATACGCCCGGCCTGATGGAGCGGATGACGGGAGAGTTTGCCGCGCAAATAACAAAACTGGATGATGCGGTTTCCCAAAAAATTCACAACGGTTATTTTCAGAAATTTTTAATCATTGAATCCATTTCACGCGACCATATCCTTGCGTTGCGAAAAATTTATCCGGCAATCCGCGAAGGAATGGTATTTAATGCCAACCGCCATTTGATGAGTTCCACAGTATCGCATTTTCCGCTCAATGAAATTGTGCCGCTCCTGGATGTCGCTGCAGAAACAAAACAACCGGTTGATTTTATATCTACGATCGGTTACCAGCGGATTTATCCGATTCATTCTAACGGCGGAAAGCGCCCCGAAGGCTATGTCTCTTTCATCGTAGGGCTCCCCGAACTTGCGGGCGACTCTGTCAGTTTTGCCGCCGGATCAAGCCGCAGTATTGTTTATCTAAACTCAAAAACTCCGTTGAGCGAAGGGGAGCGCGCTTATTTTCAAGAAAAGCTGATTTCAATATCGATGACGTCGGGGAATCATGCAACCATCCGGCTCGAAAAAAAATGGGATATTTATTGGGTTTTTGATCCCAATCGGATGATTTACTTTGGTAGTTTGCGGCCCGCACCGCCTCTCTACGCTTATTTATCGTTTTATATTACGTTTTTAAACCTGTTGTATGCCATTTCATTTTTCATGAAAAACAGAAAACCTGAAAATGAACATTTAACCATTCTTGAGGAGAGCTTGCGAAAAAACCGGGAAACCTTAATGGCCTTACGCGAAAACTTTTCAGGACTGACAGAAACGCCCAATTATTTAAATTACCTTGATCTGGAACGCGAAAAAGTGGTGAGCGGCACTTCTTTGGAAGGATTGTCAGAAGGCGGTTACGGACCGGCGACCTACGGAGTAAGCGGCGTTCCTTTTCCGAAAATGGATTTTATCTTGCTTAACCCATTAGAAGAGAAATGGATTGAGCCTTTGATTCAAGATACAAAAGAAGCGGAAGGGCTTCGCCAGGTTGCCGATGAGCTTCGCGACCGCGTTTTTTCGGAAGAGCTGAAGGAGCTAATGGATGAAGTCGAGCATCCGCCGGAAACAGGCATTGAAGAAACCATAGAAAAGATCCGTAACTTTGAAAAAGAGTTTGCCGCAACGGATTTAAATGAATTTGCCGAATCATTACGCCAGATCTATAGCGGGGATATTGTTGGCGAAGAAATTGAAGTTCCGCTTATGCACTTGGGGAAAATGATCGCCGCCGATGGTATGATGCTTATGCAATACGATAAAAACCACGGGTGCTATTCCGTATATGCCAATGCAGGCGTCAGCGATGAATGGCAGAAAAGTTTTTATCTGTTGCGTAATGATGCCATTTTACCATACGACAATAGAGATGGAAATCTCATTGAAATTGGCGAGGAAATAAAAGAGCATCAGTTTTTTAAAAAAAGAATCCCTGCCGGCGATATCGATTCTCTTGCAGGATTGCGCATCATACCGATGCAAAAATACAATGTCCTGGCTTGCCTGGTCGCTGTTTACAATGAAGGGCCTTTGACGCAGCCCGGTCCTTTGAGCGAGGGGCTGGAAGAAGCGGTAAGCGAAAATGCCGAACGGGTATTTCAAAAATCGATAGAAGAGATATCTCCGCTCGTTAGAAAACTCCAGGCGATATCGCAAGGGTACCATGCAACCGATCATTACAAAGAAGCTATCCAGGAATTGAAAACGGTTATTGAAGGCGGGGCTGAGCAGGTTCGTGTGATCCATGCCGAATTGGAGAAACCGCTAAGCGTGGATAGCTATTCGCATGTCGAATATTTGTGCCGGAAATTCTTAAAACCGGAAGAAAGATTGCTTTTAATCCACCCCAGGCATTTGGTATTTTATTTGCTGACTAGCGGCCAGAAAGAAGCGGAAAAAGCTCTTGATGAACTGGAGCAAGAGATCCGTTGGAGATCTTACCGTTTCCCTGATGATGGCCGTAACTTTCTGTATTATCTGTAGATGCAGCTGGTGTGGAATTCCACAACGTTCTTGGCGCCTTCAAAAGAAAAGAAGATGCGGGCAAGCAAACCTAAGAAGATTTTTGCTTCATCCACCTTTTTAAGAATTTACCGGTCAACGATTTAGGGTTATCGCAGATTTCAAGCGGAGAACCGGTAGCGACTAACTCGCCTCCTTTTTCTCCCCCTTCGGGGCCCATATCAATGATGAGGTCTGCGGTTTTAATGACATCCATGTTATGCTCAATCACAACAACTGTATTCCCTTCGCTGACAAAATGATGCAATACCTTTAAAAGTTGCGCGACATCTTCAAAATGAAGTCCGGTGGTGGGCTCATCCAAAATATACAATGTTCTGCCGGTGGAACGCTTTGAGAGCTCGGTAGCCAGTTTTATGCGTTGCGCCTCGCCCCCGGAAAGCGTTGTTGCCGGTTGCCCCAGTTTCATATACGAAAGGCCAACGTCACACAATGCATTTAACCTGGATTTTACCGCCGGTATAGACTCAAAAAACTCATGCGCTTCTTCAATGTTCATATCAAGCACTTCCGTGATATTTTTACCCTTATAACGAACTTCCAGCGTCTCCCGGTTATAGCGTTTCCCTTTGCAGACTTTGCAGGTAACGTAAACATCCGATAAAAAATGCATTTCGATTTTTTTAACGCCATCCCCCTGGCACGCTTCGCAACGCCCGCCGGGGACATTAAAAGAAAAACGGCCCGGTTTATACCCGCGCATTTTTGATGCGGGGAGCTGCGAATAAAGCTCGCGGATAGGCGTGAAGGCGCCGGTATAGGTCGCCGGGTTTGATCGCGGGGTTCTTCCGATCGGGCTTTGGTCAATGTCAATGACCTTGTCAATGTGTTCAACCCCTGTGATCTTTTGGTGTTTACCGGGGAGAATCGTAGAGCGATTGAGTTTATGGGCGACGCCTTTATAAAGAATTTCATTTACCAGGGTACTTTTCCCGCTGCCGGACAAACCGGTGACGCAGATAAATTTACCTAAATCAAAACTGACATCCGTATTTTTTAAATTGTTCTCTGCGGCTTTGTGAACCGTGATTCGGTTTCCGTTGCCTTCGCGCGTCTCTTCCGGAATTTCAATATAGCGTTTTCCGGACAGGTATTGGCCGGTAATGGACCTTTTTGTTTTTTTCACATGGTTGAGATTCCCGGCGGCGACGACCTCCCCCCCATGGTGCCCGGCGCCTGGGCCAATGTCGACGATGAAATCCGCCGCTTCAATGGTCTCTTCGTCGTGTTCAACGACAATGACCGTATTGCCGAGATCGCGCAGGTTTTGCAGGGTCTCGATCAGTTTCTCGTTGTCGCTTTGGTGGAGCCCGATGGAAGGCTCATCCAGAACATATAAAACGCCAACGAGCGCAGAACCGATTTGGGTCGCCAACCGGATTCGTTGCGCTTCTCCCCCGGAGAGCGTGCCTGCAATGCGATCCATGGTCAGGTAACCTACTCCCACCGAATTGAGAAATTGCAATCGGTTTCGGATCTCTTTTAAAGCCTGCTCCGCAATCAGGCTTTCCGTTTCCGTGAGTTTAATAGTATTGAAAAATTCGGTTCCCGCTTCAATACTCAGTTGGGTGATCTCATGGATATTTTTTGAGGCGATGGTCACGCTAAGCGGTTCCGGTTTTAGCCGGGCTCCCTGGCACCGGGGGCAGGGCATATTGACCATAAATTGCTCCAGGCGGCTTCTCGCTTGGTCCGAATTGGTTGTTTCGTAACGCCGGTGCAGGTTTGGAACAATGCCTTCATAACTTCGATTAAATTCAAAAGAAGAATCCGATTTTTCCCATTTATAATTCAAGCGCGTCTCTTGGGAACCGAACAGGACGATATCGCGAATTTTTTGCGGGAGCTTTTCCCAGGGCGTGGCAAGATTAAATTTAAATTTTTCGGAAAGGGCTTTCATTGAAGCGCGGTACCAAAAGCCGTCAACCGACCAACCAAGCCCCTCAATGATGCCTTCTTCCAATGATTTGGAAGGGTCGGGGATTAAAAGTTCGGGGTGAAATTCCGGGATAAAACCGAGACCGGCGCAACCTTCGCAGGCTCCGTCCGGGGAGTTAAAAGAAAAAAACCGGTGGTTCAGCTCGGGGAAAGAGAGGTCGCAATGCGAGCAAAAAAGCCTGACGGAAAATAGCGCTTCTTTTTCCAGAGTTTGTTTTTTATTGGCGTCCAACCCTTCGATTAAAACGCTTGCCTGGCCTTCCCCTTTTTGCAGCGCCAGTTCCATTGAGTCGCTCAAACGGGAGCGCAACGACTTTTCTTCGCCCGGTTTCAGTACCAGGCGATCAATGACGAGTTCAATATTGTGTTTGATGTTTTTTTTCAGAACAATCTCTTCTTCAAGCGATCGAATTTCTCCGTCAATTCGGGCGCGGATAAAACCGTCTTTCAATAACTTTTGAAACAGGTCGCGGAATTCCCCTTTTTTCGATTTTGCCAGCGGCGCAAGCAGTTGAAGCCGAAAGCTCGCAGCCTTGTGGTTTGCAGGCAAGGCGAGGAGATGATCGACAATGGTATCGATAGGTTGCGCTTCCAGTTTGCGCCGGCATTTTGGGCAGTGCGGCTTTCCGATGCGGGCAAAAATCAATCGTAAGTAATCATAAATTTCCGTAACCGTTCCGACTGTGGAACGCGGGTTTTTGTGGGTTGTTTTTTGTTCAATAGAGATAGCGGGTGAAAGCCCTTCAATGGAATCGACATCCGGCTTTTCCAGTTGGCCAAGAAATTGGCGGGCATACGCGGATAAACTTTCAACATATCTTCTCTGGCCTTCCGCATAAATGGTGTCAAAAGCCAGCGAACTTTTGCCGCTGCCTGAAAGACCGGTAAAAACAATAAGTTTATCGCGCGGAATTTCTAACGAGATATTTTTTAAATTATGCTCTCTTGCCCCGCTGATACGAATAGTTGACATGGGGTAGTGCCCAGCGGTGAAAACGGCCGTCAAGAAAAATGTATGCACTTATGTTCAGGTGTGGAATTCCACAACGGGGCGCAGAGGGGCTCTTTTTCGATATTATTTCTTGACACAAGAACTGAAGAACCAATCTTCAATCATAAAAAAGACGATCATATAGAAAGAAACTGTGAGAAGTGGAAGGATCATTGCGGCTGGAGACGGCCGCTTTTTTTTTGGGTGGGTATCGATAAGGCGGTGCAAATGGCTGAAGAGCTGGGTTTTGCCGAAATAAGCGCACAAATAGAGAAGGTCATTGAAAAGAACAACGTACCCCCCGGTATGGTTGAGTTGTCATACGAAAAAGATGAAATTCTCGTGCGCCTTTACCCTGAAGAAATTGACGAAAACTTGATTCAAGAGGCCCTGGTTTTAGCGAAAAAAAATCTGGACAACTGGCGCATTCACACCTTTGAAAAAGGCTTTGTTTCTATCCAGGCCTTGAATTCAAATATCTTTCAAACGGAAAACATACTGCAAAACCTGAAAATCAGGATTAGCGCCCTTTTAGGGGAAAAACTCATTGAGTTTGCCAAAAAAGGCCCGCTTCGGACCGCCGAGATTGATTTGGTTTCAAAATATATCAAGGCCTTTTGCCTGCGCGACAATAGCGATTTAATTTCACGCCTTGAAAGCATTGGCTGCCAGGTGTATCGCCCCGAAGAAGAGACATTAACATTACAACATTTTGCCGGGTACGAAGAAGTAAAAAACAGAATCCGCGAAAGCGTTATCATGCCGGTGCAAAACCCCGAAGCGTATGATGCCATTGCCAGAGCGACCCGTAAAAAATTTGAAAGCAACCGTCCCAAAGCCGTTCTTTTTGCCGGCCCCCCCGGAGTCGGAAAAACAACTATGGCGCGTATTCTGGCCAGAGAAAGCGGCTTTTTATTGATTTATGTTCCGATTGAAAGCATCATGTCATCTTACTATGGCGAATCCACAAAAAAATTGGCCCAGGTATTTGATATTGCGGCGGCTTCCGACAAAGAAAGCATGATACTCTTTCTTGACGAGATTGATGCGTTGGCGCCTTCCCGGAACGATAAGCTTTTTGAAGCGACCCGCCGCGTATTGTCGGTATTGTTGCGAAAAATTGACGGGATTGAAAGCAAAAGCAATTATATTACCATTGGAGCGACCAATCGCCCGGATGATATCGACGAGGCTTTGATGTCCCGCTTTGATACAGTCGTTCAATTCCCCTTGCCGGGGCCCGCCGATGTTGAGGCCATGCTGGAGCTCTATGCCGTTCAGTTAAAACCGGAAGAAAGAAGCAAGCTTGCCAGCCGGTTTGCCGGAATTTCGCCGCGGGCGATCAAAGACATCTGCCGTACCGCGGAACGAAGCCAGGCAAGGAAAAACATTGAGTCGGGGAAAGAAACCCCACCGCCAATGGAAGCGTACATTGAAGCGGCGGCTTTCCCCGGCTAACGAAACAAGGTAAAACGATGCAACCGAAAACTCTGGCGGATTTACAAAAAAAAATACACGCCAAAGCGGACCCACACCGGGCTAGCCATTCCCAACGCTTTTTTAAAACAGGGCCCGGCGAATATGGCGAGGGCGACCTGTTCCTGGGGCTAAAGGTGCCTGAGATGCGGGCGATTGCCAAGCCATTCTACCAATTGCCTTTGCCGGATATCCGGGAACTTTTACAATCGGAATTTCATGAAGAAAGATTCATTGCGCTTGTTCTTTTGGTCCGCCAATACGAAAAGGGCGACGAAAAAACCAAAGAAGACATATTTCAGTTATACCTGGAAAACCTTGAGCCTAACCGGTTAAATATCAACAACTGGGATTTAGTGGATACCAGCGCGCCTCAAATCGTCGGAGCTCATTTAAAAAACCGGAATAGAAATCTCCTCTACACCATGGCCGAAAGCGAGAACCTCTGGAAAAAACGCGTTGCCATATTGGCGACTTTCTCTTTTATTCGCAGCGGCGAATTTGAACCGACGCTGAAAATCGCCTTTTTATTGCTTAACGACGAACATGATTTAATTCATAAAGCGGTTGGCTGGATGTTGCGTGAAGTCGCCAACCGGGACCGCGCCCTGGTTGAAGCTTTCTTAACCCGCCATTGCGCTCAAATGCCGCGCACGATGTTGCGCTATGCCATTGAAAAATTCCCGGAACCGTTGCGCAAAGAGTATTTGCACAACATCTCAAAAAACAACCCGTAGCGAGTATCTTCGCTGCCAGACGCAAAGCAAGCTTGAAAAACGGGTTTCGTTAGGCCGGTGACCGGTTCTAAAAGTTGAATATAAAAACCTAGTTAGAAACAATGCGAAAAACAGCCACATATTGCATTTCAAACCGGTTGGTTGGCAATGTATCCGGCGCTTCGTAGAGCCCCTTGTATTTAGACTCTCTTTTTATAAAGCCGTAGTCATTAAAATGTAAAGATAGATCATCGCTGATTTCTTCGAGAGAATAAAGGGTAAGTTTGACAGAATAAAGTTTTTCATAAAACTCTTTGGTCTCTTTGACTTTGACCTGCCCCACCTCAATGAGTTTGCTCCGGATCAAGCTCGGGGTTGAATATTCAAAAGCAAGATCTTCGATTTCAATATCTTTGTCAATGGCCGTCATCTGCTGAAGAATGCCGGCAAGCAAGGTAATGTCTTTCAGGCGAATATCGATATACCCGGTAACGGAATAGTCTTTGGCCAAAAGAGTATCGGTTGGAATCGTTTGGATCTTTCGGATTGAAAATTCAACGTCTTTCTGATTTACGCTTTCAAAGGATGCGTTTACTTTGTTCAAGACCAAATTACACGCCGAAGATGCGGCTGCGAAGCTCCCGGCTTTTTTTGTGACGGATAAATTTAACACGGCTTCGTCAGCCTCAAAATCGGCTGTGGCTGTGATGTAAAATTTAAAATAGGGACCGGGCGTATTTTCCGCCGCCGGGGCCGCCGTAGTGAAGGCAATGAGAAGAAGGGGTAGAAGGCGTTTTGTTTTCATTGTATTTTCTCCTGTTGGTGCGATGGATGTCGCTTTTACGGTTGATACCGGTAATGACCTGTGATGGGAAAGTCAAAGAGCATATCTTCCAGTTCCGGGCCGGCGCCTATATTATGCACAATGAGAGGCCTGTTCCCTTCCGCCGAATACAGGTTCGTGACAATCCCGATATGGGGTAAATTCCCGGGCAGCATCCAGGTGACAAGATCGCCGGGCAAATAGTCGGCGGGGTTTGCCGATACTTTCAATGAAACGCCGTACCGGCTTAAAAAGGCCCGGAGGTTTGGCACGCGCCTGTGGTCGATATTGGCGTCCGGTTTTGACTGCCCCCATATTTGCCGCGCCGGGTATGCGCTGAAATTTTTCGTCATATCTTCATGGACCAGTTGTTGCAAATCAACGCCCAGTTTTCGGTACGAACGAATTACAACATCGGTACAAACCCCTGTGCTTGACGGCACATCTCCTCCGGGGTATTTTATTTTTACATAGGCGCCATTGTATTGCACTTGATAATTTGTTCTCTCGAGGGCCGCCTCTACCAGTTTCTCTGCCCAATCGGGTCCGGTTTGCGAGGGGGAAAGGTAACGGTATGCAATAAAAACGGAAGCAAAAAAGAAAAAACGATACGTCTGCCTGCTTAGAACGAACATATCTTCGTATGTTATTCGCCGAGAGCCCGAAGTCAAGTTAAAATTATAGAAAAAGTATTGAGACTCTCGCGTTATCGGAAAAGAAAAATTGCTAAAAAAAAAGATGTTGGGAAAAAGAAAAAATATATTGTAGCTATATGCTTGTTGTTAATATACAACGGGACTGGTATAAAAAATGTTATCAAAAGATGAGTTTTCGTTTTTTTCCGAAGTGTTGCCTACGGATGAGAAGTTAAAGAAAGTTTTCGGCGTTTTAAACGAGAGATTAAACGGGGCAATCGAGCGTATTGGAATCGCCCTGTACGATGAACAGGCAAATATGGTAAAAACATATACTTCCGTTGACCAATCCGAAAGTCCGTTATTTTTTTATGAAACGTCTCTTGAACATGCCCCGGGTTTAAAAGAAATGAAAGAAAGAAGACAAAACCGTGTCATTGATGACATGACCATTTTTACCAATGCCAAGGGGCTGCATACGAGGAAGATTGCTTTGCGGGGTTTTCTGTCCAGTTTTACTTTTCCGATGTATCGAGAGGAGAGTTTTCTAGGGTTTATATTTTTAAACGCCGAGAGAAAGAATTTTTTTACCGATGAAATCCAGCCGTTTTTGGCCATGGTTTGTCATTTAATCACTGACATGATTCACCTTGAAATCCTTACCATGAAAACAATGGTGGCGGCTTTTCGTTCGGCCAATACATACATCCACTTTAAAGATCCGGAAACGGGGGAGCATTTGGATCGGATGGCTCGTTATTGCAAGATGATAGCTCTGGAGATGGCCCGCAACGGAGAGATTGATTTTTCTGATCGGCAAGTTGAGTTTTTATTTATGTTTTCGCCTTTGCACGATATAGGCAAGATTGCGATACCGGATCGTATTTTATTAAAACCGGGTTCTCTGAATGAAGAGGAACGCAAAATCATGGAGACGCATACGACGCATGGAAAGCGTATCATTGATAATCTTATTGAGACGTTTCAACTGGAGGTTGGCGACCATACCAAATTAATCCATGAAGTGGTAGAGCTTCACCATGAGCTTCTGGACGGTTCGGGGTATCCTCACGGGCTTTCCGGCAACCAGGTGCCGGTCTGCGCCAGAATCGTGACAGTGTCCGATATCTTCGATGCGCTTACCAGCGAACGGCCATATAAAAAGGCCTGGAGCAACGAAGATGCGTTTACTGAGCTTGACAAATTGGTTGCATCCGGCAAAATCGATAAACGTTGCGTGCGAGTGTTAAAAGCAAACCAAACGGAAGTGAAAGCTATCCAGAAACAATTTTGCGATAAATCCGTAAAATAATTATTAAAGAATAAAATATCACGAGTCCGGTTCAGGTGTACGCAATCGGCTCTGTCATGGTTACCAAAAAACCGGTTGCCGTTATTTCTCCGGCAAATTAAAGTGTATTACAGATTGTCTCCATTTTTTAAAATGATCATGATATGATTAGCGCAAAAAATGTATCATTAAGTTATGGTAATAAAGTTTTATTTGAAAATGTAAATATTAAATTTGTCCCCGGAAATTGTTACGGGTTGATCGGAGCCAACGGAGCCGGGAAGTCCACTTTTTTAAAAATTCTAAGCGGAGAGATGGATGACTACTCCGGAGAGGTTGAGATCGCATCCGGAAATCGCATTTCTACGTTAAAACAGGATCATGGTGTTTTTGATCATGAAGAAGCGCTGCAAACCGTTATCATGGGGGACGTAAAACTGGCGTCTCTAAACAAACAACTCGATGAAGTTTATTCAAAAGAAGATTTCTCTGACGAAGACGGAATATTGGCCGGAGAGATCCAGGAACAAATTGAAGAGGCCGGAGGGTATGAAGCCGAAGCGAATGCGGCGCAACTTCTGGCGGGCCTGGGAGTCGATGAAGCTTTTCACAAAAAAAGAATGAGCGATCTTCCTTCGGGGGATAAGGTAAAAGTTCTTTTGGCGCAAGCGTTATTCGGAGAACCCGATATTTTGCTGCTTGATGAGCCGACAAACAATCTTGACATTCATGCCATTTCATGGCTCGAAGATTTTTTAATGAACTTTGAAAAAACAGTAATTGTCGTATCTCATGATCGCCACTTCTTGAATGCAGTCTGTACGCACATGGCCGATATCGACTATAGCAAGATAACTATTTTTGTGGGTAACTATGATTTCTGGTACCAATCGTCTCAAATGATTCGCAACATGCAACGCGATCAAAAGCGCAGGGCCGAAGAAAAAGCAAAAGATCTAAAAGATTTTATCGCACGCTTTTCAGCTAACGCCTCAAAATCAAAACAAGCGACCGCTCGCAAGAAAGCTCTGGATAAATTGAACCTGGACGATATCAAAGCGTCAACCCGTAAGTTCCCGTATATTGAATTTAAGCCTGATCGAGATATCGGCAACGATGTCTTTCACGCAGATTCTCTCACCGCTTCAAATGAGGCTCTCTTAAAAAATATCAGTTTTGAACTCATTAAAGAAGATAAGATCGCTTTTGTCGGGGATGAGCTGGGCATCAGCGCACTTTTTGACATTTTAGCCGAACGGCAAGAGGCAGCCGGCGGCACCTTTAAATGGGGCGCTACGATTTCAGTAGCGTACTTTCCGGTAGATCATTCGCATGATTTTGAAGACCCCGAAGTGTCGTTGATTGATTGGCTGCGCCCGCACGCCAAAGAAAAAGATGAAACCTATATTCGCGGTTTTCTGGGCCGAATGTTGTTTTCCGGCGATGAAGCGTCAAAAAAAGTCGGCGTTTTATCCGGGGGGGAAAGAGTGCGCATGGTATTGTCGAGAATGATGATGACAGGCGCAAATGTCCTGATTCTGGACGGCCCTACCGCGCACCTGGATTTGGAAAGTATCCAGGCGCTAAACAACGCTCTCATTAAGTTCCCCGGGGTTGTTTTATTCTCGTCTCACGATCATCAGTTTGTAGAAACCATTGCAAATAAAATCTATGAAATTTCGGATGGCGGGTTAAAACTGCATAACGAATCGCTGGAAGAGTACCTGACCAAAGTCAACAAGCTATAAGCGCTTAGACATCGCTCCGTTCCAACCCGTTGAAATACATCTTGACGGGGGTAAATATAAATTATTCATTGAATTACAGAGAGATATATTTATATAAAATTGGCCGTTATTTGCCTGAAATACAAATAACAATGCAAATAAATGGAAGGAGGCTGATATGAGATTCAAGAATCAAATCACCGGAATAAAAAGACTAAGAAAATATTTTCTGTTCGTCTTTTTTATTTCGCAATTCGGGCAATGCGTAACCGTTCCGAAAGACTATGTACCGGACGAAAAAGTTGTATATCTTAGACAACGCGTCGACCTGGAACCCATTAAGTACGAACCGGCCCCTGCCGACCCGTATGAATTTTCCGCAGAGCCTGAGATAAACCCGGAAGAACCGCAATTTTTAAAATCAAAAAGATTTACCGACTATTTAACGCCCGATTACAGCGCCGATGTCCAATTGTACAATGAAGTAAAAGAACATCTTCTTTGGGTGGAACATTCCGAGAACCTCAATGATCTAATTCAGAGAATTGAATCCGGGAAAAATGTCCAGAGGTTGACAAACGGCGTATCCGTTAAAACGGAATTGGGAGAGTTAACCCGCCTCAAAGGCAGCAGCAAATATATCCCCGACCAGTATCAATATAAACCCGCCGAAAAAGAGTATAACTATATTTTCTTTTTCACCTCAGGCGAAGGCCCCGATTTTCAAGAAGCCAACTCAATTGCTGTTTTTTCCAAATACGGCATGCGTTTTACTTATGATCGCGATATGGATCAGGTGGCTGTCTATGCGGAAGGGCAGGTGGTGATACTGGGCTCAAATTACCAAAAGCACCACTACGAATTTTCCATGACAACGCACCGGCAGGGAGGACTGATTTCATACTACCTGCCCGAGGGAATCCGGATCACGGGTTTTAACGGCGCAAGAACGCTCACCCGGCTTGAGCCAAACTGGCCGGAAGGGTACGCCAAGGAAAGTATCGGGCCGTACACGTTTTCTTACGTGGAAAAAGACGCTCCATACCTCGAGCAAATCAATGCCGATCTACTCAAGCATATATCCGAGATTACCAAAAATAAGACGGGGCTGTTGCCCGGCGGTTCCACCCAGGTGGTTTTGCCGCCCTCTCTGGAGTCGTATACCCGTCTCAATGTTGTGGAAAAAAACCAGTTGATCCAATGGTTCCCGTCGGGTTTTCAAACCAAAGGGATCATTGTCATGTGGCCGCCTTCCGTGCCAAAGTATAAACACCCGGACGGAGAAAGTTACTACTGGAGCAGAGAGTTTTATGAAACATTGATTCATGAATATGTGCATGAAGTGATTTTTGAAAACACAAACGGGTTTAGCCCGATTCCAGTCTGGTTAAACGAGGGATTGGCAGTGGTGGTTGAATGCGAATTTTCTCCTGTGGCAAAAGCATATTGGGATACTACATTTCTGGGTGATGTCGCGCTCAAAAAGAAAATGCCCTGGGATGAAATTACCGTGAATTCTACCGGTTCTTACCCTGTGGCGCAGGCTAGAGTTCATTATGCGCAGTCTTATAAAATGACGCAATATTTAATTGAAACCTACGGGAGCCGCAAGCTTGGCGAGTACATTCGATCGTTTACGATAGAAATGGGCGTAGGCGAGGTTACCGTGAATTTGGCTCAGGCGTATAAGGAAAATTTCCAAAAAATTTACGGAATTACCTGGGAAGAAAACGTACGAAAATTTTCCGAAGCCCTGGGCTATTAACCGGGTTCAGGCGGCTTTACTCTTGCCTACTCTTGGCAAACGGCCGGAGGGGCGCCATGAAAAAGAAGGTTATATTTTGAGTTCCGGATTGCCAGTTTTTCACCTTCCAATTGAGCCCAGAACCCTTCTTTCGGATTGTCAAATGTCAGCGAAATCCCGGAAACATTGAAGTTGATTTTTCCTGTTGCAGGTTTGCTGTCGCCCGGCCCCTTCATGCGAAAGAGATTGGGTTCCATAAAATCGATTTCAAACTGTTTTTTCCATTCTTCCGGGTGATTTGCATCCGGGTTCATTTGTTCATACCAGTTCACATCAATAAGCATTTGCTTGATCGTCAGGTAGTTTTTCGGGCGGTTTTCCAGGGCGTAATGGTACGGTAAATATTGCCGCAATTCGGCCAAAGCCGGATTTTGCCGCGCCTTTTCCGCATAGGCAGGTTCTTTTCTTACCGCGAGATAAAGCCGTTTAAAGGCGTCTTCCAGGTGGTTATAATATTTGCATTGTGTATCGGGATTGCTTAAAAGTTCCGAAAGCAATTCAACCGAACGATATGCTGCGGCGGCGTTTGCCGGTTGCTCTTCCAAAATAGAGAGAACCGCGCGGTAGCCGTCTTCTCCGGTCATTTGCTGAAGCTCAGCAGGCGTACTTGTCTTTCCTTTGCAGTGAAAATGAACAAAAGAACTTGTCAGATAACCGCTAAGAAGGGCAATGCGAATAAAATATGACCGGCGATTTGATTTCATGCCAAATGAACACGGAATTGAAAGCTGGGTGTCAACCTATTTTCAGTCAAGAGGGTTGTATTTTCGAGAATTCGTTTTCCAGAGCGGCAAGCTCATGATGAACCTTCTCCCATTCGCCCATACACCGTTCAAGCTCTTCTTCGGCTGTCTCTTTTTGACGTTGCATTTCCTGGGTGCGGTCATGATCGTTGGTTTCGTACAATGCCGGGTTGGCAAACAAGAGGTTCAGCTCTTCAATGCTCTTCTCTTTGGTCTCAATCTCTTTTTCCAG
Source organism: Turneriellaceae bacterium (assembly GCA_050304475.1). Classification (GTDB taxonomy): domain Bacteria; phylum Spirochaetota; class Leptospiria; order Turneriellales; family JAOUFE01; genus JBNLDQ01. Next base: position 64,567 of record JBNLDQ010000009.1, on the reverse strand, counting down.
AGAGTGCAGTTGCTTTTTCGTTTTTGTAATATTCTTTTGCAACTCTTTTCTGTTCCGGTATATCGTCTGGTGGTCGCTCATGCCTTTCTCCGGTTTGCCGGACGAAGCGCTTGAGTGCCCCTTTCGCTCGAGGTAATCTTCTCCCAGGTTTTCCAGGTACTGTTGGTACGATCCGTCGTGGATTTCCATGCCTTCCGGGGTGAGCTCAAGAACAAGATCGGCAACCGAAGAGACAAAATTTTTATCGTGCGAGACAAACATCACTGTGCCGGAAAATTCGCTTAAAGCGGTCTCCAGCGATTCAATTGACTCTAAATCCAGATGGTTGGTAGGCTCATCCAGTATCAGTACATTAGGGCGCTGTTGCATCATATAAGCTAAAATCAAGCGAGCCATCTCGCCTCCACTTAGATTGGCAATTTTTTTCTTTGTATCGGTCTCATTGAAAAGCATCGAACCCAATATGGATCGAACGCCCCCGGGAGTTGCATTACGGACTGCGCCGTACAACCAATCAAAAACCGTAACATGACTTTCTTTCAGGTTCTCTTTATGATCCTGGGCAAAGTAAGCCGGGCGGGTTTCAAAACCCCATTTTACGCTCCCCGTATCGGAATCCAGCTGGCTTAGAATTACTTTTAACAAAGTAGATTTTCCGATACCGTTTGGCCCCACAATCGCCATTTTCTGCCCTCTGGCCAGTTGAAACGAAATCGAGTTTAAAACCTTTTTTTCTCCGAATGATTTGCTGATATTGATGACTTGAAGGGCTTCTTTCCCGGATAAGCGTTCGGGTTCAAATTGAATCGAAGGGTACCTTCTGGAAGAGCGGACAATGTCGGGAATTTCAATCTTCTCAATTTGCTTTGCTCTGGATTGAGCTTGCCGCGCTTTGGTCGCTTTTGCCCGGAACCGATCTACAAATTTTTGCAGTTGCTCTACGCGTTTTTCCATTGAGGCGATCTCTTTGATTTTAAACTCCATGGCGACTGCCCGGGCTTCCAGAAAATCGTCGTAGTTTCCGGTGTATAACGTAATGGTGTGGAAATCCACATCGGCGATATGGGTCGCCACCCGGTTCAGAAAATGACGGTCATGCGAAACTAAAATAATCATGCCGCGGTATTGCGAAGAGAGGTAGTGTTCCAGCCAGGCAATTGAGATGATATCAAGGTGGTTGGTTGGCTCATCCAGAAGCAGAATATCGGGGTTTTGAAAAAGAACGCGGGCAAGCAATACCCGTAACTTATAACCGCCGGAAAGCCGGCTCATGTTTCCATAGAAATTTTGATCTTCAATGCCCAGCCCGTTTAACAGGCGGCAGGCTCTCGCTTCGGCGGAGTATCCCTCTTGAATGCGAATCGTCTCTTCCAGGTTTGCGATCCGCGAGCCATTTGCGTCGCCTTCTTTGATCAGTTTCTCTTTTTCTTGCAACGCTTCCCACAAAGAATGGTTCCCTGAGATAACCACATCAACCACCCGCCACTCTTCATAACGGTAATGATCTTGCGTGAGAATGCCAATGGTTGCGTTTTTAGGCGTGTTCACCGTGCCTTCAAACCCCGTCTCTTGGCCCGAAATGATTTTTAAAAGCGTTGATTTTCCGCTGCCGTTTGCCCCGGTGACCCCGTAACGGTTGCCGGGGTTGAGTTGAATGTTGACATTCTCAAAGAGAAGGGAGCCGCCAAATCGCATGCCCAGATTGACAAGAGAGACCACGGGTTAACTGGGATCGCTTCGACAGCGTGTAAAGGATTTGCCCGTTCTCTATAAACGCTCTCTGTGATTGTAGGAATTCTTTGATCGTTTTTCGCTTGCCAGATAGTAAACAATCAAGATGTACCAAAAAAATATATGAAATGTATTGTCAACCACGGGGGTTGCTTTCAAGAAAAAAAAGGGGATATTGGGATTGACAATAAGTATAAAGTCAAATAGTGTCCATAAAATGGACTTTTAGCGATCATGTATTATCTACGTAGAAAAACTCTTTTTCAATATAAAAAAAGTTAACCACAAGTATTAAGGAGACAAAAATGAAAAAACTATTTATTTTCACTGTCATTTTGACAGTATTTTTTGCGGGAAACTGCGTTATCGCGCCGGAAGATCCCGCGCTCGGTGAGACGCCTTGCACGTCCAATTGCGTGGTATCTCAAAAAAAAGAGTATGCCGGAGACGGTTTGATATCGAGAACGACAAATTATATCTATAATGACGCAGGCAACCTGGCGACAGACTACCATACGGATCATAACACCGGAATATATGGCGATACGCTGTATACATATAATGGGACGTTGCTTACAACAATCCAGGGCAATGAGTATGCTTCAGGCGGAACGTTATCTGACACAGTGGTTATAAATATTTCCTATGACCTTCAGAATAGAATTTCGCAAGTAGATGGAACGCTGGTTTCGGACACTGGCGGCGGAACAATGTATACATACACCTTTCAAGTTACATATAACTATTCAGTGAATGTTGTTACTTCAGCGGATATCACAGATAGCGAAATGGGCACTTTTACGACACTGTTTGCCTATACGGCGTCGGGATTTTTACAAAGTCAGTCTGCTACATACCCGAACGGGAGCGGAAATCTGCTTGTTGAATACGCATATTCCCCGGACAATTACATTACGACCGTTACATTGGCAGATAACTACATTAACCCTGCCCAAAATTCAAGCCACAATATTGCCACGACCAGTACATTTGGCTATCTTTCGCCGGGGGTGGTGAGTCAAGTTGAAACCGGGGGAACCTTCAGTTTTAACCAACAACCCGCCGAATCTTTTACCGACCTTGCTCAATATAGCTATAATGAGCAAGGCTATATATTCCGCATTGACTATAGCTTTACCAACTCTTTTGGAACAGCGAATTCATATGATCTATATGAATACATTGAAGTCCCTGTCGTAGGTTATGTGACTCCCTCCACCGGGGCCCCCGCGCGTAACGAGTTGAATGACTTTTCGTTGGCAATTCCGTTGGCGAAAACGAATTTTAATTCAAGCCAAATTATGTCCCAAAATGAGCTTTTGATTCAAAAGGTTAGAGAGAAAATGGCATCTAAAATTACCGGGGAAAAAGTTCGGTAGCCAATTTATTCCGTGTCGCCGGAGGCTTCGTCCTCCGGTTGACCCGGACCTTCATATTTGGAGCTTACGCGTTGCAGCAGGGCTTCTGTCCGCAACGAAGAGAGAAAAGTAAACGGAGAGTCGGTAACAATCATTGATCTTAATTTGCGGCCCATCGTGCAGTCGATTAACGTATTGTTTTCGCGCCCCAATTCGCGGATTCGTTTTGCCGTGACTGTTTCCGGAGAAATGATAGCGACGACTTTGTCCATTGACACAACATTTGAAAAACCGATATGCAATAATTTCATCTCAATTTATTTTCGGCTATTGCTCTTGCGCCCCGCATGATTTTTCTCTATTTCGCATGAAAAATGGTTAAAAGGAAGCCATGATTCGTCGATAAGCAGTCTATGGAACAAAATGTTAATCTAACGCAATCATTCTTTTCCCCCCACGTTGAAAAAACAAAGCAAATGATCAAAAAAGCTGTTGGAGCCAGCGGGGTAAGCGAATCTTCTAAAAATCTCCCCCCTGAACTTCGCTTGCTGGCAGAAGGGCAGATTAAACCCGCCTATCTCGAGGCCCTGCTACAACATGCGTCGCGCCCCGAAGAGTGGCTTGATATTTGTTACCAGGCTGAACCAAACGCTCCGGTCAAAGAGCTGGAGCAACTTTGGCTTTCGGGGCTGGAAAAATTCAGCAATTCGGTTTTATACCTGGAAAACCTGGGCTATTTTTATTACAAAAAAGGAAAATACCATAAAGCCCTTGAGTATCTTGCCAAGTCGCATACCAATGAACGCAGTTTTTTTGCCTTAACCGTTGCCATTGCAGCCGCCTACGCGGTCACGCAATATCACCTGGTTCTTGACTATTACGGGATGTTGTCTACCCCCGAAAAAAACAAACTTGATGAAGATATGCTGACCCGAGTGGCGACAGCAGCTTTGCACCAAGGGGCGTATGAACTCTCTGCCGACCTGTTTACTTTAATTCGAACCAAGAACAAAGCGCCGGAGTTGCCAACCCTGGAAAAGAGTCTCAAAGACAAGTTTGGTTCAATGAAAAAGATGGAAAACTGGGTAGGCGAAATAGAGAAAAAGTGCCAATCAAAGAAAGATCGGCAAGACATTTCGCTCAATGACTGGATTACTTTCGCTTCCGTTTTGATCCATAACCGCCAATATAAAGAAGCTTTAACTCAGATGGAGACCGTTAAAAAAGAGCTGTTTGGGTAACGTTTACTTAGACCACGGAAATTCAATTGAAATATTCTGAAAAAGCGTTTTCCTGGCTTTGTTCCCTTTGTAAATCCGCGAACCGGGCAGCGTAAAAGCGGAAAAGACAACCGGGATTTCTTCGGTTTGCTTGAGAATGTATGTCTCAATGTGTTCTTCTCCGATAAATTCACCGTCATCGGTAAATAACGCCGGAAAACCATGCCGGTCTTCCAGTAGAAGGTGGCCCTGGATCAAGTGGTCGATGCGGATATAATCTTCACCTTGGTACATCCGGCTCCCGTAACGAAATTGGTATTCAATATTCACTTCGGGCGACCAGACTTCGCCAACCTTGATTAATTCAATTTTTTCAATCCGACCGCTACGGTAAATGTTTTCCCGCCCGCTTTCCAGAAATTGACGGGCAAAAATATACCCGCCGATCACAAATAAGATAAAAACGGCCGTATAGAGAAAATACTCCATGCCTCTTCCTTTGTACCATAATAAGAAGAAACGTTTAGTCCTGCAACTTATTTATATAAACTTGACTATTGAACTGCAAAGAAAAAGCAAATGGTATCATGCGACATAAACAAGAATCGTTTTTAATCCTGGCTTATTTTATACCGATAAGTTGTTTTTTTAAAGGGGAAAACGTTCCCGGAATGGAGTCGATACAGCGCTGAAAACCGTTTTCGGCAATTTCACGGGCAAGACCAGCGGGTAGCAACTTTTTCCAGAGATATTCGCCCCATTGGGTATAGTCATCTTCCAACGCTACGCCATACAAAGCTCTTTCTTTATAGCCGGTCACCATGATGGTCAGGGGGCGAAAAGGGCCTAAATGATCGCGCTCCGCCATATCCGATTGTAGTAAAGCGGGGCCGGCCCAAATATGGCAAGTGATTGGGTAACTGCCAATTTGGCGCCCTAAAAAGCCGCCGGCGGTCCGTTTTTCAGGGATCACTTCATGCAACAGCGAACCTACCGGGAAAATACGTTTTAGCATCACTGGGTCAATTTCACTGCGTACCCTTTCTTTAAAGTAAGCGAAGCGTTGGTCAAGAGAGCCGGGGCGTTTTCTGTTTTCCGTTTCTTTCGCTGCGAGGGTCCCCGGTATCGGGTTTAATTTTCGAATGTTGATGCGCCGTAAAATGGCGCCTTCTTCCATGAGTTCATGCAAGAAACGATAATTATTTTCCCATGTTTTTTTGCTTTCTCCCGGCAGTCCCCCGATGAAATTAAGCCCGGCTGTGAGCTTGGGTAGTCCGGGGTTTTTGCTACCGGCTCGATTCACAATGCGGATAGCTTGCTTTACCGTACCGGGGCCGGCTTTTAACCGGTTTGCGTTCACCACAGCTTCATCGGCTGATTCAATCCCCATGGCGGCCGTATCCAGCGGAGTATTGTATTCGCAAATGATTTCGGCAATCGCCGAGCTTTCGCCGGGGAACATGCCAATGACGCCGGGGTTGGCGTTGTCCATGTGCAAGACCTTGAGACCGGGCGCGCGCTCCCGGAACCCCCGGTAGAGCTTTTCAATTGCGTCCGGGTTAGGGCGGGGGAAACCGTTTTGAATGTCATTCATGTCCGCCTGGTAAGAAAACAGGTCGGCTTGCCTTCCGAGGCGAAAGTAGCGAATTCCGTTTTCATACAACGCCTGCGCTTCATCAAAAATATGTTCAAGCGAACGGAATACGGGTCTGCCGTAAAAAATTTCGGAACAAAACGAACATCTGGCCGTTCTGGTACAGCCCCGGTAGGTTTCCATTTCGGCAATGGCAAACGGGAAACGAAAATGGTTTTTTACAATATTGGCGCCGGCCAGGGCATGAGGCTGCATACCGGCATAATTTAATGGCGGGTAATCTTCGCTTGCCGGTTCCGGCGTAAACCGGGCGGCGTAGGTTTCAATGCTGCCCCGGATTACCGATACCGTATGTTGTTCCAGCATCTCCAGCGTATGCGCCGGAGAATGAACCAGCGGCCCTCCTAAGGCGATACGATGCCGGTATGCCGGGTTTTTTTCGGCGGTTCTGGCGGCTTCGGCAGCGCTTCCCGGCTTCCCCCCCAGGTATCGCCCGGGAACGGTGCAACCCGCAATAATGAGAATAAAGCCATACCGGTCCGGTTCAATTTGATAATCGTTGATCCGGTGTTCATCGACCGTTACATAGTCGACTTGATGGCCGGCGTTGGTTAAAGCGCCTGCAACATTGCGCACATACGGGCTAATATACGGAGGAACGCCCAGGCAGGCCGGTTCATCGACGTAGAAATCCAGGAGCAAAAGCGCGGACAATTTCAGGAATCCTGTTTTTCATTGCCGTTTTTTGCATCGCCCTTTTCTATGCCGGAGTTTCGGCCGGAGCTGCGTCCGGATGCAGGGCCAACCCCTTCTTCCTTGTTTTTAAGGGCATAGAGTTCGTCACGAATGCGGGCCGCTTCTTCATAGGCTTCTTTGGCAACGGCATTTCGCAGCATTTGCTCCAAAACTTCCCGTTTGGAGCGAAACGCATCTTCCCGTTTCGAGTGGGTTTTCGGCTTTTCGGAAGGATCACGGTCCGTCTCTTTCCGGTGGGTGATATTTTCAAACTCTTCCAGAATGGATTGCACTAAATCGTCTTTGTCTTCTTCCGGGTCAATCTCTTCGGCAATTTCCTCTTCAAAACCGCTGCTCCCCCGTTCGGTTACATCCAGTTTTTGGTCTTTTAAAATATGGTGATCGATGGCGACCTTGTCGTAGACCGATGAGTTCATATAAATGGGGGCGTTAAAACGAATGGCCATTGCAATAGCGTCAGAGGGGCGGGCGTCAATTTCCAGAGGTTCCCCTGATTGTTCCCCAACAAGTCGCTCTAAAAAAATACGCGCAAAAAAAGTGCCATTTTTGAAATTATTTACAATGACTTTTTCCAGTTTATAACCTAAAGCGGTCAGCATGGTTTTCATTAAATCATGCGTTAGTGGCCGCTCGCTGGTTTGGTTTTCTAACGCCGTCGAAATGGAATACGTTTCCAGCGGTCCGATAAAAATCGGGACAACTCTCGATTTCACAAGCGGTTTTAGCACAATGGCAAACCCCATTTGGGTTACCGATACTTCTACAATCTTGACTTCAAGCATCACCTTAAAATAACAAAATTATGCAACTCTGTAAAGGAAAAAAAAGAAAAATTTACTGAAACAAGCGTATCATATACAGGCCGTAGAGGACAAGAAACAAAATACCATGACTTTTTTTAATTACCCCCGATTTGCTCAGCAACAAAGCTCCCATCAAAAGAAACGATGAAAAAAGCAACAGCATAATATCAAGATTGATGCCGGCTTCAATTGGCAAAGGCGCAATAGTCGCAGAAGCGCCGAGCACCCAGAAAATATTAAAAATATTGGAACCCACGACATTCCCAATGGCAATGTCGCTTTTGTTTTTTTTCGCGGCAATTGCAGAGGCGGCCAGTTCCGGCAAAGATGTTCCGATTGCGACAATGGTAAGGCCGACAACCCGTTCGCTGATCCCCAAGGCAAGGGCAAACGTAACAGCCCCGTCGACAATCCACTGCGCGCCAATTACCAGACCTGCGCACCCCGCAATAATGTAAAGAATTGCCCGGAAAGTGGAGAGTCGGCTTGATTCTTCGGACTCTTCCGGCCCGCTTTTCATAATGGTAAAAACGTAATAAAGAAAAATTGTAAAAAAAGTAAGTAGAATGAGCCCGTCAATACGCGAAAGAACCGAAGCGGAAGCTTTGTCCAGGATGATATCGTTCGCTAAAAAAGCCAAAGCGACAACAGCGAGCATGGAAAAAGGAATTTCTCTTAGAATGGTGTTTTTGTGCACCGCAAGCGGGTTGATGATCGATGCTACGCCCAAAATGAGCAAAATATTGGCGATATTGCTCCCGAGGATATTCCCCAAAGCAACGGCGGAATGACCATGCAGCGAGGCAATGATATTTACGGCAAATTCAGGCGCCGATGTGCCAAATGCCACGATGGTCAAACCAATTGCCAGTTGGCTGATCCCCATTTTTTCGGCGATCGCCGTTGAGCCATCGACCAAGATGTCCCCCCCCTTTAAGAGGAGCGCAAAACCGATAAAAAACAGGGCGTATACAAGCATCTATCTGTTTGCCAGTTTGTTCCAGATTACGACAATCGGGCTGGCGATAAACGATGAAGAGTAGGTACCGATAATAATTCCTATGATTAGAACAAAAGCCATGTCTTTCAGGTTGTCTCCCGCCAGTACATATACGGCAACAATGGCGATGAGAGTTGTCATTGAAGTGATGATCGTTCTCGACAAAGATTCATTGATCGATCGATCGACCATTTTTTCAAAACTAACCTTTTCATTGCCCCTCATGTTTTCCCGAATCCGGTCAAAAATGACAATGGTATCATTGATAGAATACCCTAAAATTGTTAAAAGAGCGGCGACAACCGGGATAGAAAGGGGAACTTGCAAAAGACCGATAAACCCAAGCGTCATAAAAAGATCGTGCAACAGAGCCGTTAGAGCGCCAACAGCATAGGTAAAACGAAAGCGAAAGGTAATGTAGACGGTAATTAAAGCCAACGTAATCAGCATTAGCTTAATGGCTGATTTGCGCAAGTAGTCTCCAATGGTGGGGCCTACATGGTTTGCCCCGATAATGTTGATTTTTTCCGGCTCGTTCGGCGAAAGATATGAAACAAGCTGGTATTTCAAATAGTCAACCGAGTTGACCGAATAATCCGATTGCTCCATCTCAGTGCGGTGTTGTTCGGCTTCGCTTTGCAGGTGAATTTCTTGCTGCGCCCCAATTTCAATTTTAGCCAGGTTCGAGATGCCTTTGCCGGCAATTTGGACAGTCGCGTCAATGTTTAGTTTTTGAAACGTATCGCGCAGGGCTTCTACGGAAACCTTTTCGTTTGTTTCCACTTCCAGTTTAATGCCTCCGGCAAAATCGATCCCTTTGCGGAAACCGTCCATCGCCGTGTTGGTATAATAAAAACCGAAACTGATAAGAATCAGCGATAAGCTGAGGCTAATCCATTTTACTTTCATGAATGGTATCATCATAATCTCCTTTTAAGCCGCTTCTTCCCGGTTTTTTTTCAACCACCCTAGAGAAAATGATTTTACATTAAAGTCATATGTGATTGAGTAGAAAAGGGTTTTGGTCACATAAAGTGAAGTGAAAAGAGAAGTTAAAATTCCGATAAAAAGGGTTACGGCAAAACCTTTGATCGGGCCGACTCCGAAATTCGATAAAACAATGGCGGCCAGCATGGTGGTAAGGTTTGAGTCAAGGATCGTCCAGGTCGCTCTCTCAAACCCCTGGGTGATCGCCAGGCGAAATGATTTTCCCCGGGCAATTTCTTCCCGAATCCGCTCATAGATAATAACGTTTGCGTCTACAATCATACCAAGCGTTAAAACAACCCCCGCCAGACCGGGCAAGGTAATGGTAAAATCCATTAAGGCCAGTATGGCCGACATAAACAAAAGGTTTAAAACAAGCGCAATCACGGCAACGATTCCCGCAATATGATAGTAGAGCAACATAAAGACCGCCACGAGAATGAGCCCCAGTGTGATGGCTTTCAGTCCCTTGCTGATAGATTCATACCCCAAAGATGGCCCGACAGATCGCTCTTCGACAATCATCATGGGAACGGGTAATGCGCCTTCTTTAATAATCAAAGCCAGGTCTTTTGCCTCTTGTTGGGTAAAAGAACCGTGAATCATCGCCGAACCGTTAAGAATCGGATCGTTGATGGTGGGCGCCGAACGGATTTTGTCGTCAATCAGGATTGCCAGTTGGCGGCCCCGGTTTTCAGTGGTGATATCGCCAAACTTTTTTGTGCCTTCCGGGGTTAGCGAAAAGTTTACGGTTTGCTGCAATCTTTCGCTATCGAATCCCACATAGGTGTTTGGCGTAATGGCGTCTCCGGAAAGGGCGATTTCGCGTTCCAGTACCATAAATCGCTGGGGTACCAGTTTTCTTCTCTCGTCATTTGGGTCGCGGTCCCAATATACATAAATGCCAAGTTGGTACGGGAGCCCGATTTTACCTTCGACTTCTTTGATAAAATTTTCTCTTAGCGCATCGCTTTGGAGTTTGGCGTATTCGGCAAAGTAGGGGAGAGCCAGTTGAGTGTATTTACCCGCTCCGCCGGCAGCCGGCTTTTCCGAAAGGTGGTATTCCACCCTTGCGGTAGAGGAGATCAGTTTTTTCGCATGTTGGGGCGAGGCGACTCCGGGCAGGGATATTTCTACTTTGTCATCGCCCTGAAGTCGAATCAGAGGGTCGCTAACGCCTGTTTTATCAATACGCGATCGGATAATTTCAAGAGCCCCGGAAACATACTCTTTCTTTTTCTCCGGAGTAAAGTTGCGGGCGTCTTCGATTTGTTGCAGTTCAAATTCCAGGTTCTTTTTTTCATTTTCGCCGGTTGCTTCGCTGATTTTCGTATGCAAACTGGCGACATATTCCGCCGGGAACCGGGCATCCAGTTGTTTTTGCAGCTTTGCAAAATCGGCTTCCATAAGAAGGTTCATCCCGCCCTGCAAGTCAAGACCAAGTTTAAAAGGCCGCGCTTTCATTTTTTCTTCTACCCAGAGGGGCCGCACTTTGATATTTTCAGGGTCTACGTTATTTATCCGGCTTAGTTCGTTTAAGAATGCCGCCTGAATAAAATTACCGTCAATTAAGTAGGCGTTTGGGTTATCCGGAGAGGGTTTCCCGGTGTAGCGGTCGGGGTAGACTCTTTCCAGGTAATCGGACAGCTCTTTCGTCGTCGCCTGGCGTTCCTCTTCCGTCAAGTCAGGTAAGAATCCCACTTCAATCGTTCTGGAACCTATATTGGGCCAAACTAAAATAAAAGATATTACAATAAAAATTGCTATGACTGACAGTCTTGACTTTGTATTCAAAATAAACTCCTGCGATCTTATCTGTACCGGGTTCTTCTTCTCATTCCCTTTACCCGGAAACGATAGAGGATAAACAGGCCGATGACTATGGCGACTACCGCAACCTGGCGGTAATCCGGCATGTTGATCTTGATCTTATTTAAACTTTTTCTGAAATCCTGTTCTTCCTGGATGCGCTCTACAATGACTTCTTTTTCCAGCTCTTTGGAAAGAAACTCTTCGGTTTTTCGATGCCCCGGAATAAATCGGGTTTCATACAGAAAAGAAGGATCTTCCGGAGCGCGAAAGAAATGCTCAGCCACTTGTTCTTTGTTTTTATTTCGGGCTGCATTTTTTTTCGGCGCCTGCGGGGCGGCTACGGGAGCGACGGGTTGTTCGCTGGTTTGTTCGTTTGCGGGAACATCCGTAGCGTTGGCCGGGGCCGTGTTTTCCCCGGTTGTTTCCATCCCCTTACCTTCGGGCGTCCCGGAGCCGCTTTCATCCGCTGCCCCGGTGGAAACGGCTTCCGCCGGTTCCGCTTGCAGCGGAGCTTCCGGTGCGGCAGTAGGGGAAGTTCCTTCCGGCTGATTCATTTCGCTCTGGGTAAAAACAGGGTATGGAGTCGCCAAGCATACGATCAGGTATGCAATAGCGAGCGCAAGCAAGTGCCTGTTTTTTGTTGCATCCATTCCGTTTGGTTATTTTTTTTGAGATTTTTTTTCGTTAGCTGCTTCTTTTTCTTGCGGGTTTACCACTTCAATTGCACTCTTGCTAACTTCCACTTTTACGTTATCAGCAATTTTAATGACTGCCACATCCGGGTTGTCTTTCAAACCGACGACAACGCCCCAGATACCGCCGCGCGTTACCACTTTATCGTTTTTTGCAAGAGCTTTAATTGCGCTTTGGCGCTCTTTTTCACGTTTCGCCTGGGGGCGAATCAAGATAAAATAAAAGACGGCAATTAATAAAATAGGCCATAGAAAAAACATACCGCCCGGTTGTTCCGGCGACGGAGCTTGCTTGGCTGCCGGCGCAGGGGCGGCAACCCCGGTCGAGGGAGCGGCTTGTGCCAACAAAATTTCTTCTTTAATCATATCGTCAAAACGCGAAATCCGCCTGGAACGTCAAACCTTTCTCCGCATAAAGGTTTTTGTCTTGTTTTATTTTGTTGGGTTATTCTCGTTTTTAACGTCGGAATTAGCAGAAGATTGTTGCCCGGTTTCTACCGGGTTGCATCTCCTGAATTAGCCTCCTATATCATTATGGGGCCCTGTGATATTCTTTAATATGATGGCGGCCCCACTTCTTTTTCCAAAACCCAACTTCCATTGGCATCGCGCCGTAAAAATTCCGTGTTTTTTCCGTTTGCATATACCGCCGTTCCCTGGACAATGTCATCATTCATACGATATACCGGGAAAGGCAGGCGATTTGAACCGGCCGTGAACAGAGGGTCGAAATAGAGATAACGTAAATTCTCTTTCATGAGGGTAGAGTCCACATAACCGTCGCGATTGGAAAAATAGACCGAGTCGCCGGCATAACCTTGTATAACCCGGAAAATGACATCGCCAGGAACAGGGAAAGGCTGGCCGGTAAAAAAACGGTAGCGGATATTTCCGGAGCCGTTTTCAATCCATTGCCGCAAGGGTGCCGGTGATTGAAACCGGATTTCAAAATCTTCTCCTTTTTGTACGGGTAATGGGGGAAATTCATATACAGTAGTAAGATCGGGCGCCAGCTCTTCCAGGCGCAAACCCTCTAACGAACCGCTTTCTCTGGTTGTAAAAATTATTTTTGCCGGTTCCGTATGGTTGCTAAAATGAATTTCTTTGATAAAGGCGTTTAAGGCTTTGCGTGCGGTTGCGCCGGCGCTTGCATTTTGCGGCGGCGGGCAATGCCAGGAAAACAGCATAAAAAAATTCATGTCGCTTTCTTTATACAAACCCAGGTTTGTCGCCAGATACAATTCATTCCGAAAGACAAAAGCAAGCCGAAAACTTTCGCCGTCGTGAGGCGCCGGAAACTCAAGAATGGTTCTCCCCCCGGAAACCAGGAAGCCCCGGTCTTTTTGTAAAAAGAAATGCAGAGGGTCTGTAACCTTTATGCCCGTTTGATGAATTCCAAATTGGGAGTATTGGCGGACCAGTGCAGGCTTGACGTTCATTGGCATTCCCGGGCTTGCTAAAAATGTTTGAGCCAGAGTATCGGTCGAAAGAAGCTGATTGGCGGTTAAAATCGTAAGCCGCGTTTTATCGGGGGAGGCCGCCATATGAAGAGGCGTTAGGTTTGCCGGTAACGTTACAGCTTGAGGTTGCGGGGCTGAGGCGGGCGATAGAAGCGCATGGTAAAGAGTGCCTTTTGAAATAAAGAAAAAAGAGCCGGTAAGAAAGGTTATCTCTTTGACGCTCCCTTGAAAAAGCAAAATAAAAGAACTCCCCCCGTTTTCGGAATACCAGAGCCCCGTTTGGTCTGCGACCAAAAGGTAGATACCGGATACTGCCATGTCGTACGGATAGGTAAATTGGCCGGTTGGCAAAAAACTTGCGCCATTATCCGTAGAAACAAAAAGCCCTGCGGCAAAACCGGCGTAGAGCGCGTTATTGGGGGCGTCTGCGTATAAAAAAAAGACCGGCATTTCAGGCGGACCTTTGGATGCGGTCAACACAGGGTTGTCTGCGAAAGGGAAAGCCAGCTCGTAGATATGCCGGCGATTTTCGGACAAAAGAAAGAGCCGGTTGCCGGCCCCAACGAAAGACGACGGAGTTTTCGTCCGGCAATCGGTTGTCATTCGCGGCGATCGTTTTTCGCCGCCTGAATAGAAATTATAAAGCGCCCAGGGTAAAACCGCCGCCGGGCTGTCCGAGCTCCCCCACCCGGCGGGCCGGGGTAAATGGCTTTGTTTGTCGATGGCAAACAGGCGCTGGGCCGAGGCGGTAAGGTTTGTCAGGGGATCGGAAAAGCCGGGGGTTAAGTTTTGGTACCGCTTGATTGAGTTGGTGGAATCAATGCGTTGCATGACGCTGTTGTATAAAACAACCGACTCAAGCGAACGCCGGTTGATCGAAAACCGTTTTGCCGCAGGGATTGGCAAATGCAGGGCATCCGGCGAAACGGCATTGGCAACCGGAGAGCCGGACGAATAAAAGAGCGCATATCCCCCGGGCGCAAGAAGTGCAGGGCGATTGATGGTATATGTAATGTCCCCGTAAATACCGCTCCATGAAAGGGTCCAAAGGTTGAGGTCGATGGCTTGTTGCGAAGCGTTATGGATCTCAATAAAGTCGGCATTTTCATCGAGGGGAGAATCGTCTGCGGGGTCGTACAAGCCCGCCCAGGCGACTTCCGTTATATAGACGTCTCCCTCTTGTATGGCATGCGAATCGCTAAAAGCAAGGTTAGCCCCAAAGACTTTTGCCGGGTTCGATGGGTCGATGGCATGAGACCACAGGCGCTCCCATTGCGCCAGAAGATGTGAGATGGCGGTTTGCTCGCGAATGATCAGAAGGTTTTCATCGTTGTTATCAGTGGCATTGGTTGACCAGTTAAATGAGCCGGTGATGGCGACGGCTTTTTTTGTTTCAGCGTCAATGAGCATTGTCTTGCAGTGCAATTTCCCCCCGCCGGAAATTTCACCCATATACAGACGCCGGTTCCCGTCCATTCGTACCTGGAGGTTCCCTAAAGAGCGGCTTGCGGAGTATAGGCGCGGAGCTTCCTGGCCGTTTCCTTTGAGAAACGCTGAATCGTGGATACCGGAAACAGCGACCCCCCGCCGGGCGGCTCGCAATAAAGCGGATGCAATTTCGTCATGGCTGAAAGCAAAAATCATATAACGGATTGATACCGAGGCATGGTCGATAAGATGAACAATATGCGCGATCGCCTGACGGCTTTCCTGGGGAGAAAAGTAAACTTCTATGGGTAAGGGAGCCGGCAGGGGGGTTACAAAGGGAAACGTTGTCGCCGGCGCTTGCGGTTGATGAAAATACCCGGCGGTTGTTTTGAGTTGAGAGAAACGCCCTTCGTATAGTTGCGTAAATTCCCGCCGGTAAGCGCTGATAATCTCGTGAGCGGTAATGGCGAGGTAATGATTGTCATTGTAGTAGATCCCCGTATGGGTAAAGTTACCGGTTCCGCAAATGAGCAAGGTGTCGTCGATAATAATAAATTTGTTATGCTGGATTCCCCGCTTGTTGCCGGCATGGACCAATAAATTCTTCTCAAGCAATATCCGGTACCCGGCTTCGGCTTCATCCAGGTCGCCAACCAGACGGACTTGAAGGCCGCGTTGCCGGGCTCTTTGCAATGCGGATGCAATCGGGTGTGAATGAAAATTATAAAACGCGGCGTCTACGTTTTGCCGGGCTGAATCAATGGCGCGTACGATCATTCCTTCAATGCCGATACCAACTTCTTTATCTTCCGGGTTTGTGGCGAAAACGGCAATGTGTTGTTCCGGCAAGTATTCCGGGGTGTGCGCGCATTGTATGCTGACAAAAATGAAACTAATGCGAAATAAAAACAAGAATTGGGCATAACACTCAAAGCGGAAAAAACGTGCAAATCTCATAACAGTTGATTTGCCCGAATTCTGATTTTTTCACGGTTTTTAAAAAAAATGATCCTATAAAATCTTGTTTTTATCTTTTTATTGGGAGGGGACGGTTGCCGTGAAAAAGAGCGGGGGGATTTGCCGATGCGGCCGGTTTTTTTAAACGTTGGAAAGGGCGATCTTGATAAAAGGTCCTGCCCTTTGGGCAGGACCTGATTTTGTTACAAGCTCAGCAGGTAATTTGCCAAGGCGTCTTGGTCTTCTGCGGAAAGCTTTTGTATTTGCGGGAGCTGTGTTTTCATGATGCTGAACTTGTCAGGCGCGATTTTTGCCGTTTGTTGCGTTCCATTTTGAAAAAACTCCAGTAGTGCAGCTTTGTCCCCGGCATAGGCTTCCGAGATCATGGCAACGGACGGCCCCAATCCTTTGGTAAGTTGATCTTTGGTTGGGTGGTGGCAAGCGAGACAACCTGCTTTCTTAAACACAGTATTGTCAGCGCCCATTGCTCCTTCGTTCATCGCTTGTTCGCCGGCAGCCGCAGGCATATTGGTATCGTCAGTTGCATGGTCGTCCCCTTTCGGAGAACATGCTGTGATCAAAAAAGCAGCCAGTATCAGGCCGGCCATGTTCCAAAAAGCACCTTTTAGAACGTTTTTATTTGTTATAGTTGATTTAATATTTTTCATAGTAAAGGATCTAATCGAAAGCAGTCAGGAATGTCAAATAAAAATAGGTTTACGGGGGCGGCAGAGTCGTGGGTTTAGAACCGCAATGGTATATTTGATTATTATTATCGCTGCTCTGCTATCCGGTTGGTTTTTAATGATGCCTTTTCTAAAAGGGGGAACTCCCATGGCATTATCGAACAAGTCGGACGGGAACAAGCAAAATGATGAACTGGAAAAATTAGCGGATAAAATAGAATCGACCAAACTGGCTTTACGAGATCTGGATATGGAAAACCGGATTGGCAAGATTGCTCCCGGCGATTTTGAGACGCTAAAATCGGAGCTCCTGGAAGAGTGGCAGGAGGCGGAAGAACAGTATAAAAAGGCATCGCAAAGTGAGAATTAATATGAATCGTTATTATCGGTTATTTTTTATTGCGGCATATTTGACAGGAACCCTGTTTTCCGGCATTGCAGCGGAGAATCTGACAGTTACGATAACCAATGGCACAACGGGAAAGCCGCAGAACAATGTAAGCCAGGTCAGTTTAATTGATATGGTCGGCGGGATGAAAACGCTGGCCTCAAAAAAATCCGGGCCCTATCGTTTTAGCGATATCGCGGCATCGCAGGGTATGGTTATGGCGCAAGCCGTTTACCATGGCGTTAAATACAATAAAATGGTGAGACTTGACGGGGCTGATAAGTCAATTTCCATTGAAGTATTTGAACTGAAAACCGGACAAACCAAGGGGATAGACCCGGTGATGACCTATCAGTTTGATTATTATCATAATATTTTGCTGATCAATGTTATTATTGAGTTTAGAAATGATACAAAGTACGCTTTTTCAGAAGATTATCCCGAGCGGGGCTTTTTTCTCAGCGTACCGCCGGGGGGCAGCCAACCCGAGGCAATTGCATCTCTGGGGGACACTCACGGGAATGTTCAGTGGGTGAAGGTCGATATGATTCCCGTAGAGGGTTCGGACGGTCTGTTCCTGATCAACCAGGCCATAAAACCGGGTAACCGGTTTTATAATATCCAGTACATGATTCATTATGACGGTAGCGAGTTGGCGCTGCCCCTGGTCAACCATTATGAAATGATTGAGATCCCTACGGCGTATGTTTCCGAAGAACTGCAATTGAAATTTAAGAATAAGTCTTTAAAGAAAGATTTTGACCGTGAGCTGGATAGAAGCTTTTATTATCTTTCAAACCGCAAAGGCGCTTACGAACTGATTGTCTCAGGCGGCGTCGCCATGGATATTCCGGGGCAAGAAGGGCAGGGGCAGGAACAGGAACAGGGCTCGCAAATGGATGTGAGCACTTCGGCCTTGATGGAAAATTGGCAAAAGGCGATTCCTGTGATTGTCATGTTGCTGTTGGGCTTCGGTATTGTGGAATATGTTCGTAAAAAACCGGCCTGGTTGCAGATGAGCAGAGCGAAGAGTATTACCAAAATTCAGTTTGAAATCGATGCCTTGAAATCCATTGAGATGGATGAAGAAAAAAAAGCCCGGCGTGTACAAGCGCTTCAGGCAAAACTGGATAAACTGAATCTTTCCGTCAAAGGTTAAGGCAATGCCCGAAACGTTGCTCTCGTTCAATGATCTTGGAAAGCAATACGGGTACCAGTGGGCTGTCCGTAAAGCGTCGGGAGAAATTTGCCGCCATGATTATATCTCGTTGTTTGGCGTAAACGGCGCGGGAAAAAGCACTTTATTGTATTTGCTTTCCGGCGTTTACCGGGCTCATGAGGGTAACGTAACATCTGTGTTTCACGAGTCGCGCAACCGGATGTTTCTAATGAGCCACCAAAGCATGTTTTACAACCGGCTCAATGCGGTTGAGAACCTGGAATTTTTTCATAGTCTGTACGATGAACCTGACCGGAAGGTCATTGACGAGGTTTTAAATTTCACCGGCTTATTTAAACATCGTTTTAAGAAGGTAGAAGGTTATTCGCGCGGGATGATCCAAAGGCTGATGATCGGGCGGATGATCTTGGCGGCGCCTTCTCTCGTTTTCTTTGACGAACCTTTTACCGGGTTGGATATCCAGGGGCAAAATTTACTTGTTTCGATTATCAAAGACCGGGGTATCGAAAGATTCAACTGGTCCATAAATGCGTTTTTATATGTAGATCATGAAATAGAACGAGCCCACCGTTTTTCGGATTTTGTCTGGTTGATTGAACCGGGCAAGTTGCACGAAAAGAAACGCAAGAGCGAAGTTCCGCTGGAAAAAATCAGGGAGATGCTGGAACATGGGGCGTAGTTTACGGGCAATCCTGAAAAAAGAGATCTACCTTTACTTTATTGGCACCGGGTTTTTCCTGGTGACGGTTATATTGTCTACAGGGCTGTTTTTGTTATTCCGGTTTACGTATCCCATTGAGGCAGTTTCGCAAGATGTGGTCATTTCAAATCTTTGGAGCGTACATTTGATCTCAAGCCTGTTTGCGCTCATGGCCGCTCAAGAGTGGGAATGGGAAAACCACGCCATGAGGGCGGTGAAACTTTCCGGGGTGGACGGGTATGTCATGTTTCTGGGGAAGTCAATTTCAGGGTTTCTTTCTTTAAGCTCTTTATGGATTGCCGAGTGGATTGTCTGGAGCCTGATGTTCGGTCTTGGCGCGGTGCAAAGCGCCTACCCGGAAGTTCGCATAACGCCTTTATCCGCTGAAACCGTGTCTGTGCTGGGGCGCGTGTTTTTGGCCGGCTTGCCGGTTTGCGCCGGGATTTCTTTTCTCGGTCAAATTACATCGGTGCTGGCGTTGCATTCTCGATTTCGCCATGTCCTTCAATTCATTGTATTTTTTCCGCTTTCGCTGCCTGTGATTATTGCCGGCGGCGCTTATTCGCGCATTGTCTGGAAATCGGCGCAAGATTGGTCGGCCGGGCAGGGGGTCTTGTCTCTGGTTTTTGCCTTCATGCTTTTCTTTTTTGCCGCCGGTAATTTGCTATACGATTATCTCTGGGAAGAGTAAGCGCGCTTTATGTCGCCGGTAGAGGCCGAAAAGAAAAATCCGGTTTACTTCCTGGCGTAATATTCTAATCTTCTCATGTGGAACCTTCCTTTTGGATTGAACGCTGGGAAAACGGGCAGACCGCTTTTCATCAAAACCGGGTAAACGAACACTTAAAAAAATATTGGGAACATTTGCGCCTCGAAAAAGAAAGCCTGGTTTTTGTTCCGTTATGCGGAAAGTCAAACGATATGATTTGGTTGCGAGACGCCGGGTTTCGCGTCATTGGCGTTGAACTGAGCGAAGAAGCCGTAAATCAGTTTTTTGCCGAAAATGCAATGGAAAATGAAAAAGACGGAATCAAGCTGCTTTGCAATGATTTTTTTCGCCTGACCCCGGATGATCTGAATAAAGTGGCGGCCGTTTACGATCGCGCCTCTTTAATTGCCCTTCCCCCCGAAATGCGCCGGCAATACGCCCAAACGATGGCTCAACTTTTAAAGCCGGGCGCTCAGATTTTGCTGGTGACCTTTGAGTATGACCAGGGATTTATGAACGGTCCTCCCTTTTCGGTGGAACCGGGCGAGGTCAAAGAGTTGTACGAAAAAATGTTTGAAATAGAAACATTACTGAACTCAACGTCTTTGGAGGTGCCGGTGAGGTTTCAAGAAAGGGGGCTGGTAGAAATGAAAGAAAGCGTCTACCGGTTGCGCCGTTTGCCCTAGTGGCGGATCCAGTACGTGTTTAACTCTTTGTCCAGTTGCCGGGCGCCGGGTAAAACCGATTCCATTTTTGCCCAGAAACCTTTGCCGTGATTGGCTTCAACGGTATGGCAGAGTTCATGTAAAATTACATAATCAGTGAGCCGCGCAGGGAGCCTCATCAGATGTATATTTAAATTGATGTTCCCCTGGCGCGAACAACTTCCCCAGCGGGTTTTCGCATTCTTCAGCGCCACACGGCTGTAGCTGAAACCGAATTTTTGAGCAAGTTCTTCGACGCGTTTTAGCAAATGTTTCCTTGCTTCTTTTCGCAGCGCTTTCTCGATCCCTTTTCTCGCCGCTTCCTGGATAGCGCGATCGTCTACGGGCAAGAGGGCGGGGTACGTCACATGAATGAAGCCGCGGCTAACGCGAACGGAAATATCCGCGAAGGCTCCCGCTTCCATTTTCAGGGTGTGCTCGCGCGTCCGGAAAGTTGAGTTTTCATCGAATTCCGATTTTTTTTCAACCGCTTTTGTTTTTACCAGGTGCTTCTCAATCCACTCTTTTTTTTCCATGAGTATTTCGCTGATCTTTGCTTTGCTCACTCGAGAAGGCGCCGCTACCCGAACTCCCTCAAAAGGACGGATGCTTAAATTAATTCGTTTTACGCGGGGCGAGCGAACCAGTTTTACCGGGAACCCCAGTTCGTTAATATGGAGTATGGATTCGCTTGTTTGATTTTTTATCGCCATAGCGGAAGAGCCTGTTTGGTCCTGTACAGCCACTGAGACCTATTGTCGAGAAAATGTTTTTTAAATAATACAATCAACGCGAAATCCAACGGTATCATTGGGGTCAAATGAAAAAGAAGTTGCCGCGCAGTGCGATGGCAAGCCATTGCAAGAACATGGAATACAGGAAATTGGGAAAAACAGGGATTGAAGTGAGCTTACTTTGTTTGGGAACCATGACCTGGGGGAGACAAAACAGCCAAGCGGAGGCGTTTGAACAAATGGATTACGCCCTGGACCAAGGCATTAACTTTTTTGATACGGCGGAACTTTACGCCGTGCCGCCTAACGCTGACACCTATGGCAAAACGGAGAGTATTATCGGGAGCTGGTTTTCCGACCGAAAGCGCCGGGAAGAGGTTGTCCTTGCGTCGAAGGTGGCCGGCTCCGGCCCTACATGGATCCGCGGGGGAACAAACCGGATTGATTCTAAAAATATCCGTTTGGCCCTTGAAGGCAGCCTGAAGAGGTTGCAGACAGACTACATTGACTTATACCAAATTCATTGGCCCAATCGTCCCAATTTTCATTTCGGAAAACACTGGAACTTTGACGCTTCTTCGATTGACCGTGAAAAAGAACGCGATGATTTTCGTGAAATACTGGTTACTTTGAATGATTTTATCCGCGAAGGTAAAATCAAACACATTGGCCTTTCCAATGAGTCGGCTTGGGGTTTGATGACATGGCTTGATCTTGCGCGCGAAGGGCTCCCCCGGATGGAGTCCATTCAAAATGAGTATAATTTGTTGAACCGCCAGTTTGATCTTGATTTGGCTGAGGCTTCGCTGGCTGAAGAGGTTGGCTTGCTGGCCTGGTCCCCTTTGGCTACCGGTATGCTCCTTGGGAAATACCTGAACGGAAAACGCCCGGAAGGGACTAGATGGAGCATGATGAAAGGCAACTACCGGGATACGCATGCGGCAAACCGGGCGGTTGAAGCGTATTTAAAAGTGGCTGCGAAACATGAGCTTGATCCGGCCCGGATGGCTCTTGCTTTTGTCAATTCGCGTCCTTTTGTTACATCTACCATCATCGGAGCTACGAGCATGGAACAGTTACGGAACAATGTTGCATCGATTGGCTTGACTTTAGGTGATGAGGTAATGAGCGACATTGGCGCGGTATATCGAAAATACCCTGTGGTGTATTAATCGCTGCCTATGGCGTTTAAAAAGATTTAATTTGAAAAAAAATACGAAAATCTGCGATTTATTTGCTTGAGGGTGAAAATTTTTATTGTTTTTGTCTCCCTCCCAAAAAAGGGCGGGGGGTGGGATCGTGGGAAAATTTAACAACAAACCCAAACAAAATAACAGTTCTCAGCAAATCAGCTGATTTAACAAAATAATGCCCTCTCGTCGAGCGCCGCTCCTCACAACCTCGCGTAACTCATCCCGGGGAACCAGGCTCGGATCATAAACGGCGACAATCGAACGATCCTCCGGTTCAAGAAAAGTGGTTTTGCCCAATTCGGTATAGGTTGTCGCCCCGATGCTGATAATGGCATTTTTCGGGTATTGGCATTTCTTTACATACCCGGCAATATGTTCCAGCGGGCCATCGTCTTCCTGGGAGTTCATTTTTTGAATGATCCATTTCATCAAGGGCTCATAAAAATAGTTGTATCCCGCAATGGGGGAATCCACGCCGTACTCAAACAGTTCGCCGCTGCGCTCCAGGAAAGACGCAATCCGGTATCTGTGAATGGCCCCTTCCGGGTCAAAACGGTCAATCTCAACCCAGGAATCGGAAATACCTTTTGTCGATGGCCCCCAGTTTTTTTTCTCGCTGATTTTTTTCGCTCCCGGTTTGCGGATAGAGCAATCGTTATAGGCAAAAAAATAGCGCGGCGCCAGTTGAGATACTTGCCCGTCTTCGTATGTAATATTAAATAAAATGGCGATTTCCGGCTCAATTTGAAGGTTCCCTTCTTTATTATTTTCCGGGGGCGACACGATTTTTTCGCTGGATAACGGAAAACGGTTGAGAAAATGGCCGAAGTCTCCCGGTAAGTAAAATGGAAAAAGCCCTTTGGGCGCCTTCTCGTCGTCGACCCTTACATTTACAAAATCGCTTGCTTCTCCCGCTTGTTCCAGGTGATTTGCAAAGTTACCTGCAATTCCGAGCCCGATTGCTTTTTCCAGTTGTTTCAGCATATGTCAGAGCGCTTGTTTATTATTCCGCGCAAACCTTTTTTTTCAAGAAAGGTCAAAGCTTTCTTGAACCATATTGCGGTTATTGAATTTCTTGAGACTTTGGTAAGTCTCTAAATTCCGTCGGAGTCATTCCGACCTTTTTTTTAAATACTTCGTTAAACGTGGATTTTGAATTAAAGCCGGAATCAAACGCAATTCTAAGAATGCTTATTTCATCATCGCTTGTGAGCATTTTTTTGGCATCCTGGATGCGAAATGAGTTAATGAAGTCTTTGAAATTTTGCTTGTAATGAACAAATAAAATTTTAGTCAATTGCTGGCTTGTGATCCCCAGGCGGGTGGCAATATCCGCAGCTTTGATTTCGGCGTCCAGATAGAGCTTTTCTTCGCTCATTAAGTTGTCAAGACGCGATTGCAGCTTTGCAATGTCAATTTGAAGCAGCGAAACGCTGCTATGCTTATCTTCGTTTAATTCGCCAATCATATTATGAAAAAAAGCGGGGTAGCGCGAACTATAAAAAAGGATACCTATGAACTTCAAGGTATGCAGTGTAAAGCCTACTTCGCTGACATGGTTATTGCGGCTAAGTAACCCGCTTACGACAATCGTGGCTGAAACCCAGCCAAACATTAAAAAGTAAATGTATGCGTTCATGTTCGACAAGTTTTGCGCGCTTCTCTCAATTAAAATCAAACGGGTTACCAGTCCCCCGTAAAAGGCAAACCAGGAAAACGATACGATGGCAATGACATGCAAGAAGTTAAACCGTTCAAAGAAGATTACTTCTTCGGCCCATCTAATTAAAATTTCCGGGAAAATCAGATACCCGCCGAGCATGGCAAAAGTAAAACCGTAAAATGGCGTCAGGTGGTAGTTGAGACGGATTGACCTGCTGGGAGGTTGCTTGGTCATGTATTCCGTTAAATGAAGAGTGATCGGGCCGATGATGGTCCCCATGAGGATTAAAATCATCGCCAGCTCGGGATATTTGACATACCACCCGTCATAATAGAGCGCATATAAAAAATTAATAACGGTATAACCCGCCAGGAAGTAAATAAAAGGATAGTTACGTTTTTTCTTCAAGCACTGCATGCTCAGCAGCAATGTTGTAATAATTCCGGCCATATAGACCCAAATGGCAAAAAAATCTACGGGACTGCGAAGCATAAGGAAAAAACATCATATAAAATGTTTTCATATAAACAAGTAAAAAATACAATTCATTTTTAATAAAATTTTTATTAATATAAATTCCGGTTATGGAGCCGGGCCCCTGGCGTTTGTTGTAATAATGGAAAAAAGTCGATGTTTACAGCCTTTTGTGGACAAGAAGTTGCGGATTCAGTATCATTGAATGCATCAGGAGTTCAGTATGTTAAAACGAACAAATCGGTTATGGATACCGCTTTTTATCGCTGCAGGCGTTTTTTTTATTGAAAATATCAACGCTGGCGATCGCAGCGCTTCCCCGCCGGAAGCGGAAGTGTATATTATATCACCGAAAGATGGCGAGACTGTTCCGGCGACCTTTACGGTTCGGTTTGGGCTAAGGGGCATGGGCGTTGCCCCCGCGGGCGTAGAAAAGGCAAATACGGGGCACCACCACCTTTTAATTGATTATGACAAGTTGCCTCCGCTTGATATGCCCATGGGGGGCGATGTGAAACACTTTGGGGCCGGCCAAACCGAGACGACGGTGACATTACCGCCCGGGGAACATACGTTGCAGCTGATTTTAGGCGATCATGCCCACCGGCCGCATAACCCGCCTGTGGTTTCAAATAAGATTACCGTGACGGTAAAATAAACCTGATTGCCTTGCAAGGGCTGCAATGACTTAAAAGCGATTGTGTTGGTCCGTCTCGATCCATTGGTTTACCAGGTCTATGATCAGGCGGGCCGCTTTTTCTTTGCCAAGCACCGAAAAGGCGCAACTTGTTCCCGTGCAGCCCTCATTGTAGCCGTAGAGTTCCCGTTCGAGGATATCCCGGATCTTTTGTTCGTTTGTTTCATCCATTTTATTCGCTCCTTCCCGTTTTATCGTATCTATTAATGACAACGAAAAACAACAGCGCGGCTATCGCGTAAATGACCGCTTGCGGCAATCTTCTTATCGAAAGAAAAACGTCAAAGCAAAAAGAGCGGGCGTCGATTTATTTTTCTTTACTTACAAATCGATTGTTCATAATATGAGCGATGAAAAAGGTTAGGGCTATATTATTTGGCTCGACCGGCATGATCGGGCATGGCGTTTTAACCGAGTGTCTGGAAAGCGACGACGTAGAATCGGTGGTTGTCGTGAACCGCAATCAAGTGGCGCCGCGCCATGAAAAAATCCGGGAGTTTATTGTTCCGGAAATTTTTGCCCTGCCGGAAGAGGGTTTTTCTCAATCGGATGAATTAAAAGAAGAAATTGCAAAAGCCAACGCTTGTTTTTTTTGTCTGGGCATTTCGTCAGCCGGTATTTCCGAAAAGGCGTATCGCAGAATTACATATGATCTAACGGTTTCCCTTGCCCGCTATCTCGTTCAAATCAACCCTAAGATTACATTTTGCTATATTTCGGGGGCGGGAACCGATAGTTCCGAAAAAGGAAAAGTGATGTGGGCCAGGGTAAAAGGTGAAACCGAAAATGCCTGTTTGAAAGCCGGTTTTCAGCAAGCATATATGTTTCGTCCGGCTCTGATTCAGCCGAAAAAAGGAGCCCGCTCGAAAACGTTTTCTTATCGTATGATGTACCTGATGTTTCAACCTCTCTTTTTTATTCTTCGGCGGCTTAGACGGTGGGTGACCGACACCGTTGTCCTGGGGCGCGCCATGATTCATGTGGCCGTCGCCGGATATGAGAAACCCGTTATTGAAAATGCCGATATCAATAAACTCGGCGGATAAGCGTAGAAATTTTAAAGCATTAATATTTGGCTTGACCGTTGATTTCGATCATAAGTTTTAGAAAATATGAAAGGTCTCAAATCTATTGCCGTTACGGTTATAGGAATACTACTAATATTTTCTTCATGTCAATCGGATGTTTTAATTGATCCAATCGATATGAAAGTGATTGCGAATAACGGCGGCTTTGACGGTTATTATGTTTTAAATGGCGGCGATGTTGCGAGCTTTTTCGGGGGGCCGTTGAGCGGCGGCTTTTCTACATATGAAAAAACTTTTAAAAATTTAAATACTATTGAAATTGGCGCAACTTCGCGCCAGGGCGCCACCGCCTTGCGCATACAATTGTATAAAGATCAAATTCTCGTCAAAGAAGTTTTACAGGAAAATATCACCGCCCCGGTTACGCTTACGCTGTCATATACGTATAATGAACCGCCGGCCCAGGCTGGGCAATAACCTCTCTTTTCAGCGTTAGCGCTTGGTTTTCTTACGTGCAGGTCTGAGTGTAGAAAAAGTCGCCTGCGTTTAAACAGGGATATCAAAGTCGGTTGTTTCTGCGTATAAGTATTGGTAAATCGTTTCCAGGGTAGGTTTTTTGGTTTTACCCAGGGTTGCCGTTTCTTTTTTCCAAATCGTGTCCGGTTTGTCTTTATTTTCCAGAACGACATGGTAGCGCCCTTTCGCGGCAGGAATCGCTTTTGTCTCTTCTCCCATGAGTTTGGCGGCTTTCTCTATCGCTGCGGCGACTTCCGCTTCGCTTACTTCAATGACGTCAAAAGCGTCATGCAGTTTTTGGCGGTCCATCGCTTTGAAGATCTTGCCTTCTTTTAAAAAAAGGAAATAATCGCATAAGTCATCCATCAGTTCGTTTAAATTGTGCGAGCTGATGAGCGTGACTCGATTTTCCGGGTATAGTTTTTTTAGGAATTTCAACATCCAGTTTTTTGCATTGATGTCCAGCGCTAAAAAAGGCTCATCAAGCAACAAAACCGGAGGAGACCCCGCAATTGCCTGAAGAAAATTCAGTTTTTCGGTTTCACCGTGAGACAAAGATGACATTTTTTGCCCGCCAATGCGTTCCAATTGAACGGCTTGCGACCATTTCGATAAGAATTCGTTTTTTTCATTGCGGGTAAAGCCGCCTAACGTAAAAAGAAAATCAAGGTATTCGCGCACAACGGCTTTTTCGGGGAAGCGAAAGTTTTGATGGTAGTAGCCCAGATTTCGTTTTTTCTTGAGCATTTGACGGGGGGTTTTCCCGTCTATTAAGATTTCCCCTGAGCTGGGGCGCGAGAGCGTGGCAATGAGGTTCATTAAAGTTGTTTTGCCTACGCCGTTTGGGCCGATTAGCGCGGCTTTTGATCCGTCGTTGATTTCAAAAGAAATCTCGCTCAATGCAATATTCTTTTTGTAGGTCTTAGAGACGTCTTTGAAGCTGAGGTATGTCACTATCGGAATTCCTTTCTAAGAAAAATCAGGTATCCCGCGATTAAAAAAAGAGCCGTTAGCACAACATTGCCTGCCGTAAAAACGATTAGAAAAAGGGGCTCTAAAGCAAAAAAGTAATCTTCGTAAAAAAACGGCGAGAGCAGTTTTAAATACGGAAATTGCTGCGCAATGCCAAGCACCATCCATACGGTAAAGCCAAGGCCCAAAGCTGTGTACGTTTGAGAGCTTACCGCCGAGCAAAAATATACCATGGCGGTGATTGTAACAATATACGGAATAACCAGGACAAGATATTTCGCTAAAAGCCATATCTGTATTCTTGTATCGACAGGCACTAACGTGTTGACGTTGGCGAAATAGGTGATGATCAAGCCGGCCAGAATAAACGGGATTGTGGCTAAAAGTACGGCCAGTAATTTTGAAAGAAATAACGATGTCCGGTTTGTGTATTGCAGCAAATACTTAATGCTGTTTCGCTGCGATTCTTCCGAAAGCGCCGGGTAAGTGATTATCAGCATGTAAAAAGGCAGAAAGAAAAACAAAATGGTAAAAGAAATTACAATGATGGGGTCGATTTCATTGATATATTGAAATGTTTTCGGCCGGTTGTGGTAAACGTCGTAAATGTAATGCTGGTAAATGTTTCTTAAAGAACTTTCCGCAAACTCCGGCTTAGATTCGATTTCCGAATTTTTGTTGGCAAAGTTACGGTAAAAAAAATTAAAAAATAAAATGGAGAATCCGTAAAATCCCGCAAAAAATACAAATCGCGTTCCTTTTACAATTTGAAAAAAATAATATTTTGTCTGGGTAAGCGTGTCTCGTATCATCGTTTCTACTCAAAATTCGGTCAAAATCCGGGTTCGTGATCACGATTGCGAGCGGTTACGTCTACTATAATTTTATTACTTAAAAGGAAGTTTACGGAAAATTAGATTGACAGAAGGTCTTATAAATGAATTGCATTTTATAATATAAATAGGGAATGCTAAATTCCCCGGGAAGGGTTTTCACAGGAGATGTTTTCGCTACCCGCATACGGCGGCGTATAATAATCCTGATAAAGCAAAAATCATTATGTTTTTTGGTGTGTTAAAAGAAACGAGATCTGTATTTTGTGTTATTATTTTTCTCGGTATTGTCAATTCTTGCATTGTTGAGGAGCCGCAGGAAGGGTATGACTTGTTTATTTCCAAAGCTACTTTTCCTGTAGAAATGGACGTTACGGCCCCGAACCCTGTTGTGCCTTATACGGTGGATTATACGGTCAAAAACCGGGGGACCAAAGATTATACGGGTACTCTCAATGTTCAAATTTGGGTCTCGCCCACCTACTATGTTTCATCGGAGTCTCTTCTCCTGGCTACCGATACGATTACCGGCGGCATTCAAGCCGGGAAATCGGCATCCAGTTCCATTGCCACCGACTCGGCCGCTTTGCTGCTTTTGGCTTCTTTGCCGACAAACCCGGCTTATATCATTATTGACATTCCCGCCGGTTCGGACATTGACAAATATAATAATATCGCCTCTTCGGAAAAAATCACCGTTACGGGCGGATTGATCCCGAGGGTTACTATTATGCCAAACGGGGTGACTTCCGAATATATAATCGGGGCGGGGCAGACGCAATATTTTAAATTTATGACAACTCCCGGTCACGCTTATGAGCTGGAGTGGTCGGATAACTTGAGCAAGCCGATTCTAGTGACAGCCGGTTCCGAAGACGGGCTGATCTCTTATCTTTCCAAGGATGACGCCTCTGTCGGGCTCCCCTTTTACGTATCGGCTCCCCCGGCGGTTGGCGGGGTGAATCAATATATGTATATCAATATTGAATCGACGTTAGCCGCCGGCGCTTACACTTTCCGGGTGGGCGACCTGGGTGCGGTGTATGACTTGTCCGTTGCAATGACCGCCCAGGATAATTCCGATTATAAAAGCGGCGGACCGGCCGGCACCAATCCGTGGAACGCAACCGGCAGCCCGACCGGACTTACAGTTACTTATTCCATTGACAACCTTTCTGCCATTGATCCTTCCGGTGAAGTTTGCTTTTGGGTCGGTTTCTGGGTAAACCGCGGCTCTTTGCCGTCGTTTAAAATGGTGGCTGATTTTGAACAACAAGTATGCATGACACCTGTTCGCAACGCTCAAGTATTGCAAACCTATTTATTAAGCGGGGTTACTACGGCGTCTAACGTTTCTATATATATAGATTATTATAACGAAATTCCCGAAAGCGATGAAACCAATAATGCCATCGCTTTGCCGGCCTTATGAAACAACAAAGATGCTTATGAATAAAATACAAAATAAACGAATACTAACCGCTTTCCTGTTTATCGCCGTATTGTTTGGTTCTTCGCAGACATTCCCGGCTGAAATCGTCAAAGAAAGTTTCGAGATAAAAAATATTGACCCGAAAATGGCCGAAATTCAGTTGAAAAAATTGGCCAGCCCGGACGGTAAAATTGCCGTCAAGGGGAACACGATTTACGTCATTGATCGAAAAGAAAATGTACAGCGGATGCAAAAGGTCCTCGAAGAAATTGATCGCGCAGAAAATACCGCTTCAGGGTTGGCCGCAAAGAACCGGGAAAAAACCCAGGTCAAGATGGAAATTGTTCCCTTGAAATATATGCCCGCCAATGAAATGATCGATATTCTCGAAGAGATCTACCGCGACGGTTCGGGGTACGGCGCGGGCGGCGAAACGGCTCTGACCGGCGAAGTAAAATTCAGAGAAATGGCCGAGCAAAATTCGGTTATTGTGATGGCGAACGAAAACGACCAAAAAGTCGTAAAGGCAGCTATTGTAAAGCTGGATGTGAAATCTTCGGGCAGTTCATCGGATTTAACAACCAGGGTTATCTTTCTGCAAAACTCTATCGCTTCCGAGGTTATGCGCACTCTCGATAAAATGAAGGATGAAATGGGAGGAGGCCGCAATAGCCGCAGTTCTTCAGGGAAGTGGATTGCCGAAAACACAATGATTAACTCGCTGGATAGCAGCAACTCTCTGGTACTCGTCGGACCGCGTTCGGAAATTGGCGAAGTGGCCGGGTTGATTCAGCAAATTGACCAAGCGCCCATGCAGGTTTTGATTGAATTAATGATTCTGGAAGTTTCGTTAAAAAATGGAGATTCGCTTGGCGTTGAATGGAATTATAAAAAGGAAAAACCGCAGCAAACAAACGAGGCGACGGCAAATTTCGGGATTCGGCCTCTTTTTCTTGGCGGTAACAACGGATTCTTTTACAGCTATGAGAGCGAATATTTTTCGGCCATTTTGCAAGCCATCCAGGAAAGCGGCGACGTTCGCATTGTATCGGCTCCTCAAATTCTGGTCGCCAATAACCAAGAGGCTGAAATTGTCATTGGAGACAGCGTTGTTATTAATAAAGAGACTCTCGAAATTCCGACGGCAGACGCAACAACGCCGATTGTAAGAACGACGCGCGATTATATTGATGTGGGGTTGCGCCTTCACTTGTTGCCAAAAATTAGCGAAGACGATGTTGTTCTTATCGATCTTCTTCAGGAAGTCAACGATATCAAAGACTCGGGGATCCCCGGTTTCCCGGAGATAGCAAAGCGTTCTATGCGAACAAAAATTCTGGTGAAAGACCGGGAGTCGGCTGTTCTGGGCGGTTTGATCAGCAAGAAAACATCGGATGTAAAATCCAAGATCAAGATTTTAGGCGACCTTCCGGTCATTGGCCGGATTTTTCGTAAAACGGAAACGGAAGTAAAAGATACGGAGTTAGTGTTGTTTATTACGGCCTATGTGATTGACGATCACGATACTTTGCGTCAGGTAACGGAAGAACAAAAAATGAAATTGCGTGAAATGCGCTTGAAATTATTTAGAGACGAGAATAGTAAATAATGAAACGAATCATACAAATTATCAGAATAGCAAGATTTGCCTTGTTGCCTTTTTTAGGATTAGCCAACGGGTTAACCGGTATGGAAATTTCAAATCAGATTTTGGGGTTGCAGACCCAAGGTAACCATCGTATTGTAGAGGCCCCGACTCAATTTGGAGTATCCGGCGGCGGGGTGTATACGGTTTCCGGTACGATGCAGGCATGGCACGCGGGACCGGGGTTGTTTTTTGATTACCGGCTGAATAGTCAGGTTACCGTTTCTGCGGAGACATTTCTTCTGATGTACGCTACAGGCGACAATTTTATCGACCGTGTGATTAAGCCGGGTATCTACATAAAACATTGGTTAAACGAATCGTGGGGCTATACCGGTATTGGCGTTGATGCGGCCATGGTTAGAGAGGAGACAGGCGACTCTCATTTGGAGCTTATGCTTTCGCTTTTATTGACCGGCGAAAACCTTTCGCTTGCTTCCAGAGTAAACTCGACCGGAGATTTAAAATTGTCGGTTACCGTTCTTGATCGATCGAATTCTCCGGAGACACGTTTTAGCGTTATGTACAATTTAGGTATCGGTTTCGATTTAAGCGCATCGCCATAAGTCTTTCCACCGCAATTGTCTTGAAAATCAAAAACTAAGCCGCCTTCCGGCGTATAGGCGGTAATGCGGCAGATATACCCGGAAGACAAGAAAGGTGGAATAAAGGCACCCCCAATTATGTCAACTTTTATAAAAATCTTGGAGAGGCAGTAAAAATGTTTGCTCTAAGTTGGGGCAGTAATTATTCCAGGAAAAACGAAAATGACCCTATCGGGTGGGCACCATACCATATTGAAGGCAAAAGTACACCTCAAAAAAGTTATGAAAAATACAATGAAAGTTATATGTGTTTTGTTGTTAATAATAGCATACAATGGAGATAAAATATTAGGGGTTCGGAGTAATCAAATTGATGAAAAAAATTGGATGGCTCATCCGTCAATCGTAGAGATTCAAAATATTTTTAAAAATATAAATAATAGCATTAATAATGGTGAAGCGATAATCAAGAAAAAAGAATTTTCATATTGCAAACAATACGAAGATACTGAGCGTCTATTATATTTGGATAAAAAATCAAAGCAACCTATGAGGTATACTTTTACTGGCGGTTCAGAAGATTCGAGCAGGACTGTTGATGCATACTATTCAGAGAGTAAAATAGTGTTTATGTATGTACACGGAGAGAATGTCCATGATGCAAAATTTGAATACCGAATATATTTTAATAAAGAAACAGAGATTATATGGCGTGTTTACCAATATCGAGATCCATTTGGGGAAGAAGAATACTTTAATGATAAAGATGAATTGTATGAATCGGAAATTCCCTATGATCCGATGAAAGAATATACCAGCTCCAATGTGTGCGATCATAGGTAAATAGTTGGTTGGCATTGGCAATAACTTATCAAATGATTATTGTTATATGGTTTCGGCTACTGTACCTCCTTTTGAAACGGGCGGTACGATCAATGGCAGCGATGTCTTGTTGTCGGTAAAATGCGAGCTTTCGGGTTTTTCATTAAGCGCCCAGTTAAATACAAACCGGTTGCAACATACGGCGACGTTATTGAATAACGGACTGGTCTTGATTGCCGGCGGGTCTCAACCTGACGCCAATGGAGTAGAGTTTGCATCGGCTGAGTTGTATGACCCGGCGACGGGAACGATTGGTTTTACCGGTTCAATGAATGTCGCCCGCAAGGAGCATACGGCTACATTATTGAATGACGGAAAAGTTTTAATGATCGGAGGCAGAAACACGGCACAGGGGATTTTAGCAGACGCTGAAATAAACGACCCGGCAACCGGAGTATTTACATTGGTAGGAGCCTTGAATGATTCGCGGGTCTGGCATACCGCCACTTTGCTGCCGGATAGCGGCGAAGTGATCATTTTCGGAGGGGTTGGCGAGTCTTGGATTTTAAATATTGAGAAATATGACCCCTTGTCACAAACTTTTTCCATTACCGGCGTACTGCCTGATTACCGGAGCCGGCATACGGCAACTTTAATAAACGATGGAACGATATTAATTGCCGGCGGCGAAGGGGCCGGGGTAGGCGTATTTTCTTCGGCGGAACTATACGATCCGTCAACGGGAATATTTACATCCGTAGGTCCAATGGCGGATCCTCGTTCATCCCACCGGGCTACGCTAATGTACAATGGCTCTGTTGTGATTACCGGGGGGTCTTCAACTGCCGCTGCAGGGTATTTTTTAAATACGGTTGAGGTATATGACCCGATCAATCGTGTTTTTAGTCAAGGGATTTCATTTACTCAAGGTAGATTTGGGCATAGCGCCACTCTTTTAAAGAACGGTTATATGCTCTTGGCGGGAGGTAGCGGTTCACATGGGACTTTCTCTGCGGCGGAACAGTACGATGTGAATACGGGGGCGCAGCAAATTAACCCCATGTATTACCGCGATTTTTTCATTCCGGAGCTTTGCTACCGGACGGGCTGGTCCTCTTGATTGGAGCTGTGGGCGCGACTTCACATGTAGAAATTTATGTTCCCCTGCCGAATATTTTGGCTCCGGGGCTGGTTTTTGCAGGGTTGTAGGTCTGCCGAGCGGCGGGCCGTTAGTTGCCTTTTGCAAGAGTTGCCAGATTTTCTAAAATCAGTTCCTGACAATTGGGGCAAAACTGCAGCTCTTTTTTGTCAATGTTGGTAACTTTGCCGGCGGCGCTTTTCATGATACAATAATCGGATGTTTTACAGTGGTGCAATCCAAGGGTATGCCCCACCTCATGCACGGAAGATTTTACGGCCCTTTCTTGAAACAGAGCGGGTTTCTCACCGCCGGCCATTTTTAAACGATGTAGAGAAACGATGCATGCTCTGCCGCCGACCAGACCTAGACCCACAATCCCCCGGTAATTGGCCTCCTCTTTTTTACGGTAAATATCGTTTTCCGTTAGAATCAGAATTTTGTCAAAACGTTTGGGGTATTCCTTTTTAAATTTCCGGAGCAAGGCGCTGGCGTCATAGCGGTCGCGCGGCTCATAATAAGCCCAGGCCGGCATCTCCTTTTCCGGTAAAACATCAACTTGAAAGCCGTAAAAATTTTCTACCCCGGCTTGTATGATACTCATGATTTCCCGATTTACTTTGCCCAACGGTTGGATGGCTATGACGGTTTTTTTCTGACAGGAGAGAGGAAAAAAATAACAAAAAAATACCAAAGCAAAAGCGAATAAAGTCCGAAATCTCTGCAACCGCATTGCGAATGCTCTATTTTTTTCCCGGTCTGTCAACCGGTTTCGAGAGAATTTTTGTATTAGTTATGGAAAAAAAAAGAAATAACGGATATTTAAATAAAAAGCCTCGGTAACCGGTGAAAATGTGAAAAAATCGCCGCCTTTCAAGCCCCACCCTATGGGCGGGGGTGGCTTGCGGATATAAAAACTACCGCAAACCTTCCGAATGAAATTTTTTCATCTGTCTTCTCGCGCTTCGCAATGAGCGAAAAAAATCGGCGAAAAACGATAAAAGTATCGATCGGGCCGGGTCCGGTTCCAAGCCAAGCGATATGCGCCTGATTTGATCCATGTCCCAAATGAGTTCGGCCATGTGGCGGTAGCTTGAAAAAGGAAACGGTTTTACCGGGTTGGTGTTAATGCCTTTTTTTTCATTGTGGAGCAGTTCGTTGATAATTTCCGGGGCTAGAGCTAACGGGCGGGCAAGCCCGATGATATCCGTGGCATTTTTTTGCAACGCTCTTTCCATGCCCTCTAACGTTCTAAAACCGCCGGTTACCATGAGGGGGACCGTGCTGATTTTACGGGCTTTTGCCGCATAATCGAGAAAAAAAGCCTCTCTTTTTATCGTACTCTCTTTTTTCTTTTCTTTTTCCTGGGTTCCAACAAAAGCAAGACTCTCATATGTGCCGCCGGAGATTTCAAGCAAATCGATGCCTTCATTGGAAAGCAACCGAACCACTTTCAATGAATCTTCTTCGCTGAAGCCCCCGCGCTGAAAATCCGCCGAGTTGATTTTCACAGAAATGGGAAATTTTGCGCCAACATGCTTTCGCGTTTTTCGTATGATTTGCAGTAAAAAACGAGACCGATTTTCAATGGAACCGCCCCATTGATCGGTTCTACGGTTTGTCAGCGGCGAGAGAAATTGGCTGCCAAGATAGCCATGGGCCGAATGAATTTGCACCCCGGTAAAACCTGTCTCTTTGGCAAATTTCCCGGCAAGCGCCCATTGGTCGATAAGACTCTCAATTTCGCTCTCGCTGAGGGCCCGCGCTTTTTTAAATATCGGCGCCGCCTTTACGCGCGGCGAATCCGACGGAGCTACGGGCGTTTTTGATATATACTGAAAAGTTTGTCTGCCCGTATGGT
The DNA here is from genome assembly GCA_050304475.1 of Turneriellaceae bacterium. GTDB lineage: Bacteria > Spirochaetota > Leptospiria > Turneriellales > JAOUFE01 > JBNLDQ01. Next base: position 28,849 of record JBNLDQ010000009.1, on the reverse strand, counting down.
TGATTTGCATCCAGAAATGATTGCCGTTGGCCGTTCCCGCCTTGCTCCAGCGGCGGAAAGCGGCTTTATCCGCCAATTTTTCAATAATGACATTGCCCGTCGCTTCAAAAGCGTCATAACGAAAAAGAACGTGTCCGGAGAGAAGAAGCCCCGCGCCCCCGTTGGACCAGCGCCGGTAGAGAGTTTCAAGTTCTACGGTCGGATTTCCCAAATCGTCGGCTAATCTTTCGCTCATTGCCGCCTTGGCGAAACGGTTTGGCAAGATGGCGCCGCACGGTAGTTTTAAACTTTTATTTGTCAGCATTGCAGTAACTCTGCCGTATATGCATAGAGCTACAATTGTTTTTTCATTTTAAGTAAAAAAAAACGGTTCTATATTAGACCAAAGAAAAAGATTGTAGCGGTAAAAGTAAGTAAATTTTACCGCTCGTGAGAGCTCGCAGGCAGTTTCTAATCGATCAATGAATACAGTCGTTTGGGGCGCCGCCGAGGTCCCGTGCTTTGTGCGGCCGTTTGCCCGGCGGCAAAATTATATTGAATCTAATATTTATGGTTACTTTTCTGATGTACAGAATATGGCGCCGCTCATAAAGTATCTTTTTAAATACATTTGTCGCCGATTTTCCGTTTGTCGCCGGCGTCTTGCCGGAATCTGGGTTAAAATGCGGCATAGAAGAATGAGGGGCGCGTAAGGAGATCAACGAATGAAAGCTATCATACAAAACGGATATGGCGACCCGCACGACGTGCTGAGCCTGGAAGAAACCGACCCGCCGGAAATCCGTGAAGATGAAGTACTGGTCCGTGTAAAAGCGGCTTCGGTGCATGCCGACATTTGGCATATGGTCACCGGAAAACCCTTTGTGCTTCGCCTGATGGGCGCCGGCTTTTTCAAGCCAAATCATCGTATCCCCGGTATTGACCTTTCCGGGGTGGTTGAAGCGACCGGAAAAAATGTCACGGAATTTCAACGTGGCGATCATGTCTTCGGTGAAAGCCATGCCGGGATTCAGTGGAAAAACGGCGGAGCGTACGCCGAACTTGCCGCCGTTCCGCAGAGCGCCCTGGCGTTAAAACCGGACAATGTAACCTTTGAACAAGCCGCTTCGGTTGCCGCGTCCGGGTATATTGCCTTGATGAATTTTCCCTGGGAAGACAAACTAAACGCAAACAGCCGCGTTTTAATTAACGGTGCGGGCGGGGGCGTCGGGGCTATCGCTCTTCAAATTGCCAAATCGTCCGGGGCGTTTGTCGCCGCCGTAGACATTCCGGAAAAAAAAGGGATGTTGCAAAACCTGGGGGCCGGCCGCTTTATTGATTATCAAACGGAACCGGTAATGCAGTTAAAAGAAAAGTTTGACCTGGTATTTGACGTTGCGTCAAACCTCCCTTACCCGGCCTGCCGCCGCTTATTGACGGAAAGCGGATACTATGTTTTTATTGGGCATGACCACTATGGCAAAAGAGTCGGGAGCTGGCTTGGCAGCGTGCCAAGAGCGCTTCGACTGACGTTCCGCGCCTTTTTTGACAAGCATCTTCTACCGCCGGATTTTTCCATACCGCCTAAAAAGACTTTCATGAACAGGTTAAAAACCATGATGGAGAAAAAACAACTTACCCCGATTGTCGGTAAAACGTTTCCCCTGGCGGAAGCGGCAGTAGCGTTGGAATATCTCGACAGCGGTCATGTTGCGGGTAAAATTATTTTAACTGTTTCATGACGCTCCGGCAATTTGCCGCCGAAGTACATGTTAAATTGCCGAATTAACGCGATTTTTGCCGCAAAAGCCAAAGCGCGCGGATAATAATATAGCGGGCCAGCGATTTTTTATCGTGGATTTCCTGGTATTTGTGCAAAACCAGATTATTAGCCATATTTTTCAGCTCGTCATGCAGGAATTCCATGGAAAACGAAGGCGATCGCAACAATATGCTGTAAACCGCAAGAGCCTTTTCCTGGATATCTTTGTCGACCTTGTCTTTGAGAATGGTTCTGACATCTCCCAGTTTGATGTTCCATTTTTCGTGCAGGTCTTCGAGAATTTCGGTAACCTTGCCCCCGGTCCAGTAGGTTTTTTCAATGTCCGGGATCATTTTTCTCAGCTTGCCGGCGGTGTCTTTTTTAATTTGCGTAGGCGAAGTCGAATCGGCGGACGATTCTTCCGTTTCTTCGCCTTCTTGTTCGGTTTCGTTCTCTTTCTTTTCTTCCGCTTCTTTTTCTTCCTGTTTTTTCTTGAAAAGATTCATAATGTAAATGATCAACCGGGTTAGAAAAAAGCGATATGTAAACGGAAGCGCCGCATAGGCTTCGCGATAGAGAACCGTTCGCTTTAAATCGAGAATTTCGTTAATGGGTTTAAGCTCGGGCTTGCCCGATTTGGCAAAATAATTCGAGTAGCGCGAATAGAGATCCTTGTCTTCCGCATAAATTAAAAAGACTGAAAAAAGCAGATCCGGTTTGCTTAAGATATGGTTGAAAATTTCAAACCGGGCGTTGATAAACTTCTTGATTTCATGAATGAAAGCCTTGTCTTTTTTCATATCGGGCAGGTCTTTATAACGTAAAAGCGCCTGAGCCCATCTCTTTTTAAAATACTGCGTCGCTTCTTCCATGACATGGCTTCGTTCTCTTTCGAGAAGAGAGATTAAGAATTCCCGGTAAATGTAGAGGTCGCGTTCTCCGATTTCCAGTTTAATCAATTCGGGCGCAGAGTTGGGAGGATCGTCTTCATTTGCCGAATAGGTCCGGATGAACATGTCGGTCAGCTCAAGAAAGCCGCTCCGGTCATAACTGCCTTCAAAACGCTCGCTGTGGCCTTCGCCTTCCCGAAAACGTAACATTTCAGCGCGGGTGTAGGTCCGCGGGTTGTTTTTAACGATCTTCATGATCTTTTTTATATCCGCTTCAAACAACTCTTCTTTGTGCGCGCTTTGCTCGTATTCTTCCTGCTCCATTTTCAGCTTTTTGACAATATGGGCGGACTGGTAAGCGGAAACCAGGTCCATCCTGTTTTTGTCTTCGCCAATTTGGCGGATCAGCGATTCCGAAAAATGAACATAAAAGAGAGGGGATTCTTTGGCCTTCTGGTCCAGCACTTCTAAAATATGGTCTGTCGATACGTCTTTTCCCGGCAGAACAATATCGAGCGAACGCGAAATGTCATCGAGAAGGCGCATGCGCCCGGCGGCTTTGAAAAAAGCCCGGATCCGGTTTAAGCAAATTCCGAGCAGTTTCGGAAAAAGTTTGGGTGTAATGAGAACATGTCTTTCCAGCTCGGGGAAATGTATTTTAGCGATCAAGTCGCGCTCTTTCGCTTCGCTAATGGTAGCGCTGCTTAAGTCCTTGATTTCAAGGTCGAACTTCATGGAGTCGAGCAGAGAGACGGGAAGATCTTTTTCCATGGGGAACCCGCGGTTAAAGTCTTTTTCCATGCGGGTGTAGATAAACAGGATTTGCTCCGCCTCGGGTTCCACCATCATGAAACCCTGGATATCCCCTTCGATCATTTTCAGGCGGCAGAAGCGAAGGCGAGCCAGAGACTGGACAAAATTTAACAGCTGCCTTTTTACGGTCTGTGTCATTCGCATGGGCGTATAGCTGTTTCGCTCCGCCCATTTTACGACTTCCAGCGTGAGTTTCCCCATTTCCATGTAGGGGTTGCCCGTTTTCCGGATTTCTTCGCAGGCAAGGTTAAATAAAATGGTGTCGTCTGTGTCGGCAATTCCCGCACGATTCAGCAGCTCATTGAGTTTGCTTTCATCGTAGTTTACATAATAGGGAATTTTTCCATTTGTTGCGATCTTGAACCTCCGCTGCGTCTTTTCTGGCTGCTTGTCCGGTTAATTGAAAAGAACAATTGTCTTTTCATCTTTGAAAACTTCCGTTTTAGAGCAAATCATTTACATTTGAGGATTATCCTGTCAAATCTTAATTTGCATATATCTTTAAATTTGTACTTTAAATCGCCCTCAAATTAGAGAAAAGTCTTTGACAGTGTATCCTTTGCCAATATACCTATCCTGATACAAAAGCGGCTAGCTAAAAAAAGCGAGCGCCGTAACAATCGAAATCATTTGGCAGTATATGTTTAAGAAAGGAGATTATGTCGTATACCCCATGCATGGCGTGGGTACGATTGTGGAAGTTACCACAAAGACCGTTTTAAACGAAAAGAAGAAATATTATGTCGTGGAATTGATTAATACGAAAATGAGGGTAATGGTGCCCGTAAAAAAGGCCGAAGAGATTGGCCTGCGCCATATAATCAAGAAAAACGATGTCGCTAAAGTCGTAAAGCTATTAAAAGAGGATTATGTAGAAACGGAAGAGGATTGGAAGATCCGGTACCAGAACAATTTGCTTAAGGTTAAGTCAGGATCGATATTGTCAGTATCGGAAGTTTGCAGAAACCTCTACAAACGAGCCCGAGATAAAGAGCTATCTATTATGGAACGAAAGCTGTATGAATCGGCCTATGGACTTATTATCAATGAGATTGCTTTAGCGAAAAATGTAGAAGTAGAAGAGGCGAGCAATCAAATCTCCGAAGTGTTAAGCGGTTAAATACGACATAATTTTCTTCCCGGGGCGCTGCCGCCAAACTTATCAGGAGGTAAAATTATGGCTAAAATTTATATCTATGTAATTGCCGTTCTTTTTGCGGCGATGATCTATCAAAATGAGCCCGGCGTAGCCGGCATTATCACAGCATTGCTGACAGCATTAATCATGGGGGGCTCTCCGTTTGCGCTCGACATTTTGCGGGAAAAAAGCAACCGGGGCGGCGTTTTTGCCGTTACCTTGGGCCTCATTGCCGGTTCCATTGCTTTTGGGCTGGTATACCCATTTCTGGAGCGGATGCCGGCTTATATTGTATGGGCGATTTTCGGTATCGCTCTGGCCGGAGTCAGTTATGTTTTCTACCTGTTTTTGCCCGAAGGCGCAATGTCAGTCATGCCTTTGAAAAAAGCGGGCGAAGCCCAAGAAGGGGTGGAAAAAAGCGTCAAGGTAAAGGTACTCGATACCAGCATTGTCATTGACGGAAGAATCATCGACCTGGCATCGACAGGTTTTATTGAAGGACCGCTCATTGTTCCGAATTTTGTTTTGCGCGAGATTCAGCTGATTTCCGACTCGGCCGACCCGATCAAACGAAATCGGGGCAGACGCGGTTTGGAAATGTTAAATACCCTGCAAAAACGCGATGACCTGGAAGTGCGAATCTCTTACATCGACTATACCGAAACGCGCGAAGTGGACGCAAAGCTGGTTCGCCTGGCGAAAGATCTCGACGGAAAACTAATTACCAACGATTTTAACTTAAACAAGGTAGCCGAGTTGCAGGACGTTGAAGTGTTGAATATCAACAACCTGGCGAATGCGTTGAAACCGGTCGTACTGCCCGGCGAAGAGATGGATGTGCAAGTTGTCAAAGAGGGGAAAGACGAAAACCAGGGGATTGGTTACCTCGACGACGGCACGATGGTTGTGATTGAAAACGGCGGCAAATTGTTGGGGAAAAAACTCAAAGTCAATGTTACCAGCGTCATTCAAACCAACGCCGGGAAAATGATTTTTACAAAAGTTGCCTCTCGAAACTAATCAAAACGCTCTTATCTTGCTATTGGGCGGCTCCGGCATTCGATTTGGCGGGGCCTCTCCCAAGCAATTTTTACCTCTGGCAGGGGACGATAAAAACCTGCCGCTCTTTGCATTTACCCTTTTTTCGATTGTATCGCATCTTGAGCTTCAAGCGATTGTTCTCGTTGTGCCCCAAGAGTATCTAACAAAAGACGAATTTATTCTACCGTTTCATGAACTAAAAGTGAAGCGCCCCGAGATAGAGTGGTTTACGGTAGCCGGCGGGAAAAGCCGGCATGAAAGCTTTTGCGCCGGGGCCGGTAAGTTGTTTGCAGAGAAGGGCGATCGGTACCAACTTCTGGTTCATGACGCCAATCGCCCTTGGTTACCAGTTCCGTTTTTAACGCGGGTTAGCCGGGCATTGGAAAAACTTTGCCCCGAAACGCCGGCGTTTATCCCGGCGGTACCCATTGCCGATTCCGTCGTTCGGGTGGAACACAATCAGGTTCTGGAGTATGTACCGCGCGATGAGTTGCGGGCGGTGCAGACGCCGCAGCTGGTGCATGGCCCGACTCTCAAAGACGCTTTGGCTGAAAAAAAACGGCAAGAAGAGAGCGCCGGGGGTCGCGGCGATTATACCGACGAAGGCTCTTTTTTCTCAAATCTCGGTTTCCGTGTCATTGTGTTTGACGGAGACGCAAGCAATCGTAAAATCACCTATCCGGAAGATGTGGCAAAATGACTTTTCGCATAGGCAGCGGTTTTGACGTACACTCGTTTTGCGATGGCGACGGCCTATGGCTTGGCGGGCATTTTATTCAGGCGGGCTATTCGCTCAAAGGGCATTCCGACGCCGATGTCTTGCTGCACGCCTTGACCGATGCAATCCTGGGAGCCCTGGGCGAAGCCGACATTGGCTCCTTTTTCCCCGACAGCAGCGCGGAAAACAAAGGGCGCCCCAGTTCCGAATTTCTGGCATTTGCCTTGGAAAAAGCAAGCGAACAAAAAATGAAGCTTGGGAACATTGACCTGACATTGATTGGCGAGAAGCCGAGAATCTCTCATTATCGTCAAGAGTTGCTGTACAGTCTGGCAAATTTAACCGGGCTGCCGGCAAACGCTATCGGGTTAAAAGCGACAACGACAGAAAAACTTGGCTTTACCGGGAGAGGCGAAGGGTTGGCGGCTCAAGCGTCGGTACTGTTGGTTGCCGATTCCCCAATGCAGTGAGCCGGTACAGAGGCGGTTTTTCATGAAAATATATCTGCACCAATTCGAGCTTGACGAAACCGCAACCGTGAACTTGCAACGGTTGCGCAATGTGTTCGAAGAAAACCCCGGGGTCGACCTCGTTGTTGCGCCCGAAGTTTTCACAAGCGGTTTTTCGTATGATCGTTTAAATGAGATATTCAACGAAAACCGGCGCGCTCTTGAACATATTTGCAGTTTGTGCGAAAGTTATTCTACAGCCTTTACGGGTTCTTTTTTCTGGCGGGAAAAAAAGGGATTTTATAATCGGGCCTATTTTATTTCCAGCGAAGGCGAAATCATTGCCTCCTATGACAAAAACAACTTGATCCCCGCTTTCCGGGAAGATCACTACCTGCTCCCCGGAAAAAAAAAGGCCAGCTTTATGTATAATGAAATGCGCATAGGGTTGGCAATTTGTTATGATTTGCGATTCCCCGAGTTGATCCGCCAGTACGGAAAACAAGAAACCGATCTGGTGATTGTCCCGGCTCAATGGCCCGCCGAAAGGGTTCATCATATGACAGCGCTTGCAAGGGCAAGGGCGATTGAAAATCAGTGTTATTTGGTGGTGGTAAATGCGGTGCGGGGGCCGGGGAAAGTTAACATGGCGGGCCACTCTATGGTGATTGACCCGCGGGGCGAAATTATACTTGATTTAGGCGGATCGGGGATTGGGGCTGAGGCAGAGGTCCATTTGGCCGAAGTGATTAAATACCGGACCGAATTTCCCGCTCTTTACCAGTTTTCCCGGCCGCGCCTCTTCTCAGGCAAATTGATAAAAACCCTGAAAAAAATTCGGGCCTCGCAAGAGCGTCATGCTGAAAGCGAAGAAGGCAGCGACAATCATGAAGAGTCTCGTTCGGATTAATCGCGATGAATTTTACCGGCAATTGGCCGGGCTGACCGACCCGTACGGTCGCGATAGTGAAACTATCCTTTTATGCGCCAATGCCATTGACATGATGCGGTATCGTTTGCTGCTGCATGAGAATGTAAAATCCGGGAAAACTCTTTTTCATGTTGAATTTCTAACGCTTGACCACTGGTTGAGAAAATCTCTGCCGCTGACCGCCGGGGCAGGCCGGTTGCAGGAAAATGAACTTATTGAAAAATTATTGCTTACGCAAATTCTCGAGAAGCCGGATGAACGGTTGAAGCATTGCCGGAACCTCGCCCACTCTTCCGGGTTTTTTCGGGAGATCATTCACCTTTGGCGGGTAAAAAACTGGTATGGCGAAGATATTTTTCATGCAGGGCGCGAGTCAGACGGTGGTAGAAGCGGCGGTCGCGGGGATGTCGTCGATGCTTTTGTCGGTGAAATTATTCATTTACTGAAACAAATTGACCTGGCTTTTCAAAAGAACGATCGAATCTCGCAGGCAAAGTATATGGTTGCGGGAAAAGTCCGCCCTGCCTGGCCGGGGGCTGCCGGCCAAAATAAAAAAGTGGCCCTGCTGTTTCCGGGGCATTTGAACCTGATGGAGAAGGCTAAGTTACAGGTTTTGGAAAATCTCTATTCGCCGCAATGGTTTTTATTTATTGAAGAAAGTTTAAGCGACACAGGTGCGGCGGATCATCTTTGCCGTTTTTTTGAGCGGATGACGAATGAAAATGAAAATCGCCTTACTGTAAATCAAACGAAAAAGCAGGCAAAAGAGAATGCGGAGGCCAAAGTCGCCGGTCCCGTGGCAAACCTGAACCGGGAAAAGGAAAAACCCTTTGCGAGCTTTTTAGTCTCGTTGCATGATCTTGCCGGGCATGGATTTTCTGTGCATAATTTTAATGGTTTTCAACCGGCTCAAGCGGCCCAAAAGAATTCTTCGATTATCGAAGGGGCGGTGCCTGCGAGTGTTGTTCAATGCGAAAGCGATTTAGCAGAGGCGCATTTTATCGCGCGTAGTCTGCATGGCATTCGAAAAAAGGGAGTCGCTTCGCATCAGATTCTGGTATTGGCGGGGAACGATAAACTTTTTTTAACATTGCCTTTTGCGCTTAGCCGGTTGGGGATATCCGCCGAAGGTCCGGGGCAGTACCCCGGCGGGAATAAATCGTATTTGGAACTGGCTTCCCTGTTGCTGGAGATGCTGGAGTTGGCCCCTCATCTTCAATCCAATACCCAATCCGGCGACCGGTTTGGCCGCCCGGGAACAATAAGTTCCGAAACGATCCGCAGGCTTTTGCTGAATGATCATTTTAATCGCGCCCTGGTAGCCGGGGATGCCGGGACTTTGCCCCAGGCGCATCACGAAAAAATGACAGAGTACCGCCGGTTTGTCGAACAAACGGCATCTTCCCTTGCGCCAATGGAAAAAATCGGACTGTTTGAATTGCGAAAACGTTTGCGAAAAGTTCGGGCGCCAGAAATCAAAAAAAGCAAAAATACTAAAAATGTTAATAGCGAGGCGTTAAACTACCAGTGGGTTACCGAATTAATTGCAATCTCAAAAAAAATAAAAGATTACGACAGCGTCGCTAATCATACGGCTTTGATCAATGAAGCATTGAACTTGTTTGCGGTTTCCGGCTCCGGCAATCCGGGCAGAGAATCGCTTTTTCAACGCCGGTCGCTTGAGTTCTTGAAAAAGCTTTTTCGAAAGTTATCTCTTTTAGATTCTTTTTTCCCAAGAGGGGTGAGCCGCAGCGCTTTTATGAAAAACCTGCGTAGAGAAATAAGCGGCGCAATGTTGCCAATGGGAATGCCCGGAAATATCGCGGACGAAAATCCGAATTACAGTGAAAATGGCGGCAAGAGAGACCGGAAGGACTGGATAGTCAGTATTCGTTCGCTGGAGGAAGGTTTGCGCCACCCCGTCTCTTATCTTTTTATCGGGGGTTTAACCAATTCGGCTTTTCCGAAGACGGAACGGGTAGCGCCCTTCTTGCCGGGGGGGCTGGAAGGCTATTCCATGAAGGTCGATCATGACCAGCAAATGGATCACTTTTTTTCCGCGCTGCATTTTGCGAGCGAAGGCGTTACCTTGAGCTATTCCCCCGAAAGCGACGTTGTGCCCTCAAAGGCAATTTTTTCTTTTTTCGATCGGGCGGCCCGGAAAAACCCCAAGCGGACTGCCGAGGCCAATGCCAACGAGATGGGGCACCAGGAAAGACTGGCCCATCTGGAAAAATACGATTATCGCGACGACCCGCTTTTCTCAAAAATAAAAGATCAAACCAGTGCGCTGTCGCGGAGGGGGCAAACGAATGACCGGGTTTTTTCCGGTAAAATCGAGCAAGATGCTTACCCCGATTCCGTAATTTCGGCAACAGCGCTGGAGCACTTCTCCGCTTGCCCGCAGCTCTACTGGTTCCGGCACCTCATTCAACTTTGGCCGCCTGCCGGCGCAAAGCCGGAGTTTCCGGTGGATCGAGGCGAAGCCGGCAGCTTGTTTCATATGGCCGCCAAAGAAATTATTTTACACTGGATGCAAACTTTGCCCGGAAAAAGTTATGCGCAAATTATGTCGTCCAGAGACGATGTAACGTATGATAAAGAGCTGAATAAAGCGTTTCATATTTCTTTAGCCCGTTTTCAAAAACAATTTTCGGCGGAATATTTTGAGGGTTTGAAAATGGTGTTTGAAGCCAGAACGGATGAAATTCGCCGCGAAGTTTTTGATTATTTTATGCGTTTCAGGCGCCTGGTAGCGGATAAAAAGCATCCGTTAGCGGAGTGCATCCCCGTCGGGTTGGAAAAGCCCTTTGATAAAACCGAAGCCGGCGGGTTTTCTTTTCGCGGGCGAATTGACCGGATTGATTATAATGCGGCGGAAAAAACCTTGATTATCCTGGATTACAAGACCGGAAAGATGGGACTGCCGTTGGCCGAAACAACAGTAAATGAAACGACTCAACTTCCTTTGTATGTTTTGGCTTTAAGTTCTCTTGTGCAAGAATCTGCCGATTGTCTTTCGGAGATTTGCCCGGATGCCAAAACGATTCAAGCGGCTTTTTTGGATGTCCGTTTGCCGCGCCGCGAGATGATCTATTGGGGTGCCGAAGGAAAGCCCTGGCAGGTAGAAATCGGAAACTCGCCCCGTGTCGAAGAGTCGGAGGCGTTTGAATATTTGTCCCGCGTGATTGTTTTTTTTCGGGAAACGCTTGACGAGCGTTACTTTTTTGCAATAGGGCGAAAAAAGGACAACGACCCCCGCCGGGAATGGGAACCTCCCTGCCGGTATTGCGAACAGGGAGAAATCTGTGACCGAAAACCGTTTGAAGCAATGTTGCGCCGTCTGCAAAGCGACCCCTTAGGGCGGCGCTACCTGGAACTTTTCGGCGGGTAAAACTTGCCTCTTTTTGAAAAGTGCTTTACAGAACCGTAGAGCTGGAAATAAACCAAATATAGAGGAGGAGTACAATGGCAAAGAAAGGAAAAATCGATCAAAAGCAAATTGCAATTATTTTGCTGATTATCGGAATCGGTCTGCTGGTCTGGGGATTTCAGCTTTACGGCGGTTTTGGCGAAAAACTTTCACGTTCCGTTGGAGGGGCTTCTTCAAATCAAACGATGCTCATACTGATTGGGGGGGCGGCTTGTACCGCTCTGGGCGCTTTTCGTTTGTTTAAGAAGTAAGAAAAACTCCCGCACGATAAAACCGGTAACAAGTGAAACTGTTTTTACCGGCTTGAATTCAAAATTCGGCCCAATAAACCGGCCATTTCCATTGGCGGCGCCGAAAAAAATAGAAAAAAACCCGGATTAAAGAATATTACAGAAGAAAAATAGCTTAGAAGTGAAAAATTCCGGGGCTTCTGGCCCCACCCATCAGGGTGGGGGTGGTTAGGGTAATTCCATTCGAGAAATTCAATATCAGCACAATCGCTCACTTTCGTATCGCAATTGTGCGTCAAGGGTTCGTGTGAAAAAACATAGGGGGCAGCGCAGGCTCATTGCGCTCACGCGCAATAGCCGGAGCGCGGGGGGAAATTTCCCCCCGTCCTGTCCATGAAAAAATACTTGACCGGGCGAATTTCAATTTCAACCTCAGCTCTGGTAACAACCCCTTCCATTATTATAGTGGGCAAAACACCATTCAACGCTTTGTTGATTGCCAAAAACGGCAAAATGACCCAAGGGCAGTCTTGCTCCGGAATCGCAAACCGGACATCCTGAAAGGTAACCGCCAAATCAATTGCCGGTTTCTCCGGTGAAAACGGCGAAGATAAAAAAGCCGAATTTGCTCCACTAGTGGATGAAAAGATAGGTTTACATGAAAAAGAACGGAACTGACTTGGAATTGAACGGAGGCGGGCTATACGACCCGCGTTATGAACATGACGCTTGCGGCGTCGGTTTTATTGCCGCTCTTCGTAGCGATGCATCTCATTCAATCATAGAAAAAGGGATCGAAATTCTCGAAAATCTCGATCACCGTGGCGCTGTCGGCGCGGAAAAAAACTCGGGCGACGGGGCCGGGTTGCTTAGTCAGATGCCTCATGATTTTTTCCGGAAAGAGTTTGATCAACTAGGCAAGGTTTTGCCCGAACCCGGCGAATACGGGGCCGGCATTGTCTTTTTACCCCCCGAACCGTCACAACGGAAATGGGCGATGGAACGTTTTGCTTCTATTGTGGAAGAGATGGGGCAACGCATTATTTTATGGCGCGATGTGCCTACCAATAACAGTTCCCTGGGTAAAATGGTCCTCGCGGTTGAGCCTGATATGGCTCAGGTTTTTATCGGCCGTTCGGACGATTGCGCCGGCGATGAGGCGTTTGAACGCCGTTTGTATGTCATTCATAAATACGCACAAAAAGTAATCCGGGGCAGCGGGCAGCCCGGTTCCGAGTATTTTTATATCAGCTCATTATCGTACAAGACTATTACCTATAAAGGCATGTTGACCACTTCGCAGCTTTCGGCTTATTTTCCCGATCTGCATGACCCGAGTTTCGCTTCACGGCTGGCTTTGGTCCATAGCCGTTTTTCTACCAATACGTTCCCTAGTTGGCCGCTGGCCCAACCGTTTCGCTACCTGGCCCACAATGGCGAGATCAATACATTGCGCGGGAACATCAACTGGATGCGCGCGCGGGAATCCATTTTTGAGTCTGACTTGTTTACTCCGGATGAAATTGAAAAGCTGTTGCCGATCATTGACGATTCGCAGTCTGATTCGGCAATTCTGGATAATGCCGTTGAACTTTTGGTGCTGGCCGGCCGTCCGTTGCCGCATGTCATGGCCATGTTGATCCCCGAAGCCTGGGCAAGCGACGCCGAGATGGATGAACGCAAGCGGGCTTTTTACGAGTATCATGCAACGTTAATGGAACCCTGGGACGGGCCCGCCTCCATTGCCTTTACGGACGGGCATATCATCGGGGCGACGTTAGACCGGAACGGTCTGCGCCCGTCTCGCTACCAGGTAACCTATGACGGAACGCTGGTCATGGCCTCGGAAGCGGGGGTGCTTTATTACCCCCCCGAAGAGATTGAACACAAAGGTTGGTTGCAACCCGGCCGTATGTTTGTGGCTTCGCTTGACGAAGGCCGAATCATTGCCGATGCCGAAATCAAAGAACAACTGGCTTTAGCGCGTCCTTACGGGGAGTGGCTTGACAAAGGTAAAATTGAATTGGGCGAGCTGGACGATGTTCCGTCGCCGCACCAGCCCGATCATGAAACCCTGGTTCACCGTCAAATTGTATACGGTTATACCGAAGAAGATCTTGACCTGATCATCCACCCCATGGCGGTCAACGGAAAAGAACCGATCGGTTCCATGGGGAGCGATACGCCGCTGGCGGTGCTGTCCGATCGTCCGCAAAATCTCTATAATTATTTTTACCAGCTCTTTGCCCAGGTAACCAACCCGCCCATTGATCCGATCCGCGAATCTTCGGTCATGAGCGTGGTTACTTTTATTGGGGCTCAGGGGCATATTCTGCATGAAACCGAAGAACATTGCCGTGTGATTGAATTGCCGCACCCCGTGTTGTCAAACGATGAGCTGGAGCGGTTGCGAAAAGTAAACCGCAACCACTTTCAATCGCGAAATATCTCAACGGTTTTTCAGGCGAAAAGCGATGAAGGTAACCTGGAAAAGGCTGTAAAGAATATCTGCAAACAAGCCTCCGAGGCGGTGGCGGACAATTGCAATATTATTATTTTATCCGACCGTGAGGCCGATAAACAGCATTGCCCCGTTCCGGCGCTTTTGGCTGTATCTGCAGTGCACCACCACCTGATTCGTGAAGGCACTCGAGCCAAAGTAGGTTTGATTGTAGAAACCGGCTCAGCCCGCGAAGTGCATCACTTTGCGCTGTTGTTGGGTTATGGGGCATCCGCCGTGAATCCGTTTCTGGTCTTTGAATCCATTGAAGACATGCGCTTGCGCGGCCAATTGGAAGATGCAACGCCCAATGCAAAAGCAAATACCGAAGCGGAGATAGCGCAAGAAAATTTTAAGCAGGCGGTATCGAAAGGCTTGCAGAAAATCATGTCAAAAATGGGTATCTCTACCCTGCAATCGTATATCGGCGCGCAAATTTTCGAGGCGGTCGGTTTAAACAACGAATTGATGGATGCATATTTTACCGGAACGGCTTCGCGTCTGGGCGGAATTGGCGTTCATGAACTGGAACGCGAATGTCTCATGCGCCATCTTTTCGCTTACCCGGACCAGGATACCAAAGCAAGCGTGCGCCTTGATCATGGCGGCGCTTATATGTGGCGGGCTCGCGGAGAAAGGCATACTTTTTCTCCCAATACAATCCACATGCTGCAGCAGTCGACGCGAACCAATGACTTCGACCTGTTTCGTAAATATACTTCATTAATTAACCATGAAGCTGAAGACCACAATACAATCCGCGGTCTTCTTGACTTTGTAGAAACAACCCCTATCCCCCTCGAAGAAGTGGAGCCTGTCGAAGAAATCGTGAAAAGATTTTTTACCGGCGCCATGAGTTTCGGTTCAATCAGTAAAGAAGCGCATGAAACCATTGCCATTGCCATGAACCGTCTGGGCGGCAGGAGCAACACGGGAGAAGGGGGCGAAGATCCGGCCCGTTTTCAACCGTTGCCCAATGGCGACTCGGCGAGATCGGCAATTAAGCAGGTCGCCTCGGGGCGTTTTGGCGTCACCTCCAACTACCTGGTTAATGCCGACGAAATTCAAATCAAGATGGCCCAGGGGGCCAAGCCCGGCGAGGGCGGTCATCTGCCCGGCACAAAAGTCGATAAGGTGATCGCTTCCGTTCGTCACAGTACGCCGGGCGTCGGTTTAATCTCGCCTCCCCCGCACCACGATATTTATTCCATTGAAGATTTAGCGCAGTTAATTTATGACCTGAAAAATGCCAACAACAAGGCGCGCATTAATGTAAAGCTGGTCTCCGAAGTTGGCGTTGGCACGGTAGCGGCAGGCGTCGCGAAAGGTCATGCCGAAGCTGTATTGATCTCCGGGCATGACGGCGGAACAGGAGCTTCTCCGAAAAGCTCCATCAAGCACGCCGGTCTTCCCTGGGAGCTTGGTCTGGCCGAGACCCACCAGGTGTTGATGCGCAATGATTTGCGCTCCCGGATTGTCGTTCAGACGGACGGTAGGGTGATGTCGGGTAAGGATGTCGCCATTGCCACCTTGCTGGGCGCAGAAGAGTGGGGAGCCGCCACTTCGGCTCTGGTTGTGAGCGGTTGCGTGATGATGCGCCAATGCCAGCTCAATACCTGCCCGGTTGGCGTTGCAACGCAAAACCCGGAGCTGCGTAAAAACTTTACGGGCAAGCCCGAGTTTCTTGTGAACTATTTTACTTTTCTGGCGCGCGAGATGCGCGAATTTATGGCCCAACTGGGATTTAAAACCGTCAACGAAATGGTTGGTCGCGTAGATATGTTAAAAATGCGCGACAATGTCGGGCATTGGAAAGCAAAATACCTGAAAATGGATCATTTGCTTCAACCGGCAAAATCGCCCGGTTGCACCGCGTATCAAACCGAAGAACAAGACTTTGGCATGGATTCGGTGGTTGACCATGAGCTGATTGCCCTGTCGCAACCGGCTCTTCAAAAAGGCGAAAAGGTCAAGGCCGAGATTTCCATTCGTAATGTTCAAAGAACGGTAGGCGGCATGTTGTCGGCCGAAGTGACGCGGGCGTATGGCGGCGAAGGTCTTCCGGACGATACCATCCATATCAAGGCAAACGGCTCCGCCGGCCAAAGCTTTGCCGCTTTCGGAGCAAAGGGAATCACCTTTGAAATTGAGGGTGAAGCAAACGACTATTTTGCCAAAGGTTTATCCGGTTCAAAACTGATTTTATATCCCCCCAAAGATTCAAAATTCGATCCGCATACGAATGCCATTGCGGGTAACGTCGCTTTTTACGGGGCGACTTCGGGCGAAGCCTATATCCGGGGCGCGGGCGGCGAGCGATTTTGCGTTCGAAATTCGGGCGCCCATGTGGTCGTCGAACAAGTGGGTGACAACGGCTGCGAATATATGACGGGCGGCCGCGTCGTGATCCTTGGTCCGATTGGCAAAAACTTTGCCGCGGGCATGAGCGGCGGCGTCGCATACCTTTTGGACCTTGACCAGAAATCAACCGACCGGATCAATACCGGCATGGTCGATCTGGAAGAGCTGACTGACTCGAATGAGATCAATGAAATAAAAGCAATGATTGAGCGGCATGTCAATTATACCGGGAGCCGCAGCGCCAAAGCCCTGCTCGACCAATGGAATCCGGGCCGCTTAACAAAAGTGATGCCGCGCGATTACAAAAGAGCGCTGGCCGAACTTGCGGATGAAGCGAAGAAAGAGGGCGAAACGAACGCCGTAAAACCGGAGCGCGAAGCGGCGTTAAAGGAAGGTTAAAGCATGGGTAAAAAAGGGAAATTCATGCAGGTCGATCGTAAAACGCCGGCCTATAAACCGGTAGAAGAACGAATTAAAAATTTCTATGAATTTGTCGTACCGCTAAGCAAAGAAGAAATCCAGGAACAGGGCGCGCGCTGCATGAATTGCGGAACTCCTTTTTGCCACCCCAATTGTCCCCTGCATAATCTGGTGCCCGACTTTAACGACGATGTCCGCAACGATAAATGGGAAGACGCCTTTCAAACCCTCATGTGGACCAACTCTTTCCCGGAGTTTACCGGGCGCGTATGCCCGGCGCTATGCGAATCGGGTTGCGTGTTGGGTCTGATAAAACAGCCGGTCACCATAAAAAATATCGAATTGTCAATTATAGAGCGCGCCTTTTCCGCCGGGTGGATGAAGGCTCGTCCGCCGAAAGAACGAACAGGCAAAAAGATCGCTATCGTCGGTTCAGGGCCGGCAGGGCTTGCCGCGGCGGACCAATTGAATAAAGCCGGTCATGAAGTGACTGTGTATGAACGAGCCGACCGGGTCGGAGGCTTGTTGCAGTACGGAATTCCCAACTTCAAGCTTGAAAAAAATGTCATTTCCAGACGAGTCGATATCATGAAAGAAGAGGGGATTCATTTTCAAGTGAGCGCAAACATCGGTAAAGATATTACGGTAGAACAGTTAAGAAAAGAAAATGACGCCGTTGTACTCGCGACCGGCTCGACAATCCCGCGTGATTTGCCTATCGCAGGCCGCGACGCAAAAGGGGTTCACTTTGCCATGGATTTTTTAACCCAGAGCACCAAGCGCGTTCATGGCGATGAGATTCCCGAAGAAGAGGTCATCTTTGCCAAAGGCAAGCGTGTTCTCGTGATTGGCGGCGGCGACACCGGGTCAGACTGCGTAGGTACCTCAATTCGTCAGGGGGCCGCTTCGGTCACCCAAATCGAGCTTTTGCCAAAGCCCGCCGAAGGGCGAACCGAACAAACGCCCTGGCCGGTACACCCCGGGCCGCGCATGTTCTCAACGTCATCGTCGCAAGAAGAAGGTTGCGCGCGCGAATGGGCGATATTATCCAAAGAATTTATCAAAGACGCCGAAGGCAACTTAACCGGGGTCAAGGCGTGCACGATTGAGTGGAAACCGGACGGCTCGTTTGCCGAGCTGGAAGGCACCGAAAAAGTATACGAGGCCGATCTGGTTTTCCTGGCCATGGGCTTTTTGCACACAGACCACGAAGGACCGGTCGCAGAACTCGCTCTGGGAACGGACGAAAGAGGCAATGTCAGCACCGACGAGCAATACCGTACCTCCGTCGAGGGGGTCTTTGCCGCCGGCGACATGCGGCGCGGCCAATCACTCGTCGTCTGGGCGATCTCGGAAGGGCGCGAATGCGCCCGTGAAGTGGACCGCTTCCTGCGCGGCGGAGTAACCAGGCTCGATACCAAAGCCAAATCTTCTTTAATACAAAGCTAAATTACAAAATAACAAAAGCGGGGGGAAGTCTCCCCCCGGGCTTCGGCTATTTGGGTTTTTTCTCCCACGAACCCTTGACGCACAATTGCGATACGAAAGTGAGCGATTGTGCTGATACCGAATTTCTCGAACGGAAATCCGGCCACCCCACCCATATATGGGTGGGGGCTTGAAGCCCAATTATTTTTCAGCGATTATCGTATGAATTGTCTTTTTTTTAATTTTTTTCGGTTTGAATGAAAATATACCTGAAAAATACGATTTTGTCCCAAATGAGCCTGCGCACCCCCCCCTCGATCCTTTAGGGAAAACGTCGGGGTGACGGAGGCTCATTTGCCGCATCGAGCCAATTTTTGCGAAATTTCCCGGGGCTGAAAAAAATCTTTCAAAAAGGCGATTCTTTAAATGGAAACTGAAAAATTCGCGTTTCTTCTGGCCCCACCCATCAGGGCGGGGGTGGTTAGGGAAAAATACCCGCTTTAAAAACCGCTTATACTCAAGTTTGCGCCCATGTCTTCCGTTACTAAACAAAAATATACTTTACAGAAGATAATGTATAAATTGTAAATAGCCCGGCTACTTTCCGCTGATATAAAGAGGTTCGGAAAAAAATAAAAAAAAGGGTAAAACAGAGGGAAAATGAAATGGATTGTTAGAGAAGAGGGCATCACAAGCGAAGGCAAGAGCGTACCGGTAACGGGGCAGATTTTTGACGTATACCATCTGGAAGATACCATTTACCTTTGGGTTGTTGAGCAGTCCGGCAATGAGTTGGTGTATCATCTTTTTACCGATACTTTTTACCCGGAGATATATGCGGACGGGCCGCCGGGGTTGTTAAATAAGTTTGCAATGCGCCTGAAAGAACTCGGCGCTTTGGCCTGCCCGCCTGACTTTGTCGAACGGCGCCATTTTTATGAGAATAAGCCGGTGCGTGTGATGCGCTTGAAGGTGACGCGCCCTTCCGTGTTGAACCGCATTCGAAAAAAACTCTTTGCCTTTTACGGCAAGATGGATATTTACCATAGCGATCTGGAAATTCCCGTGAACTATATGTATACGCGCGGGCTTTACCCTCTGGCGCAGGTCCGGGTTTTTACGGCTGCGTATAACCGCATTGAAAAAATTGAGATTCTTGATTCCATACGCGACCCTGAGTTTGCGTTCCCCTCTTTTCATATCCTTTACCTTTATACCGAAAAAAGCCATCGCTTGAAGTTCAACCGGGGCAATGAACTTATTTTGAGAACAGCCCGCCGAACTCTCAAGCTGCGCTTGCAAAATGAGATTTCTTTTTTAGAATCTCTCAACAGGTTTGTCAGAGAAGAAAACCCTGACATTGTCATCTCTTCTTACGGCGACCAGTCCATTTTCCCCCAGTTGTTTGAAATGGCCCAGCGCCTTGGTGTCGACCTGGAGCTTGACCGGGATCTCAGAACCCTTCGCAAAATCCATATGAAAGGGTCGAGCTATGTGAGCTATGGCAATACAATCTTTCGCGCTGCCGGTTACCCTCTTTTCGGGCGGTGGCATATTGACGCCGCCAACTCGTTTGTCATGAAAGAGAGCCGCCTTTTTGGCGTGATTGAACTGGCGCGCCTGACGCGCTTTCCCGTGCAGCGCCTCTCCCGCGCTTCTACGGGCATCGCCCTGACGTACATGGAGACGCGAACCGCCTGGGAAAGAAACTACCTGGTGCCATGGCAAAAGAGCCGCGTTGAAGAGAGCAAAACAGCCTATGATCTTCTTCTCAACGACAAGGGCGGCTTGATCTATATGCCCGATGTTCGCGAGGCGTTTGCTTATGAAAATGTCGGTCAAATTGATTTTTCGCAAATGTACCCGACGATCATGGTCAAGCACAACATTTCGCCTGAAACCGTAAATTGCCTTTGCTGCAACCGCAGCGAAGCCGGCGAAGTTCCTGAAATCGGTTACCGGATTTGCAAAAAACGCCAGGGGGTGGTCTCTCAAACATTGGCGCACCTTTTGGAAAGACGCGCTTATTTAAAGGCCCGCAAAAAAGAAGCCGCCGCGCAAGGGCAAGAGAAGCAGGTTGAAATTTACGATTCCAGGCAGAGTTCTTTGAAGTGGATGCTGGTTACTTCTTTCGGTTACCTGGGCTACCGTAACGCCAAGTTCGGAAAACTTGAAAGCCACGAAGCCGTAACCGCCTTTGGCCGCGATAAAATATTGCAAGCGAAAGAGATCATTGAAAACCGCGGTTTTTGCCTTTTAAACGCCATTGTCGACTGCCTTTTTATCCGCCGTACTTTCCCGGCGGGCGAATTGAAAGAAAACGACCTTTTGCCTCTTTGCGAAGAGATTACCGGAAAAACCGGCGTAGAGATGTCGGTAGATGCCGTTTTCTCATGGGTTGTTTTTTTTGCTTCCAGGGCCGACAAGAAAATCTCCGTATCGAATCGCTATATGGGGCGTTATGTCTCCGGAGGGATAAAAGTGCGCGGCATTGCTCTTCGGCGCAAAGATACCGCATCATTTGTCAAAGAAGCCCAGCGCGCTTTTCTGGCGGTAATGGAACGGGCAAAAACCCTGGCGGAACTTGCCTCTTTTCAGCCGCTGATGGAATCCGTATTCCGCGATTTTGAGTTTCGTTTGCAACAGCGCGAAGTTCCCTGGCGGGAACTGTTGATCCGCCGTACGGCGAGCAAAGAGAGGGGCGAGTACTCAGTGTCAAACGCCACGGTCCTGGCGATGGATGAGTTGCAACAAGAGTATGGCCTTTCGGTACAGGCCGGCGAAAAACTCAATTTTCTGGTGATGGCCGAAGGCTCTTCCCGGAAAGAGGCCCGCTACCTTTCGGAAGAAAAAGCCTTGCGGGTTTATGGCGGGCGAAACCCCCCATACGACATCAAGTACTACCGTAAGCTCTTGTTCAAGGCCTACGAAGAACTTTGGGAATATTTCGCCGCGCCTTCTTATTTTCGCGAGCTTGTTCATGGGCAGCGCGAACTTTTTGAACGAGCTTTTTAACAGTTTAAGCTTTTTTTACAAATTGCGATTTGAGTTCCATTGAACCGATGCCGTCAATTTTACAATCGATATCGTGATCGCCTTCTTTCAATCGAATGTTTTTTACTTTGGTCCCTGCTTTGACAACCGACGAAGAACCTTTGATTTTCAGGTCTTTGATAACGGTTACCGAGTCGCCGTCTTGCAATACGTTCCCGTAAGCGTCGCGTATGACCGAACCGTCTTCCTGGTTATTGCTATTTTCTGCGCCGTCATTTTTATCCCACTCGTGACCGCAGTCGGGGCAGACGTACATCATGCCGTCATCGTAAGTATTTTCGCCACTGCATTCGGGGCATTTTGGTAAATTGCTCATGAGTGATCCTTTTTCTGAGTAAGTGATAAGACTGTTTTTATAGTAAGCCTGGCTTTTTGATGGGGTGTCAATGCATATTCTGTTTTCGGTAAGGGGGCAAGCGGCCCTGACGTACATGCGTGTACTAATGCCGTCGAAACGGATGGCGAAAGGCGGCCCCGGTTTCGACCGCCTTTGGCGTTCTTCGCCACCCCCGACGCTAGTTTTGCGACTTTCTTCCTGGCTCTTCATGTTTGCAGTATAGAGCGCCCCGGCTGATCGTTTCCATTTTCAAAAACAAAAAACAACTAAAAAAGTAAAAAAAATTCCAAGAAGAGCGGATTATTCTACCGAGGGCGAAAAAATCGGCGGTTTTACGCCACCCTCCCTTTTTTGGGCGGGGGGAGGGTTTGCGGGATCATACTCTATTTGCCCGAAAATCGTTTGAGAATTCGAAAACGCCGGGGTTAAAATTTAACCTCAACCCCGAGGTTAGGCAATATGTTCAACGATGACTCGGATTCATAATAAGGGTTAACCCCTTTCTCGTAGGTTTTATTGTATTTCCAGCTTTGTACATTGACCGGTTTCTTGTTGTATACGTTAATAATTTCGGCATACCAGGTAACGCTGCCCCACTCTTTATGAGACCGGTGGCTGTAGCGAAGATCCAGCTGGTGGTCGGACGGAAAATAGGCCGAGTTTTGTTTCCCGTAAACAGGCGCATAACGTCCGATACCCAACGGGTCGCCGTCGTCGTCGATGATGGGAGTATAGGGGAAAGAACTATAGTACTGAAACCGGGCATCGAAATAATTATCCCCCAGACGATATCCTGAAATCAATTTAAATGAATGCCGTCTGTCGCGGGAGTTGGGCAGCCAGGCGTCCCCGTGGTATTCCAGGGGTTGCCCCGTTGAGCCGACCGCATCCGGCAGGTTGCTCCGGTGGCGCGATAAACCGTATGTATAACTCATCCAGCCGTAAAAGTATCGAATGCTTTGCGTTCTTTCGCGTTTTAACGTAATTTCAACGCCGTACGATTCGATTTCTCCCAGGTTATCCGCCGGCACCGTTTTTCCGTTTTTTTCAATATTGCCAAGTTCGACCAGGTCGTAATAATAATTATAGTACCCTTCAATTTTCAAAAGGTGCAACGCGCCAATCTTTTGTTCGATCCCGGCGGCCCGGTGCAACGCTCGCTGCGGCAAGAGGTCGGCCTCTACAATTTCGGGAGCGTTGTCAAAAAGTTCAGTATTGGTCTGATAAAATGAACTATAGTACCCGCCGGCAACGGAAACGGATGTCTGCGTCGGAAAAGTATAACTCAGCCGGCCCCGCGGGTCTGCCGTCGTCAGGTCGTGCTCCGTTAAATGATCAAACCGGTATCCCGCAACAGCTTCCAATTCGTTCCACAGAAACCGGTTTTCAAGATACCCGCCAATCGTCGAGAAGCTGGCCTTTTGGTCGACTTGCACAATCGTAAAAAGATCGGGGTCGGCAAAGTTGGGCATCCCCGCCGGGACAACCCCCGTAGGGATCAAGGTTTTCCCCGAGGCTTTAAAATCATAATATGCAATATCGGCTCCCATTTTCAGGCCGGCGTTCTCATCGAGCCACTTCAGCAAGAGGTCGTTTTTTACTCCGAAGATGTTGGGCCTAGAGTCGATGTTCAGATCTTTTCCCCAGTCTGCTACGCCTTGCCCGTCAATGTTTTGGTATATAATAGTTTTGTTCAGCGATGAGTAAACCCGCAGCTTGTTATAAAATAAATCGGAAGGCCGCCAAGTGTGTAGCAGCGATTGCAGGTGAAAGTGCGAATCAAAGTCAAAAGAAGATTCCAGAGCCAGGGGGTCTGTCCCCTGGGCAATCGCCTCTTCGCGCGTTTTTGCCGTCGGTTCGGAAGCCACCGAAATGTAATCAACCGCCCCGACAAAAAGAAAAGTCAGGCTGTGGTTTTTGTTCAAAAAGTATTTCAGCTTGGCTTGGTAATCGTAATAATAGAGATCCAGAGTGACAGTGTCGCCCGTCGCCGCTTCGACCAGTTTCGGTACGATCAGGGTGACATAACCGTATCTTCCTCCGGCGGCCCAATAGCCAATGTATTCATTTTCTTTGTTGTTTTTATTTTCGGTTTCTTTTTCCGTTTCCACCTCCGCTTGCAGTCTGCTTTTTTTAATTGGCTGACTAATCAGGGCGTTGGCGGATAAAAGCCCTACATCGGCGATCCCCGATTTTTGTTCGACTTTATCAACGGTATTGATTTCAATGACGGCGGCCAGCGGCGAACCGAAATAAACCGGGAACGCTGAAGAATAGATATCGATGGAATCGATCAGGTCGTTGTGAATGACGCTATGAAGACCTCCAAAGTGTTGCGGCTTTCGCACGGGAATCCCGTCAATGAAGTAACGGTTAAAAATGTTATCCATCCCCCGGACCGAGAGCGAGCCGAAAGTTCCGTTGCGTTCGATTCCGGCAAAGGCGGCAACGGCGCCCAATGAGTCGCCAAATGTCGCCGGGATAGTTTTAATTTCCTCGTTAGTTACCGTATAACGCGACACGCTTTGGATATCGCGTTGCTCTTCAATGACCGCTCCGGCTGATTGCAGGCGAATCGATTCAATAAAAAGATCGACTTCCGTCGTTTCGCTGATTATAATTTTTTTCGTTAATGACCCCACACCCGGCGCATTGACGGCAATCGTATACTCTCCGGGTTCCAGCTTGATCTGAAAACGACCTTTTTCATCGGTGCGCGTTTTGGCGCGGGCTTCGATAACAGCTACGACGGCATAGGGGATCGGTTCTCTCGTCGCGTCTCCGTATACGGTGCCTGAGAGGGTAATCTCTGCGGCAGAGAGCGGACCGCCAAGCAACCCGCAAAAAAACGCCGCTTGGAACAAACGCCTTATAGCGCGGTGCGTTCTTGCTAAAAAAAAGTGTCGCGATTTAAAATAGCCGGTGAATGTCATAAGGTCATTTTCCTTTTTTGGTTTTATATCGGATACCTGTCCCAGACATTGTAAGCGCGGCATTAAAGCGGAAAACCATTTTTTGGGCTACCCGGTTTGCCAATAATGTTCGGGCAGGTCTTCTCCGTCTCAGGAAAAAAGTTGCGTGGATGACCCGTAAAAATGACGTGTTCTTTATGAAAGGAAAGTACGTTGTTTCTGTGATGGTGACCGCTATTTTAGGCGTAGCCATTTTATTGTACCAGGCAAGCAAGGTGCCAAATCCTTTGCAAGAGTTGATTCATATTACTTATCCGTCTGTGGTCCTTTTTTACCATGGAAAGCACCCGAATCCCGTAAAAGACAGCTTTTACGATAAGTATGACGAAATGGAAGATGAATATGCGAAAACCGGTGCAAAAAAAATAAAATTTTTCAAGGTAAATCGGTTGCATAAAAAACTTGCTGTACAGCTAGGCGTCGAGGTATACCCTACATTAATGCAATTTAATGAAAAGGGAGAAGAGGTCAAGCGGGTTGAATACGATGAAGATGCCAAACCGGAAACATTGGCGAAAAACCTTGAAACATTTGAAAAGCAAATCCTGATGCAATAAATCGAACTTTTCTCGTTGAATTAACCGGTGTGCGCCCGGGGCAGAGTGCGGAACAAAAGGAGAAAGTGTATGTCAATGTGGTTTTTATTTATGGTCATATTTATGTATATGATCTTTCAAGGAATCCTGATTGTGGTTTTGCTTATCAACATTCATGAACTGAAAAGCTCTCAAATTACAAAAGAAGAATTTGAAAATATGATTCTGGGGTTACAAAAGAGTAGTAGTTGACGGTTTAATGCGGGAACATTCATTTTACATATAGCGGCTCCGTTCAGGAGCGGCGGTGGAGTATGGACAAAAATCAGCTTGAAAGCGAGCGAATGCTGGCGGAGTTTTTAAAATCCGAAAACCGGTTGAGCGAAGGAATGGATTTGGATACTTTGCGCGGCGTTTATTATGCGCTGGCTTGTTGCCCGGAATTTCTACCGGCAAATTTTA
The DNA here is from genome assembly GCA_050304475.1 of Turneriellaceae bacterium. GTDB lineage: Bacteria > Spirochaetota > Leptospiria > Turneriellales > JAOUFE01 > JBNLDQ01. The sequence continues at coordinate 3,395 of JBNLDQ010000009.1, read as the reverse complement.
TTTACCAGGTTCCTTTTGGTTTTCAAGAAGTCAAGTATGCCGATATGGCTGAAATGAACCGGGTCGTAAAAGCTTTGGGCGATTTTTACGGAGAAATTCAGGTAAAGGTAAATAAACGCCTGGCAGAACCTCCGCCCGGCTACAAAGATTTTCAAGAAAGCCCGAAAACCGCTATTCTCGAAAAAGAAAACCGCCTGCAGAAATGGAGCGACGGTTTTATCATCGGCAGAAATTTAACCGAAGAGATTTGGCGAAAACACCGGAACGAATACAATGAAATTGAACACGACCGTTGCGTCATGGTCCTTTCCTTTTTTTCCGACATTGAAATTGCCAGAGAATACTATGACTTGTTTAAGCGGCAGACCGGCTCTTTTTCCGAATTTGCAGAAATGATCTACGAAGCGATTCCCGAGGCGATGGCTTCGTATGCCGATATGGGCCGCACGCTTTACGAAGGCGCTTTAAAGTTGAATTTGAAAAAAAATCATGACAATATCAATGGCGCTAGCGATATCAACGGCGCGAACAGCGCCGAGGGTTTGAGCGATTTGTAAAACGATTTGTAAACGGACGATTACAACAATTTTTCCCGAAACGTCTTTTGCAAACGTTGTGTCATTGCGCTTTCTTCCCCGGGCGTATAACGAATAGCGGGGAATTTTCCCCAAACCGGATCGGGCCATGCCTTATCGTTTTTTTGCCGAACGATATGGTGTACATGGAGCTGCTCTACCATGTTCCCTAAACTTGCGACATTCATCTTGTAGGCCCCGAATTCACGAGCCATGTTTTCTGCGCAAAAAGAGCTCTCTTCCATTAAGGTAAGCCGGTCTGTGGCCGAAAGCTCGTGTATCTCCCGGCAAGGTCTGGCGCCCCCGCGGCGCGGAACCAAAATAACCCAGGGGTAATTTGAGTCATTCATTAAGAGAATCCGGCAAAGGGGAAAATCGCCAATGAGAACGGTGTCGTTTTTCAGCCGTTCATGAAGTTGAAACCGATCGTCTTGCGTTGGTTTTGCTTTTGAAAATTCAGCCATATCTATCTCCGATACTTTTGTTGTCCGGCGGCTTTCGCCTCTGGTCCAGGTTATTTTTTAGCAAGGTTTATGATGGTCTGCCATTCCTTTTCGGTAACAGGTTGAACGGAAAGGCGGGAACCTTTTTGCATTAAAACCATCTCCGATAGTTCGGGCAGGTTTTTCAAAAGATCGCGGTCCAGGGGGGGCGTGAAGTCATGCACGGCTTGTACATCCACCATAGACCAGCGCGGGTTTTCCGGGTCGCTCTTGGGGTCGTAATATTTGCTGGCGGGGTCAAATTGAGTGTGGTCGGGGTAAGCCTCGCGGACAATTTTACAAACTCCCATGATTTGTTGCGGTTTGACAACGCTATGATAAAAAAAACCAAGCTCGCCTTCTTTCATGTCTCGCATGAGGTTTCTCGCCTGGTAATTGCGTACGCCGTCCCAGGTTGTGGTTTGGGCGGGCGAATCCATGAGGTCTTGCCAGGAAAAGGCCGAAGGTTCCGTTTTAAATAACCAGTACATACCTCATCCCGGCAAAACAAGACAAGCTGGCAAGTTTTGTAGAAAATTAGCCGGTTTTTACTATTTTAAAAAGACCGGTTTGGTTGCAGCGAAAAGGGGAAAGCAACCCATAAGCAAGTTCCGGACCATTGCATTGCTAAAAACGGAGGAAAGATAAAATGATCAAGTTTTACGGTTATCAAAAATGCGGGACAAGCAGAAAAGCCGAGAAGGCGTTTCAAGATTGGGGGGTTGAATATGAATTTATCGATATCACGCAAAAGCCCCCCTCAAAGGCGGCCTTAAAAAAAGCAATCAAACAATCGGGAGAGCCCATAAAAAAATTTTTCAATACTTCAGGCAAAGAGTACAAAGAAAAAAATATTAAAGATAAATTGAAAGCAATGAACGAGAACGAAATGATCGATTTGCTGGCGTCCAGCGGGCGTTTGATCAAGCGACCTGTCATTACAGACGGCCAAGCTGCCACGGTCGGTTTTGACGAAGAAAAACTGCAAAACACCTGGAAAAGCTAACCGGCGATTGCCGCTCTTTCGCTTTCAAGCCAGATGGTAACCGGCCCGTCATTGGTTAGCGAAACTTCCATGTGCGCTCCAAACGAACCGGTTTTAATTTTTCCGGGCATGAGCTCTTCGAGCGTCTCAACCATTTTTTGGTAATGCGCACCGGCAAGTCCGGGCGGGGCCGCTGCCGTAAACGAAGGGCGGTTGCCTTTGCGGGTGTCGGCATAAAGAGTAAACTGCGATACCAGTAAAATTTCGCCCGCGATATCCCTGACAGATAAGTTCATTTTCCCCGCCGCATCTTCAAAAATACGCAGTGCGGTTATTTTTGCCGCCATTGTTTGTATGTCGCCCGGTTCGGTTTGCGGGCCGATTCCCACGAAGACAAGCAGCCCGGCGCCAATCCTGTTGCAAAGAGTCCGGGAATTTTCTTGAAACGAAACCTCAGCATGGCTGACCCGCTGGATAAGCAAACGCATAAAGCCTGCTTCAACCATGGGTTCCGCCTGCCTATGACATTTTTCAGCAAAAAGGCAAGAAAAACTTGTCGTTCTATCCGGTGTTTTATATGTTAGCATAACATAATAAATGAATATAGAAGATTGCTCTCGGAGGATAATATATGTTTTCATTTGGAAATCAAGGAATAGAAGAAATTTTACCGGCGGAATTAAACGATAAAATAGAAGCCGGGAGCGACGTATTTATTCTCGATGTTCGCGAACCCTTTGAGTTTGAACAACTAAGAATGAGCGACTCAACCTTGATCCCCCTCAACAGCCTGGGGGCCAATGAAACGCACTTGAGCGAACAATGCAAAAAACTGGCTGCGGCGCGTGCAAGCGAAGTCGTTGTGATATGCCGTTCGGGGGTACGATCCCTGAGCGGGGCTTCGGTTTTAAAGCGAATGGGTTTTGAAAACGTAAAATCGCTAAAAACAGGCGTTGTCGGTTGGGCAATGGCCGGCTTTCCGACCGAGGGTCTGGCAGGCCGCCAAATGACACAACCTCTGAACCAACAGGGCGAACAAAACAGGTACTCTCTTTTTTAATATCCTTCCTTTCCCGGAAAGCGGCGCGAAAACGCCGCTTCCGTTTTTTTTACTTTCTGCAAAAAATAGTACAATCTGCAATTATTGTACCTAAGGGTGAAAAGAGGGGTGAAAAATTTGCGTCACCCGAGCCGCCCTCCCTTTATGGGCGCCCCGGATTTCCGTTCGGGGAATTCGGCATCAGCACAAAAGCTTACTCCCGTATTGCGATTGCGCGTCAGGGGCTTGCGGGAAAAACAAAAAGGGGGAAAGTCTTCCCCCTCGCTCCGGCTATTGCGCACGGCGCAATGAGC
>JBNLDQ010000008.1:0-114724 GCA_050304475.1 Turneriellaceae bacterium | reverse complement strand
TACGCTTGGTTGTTTCATTATGTAAAGTTTTTTTCTCTACTGCAAATCGCGGGATTGGGCTGCGGGGGAAGGTTTTCCCCCGCGCTCCGGCTATTTGCGGTTTTTTCTTTCCACAAGCCACCCCCACCCTGATGGGTGGGGCCGGAAGAAGAACAAATTTTTCATGATTTAATAACATAATAGCCTGTTTTTTCCGTTTTTTCCGGAATTGAAAACATTTACGAAAAATTTTGTTGCAGAGCAAATGAGCCTCCGCTCCCCCATCGATCCGGCACACAAACGCTGAGGCATTGTTTTCAGGTAACCGGAGCGCGGCATAAGGAACTCGAATCAAAGTTCAAAATTGCGCGGCAAACCCCGCGGACAGAATTGCACAAGGCGATTTCATCGGCACGGGCCAGGTCATTGACAGAAAGCGTGCGCTCCATAACGCGCTTTTTTTGAATCAAGTGACCCCGCATCAAACCCGGCAAAAGACCCGCCGTAACAGGCGGCGTAACCCAGGTCTCGCCAAAGCGGGCCAAAAGATTGTAGTGACAGCACTCCGTCGCTTCGCCACGTTCATTTAAAAATATAACTTCCTGGCAGCCTCGCTCCAGAGCATCCGCCCGCGCCTGATCCGGAAAACTACGGCGCGTGGTTTTGTGGCCAAGCAAGGCGTCGCCGCTATCGACACGCTCCGGCGCAATGCAGACCTGCAAAGGCGCAGCCCGTCCGCCAAAGCCTTTTGCCAAAGAAGTCATTTCAAAATCGATGGCGCCGCCGGGGTGAAAAAGCAAACGCAACTTACATTTACCCGCACTCTCAAGACTTCGTTCCAGCATCAACTGCGCCGCCCTCTCTTCGTCAAAACGAAACCCCAGGGCTTTAGCAGATTGCCGGGCTCTGGCCAGGTGGCCTTCCCGAAACCGGATTCGCCCCCGGTAAACCAGCATGGTTTCGATTAATGCAAAGCCGGGCGGCTCCGAATTAAAGCCGTTATGCGCGAACGCATGGCCTGTTTTGGATCTCCGTTCCGGTTCGGGCTTATTTGGCGCATGAAAAAGAAAATTGCTTTTGAGTATGCATTCGTCATATTCTTGACCGGCGACGGAATCAAAAACGATCCCGCTGCCAACGCCCAAGCTGGCCGTCCGTTGGTCGCCGCCTCCGTTCCCGTTGCCGTTGCCGTTGCCGTTCCGGGCCTGTAAGGTTCTGATAGCGACATTAAACAGGGCGTCTTTGTTCGGCGTAATATAACCGATCGAGCCGGTATACACCCCCCGCGGTTTTTTTTCAAGCCGTTCAATCGATTGCATTGCCGCCAGTTTCGGCGCGCCCGTGACCGAACCGCAAGGGAAAAGCGCAGAAAATATTTCCGCCATAGATAAGTTCGGTTTTAGACGGCCGGTCAAAGTGGAGGTCATTTGGTGCAACGTAGCGTGAGTTTCAATTTCAAAACGTTTCTCTAACGAGACGCTGCCTAAGCGGCAGATGCGGCCCAGATCATTGCGAATTAAATCGACAATCATGCCGTTTTCGGCGCGGTCTTTTTCGCTTTGTAACAGCGCCAAACGATTAAGGTCATCCTCTTCTGGGTTTGCGCCGCGAGCCATCGTCCCTTTCATGGGCTTCATGGTAATCCGGCCCGCAGCCGTTTTAAAAAAGAGCTCAGGAGACAGCGACAGGCAGGCAAGAGAATTCCATTGAAAAAACGAACAATACCCCGGTTGAAGTTCCTTGAGTTTCAGATAAAGCTCATACGGCTCGCCTTGCCAAAGAAGATCGCGGAAAAAGGTATAGTTGACCTGGTATACCCGGCCAAGCCGAATCTCTTCGCGGATTCTCTCAACATGCGTTAGATACTCTTCTTGGGAGATCGTGTCGCCGCTTGGTTGAACGAACGTTTTGCCACCGGCATGATCAAATACGTCATCTTCACGGCCGGGCGTTTGAAAGTTACGAAAAAGACCAAACGCGGCAAGCGGAAACTCTTTTTCTTCGCAAGCCGGTTGCGGCCAGCTCCCTTTCACTTGAAAAGCAAAGCCCGCCTCATATGCAAGATAACCTGCGGCAAAATATCCTTCGCCGGCGGCCTGGTCCAGCGCGCGCAAAATCTCCGGCACTTCGCCGGTTTCTCTTGCGATTAAAACTTTTTCAGGATTTTTAAAAATCAGAGGGCCGGTAATCGCCGCGTTAGAAACAGGAAAATCAAATCGCAGCCAGAAATCATGCGTTGACGGCATCTTTCATATGGTCGTAAGCATATTCAAACAGCTCTCTCGTTTGCGCCCATCCGATGCAGGCATCGGTAATGGAAACGCCGTATTCCAGCTTTGAGCCTTCATCCAGAGGCTGGCTGCCATGGTTGAGATTCGATTCAAGCATCAAACCTACCAGATTTTCATTCCCTGCGTTTCTCTGGTCGATAATGCTGTTCCAGACTTTTGCTTGATTTTCAGGCACTTTATTCGAGTTTGCATGCGAGCAATCGACCATGAGCAATGGAGCGACGCCGGCCTTTTTCAAACGTTCTTCCGCTTCGGCAATGCTCTCGGGGTAATAGTTCGGCCCTAAACGACCGCCCCGTAAAATGACATGAGAGTTCGGATTGCCTTTGGTTTTAACCACAGAGATGCGGCCGTCCATATCAATGCCCAGAAAACTATGGCGGTGATTGCATGACTTCAGTGCGTCAACGGCGGCTTGCAGGTTCCCGTCGGTATTGTTTTTAAAGCCGACAGGCATTGAAAGGCCGCTCGCCATTTCGCGGTGGGTTTGCGACTCGGTGGTCCGGGCGCCAATGGCTGTCCAGCTAATCAAGTCGGCAATGTATTGAGGCACAATCGGGTCGAGAAGTTCCGTCGCCGTGGGGAGCCCCATGGTATTGATGTCGTTTAATATTTTTCTGGCTTTGCGCAGCCCGGTGGCAATGTCATTGCTGCCGTCAAGGTGCGGGTCGTTAATTAAACCTTTCCAGCCAATGGTGGTACGCGGTTTTTCAAAATAAACGCGCATGACAATGAGCATGCGATCTTGCATGCTTTGGTGCATTTCCAATAAGTTCTCGGCGTATTCCATCGCCGCTTTTTCATCGTGAATCGAACAGGGACCGGCAATGACCAGAAGGCGGTTATCTTTTTTATGCAGAATTTCCGCAATAGCCTTTCGCCCCTCATTGACGGTATCCGACGCTTCCGGTGTTATCGGGATTTCTTCCAGTAATTCAGCCGGTGTAATCAACCTTTTTGTCTCCCGTACATTGACATTGTTTGCCACTTTCATATATTAACCCTGATTCATTTTTATAATATTCAACAATATGCCGAACATTGCCAGGTATGTCAGCATAGATGTTCCGCCATAACTAAAAACTGGTAAATTAATGCCGGTTGTCGGCAGAAGTCCCATCGCCACGGCAATATTTAAAACCGTCTGTATGATGAAAAGCAATATTATTCCCGTACCAAGCAACCTTCCGAACGTATCCTTCACTAAAGATAGTAGATACAGGGAATAAGCGGCAATAAAAAAATAGAGAGAGAGAACCAAGATCACCCCCAGCAAGCCCAGGTCTTCGGCGACAATGGAAAAAATAAAGTCCGTGTGGCGCGCTTGCAGGTTATGCCGGCGCAACCCCTCCCCCAGGCCTTGCCCCCAGAGCCCGCCGCTGATAAAAGACTTATACGAAGCGATCAATTGATACGCCCCCTCATACCGGTATTGGTATGGGTCAAGAAAGGCCTTGATCCGGTTCCAGCGGTAAGGGACCTTGATCAAGTTGTAATAGATCACAGGCAGCGAAAAAAAACCGGCAATAATCAAAGGGAAAAGCGGAAGGCCCGCCATTACCATCAGAAGCGATGCGGCAATGACCAGATGCAAGGCCGTTCCAAAGTCAGGCTCGGCGCCAATCAAGGCGGCGGGCAGCAAAACCAAACCGGCGGCAACGGCATGCGTTTGCCAGAGAGGGGTCTTTTCCGAAACATTGGAATAGATGCGCGCTAACAGAAGAACCACGGCAAAGCGGACCGGGTCGGAAGGCTGAAGCGAAAAACCGGCCAGATTCAACCAGCGCGATGCGCCCCCCGCCGGCTTGGCAATGGGGGGAACGAAAACAAGCAGCAAGAGAACAATGCCGCCCAGATAAAAAAACCAGGCCGGGTTTTTCCAATAGGTATACGGCAACTGGCTAAAAGCCAGCATCATGGCAACCCCCAGGATCACATAGACAACCTGACGCGAAAAATAAAACGTAGGGTCGCCAAAAGCCAGGTTTGCCAGAAACGAAGTAGACGCCAAAAGGATGTTTAACCCCAGACCGGCAACGATCAGGATCAAAGTAAACAAGAGATACGGGGTCTTTTGATTGGCGCGCATGGCCACCCGGTCAATCGCCCTTACCTAACATTTTTTCGCGCTCAGCCCTCTGCATGGCTTCGACCAGTTCCGCCAGCTCGCCTTCCATCGCGCGATCGAGGTTATGCGAAGTGTAGTGAATGCGATGGTCCGTGAGCCGGTTTTGCGGGTAGTTGTATGTCCGGATTTTCTCGGAACGATCGCCCGAACCGATTTGGGCCCGTTTCTCTTCCATCGATTTTTCATGTTTTTCTTCGCGCTCTTTTTGCTGCAAGCGGGCGAGCAAAACTTTTAGAGCCTTGGCTTTGTTTTTATGCTGCGATTTTTCATCCTGACAACTCACGACAAGGCCGGTAGGAATATGGGTAATGCGAATGGCCGAATCGGTGGTATTCACCGACTGCCCCCCCGGGCCGGACGAGCGGAAAACGTCAATGCGCAAGTCATTCGGGTCAATGTCAATTTCCGACTCTTCCACCTCGGGGATAACGGCGACGGTAACCGCCGATGTATGAATGCGCCCGCCCGACTCCGTTTCGGGAATTCGCTGCACACGGTGCGTACCGGCCTCAAGGTGAAAGTAATCATAGGCTTTGTCGCCCTTGACTAAAAAAATAACTTCTTTTAAACCATGGAGACCCGTTTCAGACATGGTCACCACCTCGAACTTAAGGTCGGTTTGTTCAATAAACTTTGTGTACATGCGAAAAAGATCTCTGACAAAAAGAGCCGCTTCATCTCCGCCTGTCCCGGCCCGAATTTCGAGAAACAGGTTTTTACCGGCATCCGGGCTTTTGGGTAAAAGTTCGTACTCAAGATCGGCCGATACTTTCTGGTGTTCTTCTTCGAGAGTTTGGGCTTCGTCTTGCAGCACTTCGAGAAACTCATCGTCTTTTTCGGTTTTAAGCTGTTCGTTAACTTCGGCCAGCTGCTCGCGCAACTCTTTCTCGCGCTGAATTAACTCAATGAGCGGCGCCATTCGCGAGCGCTCCTGCGATAGCTCTTTGAGCTTATCCATGTTATTGGCGATCTCCGGATCCGCCAGTTGGTTGTTTAGCACTTCAAATTTATCAAGTACGCTATTGATCAATCCCGCTTTATCATCTGCCATATTTGCCTCTGTTTTTTTGCTCCCACCAGGATTCGAACCTGGCCACATGCCTTAGGAGGGCACCGCTCTATCCATCTGAGCTATGGGAGCGTTTGCTTGTATCCGTGCTTGCCCCGGATATTTTTGTGAGAAAAAACGGGGCGTCAATCGATATGGTTGAAAATTGGCGGGTTTCTCGCTGATCCGCCTGCGCTTTGTTCCGGCGGCTTTGCCTTGTTTGGCGAGCCGGCGAAATTTCTCACCTTTTGTTTTCCAGACTGTAGTTATGCTCTATTGCTTTCAATAGAGATTGTTTGATTTTTTAAAAACTCTTGTACATACGTAAAAGATTGTGGTGCTGTGAACTTTTCAAGAACATCATTCGGATTTATTGGATGGTCAAAGACATGAAGTGCATCGATAGCAATTGCATAACCGCTTGCTTTATTGGCAAAATATTCAAAAAATTCCTTTTTTGAAATACCGGCATTTTTTTTAAATTTCTTCCAAAGATTTTCAGGTGTATCGCTAAACACTTGCGATGGTGTAAATTTTGCTACAATTTGTTTTTCGGGGGCAGTAGAATATATATAAATACTGTTAACGTCCGGCATTTTGTAAATTGCCTTGCGAAATTCATATTTCTTTCGCCCGGCAATAATTTCTTTTACATAACGGGGTTTAATTGACAATAAAACGTTCATCGATTTCTCCAATATTTTTTAACTTTACATATGTTATGTGATCAATTTGCATTATACTTTGTGGCGCGGCAACTAAAATATTATGTCTCTTTGCATCTTTTAGTTTTATCGGCTTATTTAAATGAAAATAAAAGCGAAATATTATTATTGTAACCGGTTTCTGCTCTACCATTTCCGTTATTTCATCGAATGCATATAGAATCTCAGAATCGATCTGATCGTTTCTCTTATTTATTGGACCATACAAATCAATATATTCTTGATCAGCATCGTACTTGGGAGGAGATTTGAGTTTTACATAGGTTTTTAATTTATTCAGAAGGATTTTTTTCTTTCTTCATCTTTATCATTTTGTATATCGCGGATCGAACTTGGATGTATTAAAATATCTATTCTCTTTTGATTTACGATACGATGAAATTCTAACAGTTGAGAATCGACCATGCGATGGTCCTCTCTATATATAATAATGTTAGTATCTACAAGCAATCGCATACTATGAGAATATATTTTGTCTAATCATATATGCAATGTCAAATGATTTATTATGTCTCTTTTTGTTTAGTTTAAAAATATTCGTCAAGTACTAACTTTCGCCGCTCGAAAGTCTTTTAGATTTCGACAGCTCCTCGCTAAAACTACTAAAGACTTTGTTTCATTTGGCGAGCCGGCAGCAAAATTCCTTTGGCGTATCATTACGCGGCATTTTAATTGACAGACCAGGTATTGTACCATATATTGTACCTATAATGGAAGCGGTTTCATATTCGGATTTACGAAAAAACCTGAAAAGTTATTTAGATCATGTATACCAGGACCATGATCCGTTAATTGTGACTCGAAAAAACAATGAAAATGTTGTCATGATTTCAATGGATGAATACAATTCATTGATTGAGACGAACTACTTGATGGCCAACGAAGCCAATGCAAAACACTTGATGAAATCAATAAAACAAGCCAGTCAAAACAAACTGAAAGCTAAAAAACTTATTGAAGAATGAATGTTCTCTTTACCGAAGAAACATGGTCAGATTACATGCATTGGCAAAAGAGCGATAAAAAGATTTTAAAAAAAATAAACGAGTTGATTAAAACAATTGTGAGAGACCCCTTTGAAGGCATCGGAAAACCGGAACAATTAAAACACCAATTGGCCGGTTTTTGGTCCAGACGAATTGATTTAGAGCATCGCTTAGTCTATCGCGTGGCAGGGAACCAAATTGAAATTATTTCCTGCAGATACCATTATACCTGATTTGCACATTTCCGCAATCTTTTGCGTTTCGCCTCATTATTATTTATTTTCAATATTTGATTTGTCATAAGAAATGCAACTTTGTTTATGTTATTGTATGGCAAAACAAAATCGATCCGTCTACTTGCATAGAACAACGATCATGCTTTTTTTGGCCCTGTCCTCGAAACTATTCTCAATAAAATTATCGGTCAACGCATAATACCGCCCCGGGGGAACCACAGCTATTCGGAAAAAAGTTTGCGCGACATTGAGTCAGAGTCTGAACGCCACGCTTAGTTTTTTTATCAGGGACCACCCGCAAATTATCCTGGATAAATATGCGACACTAAGCGACCGTCAAAAAGCCAGGGTCAATTACTCATTCCGGATGCTGCTGGAAATTGAACGGGTATGCAGGAGGCCGAGGTTCAATCGTTTCTTTCCGAAAAGAAAGGGCTGCATGAAGTACATAAATTAATAGAAAAAGATGAGAATACGATTGTAAAATAATGCCGATCCATTGCGTCGCTTGACAGCGCTTCTATGGCTGCGTGCTTCAGGCGGCGCTACTGACCTCCCCTGCCTTAAAAAATAATATCCGCCAAAGCCCGGCAAGAGGCATACTTTTCGTTGCCCTCTTTTCTACCATGCTTTCTTCTTTATTTTGCTTTCAGGCAACGCAAGATGAAAACCCGGACGAAATTGAATCGCCGGTGTACGGAGACGAAGGGGAACTCGGGGCGGCAAAACTTCACCTGACAGGAAGCCGGCACGATGACCTGTCAATTCAATCCATTTATATCTCTGTTCAGGGAATCGATATAAACTCAACCGAATCGGGCTGGCAAGAGGTCGTCGATTTTACCATAGACGGCGACTTGCCCCAGGGGCGCGTCATCGACCTGTTAACCCTCCAAAACGGGTCGACCGCCGGCCTTGGCGCTTTTCAAATCGCGCCGGGAACATATGAGCAAATCCGAATTCGGCTGGGCGAAGACAATTACGTAAACGTAACCGGGAGTAACGGCGAAACCGTAAAGAAGACGCTGAAGACGCCTTCGGGCGGTCAAAGCGGCGTTAAATTGACCGGCCCCTTTGAAATTGCACAGCAGGGGTACACTACCGTGACAATCGCCTTCGATACGCAAAACTCCATCGTTCGAACCGGCACCGGAGCAAATCAAAACAACAGTCACAACAATGACAACCATGAATATCTGTTAAAACCGGTAGCGAAAATTTTATCGGTAAATACGCAAGCGGGGGCTTCGCAAAATATCAGCGCATCCGCCGGCGGCTCCGTCGCATTGGTGAATGAAATTGAGCTGAATATCCCGGCAGGGGCTTTAAACGCCGATACGATCATTGAAATCGTGCCCCAAAAACAGGCGCCCTACAACCCGCCCTTTTCCGGAGAGAGTCTGGCCTCGGAAACCTACGAACTTCTCCCCGACAAAACTCAATTTGCGCAAAATATTTTTATTACCGTTTATTATGACCCGGTACAAATTGCCCTCCTTGGTCTTGATCTCAATACCCTGCAGGTTGCCTATTATGACGAGAGCAGGCAAGACTGGACAGGCCTGGCGGGGGTCATAGACCAGGCGAACCACTCTGTCACCGCCCAGGTAAATCACTTTACCAGGTTCGGAGTCACCGGAGCCGTAACCGGCCCCCGGATTAACCCGGCTGAAATTCTCTATGCCGGTCTGGACCCCGTCACCAATGTCGCGGCGACCCAGGTTCCTGAAATGGTAAGCGCCAAGGTGTCGGCAACGGCCGAGGCCGCTATCCGGTCGGTTACGCTGCACTACGCAAAAGAGGGGGCGCTTCAAACGCCGTTGCAGATGGCCTTCAATGCGGTAACCCAACGCTATGAAGTTGTATTGCCGGCGTCCCTGTTTTACGAGCTGACAACCACAGCTTCTCTGGATGTTTGCATCGAAGCTTTGGACTCAGCGGGCCGCACCTCGTACGCTCCGGCGGCTTGCTCTGCGGCGTCCTATGCCGGATTCCACAACTACGCCTACTCCCCCGACGCAGATCTCGACGGAATGAATGACCGCTGGGAGTGGGATTTCGGACTGAACCCCGCCCTTCAAGACGGAACAAACAACCCCGACGGCGACGCCCTGACCAATGTAGAAGAGTATCTCAACGGATCAAACCCTCTGGTGTTTGATGTGTTGTCGCAATGCGTACTGGGGCTGGCCATGATAGATCATTGCAATTTGTAAAAAGAGGTATCAACATGAAAACATTACTAAAGACTTTAAGAAAAGGAGTTGTTCACGGGGTGGGTATCTTCGTTGGCCTGCTTTCTTCGGCCCTGCTTGCCGTGACGATAAACGGCGCCATCAAAACATGGAACTCCGGCGAAACTCTAACCGCGGTCGATCTAAATACCACAATCCAAAGCCTGCAACAAACAATAGAAGGCATCGCCAACTGGAGCGCACAAGGCAACAATGCAATTTACATGGACGGCAATGTCGGCATAGGAACGCCAAACCCGACCGCCGCACTTGAGATAAACGGAGGCATTAAATTTACGGCGGATGGCAGCACAATTTCAAAAGCGCCGCGGGTCGTGACCTCTTCGCAATGCACCGGGGTAAATTCCGCAATGGTTCCGGTACCCCTCCAGCCAAACCTTTCAACTGAACAAACCGGCAACCATTGTCAGCACCATTGGCACGTACACATATCTGCTAAACGGGTTTAGCGGTTCGGTAGGAGCCGACGTCCTGATCGACGGAGTTGGCTCCGGTTCGATTCACGTTTGGGGCGGCAATGCAAACGAGGCGCGCAATGAAACATCGGTATTCAACGCATCGCTAAACCCCGGCCAGCATACGATCGAAGTAATTCTCAGAATCTCCCCGAATACGCAAATATGGTACAGTTGCCGCAATACGGGAGATGGCATTGTTACCATGATCTACGAATAGAACAGTCATGGCATATGGCATCATGCCAATTGTGAAAAACCGAGCCAGCCAACCAACAGGGGTGAAAGAGGCAGTACAACGGCAACCACTGTTAGTAGAATTCGAATTACAATTGAGATATCCGGAATTTTCCAGGCAATGATCAATGAAGCCGGGGGAAAAACCGGCAAAGCCGCAAAAAACGACTTATACGAATAGCCATTTGAATTTATAAAATCTTTCGCTTTATCAAACATAGTTGCTCCTGTATTTCATGTACCCGGCTCTAAGCAGCCGGGCGGCATTTCAAAGTTTACTTGAATGTAGTCATAAATGCCGTCAGCAATAAAATGGCGTTGGCGCAGAAAAAAGCCAGCATTCCCATCATTTTTTGCATTTTTTGTATTTTTGCCAGTTCAGGCGAAGGTCCGCCGGCAGCCAGTTTTTGCATCCTGGGGCCAACAACTTCAAAGCCATAAATGGCCGCAAAGAAAAGATAAGCCCAGAGTATATGCTTTACTAAAGATAACCTGGTCCAGGCGTTGTCAAATTTCATGAAACCGTTGTACTCGGGGTTGTTGATCATCATCAAGTAACCGCTGATACCCAGCAACACAATCGATAGATAGATCAACTTTTTAAAGCGCGCCATGATCGCGCCTTGCAGCTTGCCAAAGAGAGGCGGCTCAAGCGTTTGCATGCCCGCCGGTATTAGCACAAGAAAGGTGTAAAACATACCGCCAATCCAGATGACCGTCGAGAGCAAGTGTATCCAGTTTGCTATTCCATGTACAATTTGATTCATTTTTTTAATCTCCTTTTTTTGTTTTTTAAAACAATGTAAACAATGAATACCCGGCGTCATATGTTCCCGACTGAAGCTATGATAAATCTCCGGTTGATTCCCTGTCTTCAATCAATAAATTATTCAGTTGCATTATGTTTAAATGGCAACCGGAACGATTTGCGGCATTTTTTCTCGATACAAATAAACCCTGTACATGCGAATGAGCGTTAATTGGAAAACGCAAATTCAGCCAAAGCGAAAATTTGATACCCGGTATAACTTATACAATAAATGGTGAATCGCATAGCAAAAGAGGGGCAAGTCTGCCCCTGGCTCTGGCTATTTGCCGTTTTTTCTTTCCACTAACCACCCCCGCCCTGAAGGGTGGGGCCGGAAGAGAGGCAAATTTTTCGGTCACTCTATAAATAATCGTCTTTATATGGTATTTTTTTCAGTCTCAAAGGTTTCGTAAAAATTTGACCTATGCGGCAAATGAGCCTCCGCCACCTCGACGTTTTATTCGCAAACCTGTTTCGCCCCCTCGCCCAATAGAATCACAGATATGAGAATGAGAGCAGAGCTTTTTATTTGACTAGAACGAAAAACAATTCAGACAGGTACCTTTTGATATTTTTTTTCTTATTTTGTCGAAAATTGCCGCCCCCGATCGACATGTTAATAGATGATAGATACGGCTTTATCATTCGGATGAATTCAATTTAAGGAGATCACAATGAGATTTATGATTTTAGTACACCCCGGAGACCCGGCAGGCTATGAAAAAGGAGCAATGCCCGGCGAAAAACTGCTCGAAGAGATGGGCAAATTTAATGAAGAACTTGTCAATGCCGGGGTAATGCTCGGCGGCGAGGGCTTGCACCCAACCTCAAAAAGCACCCGAATACATTTTCCGAAAGAAGGCAAAAATATTGTCACTGATGGTCCTTTCACAGAGGCTACAGAGCTTGTCGGCGGGTTCTGGATTTGGCAGGTGAATTCCAGAGAAGAGGCGGTAGAATGGGCCAAGCGAGCTCCGATGGAAAAAGGAGCGACCCTGGAAATTCGTCAACTTTTTGAACCGGCAGATTTTAGTCAGGAAGTTGAGAAAAAAGAAAAAGATTTACTTAAAAAAATTGAATCTCAACAAAATAAATAGAATCGGTTAGCGCCCTGACATTAAATTTTCAGGCTGTTCCGGGTTTCAGCGATATGGAAAAACAAATACAGGCCATTTGGAAAATCGATTCGGCAAAAATCATCGCCACGATTTATCGATTTGTCCGGGATTTCAGTTTGGCTGAAGATTTTGCCCAGGAAGCATTTCTTGCCGCATTGGAAAAATGGCCTGCTTCGGGTCTGCCTGAAAAACCGGCAGCCTGGTTAATCACCGTCGCAAAAAGAAAGGCCATCGATTTTTTTCGGCGAGAAAAAAGACAAGATCGTCTCTCGGAAGAACTTTTTGAGCGCGCCAAGATTATTCATAATGCATATGCTTTTGATGATACTATTCTAATTAAGGATGATTTGCTTCGATTGATATTTACCATTTGTCACCCTTCGCTTACCCCTCACCCAGGTGGCGCTCGCGTTAAAAATCTTGTGCGGCTTCAGCGTACATGAAATTTCAAGGGCTCTTTTGGTTTTGCCGGAAACAATTTCACAACGCATCGTCAGGGCAAAACGTAAACTCCGGGAACTGAACGTTAAATTTGATACGTTGCAGGAAAACGAATTTTCACCCCGTTTGCACTCGGTGATCAGCGTAATTTATCTTTTATTTACGGAAGGCTATTCGCCAACTCACGGAAAGTACTGGGTTAACCCTGGTTTATGCGACGACGCCATTCGTCTTGGCAGAATGCTCGCAGCCCTGCTTCCGAAAGAAGCCGAGATATATGGCCTGGTCGCCTTGATGGAACTTCAGGCTTCGCGTATTCCCGCACGTACTGCAAATAACGGGCACCCTGTCTTGCTTCGTGATCAGAACCGGTCAAAATGGGACCATCTCCTGATTCAACACGGACTGAAAACATTATCTATGTCCATTGATCTATACAAAAAACGGGGAAAGAACCCGGGACCCATCACTTTGCAGGCCGCGATTGCCGCCTGTCATGCACGTTCTTTTAGCGTTGAAAAAACAGACTGGCAACAAATCATCAGTTTATACGATGAGTTATTCACGATATCAAAATCGCCGGTAATTGCCATAAATCGTTCGATTGCCGTCAGTATGCGCGACGGACCGCAAGCGGGTTTGAATCAATTGAAACCTCTATTCGATGATAAAAATCTTAAAAACTATCATTTGTTTTTCAGTGTTTCAGGCGATTTTCAATTTCAACTCGGCAACTTTAAAGAAGCCCGTCTTGCGTTTGAACATGCCATTTCGCTTGTTCAAAATAAAATGGAAAAAGAAATACTGCAAACGAAATTAATGAATGCAAAAAAAGCGGAGAATAAAGGATAATGTATCATGCTCGAAACTCCCCAACTGCCGATAAGGCGCCGCGATTGATCTGATGTTGACCTAGGCTTAGCCGGATGCCGGGCGCCAGCAATTCACTGATTTGCGGCGGGCGCCCCTGTGAACAGCGGCCGCCGGAATAAAAAAATGTCGGGGGGGGCGGAAACTGCCGCAGGCAGTTGCAGCGAGGGGGCAGGCTTGCCCCCTCTTGATTTTGAAACAAGGCTTACAGTCCCGAAGGGGCGCACGGCAGAAAAGCTCTGTGAGCAGCAGTCAACTTTGATTTATATTTCTTTGTAATCTCCTTTATCTAATGAAACAATTGTACTAAACATAAGATTAAAAAACAAAACCGGGGCCCATATCATTCTCTCTTTTTCACTGGGCGTTATAATGTTTAGAAGCAAACCGATTGCGCAGTAAATAACAATAAACCAAATGGCTTTCCGTGAAAAATGATGCAGATATCTCATGCTTAAACCGGACCGAGCCAAAACAATTATAATCATGAAGACAATGATAATGCCTTGGATTAAGGCAGCTATTCGCATTTCAGGTGGAAATTTTCCAGGATAATGCCCACCCATGGCATATTCACCCCATGGCGCCCCAAAAGCTAGAGCAAGTTGAAATAGTACTGCAAAAGTAGATATGAATGCAAAGCCTATTGATGAAAATTTAATTAATTTCATGTCAATGAACTCCTGGTTAAAACTTGGCAACAATTTATCGATTCGATATATTATGTCAATGTGATTACTTTCAATGTAAGGGTTGGTGCTTACCGAACTTTATGTTATGCTTTTTACATTGGAACTTACGGAAGTATTCAAAAAACCGGAATCAAATGGTTATATCAAGGGAAAGGTTATTCATCATAAAAAGAGGCTAATAGCCCGGGCCAGTGCCCCCTCACCCTTTTATATCCAAAACTCAGGGTACCTGCGCCATTTTACGACATTGTTTAAAAGCAAACTTACGGCCAGCATGATCATTACACCGGTAAAGATCGGCGAAAAGAGATAACCGTAACCCAGCGCATGAATCTTATCCCCGCCAATCACGGCGATCAAGGCAGTCGCCCCGCCCGGCGGGTGCAGGGTGCGGGTGTAGTGCATAACGCCAATGGCGGTTGCTACGGCAAAGGCGGCGGCAAACCAGGGCGTCGCTTCAAAAGCCTGCCATGAAGCCACTCCAATGGCCGCTGAGATGAGGTGGCCTCCGACTAGATTCCGCGGTTGCGCCAGCGGGCTGCGAATCGCGCCGTAAATCAAGACCGCCGTCGCCCCGAACGAACCGACGAGCATGGTCGTGCCGCCCGGGCCCAGACGGCCATAGTGGAGATAAGCGACCAGACCGATGCCAATGAGAGCCCCTAACCAGGACCAGAAAAGTTCAAGCCAGGAGACGCGGGGCGCCGGTTCGGATACCGGGCGCAAAAATTGCAACCAGACGTTTTTTGCGCTTTGCGCCGCCTTTGGTTGCGCTTCGGTTTTTTGCCCGGTTCTTTTTGAAGGTTGTTCCGTTTTATCTTGCGCCAAGCCGCCCGGCTCCCGGCGGGCCATTGCTTTTTCATACGCTTTCCGGTACACCCTACGAAAGTCTTCGGGCGTGATATCGATAAAACCGCCCAGCTCTGCCATTGACTCTTCGATTTCGGTATCTGTCAATGGAGGGGCTTCGGGTATTTTTGTTTGCTTTGTTTGTTTTCTCTGCTCGTTACCTCGATTCATTTTGTATCCTTTTCATGGTGTGATATTGGGTATGGTATTGTTTCATCGCTCTTTTCTTTTTGATTCTCATTTTGCGCATAGGCAAAACGGACCAGGTTTCTTGCCGATAAAATTAAAAACAGTAAAAATAATAACGGGAAAATAAAAAACAACCGGCGCCCAGTCTCTTTTTGCATCTCGAGATCATACGCCGCACATAGCAGACTACCGTAGTTTTCATATACATGAGACATGCTGTAGAACATCGCTAACCCGTAGATGCCCGCGGCGGTCTTCAGCACAAACGGCATGCGGCGAAGACTCTGCCCCAGCCAATAGCCCGCGATAAACAAATTCGCCTGCATGAGATAGTCGGCCCGGTTATCCAGAACCGCCAAATCAACGGACCGGGGGATCATCCAGAATAGCAGGGTTCCCAGAAAAAAGATCAGGCCGCTAACGCCGCCCGGGTTGGTCAAAGCGCGAATATCGATGCCTTTGCCTTTCAAAGTGAAGGCGCTTGAATGGCCGGCATGCCTCTTGGCCCGCAACCAGCCGGTTAAAACCCCGGCAAGCAACAGGCCGCCTACCTGATATATTAAATGATATGACATTCGCTCGTCAAGATAGGCGTCGACCCGGGGCAAAAATAAAACAAAAGCGAATAACCATGCCCCTTTTTCAAGAAGTCCGGCAGCCGGGATACTTTGGGGCGATTCGATTGTTTTCATTGAGTTCATTGAGTTCATTGAAAACCCGGTTGCGCCGGCGCCGCAGCCGACACGGTTTCTTTGATTTCTTTTAAATTGCTTTTAATGCCCGTTTGGTCTTTTGCCGGTTCGATAACCCGAACCAGTTCGCCCTTAGGGTTCACCAAAAAATGATACGCGCTGTGGTTAAAATCGCCTGTCTTGTTTTTAACCGCGACGACCCCGAAGTTTTTCAGCTCTTGCAAAAGCCTGGCGCTCTCTTCTTGCGCCTTTGCGTCGCCCAGTACGCTGAAAATCCACCCCTCTTTTTTCCCGGCGCCTGTCCACGCGTCGTGTAACGTATACTGGTTGTCGCGTTCGGTATCGAAACTCACGCTAACCAGTATAAGCTCTTGGGGTATCAAAGCGGAAAGTTCTTCGGTATAGTCCATGAGTCTTGATCTAAGGATACCGCAGACCGAGGTGCATTGCAGGTACATGAAATCGACCAAAAGATAACGCCCGCGCAAATCGGCAAAGCGGAAAACCCGCCCCTCCTGGTCTCTCATTGGAAAATCCGGCATTTGCCGGGGGGGCGGCCCCGCTACCGAAAGGGCGTGGCTGTAGGTAGTGAATGCGGAAAAGCCGGCTGTCCAAAAAGAGAGTGCACCGGCCCACGCGGCTAACAAAACCGCCGGAACAATCGCCCCGGCGGTTTTACTTTTGGTTTTCATCATGATTGTCTTCATCATGATTTTTTTTTGAGTTTTTTTGAGCGTATGCTCAAACGTTTACCACTTCTTTTTTATGTTAGGCAAAACCGCCGCATAAAAAACAAGAATACCTACCAAAAGGATCAAGCCAAACAACGCTCCGAACGAAGCTGTCGTTTGCGCCGTTGATACCATATTTTCGTAGGGTATGGCATCGTAAGAAGCATACCGTCTGGGTACGCTATGGACGCCGGCCACGGCAAACATGACAATGATCCCGTAACCTCCCGTCAGCAATGCGTTTAAGCTTAACTTGGCTGCGCCTTCTTTTTCCACTTCAAAGTAATCGTAGCAGAAGGCAAAAAGCATCAGCACAAAACCAAGCAAAAAGTAGGTATGAAAGTGGCTCGTTACCCACATGGTATTGTGGAAATAGTTATTGACAATGATGGTCGAATCCACCACGGCAATAAACCCGCCAATGAGCCAGCCCATCAAGGCAAGGCCGAAGGCTTTGGGCACGAAAGACCACTTGATTCCGCTTTTGTAAAATTGGCCAATGGCGCCGAAAATTGTCACGACAGTGGCCGGAACCGTACTTAAGTAAGAACCCACCTGACCAAGGTAATGCAAGATGGTTGGCTGCGCAAAGTCCATGTAGAGGTGGTGGAAATAAGCGAATATCACAAAGACCAAAGCTGCGTTCCATGAGATGGCAATGATCTTGTTTGTTTTCCATGGGCGTTTTGTGTAGTTTGGCAAAAGCTCATAAATAAAAGCTAAACCAAAATACATGGTCACATTTACAATTGTGTGCCCGAAAAGAAAAACAATGTTTTTCAAAAGCAATGCGTCAAAACTCATTTCAGGGTTGATCCATTGCAGTAAGAAAAGCATGAGCAGAACAGCGCCAAAAACTGTGGTCACCGCACCGGCAATCACGCTCACCGATGAAATTAAAATGATCGGGGGAACTTCTTCGCCTTCCGAAGCGCCGTTGCCTGTCAGGTATTTCCAACCGAGAAAACCGCTGACGCCGTAACGCGAAATGATGGCGCGCAAGATGTCAAGTTGCCACAAGAGCCAGGCGACGCCTAACAACATTACGGAGATGGTCGCCATGCCCACGCTCCAGTGGGGCCATGCGCCCTCTAGAAAAGGCAGCGGGTAAAGCATATACCAACCGGGGCCAAAACGTCCGATCAATGTCGCAAAAACCAGCCCCAAAACGCCCAAGACAATCAGCACGAAATTAATTTTCATTAACGTAAGATTGACATCGACGTATTTTGAAAGCAGATACCAGAGAGCCATCATACCGCCGACAAAAAGAACCCCGGCCATGCCCAAACCATGCAATGTCATGATGGCATAGAAAAAGTCATCGGGCAGGTGAATGATCGACCCTTGCGAAGCTCTCATTAAAAACCCAAGCAGTATCAGAACCAGAAACAGTACCAAAACTGTCCCCAGCATAAAACTGGTCAAACGCACCGTAGTCCGGTTGTTTTGTACGTTACTCATTCTCCCTCTCCTTCTTCTTTCATTGAAAGCTCATCGACAACGGTAAGTTCCGTAAACATCTTGTGATGGGCCAGCCCGCAATACTCCATGCAAAGAACACGGTAGGTTCCCGCTTCGGGGAAAGTATATCTCAAACGGTTGACATAACCTGGCATCACTTGTACCTGCGCCAGTATCTCCCCGTCGCTGTTGTAAATCCCGAAGCCGTGCGTCACATCTTCCGATGAAACCGCAAATTCAATGTCTTTGCCGGCAGGCAATGTTGTCTGATTTATATCCCATGACCAGACCCGGCCGGTCACCTTCACGACTAAATCGGGTTCTCCTTTTTTTGCTTGCGGGTAGGGTATCGCATTGCTGCCCAGGGTCACCCCTAAAAGGACAACGATAACCACCAGCAACGCTACAAAGTAAAATGAGCGCAGCTTTTTCAAGCCGTCCTGAAACCCGTCTTCCGGACTGGCGGCGCTTTTTCCCACGTAGAGTGCGATCAGGATAATGGCCGCGACAACCACGCCGGTCACCATAGCGGCGATTTGTATCGTCATAGATTCCTCCTGTTTGCTGAATTATATTCCATTGAAATGATCTTGCCAGTAGAGTATGTTAATACTTACTAACTTTTTCCGCACTGCACCGCCAGGATGTTTTGTCAATCTAAATATTCTTCTTGCTTCACGAAAGCATTACAAAAAGAAATGGAAAACAATCAACCGGCCGCAAATGTCATTTTTAAAACTTCACCAGATGACTCGAAAAGTCAAGGCGAAGCGAAAAACCCGGCCGGCTGGTATGACTGCAGTGAAAACGTTAGAAAAAAAATTGCCAAAGGCAAATCATATGTTAAAATGGAAGCGCGTTTCCGGCAAAAACACAAAAAAATTGGCTCGGTACGTTCGATAGGCGTCGGGAGAGACAATGTATCGCAAGTGGATCACCTGTATTGTTTTTAGTTTTGCTTTATTCGGGCAAAATGCGATTGTTTCGGCGCAAAGCGCCCAACCTGCCAATTTATCCCGCCATCAAATTACGTTAGCCGGCATCATTGCCAACTCGCCTTATCTCAATGGCGGCGTTTCATATGAATACCTTTTTCTCACAAATCTAAAGCCGAACGAAGAGCGTTTCTACGCCCTGGGGCTGGGCGTTGACTATATGGTTGGGGGCGCCTATCGCACCATTGACGAGCTCTACGGGTTTAACGCAGGCTACCGTTACGGCGACCCGGCGCAGAAAACAGCGGTCGTCGGTTCTGCCTCTGTTCTGGTTTTCAGCATGACCATGGCATACCGGTTTTAGCCGGCAAAAGCCGCCGGTTTGCCGCCTGAAAAATATTGTTCTTTTTGCTTCTAAAAACCAAACCTGTGAGAAGTTTCGAGTTTAACATTTACAGAGCGTCTATGCATTCACAAATGGAGTTCATGAAACGCGGCTCTAGAAAGCAGCAAATTGTCGCAAAAACGTTAGAGATCATTGGCAACGAAGGGCTCGCCGGTCTTACCATTGCCAAAATTGCCGCGGCTACCGGCGTTACCGAAGCGGCGCTGTACCGGCACTTTAAGAGCAAAGAAGAGATTCTGTCCAGTTGCATCGATTTAATCCGCGGCAACTTAATTGGCGTGATACAAAAAATCAGGGCCGAAGAGACAACACCGTTAAACCAACTGAAACGGATTTTCATGATTCACATTGAACATATTCAAACGAACCGCGGCGTGCCCCGGATTATCTATACAGCCGAAGTCCACTCTCACCCCGGGTTTCGCAAGCGCCTGTTTGATATTATTGAAAACTATATAGCCGAGATTAACGATATTATCCGGGAAGGCCAGAAATCGGGCGAAATTAAAAGCGACATCGACAGCCAGATTGAGGCCCGCCATTTTATTTCCATGATTCAGTTTACTGCTTTTCGTTTATCATTAAGCGCCTTTGACAAACATGTCATTGAAGAAGCCCTTGATTTGTGGCGCGCATGCCTGCAACGTATCGGCTCGGAAAACGTTGCGGCGGCAACGTAGGGTCGCTACTTGTTTGATTCCGTTTTAAAACGCTGCTGAATAAATTTTTCGGTGCTTTTTTGCTGCTGGATGACGCTTTCCATGTAGCCAAACTTGTCGCGCAATTGTTGCTCATAACGTTCGACATGTTCTTTCTTTTTTTCAATCGCTTCGTTGAGATCGTCTATGCGTTCTTCATTCGAGGTAATTCTTGCGGTAATGATTCCCTTTAACGGTTGGGCGTACGGTTTTAAATATTCGGTCGTTACATACGCCATACCATTGTCGATTCGGCTGTCTCCGTTGCTGTCAAGACCGAAAAAATCGCGAACGGCCCGGGGGTTTTCCATTAAGATTTCAATGAATAAATCTTCATTCAGCTGCAAATAGCCTTCCGAAATCTCTTCCCAACTACTGCCGATTTCGCCGGTTGAAATTCCCAGGCTTGAAAGAATTTTCAGGTGCGGTTCCCGCACGGAAGGGTACGGGTCGTGTACGCGGCGGCGCAACCCGGCAACCAATGTCCGAACGGTCGAGTCGGTCACCAGCGGGCCGCTCTCTTCGAGGATCCGGTCGTATTCGCCGGTTTTATCAATGGCCGCGCCTTCGGAAGCCATTTTGGAATATTCCAGAAGCGCGTTATACGCGGTGATAAAATCATTGATACGTTCCAAACTGGCTTCGATATCGGCGGCAACCGCCACCTCAATCGGGCCGTCAGTCGGTTTTTTAAGGTCAATGATGGCGCCTTCGATCAAGTCGTCTATTTTTTCGTTTTTTTCGCGCTCTACCTCAACGCCGTCAAGCTTGAGCATTGCATTTTGCGCCGGGTTAATGATATGAGGAAATCGTTCTTTTTGTTTGCGGATATGCTCGGGCATCTCTTCGGCTTCGCTGCCGCCTTCGCTCTGTTGAACCGTTTGCTGCTCCGAAGGCGGGGCAGGCGTTTCAACTTCATACACCACTTCCATATCCTGAAAGTTGATGTCGCGGTCCTGGGTATAAAAATCGACATACGCCGGCACTTGCGACACCGGGATTTGAACCCGGCCCGCTTGCGAAGTTAAATCTTTTCGGCCAAGACCGGGAATTTCAACGCCAAACGTTCCCGGTTCTTTGACCATTTCAGGCGCGGGGCGCTGCCGCGTGATATTATAGCTGTTTAAAACAATGCCTTTGACATTTAACGTTTTCACCGGGCCTTGCTGAATCGAAAACGGCCCCGTATCAACCGGTCCGTTTTGACCGGATGCAGGGGCGACGACGGTAAAGGCAATGGCTTTCACGGTTTTAGTGCCTTCTGCCGGAGCGGGGCCTGGAGTCGCGACAATATCAAAGCGCCGGGCGGCCCTCTCTTTCAATTCGAGGGTTCTTCCGTCAGCCGACACTTGAGCCGGCCCTTCGGAAATCGTAGACATATAATTCGGATCAAAAGAGACTCTCTCGGTCTCGCTTCTTTTCTGCATCTGCGGCTGGCCCGGCGTTACCGGCGGCGCTGCCGCCTGGGCCGGTGGGAAGGGGTGATCCCAGACCAGTTCGATGGAATAAAACAAATCAACGCTGTCCGTTATTTCGGGAATGCCTTTGATGCCTTGTTCCAGACTTTCAATGACCAAGATTTTTCCTTTTGAACTTTTACGAATCGTTTTGGCTTTGATTTTGTCTTCAAAATTTTTATTGAGAAAATCTTTTAGATCATCGGCAGACCCGCCCTCGAAATGAGCGCTTTCTCCGTCAATTTCAATTAAGGTAGGCGAAAGCTGCTCTTCGTTTTCTATCAAACGGCTGTGAAAGCTGAGGGCAGTGGCCAGGTTTTCTATTTCAATTTCGTATTCGCCCGTTTCGGCGTCTTTTCTGGCAATCCCCTCAACAAAACCGGGTTCCGAAGGTTCCAATACCTTTCGTTCAAAAGGGGCGTCATAGTTGTACAGGGGTTTTAAGGCTTTTTCCAGGGCGGCCGCGCGTACGCGGAGTTGCTCAAGGGCCGCGTTTTCCAGATTGATCATTTCAATCTGTTCGTTATAGCGGTAGATCGGTTGCTCTTCAACCTTCTTCAGCTTTTCAACAATTTCATCTGTCTCGATCCCGGAACTCAGGCCGGGCATGGTCACCATTGGCATACGTAAACCCCCATCATGAAACGCGTAAAGGCGCCCTTATATCATCATCGGCAGTTTTTAAAAATGGATGAGCTAATTAATGATGCCGTTCGTTGAAAATGATCACCCTTCGGATTCGCCCGACGCTTTTTTCAGAGCCTCGGCCAGGGTGTTCCACCCCAAAAGCGCGCATTTGATCCGCACGGGATAATTTTTTACGCCCTCCAGCGCGGCTAAATCTTCCAGTTCTTCTTCGTCTTCAAAAACATTCGGTCCGTCTTCCAGCATCATGTGTTTAAACTCGCCGGTAATTTCCCGGATTTCGTCGACTGTTTTGCCAAGCGCAATTTCAGTGAGCATTGAGACGGAAGCCTGGCTGATCGAACAGCCGCTGCCATCAAATGTAATTTTTGTAATTTTCCCGTTGTTGTCTAAATCAAGGTAAATGTCAATCTTGTCGCCGCAAAGCGGGTTTGCCCCATGCTCGTGTACGGTACAGGGGTCCAGAACCCCCTTGTTTCTGGGGTTTTCAAAATGATCAAGGATCACCTCTCTATATAACTCTTCCATTGCCATAAATTATCTCCGATCGGCTAAATAATATGTGTCCTTAATTTAATTCCGTAAGGGAATAAAAACAAATTTTTGTGACATCGTAAAAACTTTCATACATTGTTAGCATGCTCAAGGGGGCAAAACACGTATCTCCGGCCGACTCGATTCATGAATCGCTGCTTTCCGACCCTTTGCTCATGAACCGCTTGAACCATTTGCTTCGGGACACCGGTAAACTCGATCACCCTTTTGTAAAGCAACTCAATGAAAAGTTGCCCCAAGACGCCGCCGCCCGCATCTCATGGCGCGCCTTATCCGGCATTCTTGAAATTCCGCTCAACGAACTGGCAGAGAGCATCGGTTTGTACCTGCGCGAAGAGATGCCCGGTAACATGATAGAACAGCCGGCGGATTTTGAAATTGCGGATTTGCGGCAAAAAGAGGCGGTTGAATTCGATGTGAGGCCGCTTTTAATGAAGGGGGTTGAGCCTTTCCGCGCCATTAAGAAACGGCTGTTTGCTCTTGAAAATACCCAGTTTTTAAAACTCACCGTTGATTTTGAGCCGATCCCGCTCTATGCTTACGCCCGGAACTGGGGGTTTGAGCTCTATACCGAAAAAAAAGGAGGAGTTTTTGAAGTTTATTTTAAAAAGGGCAAGGTAAAGGTTTTTCCCGAAAAAGACGGTTTTGCTGATGTCGCGCTTGAAGACCTCGCCGCCACGGAAAAACATTTAAAAAAGGAGCTCCCTTCGTCTTTTATGGAAATCGACGTTCGCGAATTACCCGCCCCCGAACCCGCCGGAAAGGCAATCGCCATTTTATCGGACAGGCCCGATTTGCTCATGTTGAAAATGATACACCGAAAAAGACCAGATTTTTTAAGCCCAATGATACGAAAGTTCGGTTTTGTGGTTGCCCCGTTCTTAACGAAAACGGAACAGACGGCTTGGGCAGAATCCTGGACAATATATCTATTCTACCAATATTTGCTGATCTCAAATGAACGAAAAAAATAACACGCTTACGGGAAAACTTACGCAACAAAACGCGGTTTCCGTTCTGGCTCTCTACCAAAATGTTTCGATTTTTTTTCTCGGACTGACTTTTGTTTACGGTTTTTGGATGGCCGATCAATTGTTTGGCGCCCCTTTGACCGGGCCGCTGGTTGCATTGACGCATATGTTTACCCTTGGCGTCATTTTACCCCAATTCATGGGGTATGGCTATTATTATCTGGTATTCGGCTACGGGGCGAAAAAAGTATCTCTGGGCGGTATCGCGGGGCAAATCATTTTGTATGCCGCCTCGTTGCTTGTTTTTCTCTGGAAAATTCACGCCCTGGCCGGCGGACCGGAGCTCTCGATTAGCGCCATGGTTTTGTTTTTTTCGATTTTTCTTTACCTTCGAATTGTTTCAAAAGCTTTTTTTACGCTTCCGAAAAAAACCTGGAAAAGTCTGGAGCTTTGGATTGATATTGTTTCGTTTTTTTATCTGTTCCAAGCCTCTTCTTTTGGCGCGATGATTGCGACCAATTTTCAAACAAGCTGGTTTACCACAGAGATCATCCATTCCATACGCATCCATTCGCAATCGGGTTTGGCCGGTTTTTTTCTTTTGCAATACCTCAATATTTTTTGGCGGCAGTCAAACGGCGCAAAGAAAAATCAAAGCGCGCAAAGCAAAGTGTTTTCGGCGGCAGCCCTGGTCTCAATTGCCACCGGCCTGTTTTTATGGACAGCCGTTCACGATAAAAAAATTCTGTATTTCTATTTTTACTATGCGGGAGTTTTGTTCGGCGCAACGTTCATTACGCTTTCGCTTTTTTTTCAAAGAAGCGGCCAAAAAGCGCAGCCGCAAGAACCTTCGGTGTTTCCTTTGGTTTTTTTGTGGGGCGCCATTACAGCCGGCGCCTTGCTTGTTTTTCTTTCTTTCGAGCGCCTTTCTGCCTGGTCTCTTTTTACGTTGTTCGGGTATTTGATTTTTTACGGGTTTTTTATTCTTGCCAATAACGATTTTGCGCGCCAAATACCTGAGGTGCAAACCCGGCTTGCCGGGGCAAAGCCGAAAAGAAAAACCGGCGGATTGGAAATCGCGCTCATGCTTGCCGCTTTTACGGCGCTTTCGGTATCTCTGGTTTTTCACGCCACAGGTGGGCTTCGAATTACTCTTCTTTTTTTGGCGGCTGTGACGCTGGCTCTTTATTTACCCTTGTTTCGCGCATGGGTTGGCCTGGCCGGTGATTGGCTCAAAGACCGGGCGCAGGATTAACCGTGAAGCGCTGCGCCCGTTGCCGCCAGGGCCGCTTCGCGCAATACCTCTGAAACGCTCGGGTGAGGAAAAATCGTTTGCGCCATTTGATCTACGCTCAGTTTCGCGCCCACCGCAAGAGAGACGCTATGGATCAATTCGGAAACATGCGGACCGATCATATGTGCGCCGATAAGACGGCCGCCGGGTTCGGCAAAGACCTTGATCATTCCATCGGTCGCCGACATTGATTTCGCCCGGCCGTTGCCTTTGAAAAACGCCGTGCCGGTGAGATATTCGGCGCCGCTCTCTTTGAGCGCCTCTTCTCCGGGGCCGACAATGGCCACTTCGGGATCGGTATAGACCACCGCGGGAATAGATTGGTAAGAGATCCCGGGCTTGCCGCCGGTAATGACTTCGGCAACGGCAATGCCTTCTTCTTGCGCCTTATGAGCGAGCATCGGACCTTCTATTAAATCGCCAATCGCATAGACGCCCGGCAGGCCGGTTTCAAATGTTTTCGGGTTTACCTTGACAAAGCCCCGGCCGGTTAATGAGACGCCCGCTTCTTCCAGACCAAAGCCTTTGCTCAAGGGGCGCCGGCCGGCCGCCACCAGCAGCGTTTCGCCTTCCAGTTCTATTTGCTTTCCTTTTTTGTTTGCCGCCTGCAAGAGAATTTTCCGTTCATTTTTTTGAGCGGAGGTAACGCCGTATTCAAGGTAAATGTTGACCCCCTGCCGGGTTAGCGTTCTTTTTAAATAATCGCCAATCTGGCGGTCAGCCCCCATCAAAAGCCGCGGCAACATCTCAACGATAGAGACCTCGGCACCTAACCTGCGGTAGACCAGACCCAACTCAAGACCGATGGCGCCGCCGCCAATGACAAGCAGGTGTTGCGGAATACTTTCGAGCGCAAGCGCCTGCGTTGAATGAATCACTTGCGAGCCGTCAAATTGCGCGCCCTCTATGGGAATCGGCGCCGGTTCGGAACCGGTTGCCAATATGACCGATTTGGCGCTCAGGCGCGATACGCGGCCGTCTTCGCTCGTCACTTCTACGGCCCCTGGGCCAAGCAGCCGCCCCGCCCCCCGGATATGCTCTACCTTGTTTTTTTGAAACAAAAAGTCGATACCTGCGCATGACTCGGCAACCAGCTTCTCTTTGCGTTCGCGCAAACGATCGAGATCAATGCTGACAGAGTCGCAGCGGATTCCGAATTCTTCGCTCTGCGCTTGCATGGAGGCGTACCGGTGCGACGCTTCGAGCAATATTTTTGAGGGGATACACCCTTCATTTAAGCAGGTACCCCCCAGCGTTTTCCTTTTTTCTACCACGCCGACTTGCAGCCCTTTTTGAGCCAGGCGTATGGCTGAGACATACCCGCCGGGGCCCCCGCCAATGATAATTGCGTCCATTTTTTTTTCTGAAGGTTCCATCTGGGTAATGTTATTATTTAATGATACACCGGCAAAAAAAACTTGCTTTTCTGTTTCAAATTTATGTATACATTTATGGTATGGAACATTCAATGCAAAAAACAGGTATAAAAATTATATTCGCTTTTTTCGTTCTAATGACCGGTTTCGCCTTCGGGTGCGTAGATACCGAAACCCAGGCGACAGCGGACTCAAGCACGCCGACAAGCGAAGAGCTCTATATTCTCGTACAGGGGAGTAGTTCAACTACCTTTTCAAGATCGCAATTTACCGTTCAATATGAAAATGCCAATGCCAGAATGAACATCAGCGCAACCGGACCGGTTCCGGGGGCGACAATTACATTTAACGGTTCAACTTCCGGCAACTACGATGTCGCGACAAACAACGCAACCTTTACATACACTGACGGTTTTAGTACGACCTACACTGCCACGAGCGGTTCGGTCGCCGCAACCTATGTGGGCGGCCCCGGCGATTATGTTTCGGGTAATTTTAGCGTAACAGCAAACGACGGGACAGCAAGCACCTTCACGATCACCGGCAACTGGAATAGAGCGAGAAGCGCCAATGCTCCTTAGTACGGCGAAAAAATATATTTACTATTAATAATCGGAAAAGTAAAATGAATAAATATACGCTTCAACATATGAAAAAAAACATCGTTTTGGTCGCTCTGGCCGGTCTTGTTGCCTTAAATCCGCTTTTGGCGAAAGGCGAGACCGGTATCGGATTTGTCGCCGGCGGACCTACGGGGCTCACGTTTAAAAGAAATAATTTCCCTGTCATTGAAATCGGCTGGAACCTCATTGAAGGGGGACATCTGGATGTAAACATCGATTATTGGATATTCACCAGGGAACTGGTTTCGCCCATTGATTGGTATCTGGGCGTTGGCGGGGCGTTTCGGTATCATGACAATAAAAATGCCACGAACGACAGTTTCGGTGGCGGGGTACGGATTCCCGTCGGTCTACAGTGGATGGTTACCGGCGATGTTGAAATCTTTGCCGAAGCGGCGCCCACCATGGCTTTGCTGCCCGGTACGAACTTTAGCGTAGACGGTTCTTTTGGTATTCGCTTTTACGTTTTTTAAGCTACAAGCTAAGCGTACGCTTTGTTACGCAATTGTAATTTCGGTATTTAAATAAACATCCTGGATAGCGTTGAGTAACGCTACGCCTTCTTGAATCGGCTTTTGAAACGCTTTGCGCCCGCTAATCAGCCCCATGCCGCCGCCGCGTTTGTTTAAGACGGCTGTGCGAACCGCATCGGCCAAATCATTGTCGCCCGATGCTCCGCCAGAGTTAATTAAACCCACGCGGCCCATGTAGTTATGGGCTACCTGATAACGGACTAAATCGACCGGGTGCTCTGTGGTTAGGTCGGTGTACATTTTTTCGGTATACTTTCCGTACGAGCCATGCGCTTCATTGATCGCTTTGTAGCCGCCGTTGTTGACCGGGAGTTTTTGCTTCACGATATCGGCGCCAATGGTCGCGCCAAGATGATTGGCTTGCCCGGTAAGGTCGGCCGCCGCATGGTAGTCGGTTTTATTTACTTTAAAGTCGGAATTGCGCAGGTAGCACCAGAGAACCGTGGCCATGCCCAGTTCGTGGGCATATGCAAACGCTTCGGATATTTCCTGAATTTGACGCCCGGCTTCGTTAGACCCGAAATAGATGGTCGCGCCAATACCTACGGCGCCCATATCCCAGGCTTGCCGCACTTGCGCAAAAAGGATTTGGTCAAATTTATTGGGGAAGGTCAATAGTTCATTATGGTTTACTTTTACAATAAACGGAATTTTATGGGCGTATTTTCGTGAGACAATGCCGAGGACTCCCAGGGTGGACGCTACGGCGTTGGTGCCCCCTTCGATGGCAAGTTCCACTATTTTTTCGGGATCAAAGTAGTCGGGGTTCGGAGCAAATGAGGCGCCGGCGGAATGTTCGATGCCCTGGTCTACCGGTAAAATGGAAAGATAACCGGTACCGCCTAAACGCCCTGTTTGAAACAATGATTGAATCGAACGCAAGGTTTGGTTGTTCCGGTCGCTATGTGAAAACACCGAGTCTATAAAATCGCTGCCAGGCGCTGAAATTCTTTCTTTGGTAATTTTTTCGCAAACATGGCCGAGTATATCGTCGGCATCTTTTCCCAGCAATTTGGTTATTTCATTTGTCGATAGTGACATGCCCTTCCCCCAATCCGTTTTTATTGCCTTTTCATGGCCTTGGGTCCATATTATCCAGTGTAAATGGCGCGTCCAAAACTTTCCTTGGCAATGCAGTTGTGTCTCGTATGCAACAGCAATACTTTATTTAATTATTTGGAGACGAGGGGAATCGAACCCCTGACCTTTTGAATGCCATTCAAACGCTCTCCCAACTGAGCTACGCCCCCATTTTCAGGTGATTGAGCAATTTTCGGATTTGAAACCGGATGACAAGTATTTTTCATAAAGATTGCGATGAAGAGAATAAAAACTTTACGGTATCAAAACTCATAGGATCACGCCAACATGATTCAAGTAAAAAATCTGGGGGACCGAAATAAGCCGTTGATTTATATTTTATCCAATTCACGTTCTCTGTATTCAACCAGGCGCTTTTTTGAAGAAGCGATTAAAAACGGAAACCGCGCCAAAGTATATTCACCCATTTCGCTTACGCTGCATGTTGAGAAAAAAAATAACGAAATCTTTTACAACCGCGAAAAGCTGGCGCCGCCCGATATCATTATACCGCGCGTCGGCCAGAAAAAGCCGAACTACACCCTGGCCGTAATCAAACAATTTGAAATGATGGGTAAAGTCACTTTAAACACCACGCAAGCGATATTGCGCAGCAGAGACAAACTGCGCTCTCTCCAGGTGTTGTCTCAGCATAACGTACCGGTGCCGCGCACCTTCTTTCTGGACGATATCGGCGCCATTGACCTGGCCATTGAGGCGGTCGGCGGCCCCCCCATTATCATTAAAATTACCGAGGGAACGCAAGGCATGGGGGTCATGTTAGCCGAGTCGGTGCGTTCAGCGCGCTCCATTCTGGAAAGTATCATCAACCAGGGGCAGCACCTTTTGGTGCAAGAGTTTATCAGCGAATCATCGGGCAAAGATATCCGCGCGATTGTACTCGATAACCGCGTGATTGCCGCAATGACTCGCTCTTCTTTGGGCGACGAATTCCGCTCGAACCTTCACCGGGGCGGAACCACCACAGGTATCAGGCTCAATGTAGAATCGGAGAGAATGGCGATTGTCGCTACACGCGCCATGGGCTTGCGCTTTGCCGGTGTTGACTTAATTGAATCGGAACGCGGCCCCCTTATTCTTGAAGTGAACCCCTCGCCCGGGCTTGAGGGAATCGAAGCGGCGTCTGAAGTCAACGTCGCTCAAATGGTTATCCGCCATCTGAACAAAAGCTACTACCGGCGCGCCAGCAATGAAAAGTACTCGGCGGCCAACTAGGCAAATAAACGAAGCAAGTTTACGATAGAAAGTAACGCCTAAATACAAAAACAGAAAAAAATGCGCCTAAAATAACAAAAAAGTAAATCCGGAACGATTGATAGGTCAGATGAACCTGACCAAAAAAGCTCTTCTCTTTTTGTTTGTTTTCCTATGCCGCCCGTACCAGGCGCCATGCCAAATACCGCCGGCCCGGGAAAGTACGATAGGCGCAAACACGATTAGCGGCAACTTTGACACCACCGCTTATTTCTTTCATAATCTGGATTTCAAGGATTATAACGGCCAAAGCCCGGCTTCGATCGCCGAGAGCGACGATCTGACAATCAATGCGTTTTCTCTGGTAAATTTACTTTGGCAAGTTCGCCTCTCGGGTTATACGGCTTTTTTTATGGAGGTCTTTTTTTTACAGCAATGGGGGGCAAACAGTAGTGCATACCTCGACCCCGCCCCAACCCCCGCCAAACCAAGAACGCCGGTTTTTCCGCAACTCTACGGTACTGTCCGTTTTGCCGGCGATCCGGCAAGTTTGACTCTTTTTATGGGGAAAAAGCTGCACACCACCGGTTTTTCACAAAAAACAACTCAACGCAATACAATTTTTAGCGCGTCACAGCAAAACTTTTATTACCCCGGCAACGATCAGACGCAACCGGGCGACCGTCTTTGGCAAGCCGATTATGTATTTTACCAACCGGTTGAAGGAATTTTTTTGGAATACTTCCACCCGGAACGGGGACGCCTGGAAGCGCTGTTTTCGGTTCAAAGCAATGTTCCGCAAGAATATAACGGCTTTGGGGGCGGCGCTTTTGCAGAAGATTCCCGGGAAGCCGAACGAACCGGTTCAAATTACCGGGGCGACTTACCCGTGGTGCGCACAGGCCTGCTTTATCAAAGCCCCCGTTTGAAGAAACAAACCGCCCGGCTGGAACAAGAACTAGAGCAAGTAATTGACAAAAATATCGAAAGCGGGTTTTTATTTTATCTGTATTTAACCCGCTACGGAGCCGTGCGTGGCGGCAGAGAACGCGCTTCGCAAACGCCAAATCACGCCGATGAAGATTACATTTTAGTAAGCGGCGGTAGAGCCTATTACCGGTTTCAGCGCTTTTCAGGGGAGGCTCAGGCAGCCGCATCCGACGGGGTAGATCGCAAGTTGCCCAACTACGAAGGTTACAGCCGGGATGCGCTGGCTTCCGGCGCGATGGGCGGCGTCACTCTCTCGATGGATTACCAACTGAAACGCCGGAATAATTCGGTCATGCAAACAAATTTGCCCGCCAACTTCCCCCCGAACCTGCAAGCAATGGCGCAAATCGAATTGTTTTATTTTGAAGGGATAACCTTCGATGATTACGGAAATCTTACTTCAACCGGTTTTACCGGGTTTGGCGGCGAACAAGCCGGCGGTTATTTAATGACCAATATCGCCGGTTTTTACCCCGCCGCCTTCGGGCAAAACAACGGGATTTATCATTCTTCGCGCTTTCATCATCATGCAAGCGGAATCTCTTTCGGGCATTTCCGGAATATTCTAACAATCAATCCGCTCTCTTTGGGTCTGGCTTTGGGGCTGGATATCTGGGTTGTCTACGATCAATCGGTCAACGATACGAGAGGGGCCGTGTCTTTCGATGGCAAGCCGCAAAATCGATCGGGGGAAAAAATCGGCGAAGAGGCGGATTTATCGCTATTGTACCGCCGAAAATGGCATTCTTTTTATCTGGTGGCGGCCGTCTTTCGCCCCGGCGATTTTTACCCGGAAAGCGACCTCTTTACCGGTCTTTTTCTGGGGAGCCGCTTGCTGTTTTAGTCCACGAAAGGTGGTACAGGTATTCCCGGTTTCCCTTGGCTCCCAGAAGTGGCGATGCCATTGCATGCAAAACATCAATATCATGCGAGTCTAAAAAGAGTTTAAAATCGCGGATTGTCCGCTCCAGTAGTTCATCGTCTTTTAAGATCCCCCCTTGCAGCGCTTCAGGCGGGGCTTCAAACTGGGGTTTAAACAAGGCAATCCCTTCAAAGCCGCTGCCCTCAAAACCCTCGGAAAACAACTTTTGCAGGCAGAGCAAAACTTTCTTTAACGAGATGAAAGAGACATCCGCGACAAAGTAATCCGGTCTTTCGGCCATTTGTTCCGGCGATAACCGGCATATATGAGTTCGCTCAATGGGCGTTACACGCGGGTCTGAACGAATCTTGTCATCCAGAATACCGTAAGCCACATCCAGGGCATAGATACGGGCCGCGCCCTTTTGCAAAAGCGCATCACTAAACCCGCCGGTCGAGGCGCCAATATCCAAAAAGATTTTGCCCTTTACCGGGAAATCCCACTCTTCAAGAGCGGCTGAAAGTTTTTCGCCCCCGCGCGATACAAATTTTCGGACCCCGCGCAATCGAATTCGGTCTTTCTCGCTGACCGAATACCCGGCTTTGGTAACCGGACGATCATTGACCAGCACATTGCCTGCCATCAAGAGCGCGCGCGCCAGA
The DNA here is from genome assembly GCA_050304475.1 of Turneriellaceae bacterium. Lineage (GTDB taxonomy): Bacteria > Spirochaetota > Leptospiria > Turneriellales > JAOUFE01 > JBNLDQ01. The sequence continues at coordinate 82,228 of JBNLDQ010000008.1, read as the reverse complement.
GGCAAGTTATCCGCCACTCCATGGTGCACCATCCATTCGTCAATTCTCATGTTTTTCATGATACCAAGGGTTGGCTTTCAGCCAAATTCCAATAAAAAGCCTTTTAAGAAACTCGTTAAAAAGGTTGTTAAAAAGGTCAATGCTCCCGGCGATAAATATAGCTGACCAATGATGGGTAAAAGTTCGATCCCGAAAACAATTTTTGCGCTTCGCCTGCCAGCCGGTCATGCAAGGCTAGCGCTAGTTTTTGCGCCTCTTCCAGACCCAGTAAATTTACGTAGGTCAATTTTCCGTCCGCGCGATCTTTCCCTGCTGTTTTACCCAGGCTTTGCGAATCGGCAGTCTCATCCAAAATATCGTCCATGATTTGAAAAAGTTTCCCCAGGTTCAAAGACCACTCTGCAATTGCGCTTGTGTCTTGCTCCGGGTTCGCGCAAACAAACGGAATCGTCAGGGCGCCCTGGATCAGCCTCCCGGTTTTTTCCCGGTGCATTTTTTCCAGATACGAAAGAAATGAATCCTTTTCTTTTTCGGCGGCAGCGTTCCCGGCAGGCCCGGTACCAAAGATACGTTCCCCCGCCTTGATATCAAGGTATTGCCCGCCAATCATGCCGGACGGACCAACCAAACCGGCAAACATCGATATCGCGAGAGAAGGCGCGCCCGCAAGGGCTAGAAGTTCAAAAGAGAGCGTTTGCAAGGCATCACCAACCAAAATGGCGACATCTTCTCCGAATTTTTTATGCGACGAAGGCTTCCCCCGGCGGAGATCGTCATCATCCATCGCGGGTAAATCGTCATGAACCAATGAGTATGTATGCAGAGTTTCAAAAGCTGTCGAAACCAAGCGCGCTGCTTCGTCCGGTAAACCGGCTGTCTCTGCCGCTTTTAGAACTAAAACCGGGCGCAGGCGTTTCCCGCCTGCATCCAGGCTATACAAAATCGCCTCTTGCAAAAGAGGCGGCGCCCCGGCAAATGACGTACGCTGCAGGTCATTTTGATAATTTTCCAGCCATCGAGTGCGCAATGATTCGTACTCGCGCAAGAAATCATCGTGAACTGGTTGCATTAGTTTTACCGGGCTAATTGAAATTGAATCAAGCGTTTAGTTCCAGTCCGCTAAAGAAAAAAGAAGTTTCAATGGCGGCATTCTCATCCGAATCCGAACCATGAACTGCGTTTTCGCCCTTGGAACGGGCATAGAGTTTGCGAATGGTATTTTCTTCAGCCTCCGCAGGATCCGTCGCGCCAATGACAGTGCGCCAATGCGCAACGGCATTGTCTCTTTCAAGACAAGCGGCGACCACTTCACCGGAAGCCATGAAATCGGTCAACTCTCCGTAAAACGGACGTTCCGCATGGACCTCATAAAATTTTTGCGCCTGGCCCAGCGTTAATTTTACTTTTTTCAAACCGCGAATATGAAAGCCTTCTTTTTCAATTCTTTCCAGAATTGCGCCTGTATGACCGTCTTCGACGGCGTCCGGTTTAATCATGATAAATGTGTATTCTTTTCCCATTTTTTTTCTCCTCAAGTTGTTCCCCGGTTTTGAAAAGCCGGCGGCTTTTCGTTTAACCCCCTCCGGGATTTTACCGGGGGCGTCGCAAAATCCGCTTTTGCGCCTTAGCAAAGAGTACCGCAAAGAGAAACCAAACGGTCTCGCCGGTTCGTCTATGCTACTCTTCTTTTTTTAATCCTTATTTTTGCAGGTAGTGTAAATGCTCCTCTAGCAGCTTTTGGTCGATTCCCGGCGGGATATCTTCTCCCCCCTTTGTATAGGGGTTGCATCGCAAGATTCTGGAAATACTTAAATAAAACGCTTTGTAGAGCGGAAAATAAGTAAAAGCCAAATGCGCGTACGCCGAGCAGGTCGGGTAAAACCGGCACTGCCCGCCCATTGCCGGGCTGATAAACCGCCGGTAAAGCCTGATTAAAAATAAAATGAACGAGCGGAACACTCCCCACCTTGGTTTCATTTCGGGTTTTGCCGCTTGCCGGTCGTTCTTATTCATATCAATCATCGCCTAACGTTTTTATTTTTTTATTTTTCCGGCGCAAGTTTAGAGTCCAATGCATTTGGGTTACCGAAACGCATAAAAACGGTATCAAACAATTTTTCCATTTCAAGAAAACGTTCGTTGTGAGAAATGGCGGCAAATGACGGGCGGGGCGTGATAGAAACCTGGCAGGTACACTCAACCCCTCCCCCGTTTTGTTTAAAGTAATGAAACGCAGCTTCTTTGAGCAGCCGCTTGAGACGGTTTCGAAAAACGGCGTTCCCGGCTTTTTTCGGAACGGCCCAGACCACGCCGATCGGGAGCCCTCCCTTGTGCCGGGTATATCGAATCATGACATTCTTGGAATAGGCTTTTTTACCATTTAAAAACAGATCCCTGATCTCGTTTTTACTTTTTATTGAAACAAAAAACTCTTTATGACGCAAGGTAACGCAAGATAAAGCTTTAGCTTATCGGTTGGCACCCACCCGGTTATCGCGCCAGGTGAAAACGGCGTCTCTCGTCAGATACGGTTAACTTTTTACGACCTTTCTGACGACGTCTTTTTAATACCAATTGGCCCGATTTTGTGGCCATTCTTTTCCGAAAACCGTGAGTTCGGTTTCTCTTCAAATTTGAAGGTTGAAATGTTCTTTTCATACCGTGCTACACCCCTTTTGAGACACCCTGTCAACTATAAAAGCTTTCGGCGCTACGCTTATTCTTCCTCTTTTGCGTATTGCGCCGGAGCTGCGCTCATGATATCATGAACCTGAACTTCGCTCTCTTTCTCGGAAGGATTATACAAATCTTCCATTTCTTCTTGCGTATAATACAGGTCGCCAATTACATTTTTATAAGCGCGGACTTTTAAATACTCCCGCATACCCGTACCGGCCGGGATTAGATGTCCGATAATAATATTTTCTTTTAACCCGGTCAACGGATCTTCTTTGCCTTTGATGGCCGCATCGGTCAGCACTCTCGTGGTCTCCTGGAAAGAAGCCGCAGACAAAAAGCTTTCCGAATTCAAAGAGGCTTTGGTCAAACCCATCAAAATGGGAATGGCGGTTGCCGGAGCGCCCCCTTCTTTGAGAACACGCTCGTTTTCTTTTTTAAAGAGAACCTTGTCAATAGTACTCGACGGCACAAAAGCCGTATCGCCCGCATCGGCAATTTCCAGCTTTCTCATCATTTGACGAATGATAATTTCAATGTGCTTGTCATGGATATACACGCCCTGCAAACGATAGACTTCCTGAATCTCCCGAATCAGGTATTTTTGCAGCGCAATTTCCCCTTGAACGCGCAGGATATCGTGCGGATCCAGAACGCCGTCGTCCATGATATCGCCGCGTTCGACTCGCTCGCCGTCCTGAACAAGAATTTGTTTGTTCATGGGGATAGCAATGCTTGCCTTTTGCTCTTCCGCCTCATCCTCGTTAAGCCCTTCCGGGTAAATATGAAGTACGCGTTTGTCGCGGACAATCTCTCCATTATCCTGGATAATCCCGTCAATTTCCGCCAGATGGCAGGGGTCTTTGGGGTGGCGCGCTTCAAAAAGTTCGTCAACCCTTGGCAGACCGCCTGTAATATCGCGTGTTTTTTCCGCCTTGGTTTCAATCTTGGCCAGAATATCACCCTCACTTACGGACTTGCCATTTTCTACGCTAAGAATGGCTCCCATGGGTAAGGTTACTTCTTCGGTCAAGCGCCCTTTGTCGTAAATTTGAAGCGCCGGGGCCATTTTTCTACCACGGTACGGTACAATTTTACGCAAAGCCGTTTCCGAAGTTTCGGATTCTTCCAGCTTCAGGTTTTTCCCCTCTTCGATATCGTTGTATTCAACGCGCCCGCTTGATGTCGCCACCACCAGGTTGTTGAAGGGGTCATATTCGCAAATCAGGTCACCCATATTCAAAACATTGCCCTTTTCTACGTGCAATGCGGAACCGCCCTGGAGAACGGCAGTGTAATCTTGACCGAGAACATAAATAGTATCGCTGTCTTCGTGAATCACACCCGGAGATGACGTATAGACCGGGTTTGCTTTTCCGCTTTTATCTTTGATCTTGCCAATAACCTCGCCGCGGATCACACGAACGCCGCTTTGCAAGGAGTAACCCTCGATCTCTTTTTTCGAGTAGCTCGACATGATTTGAGCCAGCTGAACCGACCCGCGCCGCGCCATGATTTTTTTGCCATCGCGGTTAATCACATGTTTGCCCTGAACTTCCATGACAATCGCTTCGTATGGCGATGTAATGGAGTTCTGAACGGTACGGGTTGTCGCCGTACCGCCAATGTGGAACGTACGCATCGTAAGCTGCGTACCCGGTTGGCCAATCGATTGAGCGGCAATGATCCCCACCGCTTCGCCTTTTTCAACGGAGCGTAATGTCGAGAGGTCAAGGCCGTAGCATTTACCGCAAAGGCCCATTTCGGATTCACAGGTCAGAGCGCTGCGAACGCGAACCTCTTCGTAACCCAGGTTTTCAATTTTTTGGGCGACTTCTTCGTCTACCAGAGTATTTCGTTCAAAATGTATTTCGTCGGTGTTCGGATCTTTGATATCCTCGCCCAGGTAACGGCCATACAGTTTATTTTTCAGGCTGACAATGGTTTTGTCGCCCTCTTTATCGGCCGAGATCAAGATCGACTCTTCCGTTTCGCAATCCTCATACTGAATGATTACGTCTTGCGAGACGTCAACCAGACGGCGAGTCAGGTAACCGGCATCGGCTGTTTTTAGAGCCGTATCCGCCAGACCTTTCCGCGCGCCGTGAGTCGAGATAAAGAACTCCAGAATGCCCAAACCTTCTTTAAAGTTTGATTTAATCGGCAGCTCAATAATATCCCCGGAAGGTTTCGCCATCAAACCGCGCATCCCCGCCAACTGGCGAATCTGCGACTTGGAACCCCGCGCTCCCGATGTCGCCATAGCGTAGATAGGGTTAAAACCGCGCTGATCGCCTTTGAGCAGTTCAAACAAATCTTCCGTGATTTTATCGTTGGTATTGGTCCAGATTTCAATGGCCTTTTTATAACGTTCTTCGTTCGTGATCACGCCCTTGCGGTGTTCGCTTTCAACGCGTTCCACTTCTTTGGTCGCTTTCTCAATCAGCTTCGCTTTCGATTCCGGGATTTTAATATCGCTCAGAGAAATGGTCGGAGCAAAGCAGGTAGCATAGCTAAACCCGAGTCTTTTGATTGAATCCAAAAACTTCACGGTTACCGCCGGTCCTCTTGTTTTATAGAGGTCGGCAATAATGTCGTTGATGGTTTTATTGGTCAAAGGCCGGTTAATGTAGGCATAGTCGGCGGGCAAAAGCTCGTTAAAAATCAACTTACCGGGGGTCGTCTCAATTTGACGATCCAAGTGGATAAACTGAATTTTCGCCCGGATATCTACCTGGCCTTTGTCCATAGCATAAATGACTTCTTCAATGGAGTCGTATAATTTCCCTTCGCCTTTCCCTTCTTCCAACTCAGTGGTGAGGTAGTAGAGACCTAAAATCATATCCTGCGTCGGGCCTACAATCGGTTGGCCGTTTGCCGGGTTCAAAAGGTTGTGCGCCGAGAGAATCAATAACCATGATTCCAGCTGAGAGCGCGGAGAAAGCGGAACGTGAATCGCCATCTGGTCGCCGTCAAAGTCGGCGTTAAAGGCATGGCAAACCAGGGGGTGAAGCTGAATGGCTTTCCCTTCTACCAGTACCGGTAAAAACGCCTGGATACCCAAACGGTGCAACGTAGGCGCGCGGTTTAACAAGACCGGGTGCTCATGAATGACTTCTTCAAGCCCCTGGAAAACTTCGCGTTCTTCGTTTTCAATCATCCGCTTGGCGGATTTAATATTTTGCGTATATTCATGCTCGACAAGCCACTTCATGATGAAAGGCTTGAAAAGCTCCAGGGCCATCTTTTTCGGAAGACCGCATTGGTAGAGCTTGAGCTCAGGTCCTACCACGATAACCGTACGGCCGGAGTAGTCGACCCGTTTACCCAGCAAGTTTTGGCGGAAACGGCCTTGTTTGCCCTTGAGCATATCGGAAAGCGATTTGAGGGGACGGTTTCCCTTGCCTTTGATCGCTTTTTTACGGCGTGAGTTGTCAAAAAGAGCGTCAACCGCTTCTTGCAACATCCGCTTTTCGTTACTGACAATAATATCGGGCGCTTTCAGCGCTAACAATCTTTTGAGACGGTTGTTCCGGTTGATCACCCGGCGGTAAAGGTCGTTCAGGTCGGAAGTGGCAAAACGGCCGCCCTCTAACTGAACCATGGGACGCAATTCAGGCGGCAAGACCGGGATCACATCCATGATCATCCATTCGGGGCGGTTGGTACTGTCGCGGAACGACTCAAGCAGTTCGAGGCGTTTTAACAGACGACGGTCGGTAACGCGCCGTTTTTCTTCAATTTTAGTACGAATTTCACGAATGTCCTCTTCAATATTCAGAATGGTCAGCAATTCTTTCACTGCATCTGCGCCTATCGAAGCATAAAGCTGGTCGCCATGTTGTTCGACAAGACGGTCATACTCGTCTTGCGCAATGAGTTGCTTTGGCTCAAGACCGGTGTCGCCCGGTTCGATCACAACATAACGCTCAAAATATAAAATACTTTTAATATCGTTTGCCGACATATCCAGCAGCAAGGCAATGCGGCTTGGAACGGTTCGGTAATACCAGATATGAGCTACCGGGTAAGAGAGTTCAATGTGGCCCATGCGTTCGCGGCGAACTTTATAATGTGTCACTTCAACGCCGCATTTATCGCAAACAACGCCTTTGTAACGAATCGATTTAAACTTTCCGCAGTAGCATTCCCACTCTTTGGTGGTTCCGAATATTTTTTCGCAAAAGAGACCGTCTCTTTCGGGTTTTAAGGTCCGATAGTTAATGGTCTCCGGTTTTTTTACTTCTCCGAAAGACCAGTCGCGAATCCGGTCCGGTGAAGCGAGTTTAACTCTAATTTTACTAAAATCGTAAAAATCCCGCATAAATACTCCCGTGCTCTAAGCGTTTTGTAGTGAATCGATTCTAATTTTGCGGCGAGCCTTGCTATACTCATCCTCAAATTCCGAAATTTCCACATCGTTATCCTGAGAATCTACAACAGTAATGTCGATCCCCAAAGAACGAATTTCCCGTATCAATACGTTAAATGACTCCGGTATACCCGGTTTGATCGCATGGATGCCTTTGACAATTGACTCGTATACGCGGGCTCTACCCTGCATATCGTCCGATTTCACTGTCAAGAGTTCCTGAAGCGTGTGCGCCGCGCCATACGCTTCGAGCGCCCAGACTTCCATTTCTCCCAGCCGTTGGCCGCCAAATTGGGCCTTGCCCCCCAGCGGTTGCTGCGTAACCAGAGAGTACGGACCGGTCGATCGCGCATGCATTTTGTCTTCGACCATATGATGCAGTTTCAACATGTAAATCACGCCAACGAAAACCTTTTGCAAAAACGGTTCGCCGCTTCGCCCGTCTCTCAATTGAATTTTTGAGTCTTCGGGTAGCCCGGCTTGTTTCATGTAGTCGGTCACGTCGCTCCACTTGGCTCCGTCAAAGACCGGCGTTTCAAAGTTGACGCCCAAAAGGCGGCCCGCCCAGGCAAGCTGCGTCTCAAAAATCTGCCCCAGGTTCATCCGCGAAGGTACGCCAAGAGGGTTCAAAACAATATCGATCGGCGTACCGTCCGGCAAGAACGGCATATCTTCTTCAGGTAAAATAACGGATATCACCCCTTTGTTCCCGTGACGGCCGGCCATTTTATCGCCCACCTGCACTTTGCGTTTGCTGGCGACATACACTTTGACCGATTCGCTGATCCCCGGGGGGAGCTCATCGCCCGTTTCGCGGTTAAAACGGCGGATATCGACGACAATCCCGCCATGCCCGTTTGGTACGCGCAGCGAGCTGTCGCGAACCTCTTTGGCTTTTTCGCCAAAGATACTGTGCAAGAGACGGTACTCCGGCGTCAGGTCGGTTTCGCCTTTGGGGGTCACCATCCCGACCAGGATATCGCCCGCCTTGACTTCCGCGCCAACCCGGATAATTCCTTCGTCGTCCAGATCGCGGAAAGCCCGTTCGCTGATATTGGGAATATCGCGAGTGATTGTCTCTTTGCCAAGTTTCGTCTCTCTGGCCTGGATTTCAAATTCTTCAATATGAATCGAGGTATAGGCATCATCCTTTACGACTTTTTCCGAAAGAACAATGGCATCTTCAAAGTTATAACCGTCAAAAGGCATAAAAGCTACAACGATGTTTTTACCAAGCGCCAAACGGCCGCTTTTGGTGGCCAGCCCGTCGGCAAGAACGGTCGCCGAACGATCGCCCGTATTCATTGCGATTTCTTTACCGACAATGATTTCACCGGCCAGCGTATCGCCAAACTTCGCTTTCCCTTTTGCCTTGATCAGGGCTTTCATTGCACCCTGGTTTGTTTTCATCGGATAATGAAAAGTATTGCCGCTTTCGCCGGTAAAAACAAGTTCTTCGTCGGTAACGGCATCGACAACTCCGTCTTCAGGAGCGACATGAACATTCACCAAAGGCACATGATTTAAGCAGGTGCTTTGGTTGGTTCGGCGGTATTTCGCCAGTCTGTAATATGATTGTGTTTTATCGTCGTTTTCAACAATAACCTGATCGGCGTCGACTTTCACAACAACGCCGCTTTTGTCCGCCAATTCGCACACGCCTGAGTCATACGCAATGGGAACTTCCAGACCGGTTCCTACAATCGGAACTTCCGGTTCAAGAAGCGGGACAGCCTGGCGCTGCATGTTGGAACCCATCAAGGCGCGGTTCGCGTCATCGTGCTCCAGAAAAGGAATCAACCCGGCGGAAAGCGAAATCACTTGAAGCGGATCAACGTCCATCAATTGAATTTCTTCGGGGTTTTTCAACGGGAAATCGCCGCGGTAACGGCAGCTTACCAGCTTGTCTTCAAACTCGCCTGTTTTAGAGAGCTTGGCATTGGCCTCGGCAACCACATTGTGGTCTTCTTCGTTTGCCGAAAGGTAGACAACTTTACCGGTATCTTTTCCGCTTTTAATGAGTTTGTAAGGCGTTTCCAGAAACCCGTAGGGGTTCAGCCGGACATAAGATGCCATGGAGGTAATCAAACCAATGTTCGGACCCTCCGGAGTTTCAATCGGGCAAAGGCGGCCATAGTGCGTATAGTGAACGTCGCGCACTTCAAAGCCCGCTCGTTCGCGAGTTAAACCGCCGGGCCCAAGGGCGTTCAACCGCCGCTTGTGCGTCAGCTCTGACAGAGGGTTTGTCTGGTCCATGAATTGCGAGAGCTGGCTGGTTCCGAAAAATTCGTTGATCACTGCAGTAATCGGTTTAATGGAGATCAACAACTGGGGAGTCATCACATCCACATCGTTCATGCTCATGCGTTCTTTGACAACTCGCTCCATGCGGGCAAAACCGGTTTTCAATTGAAGAGTCAGCAACTCGCCAACCGTTCTAACGCGGCGGTTCCCCAAGTGGTCAATATCGTCAGCCTGATACCCGGGGATTTCGTTAATTACATTGACCAGGTATTTTAATGTTTCAATGATATCGATAGGCCGCAGGGTTTTCTCAGTCACTTTGCTTGAGAAATCTTTCTCATTAATATGATCAAATTTAGCGTTTACTTTGTAACGGCCGACCATCCCCATGTTGTATGTTTTCGGGTCGAAAAAGAGACGCTCTAATTCCGCTTTCGCGCGTTCTACGTTTTTCTCTCTTTTTTCGGGGTCGCCGTGTTCCGCCGTATATTCCAACGGCCGCTGGATTTTCAGGAATTCAACCAGGGCTTCTTCCGTACTGTTGACGCCGTCTTTTTCAAGCGAACGGATAATCAAGGTATCGTCAACCATATCCTCATCGGCAAAAATATCAATATTGCCAATTTTCGCTTCTTTTAGAATGTCGAGATTGTCTTCGTTTAATGCGCCGCCCGCTTCAATAATAACCTCTCCGGTTTCCGGGTGAACGACATCGCCCATGGTTCTGGCTCCGACATGTTTCATGAGGGTCTTCAACGGAACCCCTTTGACAGTCAATGGCGTCGACTTGTAAAACAAGCGCAACACTTCTTCATTGGAGTTGTAACCGAGAGCTTTTACCAAAAGCGTAAACGGGAACTTTTTTCTTCGGTCAATGCGGGCTACCAAAAGTCCTTTGGTATCCATCTCAAACTCAAGCCACGAACCCTTGTGGTCCGGTATAATGCGGGCAGAGTAAAGATTTTTTACTTCATCATAAAAAATAAATATACCGGGAGAACGATGCAACTGGTTTACCACAACACGCTCGGCGCCATTGATAATAAATGTGCCAGTATCGGTCATATAAGGCAAATCGCCCATATAGACTTCTTGCTCGCGTACCTCGCCGGTTTCCATCGCGATCAGGCGGATCACGGCTTTTAAAGGAGCAGAGTAGGAGGTCCCGTTGGTTTTACAATCCCAAACATTATTTTTCGGCTCGCCTAGAATGTAAGATACGAATTCCAGGACAACATCGCCATTGGAACTTTCCACCGGAAACGATTCTTCAAATACGGATTGCAGGCCGGTAGACTCCCGTTTGTCTTCAGAAGCATCCTTCTGCAAAAACTGATTGTAAGACTCAACCTGCACCTGGATTAATGATGGAATTTCCAGGGCCTTTTTGATTTTACCAAAATTAACCGTTTTTACCGGCGTATTGGAATTGCTAACCTTGATGGTTATGTTTTTATCCATAATGCCCTCGCTAAAAGCCTAAGTTGTCAAATGACACAAAAAAACGAAAATAACCCGTATAAACGGCAAAAAGGCGTACTATTGACGCCATTTTCGCCCGTGTCCGGATAACTGAGAAACAAAAAAGTTTTCAGGTAATTCAAAACTGTATTACCCTGTTCTTTATTTTAACGTAATTTTTGCGCCTATTGCTTCCAGGTCAGCTTTGATTTTGTTTGCCTCGTCTTTGGCAACATTTTCTTTCAATGTTCCGTTGCCCTCTTCAACCATTTTCTTGGCTTCCATTAGAGGCAGATTGGTAATCTCACGAACCTTTTTAATGGCGTCAACTTTCTTGTCGCCAGAAAAAGATTCAAAGACAATGGTAAATTCGGACTGTTCATCACCGCCTCCGGCGCCTCCGTCAGCAGGAGCAGCGCCAACGGCTGCAACGGCAACCGGAGCGGCAGCAGAGATACCGAACTTATCTTCCATTTTTTTTACCAGGTCAGCGGCTTCAACCAGAGTTAAGCTTCCAATTTTTTCAAGTAATTCATCCATTTTTCAAACCCTCGACTTTAAAATATTCAATATTAACAATAATATTATCCGTTTTTCTCTCCGACTGCCTTGATTGCACGGGCCAGTTGCGTAATCACCTGATTCATCAGGCTCGCAATGTTGGTTGCCGGCGAATTTAACGCGGCCATCAGGGTTGCCAACGACTCCTCTTTTGAAGGCATATTGGCGACGCTTTGGATTCCTTTTTCGTCGTAGTACCTGGATTCCATCACGCCGGAAACCATTGAAAATTCTTCATTTTCTTTGGCAAAATCTTTGAGCACCTTCGCAACCGAAGGCACGTCTTCACGAATAAATGCAATTCCCAACGGACCGATGAGTTCGTCATCAGCGGGAAAGTTTTCAATATCTTCGCGGCCTTGAACCGACAGTTTAAAGATATTGTTTTTCACAACACGGTATGCCGCATTTTTTTCCAGAAGTTTGCGGCGAAGATCGGACATTTTCTCCACATCCAGACCGCTGAATCTCGTTAAGATAAAATCGGGATTTTCTTTGAGCAGCTCGTCGTATGATTCTTTTAAGTCTATTTTCTTCTGTGCAGGCATAATTTCTCCTGGATTCTCCTGGTCCCTTGGTCTCCCTATGGCCTTATGAACGCATCTCTTTTACGTTTATTTTTACCGAAGGAGTCATGGTTCCGGCCAAATAGACCGAAGTAATGTATTCCCCTTTTGCATCCTGGGGCTTATCGCGTAAAATCGACTTAAAGGCCGCTTCCACATTTTCCACCAATTTATCGGTTTCAAAAGATAACTTACCAACGCCCAAATGAACCACGCCGGTTTTGTCGGCGCGATACTCAATGCGCCCTGACTTGAGCTGCGTAACAATCGACGTTACATCGGTTGTTACGGTTCCGGATTTCGGTTTCGGCATCAGCCCTTTTTTACCCAATACCGGACCAAGTTTACCGACATCTTTCATCAGGTCAGGCGTTGATACGACAAAGTCAAAATCAATCCAACCGCCGGAAACTTTTTCAATGAGGTCCGAATCGCCTACGTAGTCGGCCCCGGCCTTTTTCGCTTCTTCGGCTTTATCGCCTTTGGCAAAGACCAGCACTTTCACTTCTTTTCCGGTGCCATGAGGAAGCTGAAAGCTCCCGCGGACGTTTTGCATGCTTTTGTATTTAATATTAATATGACTTTCCAGCGTAGAGCCGAACTTGCTGTACTCGGCGGTTTTGAGCGTTTCAATCGCTTCCCCGAGAGAGTACTCTTTTTCCCGGTTGATCTTTGACAGCGATTCCGTATATTTCTTTCCGTGTTTTGCCATTTCTAAAACCTTTTATTCGCCTACAGTAACGCCCATGGAACGCGCTGTTCCGGCAATGATCTTCTTCGCCGCTTCAATATCATTTGCATTCAGGTCGGGCATTTTTTGAGTCGCAATCTGGGTCAACTGTTCTTCGGACAGGTTTGCGACCTTGTCACGATGCGGCACAGGTGAGCCTTTTTCCACCTTGGCGGCTTTCATGATTAAATCGCTGGCCGGCGGAACTTTTGTAATAAATGTAAAAGAACGATCCTGGTAAACTGTAATCACACAGGGAATAACACTACCCGCTTGCGATTGCGTTTTGGCATTAAAAGCCTTGCAAAACTCCATGATATTTAAACCATGGGGGCCGAGTGCCGTACCAACCGGAGGAGCAGGGTTTGCTTTGCCGGCTTGAATTTGCAGCTTGATCTGGGTGATTACTTTTTTTGATGCCATAATACTGTTCCCTTCCCGATAAACGGGAATATCCGTATCTAAAAATATAGACAAGACGGCAACTTTTTTTTTGCCAGTAAGTCTACTCTTTTCAGATATTTTTTATATTTTACCTACCTGCAGGTAATCCAGTTCGACCGGTGTAGATCGCCCAAAAATTTCCACGCGAACGCGGACTTTGCCTTTCTCTGCGTTTACTTCGTCAATCACACCCTGGAAATTGGCAAACGGGCCGTCGATAATCTTGACCGTTTCGCCTTCGGAAAAGAGAATACGCGGTGCGACTCTTTCTTCGCTTGTTTCCGATACGGCATCGCCCATTTCGGCAAACAGGCTTTGCATCTCTTCTTCGGTAAGAACCTGCGGTTGCGCGTCGGTCCCCACAAAGCCCATCACGCCGACAATGTTACGTATCTTATACATAATATCATCGTTCATATCGAGCTCGATGAACACATAGCCCGGCATAAATTTCTTTTTTACGATTCGTTTTTTTCCGTGATGCAATTCCGCCATGTCCAACGTCGGAATCTTGATTTGCCCAACACAAGCCCCGTCAGGCCATTTTTTTTTCTGGGTTTCAATAATCTTCTTTACTTTGTTTTCATGCGAAGACAAAGTATGAAGGACATACCATTGCATTGCCATTAACCAAGCACCTTTTCAATCACAAAGCTGATCGCTTCGTCCGCAAAATACACGAAAAGTGTAAAAAAGATCACGGTAACGAAAACCACGATAGTAGAGCGATTCACCTCTTCCCAGGTCGGCCAGGTTACTTTCTTTAGCTCGGATCGAGCGTCTTTTAAAAAACTTACTAATCTCATATTACTCTCTCTATCTATTATTGCAGGGCGGGAAGGAATTGAACCCTCACTAGCGGTTTTGGAGACCGCGGTTCTACCATTAAACTACCGCCCTAGTTCCTTAGCCCACAACCAGAATCGAACTGGTGACCTTTTCCTTACCATGGAAATGCTCTACCGACTGAGCTATGTGGGCATTTGGTTTTTCAACCGTTCTTTCGCAGGCCTCTGTCTGCTGCCGCAGACTTTCCCGGCCTTTTCATAAAGGATTTCCTTTATGAAATTTGAATATTCGCTTTTGCGAGCATTCAAATTCGGAGAGGGAGGGATTCGAACCCTCGGTCCGGTAATTCCCGGACGACGGTTTAGCAAACCGCTCCTTTCGGCCTCTCAGGCACCTCTCCATACGCTTTTAAGGATACGCGCCTGCACTTCGTATCAGGCGCCTCTCCTTAAACAACTCTAGGCCGTTACAGCGCTAAAGTCGCCTTTTCGGCTGCTTGTCAAAAGGCGCCAAAAAACGCCTAAAGACGCCTAAAGACGAAAGAGAGCTTTGGTCGGTTTACAATATCAGCATCTCTCTTTCTGCCGTGTACCCGCAAAAAGGGGCACGGTTTCGGAGGAGGTAGGATTCGAACCCACGGACCCTCTCAGGTCAACGGTTTTCAAGACCGCCGCTTTCGACCACTCAGCCACTCCTCCAAAATAAAACAGTACAGGACACAACTATCTTAGCCGCGCCCGTAAAGCTAGGAATATTTTTATTTTTTATACCCCCTGTCAATATTTTTCAAATGACGAAACGCCTCATTTGGAAAATTTGACCATATTTAACGGCGCAAAAAACCACTATTAAGGAAGAAACAACGCAAGTTTTTGAAAAAAAGACCGGCGCTGATAAAAAAACGAAAATTATGTCTGAAAAAATTATGCAAAAAGGGAAACAATGGATTCGCTCCGTATTGCCTGATTTGCAAAAAACGATTTTACAATACTATGGACCGGGGATTGAAGTTGAACTGAAAAGCGATGACACGCCGGTAACCAGAGCCGACCGGGAAGCGGAACTTTTTTTACGAAACGAAATTGAGCGAGAATTCCCCGGACACGGCATTGTCGGGGAAGAGTTTGGCGACACAAGGCCCGGCGCGGATTTTTACTGGGTTCTGGACCCCATTGATGGCACAAAAAGTTTTGTCGCGGGAGCGCCTCTCTTTGGCACCCTGATTGCGCTCATGCACCAGGAACAAGCCATCTTAGGCGCAATTTACTTTCCGGTGACAGGCGACCTTTTGATTGGCGATCATCACTCTACGGAGCTCAATGGAAAAAGTATACGCATGACTCAAGAAGTGGAGCTAAAGCAAGCTACGGTACTCACTACCGATGAAAAAGATTTCGCCAAATACAAACCGCGCCGGGGGTATGAAAACCTTCTGGAGCAAACTCGCCTGGCGCGAACCTGGGGCGATTGCTTTGGATATTACCTCCTGGTCACGGGAGGAGCCCATATCATGATCGACCCGATCATGTCATTTTGGGATAAAGCGGCGCTTGTCCCGGTAGTCCGGGGCGCAGGCGGGGAGATTACCGATTATTTCGGAAACGATCCGCTCAAAGGCGATTCAATTGTCGCCACAGTAAAATCGCTCCACGCTCAAACAATTGAAATCTTAAACCGGGCTTAGTGTTGCACGGCCGGCGGATATTGCGCGGGCGTTACGACTTCCCTGTTCCGGTATTGTTCTACGCTTTCGGCCAGATACCGGTAGTGGCTCTTGTAATCCCCGGTGCTGCTGATATAGTTGGTCACGGCGCCGGCCAGATTCCCGGTTCTCCAAAGGGTCACAAGAAAACGGCGGACCGCCTCCAGGGGACTTCGGCGCGCCAAAAAGATTTCCGTCGCTTCAATGAGTTCATCCATGCTTAACTTATCTGGCTTATAGGTAAAAAGCGGGTACGGCTTCTCAAGCCAGAAGTTATCGTTAAAAAAACGGCCTTCTTCTTTAAAGCGGTCATACAGGCGGGTCCCCGGTAAAGGAGAGATCGGTTTTACATAGGTTGCGTCAATTTCAGTCTTGTGAATAAATTCATGCAATTCATCTAACCCGTCTTTCGTATCAAAATCGGAGCCAATCATAAATGAACCCATAATGGTAATACCATGGTCATGAATTTTCCGCACGGCGTCACGGTAATACTCAATTCCCTTTTTTATATTAATCGACTTCCCGGCGGCGCGTAAAAAATCTTCGTTAATGGATTCAAACCCGATAAAAAAACTGGCGGCCCCGCTTTTACGGGCTCGTTTTAAAACTTCGGGGTGTTCCGCAATGTTAATGGAAGTCTGCCCCAGCCAGTTAAAATTAAACTCGCATAGAAGATCCATCAATTGAAGCGCGCGCTTTTCCGCATTCGGTCCGTAACCGAAAAAATTATCGTCGGCAATAAACAGCCTTTTTCGGCGTATCGTTTTTAAATCCTCACGAACCACATCAATGGGCTTATAGCGATACCTTTTTCCGTTCATAATGGTAACGGAGCAAAAATCGCAATCAAACGGACACCCTTTCGCCGTCTCAACCAGATCGGCGCCGTAATGATTGCCAAGAATGTCCCGCCTCGGGATACGGCATTCGCTTAAATCGGCCATGGGCGGTTTGTATGTTTTTTTTAGCGATCCGTTTTCAAAGTCGCGCATGATTTCCGGAATTGCAACCTCACCGTTGCCGACAACCACAGAGTCGGCATACCGCGCCGCTTCTTCAGGCATGAGCGAAGGATGAATGCCCCCAATGACGGTTGGAATATTTAAAGAACGAAACGTTTCGCAATGTTCATACGCTTGCCTCGCCGTAACCGAGTTAGCGCTAATTAAGGCGATATCAACGTCATATTTCATCGATTCAAAATTTTCATCGACAAAAATAATTTCATAGTGATCGGGGATATATGACGCTATCACGCACAACCCAAGGGGAGGCAGCCGGGTAGATTCGTAAATTGGGTTCCGGGGGCTCAGGAGAAGGACTCTCTTTTTTACATTCGCCATCCGGTAGTAAAGATTATATTAACAATTTGTCTATACTTATTTTTCCTTTCATTTTTTAAGACTCATTCTATACGCCATTGAAAACCGGCGCCGGTTGTATACCCGCTGGTATTTGTTGAGATACGCCCTTGCTCATCAATAAAGTAAAATGTCGGAAATTTATCGACGCGATATTGTTGCGCAACCTGCTCCGAGCCCAACAATACGGGGAAATCCAGCTCATGGTTATTGGCAAAAGCCTCCACTTCCGATGGCAAGCGGTAAGAAAGAGCTACCCCTAGCACTTGCACCTTTTCGCGATTTTCACGGTAAAAGTCCGACACATTGGATGAAGTTGCCGCGCAAATTTTGCACCAGGGCGCAAAAAAGTAAAGCACGACCGGGCGTCCCGAATAGTCGTCCAGAGAGACCTCTTTTCCATCGAGCGTCTTTGCCTGAAAGCCGGGCGCAATCTGCCCGCCAGCCAACAGGTTCCGGTTTTGCCAACTTTGGACTCCGAAGAATATCGCCCCGTAAATTACCAACCAGAATGCTTGTTTTGCCAATTTCCGTCCGGAAATCAGCTCTCGCAGCGGTTTTTGAAATGCCTGCGCAAATGGTACTTTTCTCATATCTGTGCTCAATACTATGCATGGTTTGTCATTATTGCCAAAAAAAATGGTTTCTTGTTCGCACCTGATTTCAATGATCTTTTCGTAAAAAATGCATTTAATATGCCGGTTTAGAAAAAATCACGAGATTTGGGGTATTTTATACCATAGAGGGGAAAAATTCCCACCATCCTCCCCCCACCCTTTAGGCGGGGTTGGATCTACACGTTAGCGTACAAGATATTGGCTTTACTGAAGATTTTTGTTGCTAACCTACTTTTAAATGATACTTATACCGGCGCTTTAAAGTATAAGCGTATTTCTCTATAAAAAGTTAAAAAGGTTAAACTAAAAATAAAAATGGCTAAAAATCAGGAAAATTCAACAATCGGAAAATGGATATCAGCGCTTTACAGGCTTGGCTCCGTCTATGCCGGCGAGCGGCTACGCCCGCACCGGATCGGACCCGGCCAGATAGCGATATTAATGACAATCCTGCATGAAGAAGGTCTGACGCAGGATGAAATTGCCAGACGTCTCTTAATGGACAAGGGTACGGCTTCGAAAATGCTTGCTCAACTTGACCGGGCAAATCTGGTGATTAAAAAAAATGCGGAAGATGATAAGAGAAAAAATAACGTCTTCGCTTCTCCGCGACTAAAAAAACTGGAAAAAGAAATTCGAACCATGTCTATCGATTGGAGCGATATTGCCACTAGCGGCTTTTCCTCTACCGAGAAAAAAACGGTAACGGATTTGCTGGAACGGATGGTGGATAACTCAGTAGAGTACCTTTACACCCAGCGCAAAAAGAAGGGCCGGCGATAACAAATCGGCGGCCCTTCTTTTTGCCTAAAATTTAAATAACGTCGACAAATAACCGTATTGCTGATCCGATACGGCCTTGGCGTCATTTAACGCATCTCCCCGGGCTATATAACTATAGCCGAAATCCAAGATCAGATAATCTCTGGCTTTGTATGTTAGAGTCACATCGCCTTCATGAAAAAGCTGATTTTCGGTCGTCGCTCCAATCAAAGCCTGGTTAGATGCAGAGCCGCCTACGACACTGTACCAGTTATCTTTTTCCGTAAACCGGCTGATGTTCCAATAGGCCAGTTTCAACGTAAACTTTCCGGTCCAGAACATGACGTTACCGGAAAAAGCCACCATATTTTGCCAGGAGATCTGGTCCGCCTGGCCATAGTAAATGTGGTTGGTATGAAACAGGTTATCAAATGTCTCCGTTTTGCTGTCTGCGGGGTCAGTATCGCCTGTTGCCGAATCGGCTTCCATACCGAAATGCAAGTTAGGCGATTTCAACGTAAATCCCGCCGTCATGGCGGCCGCATAAGCGGCAATATCAAGATCGTTTTTTTTGCCGAATTGATAGGCCCCTTCGAGCGTAAAGTCCAGCCCGGGCTCTTTCGGCTTTCCTTTGTATATCCGCCCGCCTGCAGTGTGATGCTTTAGCGTGGTTGAATCATCGACATTCAGTTTGTTTGCATAATACAAATCAAGAGAAAACAACTTCATTCCGCCAAACGAATAGTATAGACCGTCGTAAAGATAATCGCCCTGCCCTTGCGAAACGGAACTCTGCTTCGTATCGGCGCTGTCGCCTTCTTGCAGCACCGTTGACCAAACGGA
The DNA here is from genome assembly GCA_050304475.1 of Turneriellaceae bacterium. GTDB lineage: Bacteria > Spirochaetota > Leptospiria > Turneriellales > JAOUFE01 > JBNLDQ01. The sequence goes on along the minus strand of JBNLDQ010000008.1, from coordinate 63,097 downwards.
CAAACTACTGCCGGCATTATGCCAAAGCAGTCTTGCCCCGTCGAATGAACGGCCTATGTTGGTCCAGTCAAGAGAACCAAACAACCGCTCGCTTCCAAAGGCTATTTTTTGCCGGCCCAAACGTAAGGCCATATCGCCCGGAAGCCCCGCTACCTCAAGGTACGCTTCGCGCAAGTCGGTAGACTCTGTCACATCGGTCGATTGGCCGTTTTTCAGAGCGTCTCCTTCATTTGCCGTACTCAGGCCGTTTGATGAGTTTGGTTCGCCGCCCCAAATCCGGGCGTCCTGCAGTGTAATTTTTACTAACGATTTATCCGCCAGCTTTTTCTCAAAAGAAAGCTGGGCTTTTTGACCGACATATTCCGCCGGCAAGTTAGCGTCGCTATAATCCGCATTCGCTCTAACCTCTGCCCGCACTCTCAACAAACCGCTGACTTTTAACGATTCGCTTTCCGGCGCCTCAGCCGCTTCTTGCGTAAACAAATATTCCGTAGAAAACATCACGAACAAAAGTAAAAAACGTATTACACTCTTTTTAAAATTCATTATCTCCTCCTGCGTCAAACCGGTTTTAACCCCGCCCGGTTGCGTCAAAACCCTCTGCGACAACGGATTCTGTCCGTATCCCCGGGCGGTATTTTCCCGAATGTTACTCATAATATAAACAATTCGCCATATATCGTTATCATTTCCGTATCATTTCAGCCCTAACCCATTAAAACTGCACATTCGGACGCACAAGAAATTGCCACTCGTTTTTTTTCTCATCCAAAGCCAGTTCTCCGGTATATTTTTGATAGGCTTCCCAGACAACACCGATGCCGAGCGAAACCACTGCCCTCTCTTTGATCGGCACATTTTTTTTAATTGGCCACTTTTTGTCGACAATGGCGTAATGGCGGATCACCTTGCCCGAGCGGATATGGTAATCCACGATATACTCAAAACCGCTGTTTTGCAATAGCGAAAAGAAGCGGCCTTCGTAATCAATCCTGCTGCGGCGCGCCCCGAAATAAGCAATGTCTTTGATGTAGGGGTTACTGTGAATCCTTGCCCCCACCCGAAAACTCCAGTCAAGCGAGTGAACCGGGAACTTGCGTTTGCCTTTGATTTTCCATTCCATTTCAGCCCAATCGTCTTCAATCAATTCATTGCGCAAAATATGGTAATTTGAATAACTAAAAAGAAAACCCATCATCCCCATGTTACCCATGAGGCGCTCTTCTTTGCCCGGCTCTTTAAAAAAGACAATGTTTCCGAGAAAGAGCGAGATGGCATACGGCTCCTGGAACCCGCTGGTTACGGATTTAATGATATTCATTTTATCGGTAATTTGTGCGGCATCGTACATATCCGGCACCCATGCCTTGGTCGCCAAACCCACAAGAGGCATTGGGTAGGTGCTTACTTCCAGAACGACAAATGACGGAATAAAAGAGCTTTTTAAAAGATAGCTGTATACTTCTCTTTCTTTTTTTTCCCCCAGATCGGGCGGCTCATCGCCGCGAACCCCCCAGTAGAAACCCACGCTGGTGTAGTAAGCGTCCCATTCGGTTTCAACCCAAACCGTAGAAGATTTTTTTGGCGCTTTGGCTTGTCTCTGACTTTCTTCTTCGCCGGGAACTGTGTCTTCGTTTGACTCTTTACCCGGCTTTTTATCTGCCGGCGTATTTGTTATTTCGGATGCCTGCGCAGACAGGTTCGTTTTACCGGGCCTAATGCCTGTTTCTTCTTGCGAATAGAGAGCATCAGGCGACAGGGCTTGATAGATGAAAATACATAAAAATAGAAACGCATAACGAAAAGCTCTGTGCCATAACGTTTCCCTCGATTGCCGCATCACCGACCTGCCTTTTTCCTCCGGCGCATGATTCACGGTTTCATTGCCATCCTCCGGAAAATTCAACCAATGCTGATCTATGAAACAGAGAAATACACGAATCTGATACAGCAACTTCTTTTTATCGGGGCTCCCCGTCTTGCTTTGGCAAATTTACGCGATTGATTAAAATTATTTACTTAATGCCAATTTTACATTAAAATAATTTTTAAAATTGTTGATTTTGTGCCATTCGTATGTATGGTGGCGCTTCGGAGGAGCATTATGCAAATGAATCTACCCTGGGACAAAAACGAAAGAAATTGCACCTGCCTGGTCATGAGTTACTTAAGCTACACCGGCGCAATGATGATCAAATGGCTGCATACCGAAAAAAACGAACATGAAAAAATGTACGCAAAAATGCAGAGAAACCTTGAGGTCATCTCGGAATTCCCCCAGTGCGGCAACATCGCCGATTGGGAAATTGTCTGGGGGCCGGCGGCATACACGCTCCCCTATGCCATCTTACAGGATAATATGATGTTCGTTGCGCGGCAAAAGTCGACGCCCGAGCGATATATAATTGCCGTCCGCGGTACCAACCCTGCCGCGCTTTGGGACTGGGTCAGCGAAGATTTAATTGTCGCAGAAAAAGTTGCATGGTCCAACCCGCAAGCCGGCGCAGCGGGGGCTAAAATATCCCGTTCAGCCGAACTGGGGCTTGACACCCTTTTAAACAAGATGGTTCCCGTAGGCGATACCCCCGGTTCGGGCCTCACGCTGGAACAATTTTTAGAGCAAGCTTACGCGAACGGCAATAACGACTTTTATTTTACCGGCCATAGCCTGGGCGGTACCCTCGCCCCTATTTTAGCGTTAAAAATGCAAGAAGATCTGGAAGCCTCTCCCTATGCTTCAAAAGGAAACGCCATCGCCTCTATCACCTATGCCGGCCCCACCGCAGGCAACCGGGAGTTTGCCGATTATTTTAACGAGAAAATGAAAGACAGAGCGGAAAGGATTTACTGCCAACTGGACCTTGTCCCGCATGTCTGGCAAACTGACGAGATGGAAAAACTCCCCGGTCTCTACTCTTCGGGTGAAATAAAACCGACCTCTTTGGAGCTCGACTCTCTGGACTGGTTGTTAAAACGCGTGAAAGATTACCGGCATATGGGAAAACCGGCCCCCTTTCAGGGACAAATCTATAAAGAGGGCAAATCGTACCTTAGCCAGGTCATCTACCAGCATATCTTCTCTTACCCCGTCCATTTTCAAATGCATGACCTTGCAAAATTGATCCCGGTCGTTGGGTAATTCGTTGAACCGGTAGACCGCGCCGGCGGTACAAATGCGTACGAATAACCGTTGACCCTGCGATTCAAGGGTTCACTTGGGCGGGATGAAACGAATACACCATATCGCGCTTACTTTTTTACTTGCCTCTCTCTTATTATTTAGCGGAGCTTGCGGGGGCGATGACCCCATTGAAATTAACGAAACGCTTGAAGACCCGGCCGCCAGGGTGCTTGATTATTTGAATCGTTTCACTGCCACAAAAACCCCCGGCATTCAATATATTGCGCTGAAAATCGACGGCAACCGCATCGAGAAAATTGTCGATTATGCAGGCGGCTGGCAAGATATCATTCAATCCGAACCCATGACCAAAGAGACAACCATGAACGGCTATTCCATGACCAAGGTAATTACCGCCATTGCCGTGTGGCAACTGGTTGAGACCGGTAAAATTGACATCGACCGAAAAATCAGCGACTTTGTTCCCGAGTCGCCTTACACAAATGGCGCTACCGTTCGCCAGATTCTCTCTCATACCGGAGGAATACCCAACCCCTCGCCCATGCGGTGGGTGCATTTGACGGCGGAACACAAAGACTTTAACGAAGATGAGGCGCTTGCCGAAGCGCTTGCCGAAAACAACGACGCCGAAGACGGCCCCAACGAAGAATACCGTTACTCAAACATTGGCTACTGGCTGCTCGGGCGTCTCATTGAAAACGTATCGGGGATTAGCTACGAAGAGTATGTTCAAAAAAATATTCTGACCCCGTTGGCGATTCCTTCTTCCAGCCTTGGCTTTCTCATACCCGACCCGGAAAATCATGCCGCCGGTTATCTTAGCTCGTTTTCTCTTATTAATCTGATCAAAGGTTTTTTAACGGATCAGAAATACTTTGGCGAACCCGAAAACGGCTGGGTACGCATTCACCCGCACTATCTCAACGGGGCTCCTTTTGGCGGTCTTATTGGAAATGCCGGCGGCTTTGCCTTCATCGGAGCCGACCTGCTCAAAGAAAACCCCACATTGCTCCGGCACGAAACGATACGCCAAATGCTCACGCAAACCGTTCTCTCTTCCGGTGAGCCGGCGCCGGCCACCCCCGGATGGCAAACCGGCATGCTGGACTCTACCCCTTTTGCTTTTAAAGAAGGGGGCGGGCTTGGTTACCACAGCGAGATGCGCATTTACCCGACCCGGAATCTCGTAAGCGTGATTATTGTAAACAAAACCATGCTCAACACCCGGCAAACGCTGAATACCATCGATGGCGAACTTTTCCGATAAAGACGCCGCCCTCAATAACTCAAGCGCGCCTCAGGAAAAAGACAAAAAAAAAGAAAAACGCTTTATTTTTGGATCATAAAAAATATTATGCCTTCATCATTTTATTTTCCGGAAAAGGACAGGGGGGCAAATGAAAATTGACAACCATAGAATTGATACCGCAGAACGAATGGAATCCAAAAATGTAGGTTCTACATTCCAAGACGGGCTTCCCGATACGATAGTTCTTCATTATACAAACGATAGCCCGGCGCTGAACGTGGCCAAATGGCTATGCAAGAAAAAAGCCAAAGCGTCGGCGCATTTGGTTGTCGGGCGCGACGGCTCCGTCTACCAACTGGTCGACTTTGACCGCGTTGCTTGGCATGCGGGCGTATCTTCGTACCGGGGACGAACCGGTTTAAATCAATACTCCATCGGCATTGAAATGGAAAACTGGGGCGAAGTGAAAAAAGTAGGCGATGCCTATGTCACCTGGCGGGGGACCACAGTGGACGCGAACGAAATTGTAAAAGCGACGCACCGAAACCAGGGCCAGGAGAAATATTGGCAAACATATACCCAGAAGCAAATTGAAACGGTTTTTGACATTTGCGATCTATTAACAGACACCTACTCAATCAAGCATATCGTCGGGCATGAAGAGATCGCCCCCGAACGTAAAACCGACCCGGGTCCCGCCTTTCCTCTGGACAAACTCCGCGGCATGTTACTGGAAGAAGATCGAAAGCTTGACGAACCGCGCGAATCCATCTTAGGCAGAGCCGGGTTGGTAAACGCAAGCGCCTTAAATGTGCGGTCAGGCCCCGGCGGTTCGTTTGACCTGGTGATGGATCCTTTACCAGAAGGCACTCGGGTGGATATCCAGGAAGAGGCAAACGGTTGGTATCGAATACGGTTGAGCGCGGAAGGCTGGGTTTCCAAGAACTATATCACAACCGTTTGATTGTTCCGGTTGTTATAAAACCGGTTTACGTTTATCTTAACCGACGGCGTTGCTGCTTTGGTTTTTCTTTTTTTTGCCGAAAAACCCGGTTACGGTTTCAACGGCTCCGGCCGGCGAACCCGACTTGGCCATGATCCCCGAAACTTTTTCAAGACTGCGCCCGCCAAAATAAAAGCTCATGATCATCATCCCCCATTCGCCTAGAAGTTGAATTAAATCGGGATTGACTTCAAAATCCTTAATCGCGCTGCCGAAACTAAAAGCGGTATAGAGCCCCAGGATAAAAATCAGAGAAAGCGGTCTAATATTTTTTGAAAGCCATGAATCCGATGTCATATCCGCCGTGTGACGGGCCGTAATATTTTTTTCTTCGTTTTGAACAAATTGCAATAAAGCCATGTTGTAGTCTTGCACTTGCTTTTCGAGAATAGCCTTGGCTTTTAACCTTTCATCGTCGCTGGTAATTAACTTATCCAGACCGTCCATTGTGCCTTTGACCAAGTCGCCGGCTTTGCCGCCCAATAATTTGCTAAACAGTTCAAACATCTTCAACCTCCGGATACAAGACCCAATTCTTTCGGGACAATTCTATTCGCCGCAGTCATAATTTCAATCATTTATTTTGGTTTTTGATAAATCCCACGGCCGGTGTGGTAAATTCGGCCGCGGGACAAAACAGGAGAGAAGTGAGATGATTCTTCGTTACGTTAGTTAACGAAATTATTCACTACGTTAACTAACGAAATTAAAGATAAAAAGCTACGCCGAGCAAAAATTCGAACCCGCCCATTTTTCGCGAGACCTCGGCCACTTTTGAAATTTCTTTCATGGGCAACCGATAACGAATGTCGGCAATCACGCCCACAGGAACCCCCGGGGGTTTCATATCAAGACCGGCGGCAAAAAGCAAACCATAGTTTGAAGTGGTAATATTGCTTTCGTCAAAAGTATATGTTGTTGTCGTTTTCGGAACCACTTTACGATCCATGGTAACGGTAATATCGCTCATGGCGTTTGTATAAAAACCGCCCGCGCCAATCGAAAACATCGCCAGGTTCAACCGTACCAAAAATGGAATTTCATATTCCTGAAATTCATATGATACCTGGCCGGAGCTGGTGCCTATGTAAATTTCACTGTACTTTCTCTGGTTGTATAAAAACCCCGTTTCAATAAGCAGCGTAGGGATCGTTTTAAAGCCAACCATTGCACCGCCGGAAAAACCCAGGTCCGGGGCAAACAGTTGCAGGTCGGTTGGTTCCGGATCTTGGACAACCAAAGGCGCGTTAAACCCCACCATCGGGACAATTCGCAAATCCGCATGCAACGCGGGCACGAGAAAAAAGTTGGCGGCAAGAGTGAGAGCCGCAAGTTTCGTTTTTAGTTTCATGATATCCTCCATTTAAAGCAATTTATCATGCCATTTTCAGTATAGTACAAAGTGTCGATATTTCGTCAAGCCCCATATTCCGCTTTTTTTTAATCTTTATTTTCAAATAAAATGATTTTGGCAAAACACCTGGCCAGGGCGGCGTTAAACCAAAAAAGAATCGTTTGTTGTGATACGGTAGCCGTTGACAAATTCGGCCGCGCTCATTCTTTTTTTACCCTCGGGTTGCAACAGACATACCGGCAGCGTTCCGCCGGCGCAGGCAACATGAATGATATTTGGCTCAATCGCGGCAATATGACCCGGCTTCGCCGGCAAACCGTTTGCCGCGCTTTTTTCCTGTATTTGGCCGCCAGAGCCCGAGACGACCGCCGGGTCAATCCATAGTTTTAATTTTTTCCCGCGAAAAAAGGTGTAGACCCCGGGGCGTTCCTGGAAAGCGCGCGCCCGGTTGCGTAACGTTATTGCCGAAAGATTCCAGTTTATTTCGCCCATTTGCGTGTTTATCTTCTCACAATACGTGGCATCTTTTTCTTGCTGGGGTTTTGGTTCCAATTTACCCGCAGCATATTCGGCCAAAGCCTCCGGGCCAAAGTCCATTAAACGTTCAATGAGTGATGCAAGCAAGTCCGAGGCGAGACTCTGTGAAGGGATCTCAAGTACGGACGTTTTTAAAATATCGCCGGTATCCATGCGCGAGTCGATTTTTTGGAGCGTCCAGCCGGTTTGAGTAAGGCCGTGCAGCAAAGCCGACTCCACCGGCGAAGCCCCGCGCAGTTGCGGCAACAGACTGGCATGGAAGTTCACGCCCCCCATGCGTGGTGCGGCGAACAAAGGTTCGGGGATAATTTTTCCATAGGCAAAGACGACATGAAACAATGGAAGGTTTTTTTTCATGGTTTGCCGCAAATCGTTCAACTCAGGCGATTCCTTTTTTAGAGAAAATGGCGTAAAAACCGGTATCCCGTTAGAAAGCGCCTGTTTTTTTACGGCCGTCGGCTCTGCTTCGCCTTTCTGGCGATGGCGCGGTTTATCGGGTTGGGTGACGGCAAAAACAATATGAAAACGTCCGTCCTGCGCGAGCCTTTCCAGCAATGCGGCGCTGTATGGGGGCGATCCCCAAAAAGAGATGTTAATCGGCTCGTTCACGTGATGGTTTTATAATGAGCGAAAGCTGCCTTGAAGATACCCGGTTCAGACCGGTTTGTCTTTTCTTGCCTGACAATGCCTATGACAAATCCTGGCCAATCAGCTCCTCTTCCAGTTCGTCCGATTTGGCCGCCACATACAATAGAGATTTCACAAAACGCTGGGGGTCCATATCTTTAATAAATGTCGCCTGGTGCATGATCAGCGAATGATCTTCCATGAGGGCAATCGCCCCGTATGTCAGTGTTGTATTTAATAAAAGCGCTTCTTTATAGAGTTCGGAATCGTCAACTTCCAGCTTGCAAATGACAGAATAATAGTTAATCATTGGGTCGCCCTGATCGTCCGTATCAAAAGAGATGAGAACTCTTTGGTGGCGTCCGCCTTCAAACTCGATGTTGGTCGAATATTCTCCGTCGCTTTCTTTTTTAAAGGGGATACGAAATTCAGTTGAAACGGCTCCGATGAATCCGTCAAATATCTCTAACATGACTATAGGAAGCTTTGCGACGATAACTGGTCAACATTTTTTTCTATTGGGTGTAAATTGATGGCAAAAATCGGCGATGTTTGAAAAAGCCGGTTATTCCATACAAATTCCTGACAACGAAAAATAACCCGAATTGACAGCCTGCGCCTGCTCAGGAGGGCTACCTCGTATGAGTCAAAAACAAACCGCTGCGCCGGGCGCCGAAGAAGAAATTATCCAGGCTTTGATTAGCCAATACAATACGCCGGTGCCGAGATATACTTCATACCCCACCGCCCTTGAATTTGAAAGCGACTTCAGCGATGCGGCTTTTCTCGACGCCCTTGAGAAAATGACGCCGGATAAGCCGGTTAGCGTCTATATCCATATTCCGTTTTGCGAAGTGCGCTGCCACTACTGCGGGTGCAATGTCATTATCAGCCGGCGCAAAGAGATGCTGGATCCGTTTTTACAAGACCTGTTTGCCGAAATGCAATTTAAACTCTCGCGCATTCCTTTTCAACCCAAACTGGCCCAGCTCCATTTCGGAGGGGGTACGCCTAATTTTCTCAGACAAGACGACTGGGATAAAATTTTGCAAACCCTGCGCGAACTCTTTGTTTTTGAAGAAGACGTTGAAATCAGCACCGAACTCAACCCCATGGAATTTAACCGCGAAGGTTTGGAACACCTGCGCGAGCTTGGTTTTAATCGCGTCAGCTTCGGAGTTCAGGACGTAAACGAGCAGACGCAAAATGCGTCAGGCAGACCGCAAGACATGGATCATATTGAAGATTTAATCGCCCATAGCCGGCATCTCGGTTTTGATTCGGTGAATGTCGATTTTATCTATGGCCTGCCTTTTCAAACCGTAGAAACATACGGCAACAACCTGCGGTGGATAAAACAAATCAGACCTGACAGGCTGGCGGTGTTTAGTTATGCGCATATCCCCTGGATAAAAAAACACCAAAACAATATGCCGCAAGACAAGATCCCCGATACGGCTGAAAAACTTCGCATTTATTTGCTCACCAGAAAATACTTAAAGCAACTTGGCTATGTTGAAATTGGCATGGACCATTATGCGCTCCCCGATGATCCCCTCAGCAAAGCGCTTGAAGCGCGCCAATTGCACCGCAACTTCATGGGGTACACAACAATGCCCGACGCCAACATGCTGGCTTTTGGGCCAAGCGCGATCTCTTTTGTCGACGGCGTTTTCGCCCAAAACCATGTGAAACTGCGCGCCTATGAACATTCGGCCCGTGAAGAAAACGAGTTGTTTGAAAAAGGGTACGCCATGACGCCGGAAGATCGATTGCGGGGGAAAATCATTCACTCGTTAATGAATAACCTTTTTCTGGATATACGCCAAATTGAAGATGAATACCGGATTAATTTTCAAGAGACCTTTGCTTACGAACTGCAAAAGCTGAAACACTTTATTGACGAAGGGCTGGTAAACGCCGTTGGAATCTCCGAAGGCTACGATAAAAGCGATGCCGGTGAAAGCGACCAGAACGAAAGTTACATTGAGGTCACGCAGACCGGGCTTCATGTCGTTCGTCACATCGCTTCCACTTTTGACATTTACCGCAGGCCCGAAAAACAAACCAGCCAGCAAAACCGCCGTTTCTCCCGCGGCATTTAGCGGGGAACCGGCAAACGCGTTAGCAAAAATTCTTCTTCTATAATTGTTGACTGTATATATTCGGGCGGCGCTCTACCCCATGCGAAATCATCCTTACCTGAATTTAATGAAAAAACGCACCATTGTCTTTGATGGTGCAATGGGTACACAAATTCAAAAGTGCAATCTCACTCCGGTTGACTTCGGAGCCGAAGAACTCGAGGGGGCAAACGACCACCTTGTCATCACGCGCCCCGATGTAATCCGTGATATTCACCGCCTCTACCTCGAAGCGGGGGCAGACGTTATTGAAACCAACACCTTCGGGGCCAGCCGCTTGAAACTCGAAGAATACGGTTTAACAACCGTCGCCGAGCACAACCGCGAAGCGGCGGTTTTAGCGCGCGCCTCGGCAGACGAATTTTCAACCGAAGAAAACCCTCGCTTTGCTTTTGGGTCCATTGGCCCCACCGGGATGTTGCCCTCTTCCGATGACGAGGCTCTTTCGGCGATAACCTATGATCAATTGCGCGATATTTTCCAGGAGCAGGCCTATCATTTGATTGAAGGCGGTGTTCACGGCTTGTTGATTGAGACCTCACAAGATATTCTTGAAGTAAAGGCGGCAATCGCCGGGTGCCACCTGGCGAAAGAGCAAGCGGCGAAAGCGGGCTTAATCCAAGATCCGGGCGAGATTATTTTACAGGTTCAAGTCACGCTTGATTCCAACGGGAGAATGCTATTGGGTACCGATATCAAGGCGGCCCTGGCGATTCTCGAACCTTTGCCGGTTGATGTGATTGGCTTAAACTGTTCGACCGGCCCGGTTGAAATGCGCGAATCGGTGCGATACCTGCTTGAGAACTCTTCAAAGCCCATCTCCGTGATTCCCAATGCGGGGATGCCCGTCAATGTCGACGGCCAGGCAGTATACCGGATGAACCCAGGCGCCTTTGCCAAAGAAATTTTTTCTTTTATCGAAGAGTTTGGGCTGCATGTAACGGGGGGGTGTTGCGGGACCTCGCCCGAACATATCAAAGCGCTCAAGCAAATCATACTCGATCACCCCGAAGTAAAACCCAGAGAGCCGCAAAATAAACGCCTGGCGATGGTCGCCTCGTCAATGACAGCCGTCTCTTTGCTGCAAGAACCGGCGCCCGCGCTCATTGGCGAGAGGTTAAACGCACAGGGTTCGCGCAAGATGAAAGACTTGCTCATCAATGATGACTTTGGCGCCATGCTTGGGCTGGCGCGAAGCCAGGAAGAAAGCGGCGCTCACCTTCTTGATTTATGCCTGGCGTCAAACGAGCGCGATGACGAAGTTGGCACCATGCGAAGACTTGTAAAGCTCCTGAGCGCATCCATCGCAACGCCCCTGATGATTGATTCAACGGAATCAAACGTTCTTGAAGCGGCCCTCAAACAAACCCCCGGACGTCCCGTTGTCAACTCAATCAACCTCGAAGGCGACGGAAAAACGCGCATTCATACCATATTACCCCTCGTAAAAGAGTTTGGCGCCGCGGTAGTGGCGCTGACCATCGATGAAAAAGGCATGGCGGATACGGCAGACTGGAAACTGGAAGTCGCCCAACGTATTCATCAAATTGCCACCGAAGAATACCAATTGCTCCCGCAGGATTTGCTTTTTGACTGCCTCACCTTTACCCTGGCGACTGGCGAAGAAAAATACAACCGCTCGGCGGTAGAAACCCTGGAAGCCATTCGGCGCATTAAAAAAGAGCTGCCGGGGGCGCTGACAACCCTGGGCCTCTCGAACGTCTCTTTCGGGTTGGCGCCGCATGCCCGAAAAATTTTAAATTCCGTGTTCTTGTACCATGCGGTCAAAGCCGGTCTCGACACGGCAATTCTAAACCCCCGCGATATCATTCCGTATGGCGAGCTGACAGACGAAGACAAGCGCATCAGCGAAGACCTTATCTTTTACCGGCATGAAAATGCCTTGCCCGACTTTATCGCTTATTTTGAAAAAAGAGCCCCGGTCAAAGGCAAAAAGCAAGAAGATTCAGCCAAAGTATTATCTTCGCTGGAACCCATCGAGCGGGTACGCTACCAGGTCATCAACCGGCTCCCCGACGCTATTGAAGATACGCTGGCCGAAATACTAAAAGAAAAAAGCGCCGTAGAAACAATCAATGACGTTCTCTTGCCGGCCATGAAAACCGTGGGCGACAAATTCGGCTCAGGCGAATTGATTTTACCGTTTGTCTTGCAGTCGGCCGAAGTCATGAAACGGGCGGTCGCCTATGTCGAACAATTCCTCGATAAAAACGACTCCGCCCAAAAAGGCACGATCGTCCTGGCAACCGTTTACGGAGATGTCCACGACATCGGAAAAAACCTGGTAAAAACAATTCTCTCAAACAACGGTTTTAGCGTAATTGACCTGGGCAAGCAAGTCCCCGTAGCGACGATCCTGGAAGAGGCCGAAAAAAACAGCGCGACAGCCATCGGACTTTCCGCCTTGCTGGTTTCAACCTCAAAGCAAATGGGAATATGCATCGAAGAACTGGCGAAAGGCGAACGCGAGATACCGGTGATTGTAGGCGGGGCCGCCATCAATCGAAAATTTTCGTACCAGATATCCTACCAGGGCGAATCGTACTATGACCCGGGCGTATTTTATGCCAAAGACGCATTTGAAGGTCTCAACATTGCCAATACGCTCATTTCAAAAGAACGAAAAGATTTTGTCGATAAAATCAAGGCAAATGCGGAAAGTTACCGGGTAACTGCCCGCGAAGGCCGCAGCAAAACGGCAGAATCCGCCGCCTCTGCCTCCGCTACAGTGAGTCTGCGTCCGGCCGATATCGTAAAACCGCCGTTCGTGGGCCGAAAGGTTCTACGCGGCGTCGATTTTGAAAAGGTATTCGAGCTGATCGACCAAAAATATCTTTTTCGATTTAAATGGGGCGTGCGCAGCAAAGGCGATGAATTTAAAAAACAAGTCGATGAAATTTTCAGGCCGCGTCTTCTGGAAATGGCCGAAGAAGCGAAAATTAAAAACTGGATGAGCCTCGATCTTGTCTACGGCTACTTCCCGGCGCAATCCAATGAAAATACCATAGAAATTCTTGGCAAAGACGGCGGTATATCGGAAAGCTTTACCTTCCCCCGGCAGGTCGCTTCGCCCGGCCGTTGTTTAAGCGACTATATCGCCCCAGCCGCCAAAACGAACGAAAACGACTATCTGGCAATGAGCGCCGTTACATCCGGGCAGGCAGCTGCCGATGTGATCCACGAGCTACAGGAAGCCGGCGAGCTTGAAAAATCGTATCTGTTTGCCGGTTTCTCCACACAAATGGCAGAAGCCCTTGCCGAATATATCCACCGCGAAATCAGGCGCGAATGGGGGCTGGCTGAAAACCGGGGCTTGCGATACTCTTTCGGATACCCCGCCTGCCCTGAATTGAGCGACCAGGAAAAACTCTACCGCCTGCTTCACCCTGAAGAGATCGGTCTTGGTTTAACCGAGGCCTGGCAGATGGTCCCCGAACAGAGCACAAGCGCTTTGATTTTCCACCACCCGGATTGCGAATATTTCAGTATGTAGGTTTCTTCGAACCCGTGACGCACGATTGCGATACGAAGCGAGCGATTGTACTGCTACCGGTTTTTTCCCCGAGCCCACCCCCCGCCCAAAGAAGGGAGGGTGGCAAAAAACCGCAAATTTTTCTCTCCCGTTTTATGAATCGCTGATTTTTTTCATTTTTTTCGTGTTTGCAGAAAAAAAGATCGATGGGGGAAGCGCAGGCTCATTGCGCCCCGGAAAATTCGAAAATGCCGCAAACTCTTTGCGCAATAGCCGAAGCGCGGGGGAAGACTTTCCCCCGTCACAGCGAGGAAAAAGCCGACGGGCGGACTTGAACCGCCGACCTGCTGATTACGAAACAGCTGCTCTACCACTGAGCTACGCCGGCATGAGAGCACTTTATAAAGCCTCTATCGGCGCGGCAATCTCTTTTAACAAATCGTATATATTTACCTTGACACTGTGTTAAATTTTTTCAAAGATCGATCGGCTAAATAAATATTTCCAATATAACTTGGCGGATAAACATGGAAGAAACAACCGAAAAGCACGATAACCCTTACTATACAAAAACACTTGCTGATTTTATCATTCAAAGAAGGCCGGAAGCCGACATTTTTGCATGGACAAAACAGTTTAGCGAAGCTGTCGCGTACCTCGATAGCATCGGACACAATATGTACCGGCGCGTTATGCTCTCTGCAAATGCAAACCGCGCTCTCGTGGAAGACCCTATGACCGGGAAAGAGCGGGAAATGATCATGATGGGTTCAAACTCATACCTTGGTCTAAACAACCACCCCCGCGTAAAAAAAGCCGCGCTGGAAGCTATTGAAAAATTTGGCGCAGGCGCAGGCTCTCCTCCGCATTTTTCGGGGTATTACTCGGTTCATAGAGAACTGGAAAAAAACCTGGCCTGGCTGAAAGGCGCCGAAGACGCCGTTTTGTTTCCTTCCGGTTATTCCACCAACGTAGGCGTGCTTTCTTGTTTTATGGGCACTAAAGATACCATTATCATCGACCGTCTTTCTCATGCCTCCATCATTGACGGAGCCCTGCTTTCGGGGGCCAAACTCTCGACTTTCCGGCATAACGACCTTGATTCTCTGGAAAACGTTTTAAAACAAGCGGCTGAAAACAAGGACGGAGATAAGCTGGTTGTGGTAGAGGGCGTCTACTCCATGGACGGAGACATTGCCCCGTTAGACGAAATTTTCAGATTGGTAAAAAAATACGGCGCAAAACTCATGGTCGACGAGGCTCATGCCACCGGAGTTTTAGGCGACACCGGCAAAGGATCGCCCGAACATTTTGACCTCGAAGGCCAAATTGACCTGGTCATGGGGACTTTCTCAAAATCGCTTGGGGGAGTCGGAGGCTTTGTCGCCGCTAAAAAACCGATCGTCGATTATATGCGCTATTATTCGCGCGCCTATTTCTTTGCCGCATCGCCTACACCGGCGCAAGTCGCCGCTCAAAACGAAGCCTTGCTGGTTTTAAAAGAAGAACCCCAATGGCACAAACAGCTCTGGGAAAACATAAAATACTTTCACGGAGAACTGCGAAAAAGAAATTTTGACATTGAGCACACGCAAACCGCCATTACCCCGATTGTCATCGGCGAAACGGAAAAAATGAGAAACGTAACCAAGTTCTTGCATGACAACGACGTATTTGTCAACCCCGTGCCATACCCGGCGGTACCGCGCAGAAAAGATCGCTTGAGACTATCGCTCTCGGCTCTGCATACCAGAGAAGATCTGGATATTGTGCTGGCTAAACTTGATGAAGCGAATGAAATTTATCAGTTTGTCAAAGCCGGCGAGCAAGAATCATAAAACGGTTTTTTCTTCGGATTCAGGCTGCACATAAATATCGCCGGCAAAAGAAGAGTC
This sequence comes from Turneriellaceae bacterium, assembly GCA_050304475.1. GTDB lineage: Bacteria > Spirochaetota > Leptospiria > Turneriellales > JAOUFE01 > JBNLDQ01. The sequence goes on along the minus strand of JBNLDQ010000008.1, from coordinate 47,653 downwards.
CAGCGCGACCGTCGTATGCCCCAGCTCCAGAATAACGGAAGGTTTTTTCTGCACCAACCGGATTCGTTCGCCCGGTAGAATGCCGAGATGAGACAGCGAGCTTTGCGGGTTCTGAATGTAGCAAATTTTACCATGTTTTCCGACCGGGAAATGACTGAGCTTATATAACGCCGGCTTAATGGTAAATATTTTTTTGCGGTTTTGATGAGGGATAAGTTTGCCATCCGGCGATGTCTCCGGGTAGCCGAGAAAAGCGCTGATTGAATCCAGAATATCCGAATCGAGGATATGCTCCATATAGTGGGCCACCTTATCGGAATTTTCAGGCGCTATCCCCAGAACATCTACCATCAGGCGTTGGGCCAGCCGGTGCCCTCTCACCAGCATTTCCGCCCGGTTCAACCCGTTTTCGGTTAAATGAATATGCCCGTTGCTCCGCGTGATATAGTCGTTTTTTATCATATCTTGCAATATGACCTCCAGGTTTTGCGACGACTCTTTGTCTTTAAAAAGCTTCAAGACAGATTCGGTGGTTCCGGTTTTATCTTTTTCCACCTTATCGTAAAGAAACTCTAAAATATGATCTTCGGTCTCGGAGCTTTGCCGGTCATGAAATATAAACGTTTTCATTCATTCCTCAATTTGTTGGCGTCCCTCTATTATTGATCTTTGGGGCGACAGGTTTCGAATCTGAATAAGGTTACGGAGCGGATTTGTCAACTCAATTGGGCTTTTTCTTGACGCCTTAAATATAAACTGCACATTAACATATGGGAGACAAACATACGGTCAGCGCTGCGGAAGTGCAAAAAATTGCCCACTTGAGCCGATTGAGCCTGGAAGGCGAAGAACTGGAGGGGTTGACCAGAGACTTCAACCAAATTCTTGATTTTGTCGATCAAATTGGCGAAGCAAATACGGATAACATAGAACCTTTGCACCATGTTCTTGACCTGCAAGACGTCGCAAGGGGCGATGAGCCGGGGAAATCATTTACAGGTGACGAAGTGAAGTCGATCGCCCCGGATTTTAGCGCCGGATATTTTGTCGTTCCCAAAGTCATTGATGCAGAATCTTAATGCTCCGATCGGTCCACCTCACGGGAGCATACCAGGATTTCCTGATCTCGGAACAACGCAAAGGGTTAATCCCCCCGGATCTATATGACGCTTTGATCCCCGAATATTTTGACGGTCTGAATATCCTTGATTTCGGATGCGGGCTGGGGTATTCAGCTTCGTACTACTCGGAAAAATTTTCCCGGTTCCACGATTATCATATCTACGCCTGCGACTACCAAGTCGAGGTGCTTGATTATTTCTGGAAACGGATTGCCGATAACCATTTTAAAAACGTGACCGCCTTTTTCATGCCAAACCGTTCCCGTCTTCATTTCCCTGCCTGGGTTCCCCGCGTACACTACCTGATGCTCTCGCTGAGTTTATCTACGGCAGACAACCCCGTGGATATTTTAAAAACCGCCAAACCCATTCTCGAAGAAAAAGCCAAGGTGCATATCATTGACTGGGATGCCGATAAGCCGCATGATGAACTTGACCAAATCTACCCCATCAAGTATCGAATCCGGTTGAACCAGGTCCAGGATTACCTGCAGCAGGCGGGTTACCATATTGTAAAAACATACCGCACCACCGGCCCGTTTTTTGCTCTGAGCGCAGAACCCGAAAAAGGCGAAAACAAACGGTATACCGAAATGGAAGCGCACGCCACCAGGGTAAAAAACGAAGCGCAAGAAACGCGCGCAAACCAAACGCCCGGCGACTCCCAAAAACCGGATACCGACGAAGACTTGTCCCGGCGGCATGAAGATGTGAGAAACGAAGATGAGTTCCAATGATCAAAATCGAAAAAAACGAAAGGTTCTGCGGGTCAACATGGCCCAATCTCTGGACGGGCATGTCATTCAACCCGACGGGCGCTGGACATTGGGCAGCAAAGAAGACAAACGCAGGATGGACCGTTTGCGGTTATGGGCCGATTGCCTGATTGCCTCGCGGCGTTCGCTGGTCCATGACAACCCGAATCTTTTTGCCCGGTCAAAACCGAAATCGCAACAACACCCCCGCCCCATCGTTATTTTAAATAATCTTGACAGCACTCTGCCTGGAGATCTGCGCATCTTTTCGGCGCCCCACCCCCCGGGCGAGTTTTGGCTGCGCGCAGGTAAAAAGACAAACCCGCCCGCGCTCAAAGAGGTGTTTCACCCGGGTGAGTTTTCGCCGGAAATTCACGGGGCCTGGGAAATAAAAACATATTCTTCCATGAAAGATATCGTACAAAGTCTGCTTACGAACGGTCGCCGCAAAATATTGCTGGAGGGCGGCCCGACGTTAAACGGTTTTTTTCTGGAAGAAGATCTCATTGATGAAATTTTTTTCACGTTAACCCCGTATGTTGGCGGCGGTCTTACCACCGATCGCCTTGTCGTAACAAATCAGTTTACGCAATTTAGAAAATTTCGTTTGCTAAGTTGTGAACGAAGAAAAGACGAACTTTTTTTGCGCTATCAAAAACTTGGCGGCAACGCTTGAAATAACTCTACCAGCTCTTTCAGTAAAAGTTCGCCGCCCCGGGCATAGTTTTGCGCCCACTCTTTGCGCCCGTTCGGGCCGATAAAATTCGTACAGTACAAAAGAGTTTGAAACGCAATGCCCGCTTTCACGCAAAAGAATGCTAGACCTGAGGCTTCCATATTTTCCCAGATTGGCGGAGTGCTTTTAGCGGCGCGATACCGGTTTTCTTCGATAGAAACGCCCCAGGACGGCGCGACTAAAACATCAAGATCAAGGCCGGGTTTGTTTGCGGGCAGGAACGGTTTGCACGACCACTCTTTTTCAACAGTTCCGGGGATCTCTTCAGCAGAAAGACTCGGGTACGCAAAACGATGGGCTAGAGTAATTTTCCCCATATCTCCCTTTTGCGAACTGCCGGCGCTGCCTACATGCAGAATACCGGCAATCTCTTTGGCGCCCCGGAGCACGGCTTGCAAATTCCAAAGCGACTCATATGCCCCCACGCCCAGTTCGAGATATTCCAGCCGGTAGCCCTTTTGGCCGGCAACCTTGCTTAGTTGTTTTTCCACTTCATTGAAACCGGGCAGTTCCTTGAAGTGCGCATATGTCAACCAGATTGTTTCCACTGAATTTATTCCGTTTACAGAGAGTGGTAAATCATGTGGAGCCCGATCATCATGAGCAAAAAAATAAAAAGTTCTTTCAAACGATACTCGTCGATCCGTGACGATAAAAATGAGCCGATTTGGGCTCCGACAAATACGCCGGTTCCTCCGAAAGCAAACGCCTGAGAAAACCCGGAAACATCATTTTCACTCAATAAAATATGCGTTACGCCCCCGGAAAGCGCTACAAAAAAATTCATGATCAAAGCTGTTCCCACCGCATTTTGCATGGGGATTTTCAGCCTGGAGCGAATGGCCGGGATCAACAAATCGCCAATACCGATCGAAAGAAACCCGGATACCTGCCCCATGAAAAAGGACGAGAAGCGCAACCACGCGGGCGCCTTAACGCCGGAATCCCGGTTGAGCGACATACCATATGACTCGGTCTGGAAAGCAAAAAAGATGGCCACAGCCATGCTAAAAACTCCCAGTGTCATTTGAATGACCGACGATTCCGCCACCCTCTGGCTTAAAAACGAACCGGTCAACATTCCAAAAAATACAAAGGGAAGAATGGAAAACGCCAAACCCCAAAAAATCATCTTCTGGCGTAAGTACATGATTACGGCAGAACCCATCCCCACCGCTTGAATGGCAAACGAGAGCATGATGGCGTCGCGGGGGGGGAACTTCGCAAAAATAATCAAATAAGGCACCCAGACAACACCGCCCCCTATCCCCATTAAAGAAGCGATGGTTGCAATGACAATGCCTGCAGGCAGTAAATTCCAGTATTCCATGATCACATGCCCATATATTTCAATAGCATCCTGTCGTCTATATAGCCTTGCTCTTTTAGCACAGCACCTAAAAAGCCGCCCCTCTCTTTTTGAATTTTAATGGCGTTGTCATACTCTTCCTGGTTGATTTCATTGCCTTTCAGAAGATTTTTCATTAATTTACCGGCCGCCATGGAAAGTTCATCCGTTGAGAACCGTTTCACCTGAAAAAGAGTAAACGAATTTTGAATCATGGCAATGTTTTCAACATTGTCTTCCAACGCTTGGGTTTCTTCTTTAAAATATTTTTTAATTTCAGGGAGCAACGAGAGCTTGGCATTCATACACACAAACACTTCTTCCAGGGTATTGTACATGTGACGCAACTGGACAATAATTTCTTGCAGGTTCACCGTAAGATCATTAATGAGGTTCCCCAGATCGGCAATTTCATCTTCCGACTTAATATCGACAGTCACGCTCAAATCGCCTTTGGCAATTTTTTGAGCCTGGTTGATCATGAACTGAATCGGAGATGCAATCTGGACAACAAACAAAAAGAGAACAATGGCGCTAACCAGAATTAAAATACCAACCATAATGACAAATTTTTCCGTTAACCTGTCTAATACCGTAAAAATATATTCAACCGGTTGTTCCTGAGCCTGGATTTTTTCCATCACTTGAAGAACCTGGTCGCGGTAATCGTCGCTGCGGATTTCCCAAAGTAATTCCATCGCAACAAAAACGTTTGCTAACGCCACCAACAAAAAGTAAAATACCATTTTTCTCTTTAAAGAGGTCTTTTTTTTGTCCAAATCTCTCTCCTTGCCAGTTTGCTTGAGATCATCCCCCGGCAAAAAAACTGACAGTCCTTTTTTGCCTTCCGGCATAGCCTGAAAAGTAGATTAATGCGAAACCGATGAAACAACTTGACTATACATCGTCAAAGCGCTCGCTGGATTAGAATGCCTGACACTAAAAACTTGCGTGGGGATGTTCGTCTTAGAGAAATCCCGTATAATTATACTTCATTCACGGATAAAGAGATTGTCGAAAGAATTCTTGGCGATAACTATTGGCAACTCATTAACAAACTGCGTGAAAAACGCAAGACCGGAATCTCCGCTCGCATGCTTTTCGAGATTTTAGGGGATATTTGGGTCGTCATTCGCAACCCTTACCTTCAAGACGACCTTTTAAAAAATGCCAAGCGCTGGAAAGCGCACACAAACGGCTTGCACCATCGGTTGGACCAAATCTATAACCGGCTAAACAACAATAAAAATGCCGAAAAGCTGCTCAACCGGGTGCGCGACGCTATTCGTTACTTTGAATCATGGTTCCCCGAGCAAAAAGTATTGCGCCATAAAACCTTGCGCGTGTTATCGCGCCATACCCGCAAAGATAACATTAAATTTGACGGCCTGGCTAGAGTCAGCCACGCCTCGGACGCCAGCGACTGGCGCATTGAGTTGCCCTTTGTGGTCGTCACCCCGGACAAAGAAAGCGAAGTGCGGGGGCTTGTCGCCGCTTGCATTAAACTTGGTCTTACAATTATACCCCGCGGTGGCGGAACCGGTTACACCGGGAGTTCTGTCCCGATGGTTGCAAACACGGCTTTGATTAATACCGAAAAGCTCCAGCGTCTTGAGGCTTTTGAAGAACACCAGGACGGCTCTGTTTCGTTTGCCACCGTTCAGGCCGGCGCCGGCGTCGTCACGAAAGACGTCAGTTCGCTGGCCGAACTCAACGGCTATGTCTTTGCGGTGGATCCCACTTCGCAGACGGCATCGACCATTGGGGGGAACATTGCCATGAATGCGGGCGGGAAAAAGGCCGTTCTATGGGGCACAACTTTAGATAACCTGGTCTCCTGGAAAATGGTCACTCCCGATGCGCGGTGGATACGGATTGACCGGATCAATCACAACTATGGTAAAATCCACGAGGCCGAAAACGTAGAATTTAAAATATATGAACTTAAAAAAGACGGGGGTACCGAAACCGGCAGCGTAAGCACGATTCAAGTGCCGGGAAAGACCTTTCGGAAAGAGGGTTTAGGTAAAGATGTTACAGATAAGTTTTTAGCCGGTATCCCGGGCGTTCAAAAAGAGGGCTGCGACGGGTTAATCACATCGGCGACTTTTATCTTGCACAAGATGCCCCGCTATACCCACACTTTTTGTCTCGAATTTTTCGGTCATGACCTGAAAGAAGCTGTTCCTGCCATTGTGGATATTGTAGAGTTCATTGAAAAAAATCATGACCTTCGGCTGGCCGGGTTAGAACATTTGGACGAAAGGTATGTAAAAGCGATCAAGTACAACACCAAGGCAAGCCGCGCAGAACTGCCTAAAATGGTCCTGATTGGCGATTTGACTTCCGAAAAGGAAAAAGCGTTGAATAGCGCGATGGTTGCCATTGAAAAAATGGCCAGCAAAAAGCAGGCGGCCTGTTTTATCGCAAAAACGCCGCAGGCACGCCGGAATTTCTGGCATGATCGATCCAGAACGGCGGCGATTGCCGCTCATACCAACGCATTTAAAATAAACGAAGACGTTGTGATCCCTTTGCACCGGCTGTACGAGTATAATGAAGGCATTGAGTCGATCAACATTGAATACTCCATTAAAAACAAACTCGACATTTTAAACGAGGCGCTCAGGTATCTGGGCGGCGAAATGCCGGAACTGCTGATATCCAAACATTATGAAAGTTCGCAAGAAAGAAAAACGATTTTAAAAGAAAAAACCAAAGCCGCATCGGCCCAGCTGAACAAAGTCAAAAAACGCTGGCAGGCGATTTTAAGCGGACTGGAAAAATCCGCGCGAAGCTGCCCCGCGCTATTGCCCCAGGAGAAAAAAAAGATCAAATCGGGCGACCGGCTAAAAGACCTGTTTTTACGGCGCGACATCCGCGTATCATATCGAGACGAAGTCGCCACTGTTCTCAAAGAGATTTTTAGCGGGTCCGAACTCGAATCATTGCGGCGAAAACTGACCGCCATTCACGGGGAACTCCGTACGGGACGTTTGTTTGTCGCTACGCATATGCATGCCGGGGACGGCAATGTCCATACCAATATCCCGGTCAACTCGCATGATTATAAAATGATGCAAAGCGCCCATGAAATTGTCCACCGGGTCATGAAACTCGCCAATTCGCTGGATGGCGTTATCTCGGGAGAGCATGGCATCGGAATTACCAAATTCGGGTTTTTAGACCGCAACCAGAAAAAAGCGTTTGCCGATTACAAAGAGAAAATCGACCCCCAGGGCCGCTTTAACCGCGGGAAATTGCTGGCGGGCGCCGATATCAGCCAGGCCTATACGCCCTCTTTGCGCTTGGTCCGCCAGGAAGCGATCATCATGGAGCAAAGCGAACTGGGCGATTTAAACGACTCAATAGCCCATTGTTTACGATGCGGCAAATGCAAGCCGGTTTGCACCACGCATGTGCCGCGGGCGAATCTTTTGTATGCCCCCCGCAACAAAATTGTGGGGACCAGCATGCTCATCGAGGCGTTCTTGTATGAAGAACAAACCCGGCGGGGGCTCTCATTGCAACATTTTGACGAATTTAACGATATTGCGGATCATTGCACCATTTGCCACCGTTGTTTCAAACCTTGCCCGGTGAATATCGACTTTGGGGATGTTTCCATGAAAATGAGAAACGTGTTAATTAACAATAACCAAAAGCTCGTTTCTCCGGTTACCAACATGGCGCTCTCTTTTTTAAACACTTCGTCATCGCGCTGGATTCATTTGCTGCGCCAAAGCGTTTTTCGCTGGGGATTTCGCGTCCAACGCTTGCTGTACCGGACCCTGAAAAACACAAAAGCGATCTCAAGCAACGAAATACCGGCGTCGACAACCGGAGACGCCAGCCTTTTTTCCAGGTTTATGAACTCGCTGAAAAAACCGTTACCCGCCTTGCCTAAAGAAGTTTTTCGCAGTATCCTGAAAATTGACGACCCCCGCTACGTTCCGGTGATCCGAAAACCGGGGATCAAAGAAGAAGATGCCGAAGCGGTCTTTTTCTTCCCCGGGTGCGGTATTGAACGTCTTTATACCGACGTTGCCTTTGCCTGCCTGGCTCTTTTGTACGATTTGGGCGTTCAAATTATTTTACCTTCGCAGTATACCTGTTGCGGGGCGCCGCAGGCGGCCGGGGGAGATATCGCTCTGAGCAAAAAAATAACGGCGGAAAACCGCGTGGCTTTTCACCGCGTAGCCAACACATTGAACTACCTCGACATCAAGACTGTCCTGGTGGCTTGCGGAACCTGCCTTGACCAGTTGCTCGACTACCAGTTTGACAAGATATTTCCGGGCTCCAAGCTGCTTGATATTCACGAATTCCTGCTTGCCCGAGGCAAAAAGCTGAAGGGAAAAAACAAAACCGAATATCTGTTTCATGATCCATGCCATACGCCGATGAAAACGGACGACCCGGTAGCCATCACCTCAAGCTTGATGGGAAAACCGGTCACGCTTTCCGACAGATGTTGCGCTGAAAGCGGATTGTTTGCCGTATCGCGGCCCGATATTTCAACGCAGGCTCGTTTTAGCAAATTAGAGACATTGAAAGCAAATATAAAAGAAGTTACCGGTCAGGAGTATGCGGGGAACCGCGATGTAAAGCTTTTGACGAGTTGCCCTTCCTGCTTGCAGGGGTTAGCCAGATATATCCCCGAGACCGGCGTGAAACCCACGTATATCGCTACGGAACTGGCTGAAAACCTCCTGGGCAAGAACTGGCAAAAAGACTTTATTAAATCGGTGCAAAAAACCGGGATTGAACGGGTGCTTCTATAATCCGCCTTCGGTATTTTTCCCATACACGGTCTGATCGCCCTTTTGGGCGGGGGGGGGAGCCGGATTTCCATTCGAGAAACCCGGCATTAGCACAATCGACGTCCGCCAAACGGGAAAGTACTTGACAAACAGAGTTTTTTATGTAAAATATCTCCAATGAAGGTATTAAGAAAACAAAAAGACTTGAGTTTTGGAACCAGTCCCGATAACGAATACGGGCTTAAGCTGAAACTGGAGTACGACGAAGACACCAAAACAGCTTACGGTGAAATCGAAATTCCTTCCCATTTCCAAGGACATCAAGCGGACCATGTACACCAAGGTATCATCACTGTGCTTCTCGATGAAGTCATGATGCATATCAACAAGGCCATGAACCTTGAAGTCCATACCGGGGAACTAACGGTACGTTTTTTACAACTTGCCCGTACATCCGAACCGCTTTATTTGCGCGGGTACTTTGTGAAAAAAAATAAAAAGATCATCGAAAACCGGGCAGAACTGGAAGACGATATTGGAAAAATCATTGCCAGAGCCAAAGGAAAATATTTGGAAATCGACCTTACGGAAGATGAAAAATAGCCTTTACCTGGTAACTCAATCTTTTTAACAGTAAAAACAGAAAAGCCGAAGTGGTGAAATTGGTAGACGCGCTGGACTCAAAATCCAGTGGGGGCAACCCCGTGCCGGTTCGAGTCCGGCCTTCGGTAAATCATAAGGGCAAATGGGCCGCGATACGCATTGTTGTACAAAAGCCCGCCCTTCGTTTTACTTTTTAATTCTGATTGTGATAATTTTCTTTTAATTTTTTAGGCAACTTGTCCGAAGAACGGTATGTCTCTTCCGGTTCCGGAGCGACACCGCTTCCGTTAAAATGGTGGTAGACAATTTCAGTCTCCATTTGATCCTTATTTTTACTTTCCCGGATAGAGATGTCCAGATAAGGGGAAAGATCCAGGAAAACACGTTTTAACGGAATATACAAAACGCAATTGCCTACAAGTGCCGAACTCTTTTTGGTCAACTCTTCGCGAATTTCAATATCGCGTTGCGTGGGCAACAAGATCTCTTTTTTTATGTGATATTCAACCGTTCCGCTCATAGAGTAGTGCGAATACCCCGCTTCCATGATCCGGTAAAAACCGTAATTTTTCAGGTAATGCAGGTCCATTAAAAAACTTTCCATTAAATATTGCGCCGAAACTATATACCTATCCAACGCATCTTTATCGATTTTTTTTGCCCGGAAGTCATCGTACCAGCTTATAATTTTCATTAAATCGTCTTTATGAAAGAACATTGTCTCTTTCATCGGAGGGATCAGCGGTTCCGCCTTCAATGCATTGATGATTTTTAAAGCGGCATATATATTATCCACTGTCTCTTTTAAATTTTCAGGGCGAAATGCCATTGGTTTGGCGATTTTTAAATACGAGTAGTTTGAAAATACAACGGCCCCGATAAACAACAAGGTCTGCTTAAAAAGTTCAAACAACGCCGAAATCTTATCTTTGCCTTCGCCCGTCGATGCCTTTTCTACGGCCTCTTCTTCGCTCATTGAAAATTGGCGGTACGCCTCTGCAATCGGATACGGGTATCGCATCAGCACGGTTTCCGGGTTCAGGATATTGTTCCATAGATCGGGCACCAGGGGGCTGCTTTGGAATATTTTCGCACGCGGGTTTCCCATGAGAAGGTAGCTGGCCCAAGTGAGATCGTTCTTGCCATAATGCTCTTTCGCGTATTCTCTGGATTTATGCAGAGAAAGACCGACTTCTTCGCCCCGAAAAAGACTGTCATAAAATTGCAGCGTAAAATCAAGCGTTTGCTCCGTATCCGGGAGTTCCCAGATCGAACCGATATAGTTTGTCTGCCCCGACTTTAAAAAAGAAGAAGCGAAATTTTCATACCATGACGCCATCCCGCCTGTGCCTTTTTCGCGACCGCTGATACAGGAATTGGAAAAAATCAATAACGGCTGAGCCCCCGATTTTTGCACTTCACGCGCATGAATGATTTTATTGTCATACAAAACCCAGCCATTCTCTTGCAAATCATCCGTATAATGAAGATGGCCGCTGTAATGGATCAAATCTTTATCCATGATATCGTTTAAGAGAGAAAGCTTTGATATGTTTCGCCCGGCAATCAGTTTGATCTGAAGTTTTCGTTCGGGGAAATTGTTATTTAAATAATCATATAGATTTTCGCCCTCTCTGCGAGCCCACTTTAAATCTTCGGTCGGGTCGGCAATGATCAACATCTTTAGATTTTCTTTCGCCGCGATATCTACCGGCGAGGCGTGTTGCCCCTTGATATTTTTTCCAATGTAAAAGTTTTCCCAGAGGAAAGTTTTACCATCAGAGAGTATTTCAAGCGGGATCGAAGCCAATTGCGGGTCAATGTGAAAGAAAAGATATTGGCCCCGGTTTCTTTCGAGCAGTCTTTGCAAGGCGGGCGGGAAAAACTGGCGGTAAAACGTTTCGCCAATCTGGTGCAGCTTTCTGGAATGGTCCAAATGGTCAAACTGCCCCGCCGAAGCCGAATGTTCAATTGCCGCCGTATTGCGGTAGAGGGCCGCAATACTTTCCAACTCTTCCATATACTCTTCGATTAAATCGTCATCGGTAATGGATTGCATGCTCTGGTTTTCAGGCATGTGCAAGGATCCGCTTTGCGGATCCCGGATCACGTTGAAAACATTGGTATTCCCGACTCTGTCTACAATAATGGTAATCAACATGATATCCCTTACTATATTATCGTAGTTGCCCTTCCCTTTGTTGAGAGAGGTTGCGAAAACTACGAAAACATCTCTTCAATGAGCTTTGCATATTTTTCGGATACGACAAAGCGGCGCAGCTTAAAGGTTTGATTGAGTTCATCGCCGATTTCAAACGGTTTTTTCAACACTTTAACGCGAACAATTTTTTCGAAATTTTTAAATCCGTTGGCCGTTGATATCAAACGAGTCGCCTCTTTTTGAACAAAATCCTGCACTTCTTTTAACCCCGCCCACTCGGCAAAGGAAGAGCCCGGCAAATGATGTTTTTTGACAAAAGTTTCCAGCTCTTCTTCATTCGGCACAACCAGGGCACCCAACATCTTTCTATCCTGGCCGACTAACATTACCTGGTCAATAAAATCGCTCTCTTTCAGCTTTTCTTCAATTGGCGTTGGCTCGATGTTTTCGCCGCCAATCAGAACAATCGTATCTTTTGATCGCCCCACAATGCTAATTTCATTGTTCATTGTAATTTTCACCAGGTCGCCGGTATTAAACCAGCCGTCGTCATCCAGCACCTCGCGTGTTTTTGCGGGGTCCTTATAATAGCCTTTCATCACTTGAGGCCCGCGCACAAAAAGCGTCCCCTTCGCGCCCGAAACCCCGGTAACGTCCCGGCCATCCAGAGAGATGACGCGAATTTCCGTCGCCGGTACCGGAGGACCAACGGTACCCAAAACAATATTGCCGGGCAGACGCACCGAAAGAACGGGCGAAGTTTCCGTCAACCCGTACCCTTCGCAAATATCGATCCCGACAGCGGCAAAAAATTCATCGATATAATCGGGCAGCGCTCCGCCCCCCGATATTGAGGCGCGCAGCGCTCCGCCGGTTGCCGCCCGGATCTTACGAAAAACCAGCAAATCGCCAAGAATCTTTAGCGGCAAAAGCGCGCCTACGGTGAAAAATGCCCCCAGTTTCAAGGGGATATCGACAAAACCGGCCCTGGGCCGGTAGAGCTTTTCCTGCCCCAGTAAGATCTTCAAACAGCGGAATCGAATGAGCGAAATCGTTTTGAAAAAATTAAAGATATTTTCTTTGCCGCCCTTTTTTACGCCCGCCATCACTTTATTGTATATGCCTTCCCATATTCGCGGGACAGCCGGAACATAGGTCGGTTTCACGCGTTTCATATCTTCGCCCAGGTTGCGCACGTCCGTATAGAAAATCGGCGTGCCGGCCTCGACAAAAATGTACTCTAAAATCCGGCCAAAAACATGCCATGGCGGCAACAGGGTCAATGCCCTGTCAGCCGGGGTCATACCGAACGGCTCGGGCACCAGGTTAATTTGCGAAACAAAATTTCCGTGCGTCAGCATGACGCCTTTGGGTTTACCGGTGGTTCCCGAAGTGTAGATAATCGACGCTAGCGAATCCGATTTAATTCTGCTTTTGCGTTTGCGCAGTTCTTTGTATTCTTTTCCGTTTTTCGCAATAATTTGCGCGCCGATTTTGCGCAGTTCATCAAGCGAAATCGCTTTTTTTGATATTTTTGCCGGCATGCGCGAGTCAAGAACGATATACTTCTTCACCCGTCCCTTGTGGCTCTTTAAGCCGTTTTCAATTTTCTCCACTTGATCGGCTCGATGGACCATCACAATGGAACAGCCTGCATGAGAAACAATATAACCTAATTCGTCTCCGGTCGAATCTGTCCCCCGGGGCACATCCACCCCCCCGGAAATCTGGATCGCGAAATCGCCAATCGACCAGTAGTGAGAGACATCGGCAATCAACCCCACATGTTCTCCGAACTTCATTCCTTCGGAAATCAACCCGGTGGCAGTCTCTTCAACCATTTTCTCAACCTCGCGAAATGTAATTTCACGTATTTGTTTGCCTTCTCTCCAGGAGTAAGCAAGCTGGTTGCTAAATCTAGAAAATGATTTTTGAATTACGTCCGCCAGTGTTATATACATGAGTAGCCTCTATTACGAATTACTGAAACAAAGGATCGGAACCATGCTGTCTACCAAAAATTTTCTACTTTATCGTTTCCGGGATATCGGCAAATTGACCCATGAAAATCATTCTGGGAGTTTCGGCTTCCATTGCCATTTACAAAAGTTGCGAGCTGGTCCGAATGCTGGTCAAAGAAGGTCATGACGTTCATGTGACAATGACCCCCACAGCCGCCGGCTGGATATCGCCGCTTGTTTTTTCCGCTCTTTCGGGAAACCGCGCCAATACAAATGAGATAGACGATATCGAACCCCTGGCTCATATCGACCTTTGCCAGGATGCCGGCCTTTATCTGGTCGCCCCGGCAACAGCCAACGTAATTAGCGGCGCGGCTAACGGCGATGCGTCATGCTTTTTAACCACAACTTTGCTTAGCAGCGTCTGCGAGAAGTGGATTGCCCCGGCAATGAATCCGAAAATGTACCGGCACCCGGCCGTACAACGTAATCTTCAAATATTGCAAGATTACGGCTATCGGGTACTTTCCCCGGAAAACGGACTTGCCCTTTGCGGCGACAGCGGGGAAGGCAGAATGATGTCTGTGGAAGAGATTTTAAACGAAATCAAGGATTTTGACAGGAAAATCACCGGCAAAAAATAATTGCCGGTATGCAAGAATTTTAATAATATAATCAAAATCTAATAGAAAGCCCGGAAATTTTTGTGGCTGATGTTGAAATTGATTATACTGAAAAAAAGGAGCAAACGTGGCAGTACAAGAGATTAATGATAGTAATTTTGCCGACACGGTAAAAGAAGGCGTAGTAATGGTAGATTTCTGGGCTCCCTGGTGTGCGCCATGCCGCATGGTTGCGCCGGTTCTGGATGAGTTATCGGTAGAATACGAAGGGCAGCTTAAAATCGTCAAACTTAATGTTGACGAAAACCCTAAAGTAGCCCAACAATATAGCGTTACTTCCATTCCGACGTTAATTATTTTTAAAAACGGCGAATTAGCTGAGCGAACCGTAGGAGCCGGACCCAAGCAACATTATATGAATATTCTTGGGAAGCACCTCTAAACCAACCATCGCCATTGCGAGCCGGGAAAATATGTTGTCAGCATGTCCTGGCTCGCAATATTATCATGAGATATGAAACCTAGTATCTCTATCGCAATTTTACTCACCGTATCGTTATTTACTAAAATCCAGGCAAATGATCTCACGGAAATCCAGACCTTGGTGAATGACGCCTGCCCCCCTGAACTGCAGAGCGGTCATTATAGCAAAATTCAATCAATTGTCAGCAGACTAACCGATAAAAGCGATTGGCGCGAAGCGCTGAAAGCATCGATTTACACCTCGTGCTTTAATGAATACCCCTCCTGGTTAGCAGGTCATTCGTTTAACCTTGCCATTTATGGCGTAAAAGACGGTCTGAAGCGTGAAACCATTGAATACATGACCGAATTAATGGGTCATAAAACAATGGGGAAAGACGACTATGTCAAAACTGGCCGCCTCATTGAAAAACTGACAGCCACCGGAATTCATATTGAATATCTTCACCAGGTCATTGAAAAAGGGGTAGTTGAAAATTACTCCGTAGAAGCGCATGAAGCTTTTACCATTGCGTATTTAGACGCTGTGAATGGCGGAAAAAGACATGAAGATGCAATGATGATTGCGGAGAAAACCATTGGCGGCAATATCCATTCCACCAGCGAAGTTACTTTGCTGTCTTCCGTTTTTCCCAAAGAAGATCCGGTCGAAACGGCGGGGGTAAAACAAGGCATCCAGGAGCGGCAAGCTCAAGTTGAATTACAAAAAGAAATTTTCTGGGGAAACGTCGAAAAAAGCATTCGGCAAAGACCAACGTACCACATTCCCAACGGCGGCTGGAATACCGACCGCCTGTTGCATTATGTAGAAACCTGGATTGGCACCCCTTATTTATACGGCGGATATTCGCACAAAGGAATCGACTGTTCGGGGTTTGTTCTCAAAGTGATGTTAGACCAATTTAAAGAGGCCAAACTGCCGCGCACCGCAAATCAACTTTCGGGTTTAGGGCAAAAGGTAAATAAAAGCAGTCTAAAACCGGGTGATTTAATCTTTTTCTCGGCCACCAAATCAAGCAAGAAAATCACACATGTGGGAATCTATATCGGAAACGATACGTTTGCGCATGCCAGCTCTTCGCGGGGAGTCACCAAGTCATCTATTTCAAAACAATACTACCAGGACAGGTTTATTAGCGCCAGACGATTGTTTTACTGAAAGCGCGTTAGCACATGAAATGAGGGTCATCCGGCTTCCCCGCAACTACCGTTTTATACAAAGACTCCCGCGCACCTTTCCCTTGCAGGTAATCCAAGAAAAAAACCGGCGGCCCGACGGCACCTGGTATGAAGTGGATATCCTGGGCCATCGCTTAAATATTTTATCTCGAGAGCCCTTAAAACCGTTTCACCAGTATTTGATCCAAAAACGCTCCAGCTTGTTGCTGGCCATCGTCATGGAGATCAAGCATGAAAACCTGGAAGGGGGTCAAGAAAACATCGTTCCAATCGAGATATCGGCGGAAACGTTTGACCGGCTCGGACCGGAAGACGGCGAATCGTTTTACCGTTTGTTTTTAAAAATGCAGGAACAAATCAAAGGGCGGGAATTAAAAGTCTATTTGTGCAATAACGGTATCCTGGCTATTCTCGAAAAGCCGGATGATGAAAAAGGCGGCCATAAAAGCTCGGGCGAGTCCGGCAAACAAGACGAAGAAGCATCTCTTCTTTTTCTTTACTTTCATCGCAGCAAGCCGGGGCTTTGGGATCTATTTTTACACAGCCCTTCTCAAGATAAGTTTCTAAAAAACCGGGAAAGCGCTTCTTTTCTCGGCGTACAACTTGATTCTTTATTGAAACATTTTCAACCAAAAGGAAATCTGCGATGGACGACTTCAACCCACATATCTTCGATGATACGCGGGTTGAATCGATATAGCTAATAATGAAAAGTTCCGACCGGGTTTAGAACATCAATGTCGCGCTCACCAAGTGGACGATATCATTGACTTGCTCTTCTACCGGGAAAGCGTTGCCGGGTTTAAAGAATCCCATATTATAGTAGAAGTTTAAGTCGGTTTTAACGCGCCAGACCATTGTCATGTCAACCCCATGCCCTAACGTTTTGTTATCTTGCAATTCGGATTGGGTAACCCCAGACGTATAAGTCGAGATCACACGCTGATCAGAAACAACGCCTTCGGCAACCCTTTTCGTATAGTACGAATATTTTACGAGAAGCGATAAATCCCGGCCGGGGTACCATGAGGCGGCAGGCCGTACGCTAAAGCCGGCTCGTACAACCATCATGTTGGACAAAAAGGGTTTAAAGCCCATCCCGCCGGAATAGTTTCCGAAGTAATAAAAGGCCGAGTCCGCTTTTTTAATGTTGGTACCGCTTGGCAATACCACGCTCATTTTATCTTCATCCCCGCTGGCTGCGGCAAATTGGAAAATCACGTTTGGTTTATATCGTGCGTCTTGGAGCGGTATAGCATAAGCTAAATCCAGTAAAAAAGCGGTAGCGAAAATTCGACTGGGGGCTGTTTCCTGCAAATTATAGGTACTTCCGCTCTCCGCTATCCCTTCGAGGTGATAACGCAAATCGGGAATGACGATATATCCTTTCGACCCAAGGGCAAGATAAACGGGGTTATATTCAAGCCGGTAGGGGACGCCTTCCGCCTCTTTCAGCATATCATTGCTGTACAGCAATGAAGCATATAACTCCGAACCGGGGATAATTGCGATATTCCAGTCAACCCCTACAAACAACCTTCGGCCAATTCCCGAAGCGTCCCAACCTGTGGTTGCATCCGGAGCAATGCCCGGAATTACGTTATACGGGTTAACTACCGCATCGCCGCACCCTTGCATATTGATGAAACAGGCGCCGTCGCCATATTCGCCGGAAAAAGCGACAAATGCGTTTGTGATAGAACGGCCATAGCGGTTTTTGAAACTCAAACCGTCGGCATAGTTAGAAAATAAAATACCTTTCCCCAGTTTTAAAAACTGCCGGCCTACCGTAACGTTATTGTTAAAGTTAATCAGAAAGTTAAAATAGAAAAGTTCAATGCGGGGAACAAATTCGCCCGTGGGCGCCAATGCGGTATCCCCCAGGTAGGAAGTTGCCGCAAGGTTCAATCGCATCACCGCCTGGTGTTTTTCTTCAAACAGGCCTTTGACATAAGGACGATAGTAACCGATAAAAGTGGAATAATCATCGCTTGTCGCAGTGTAAAAGGTGTTTGTCGCAACCATTCCATACGTCACGCTCGTCTTATTGGTGACTACGGCTTCAGGAAGAGCCAAAGGCTCCATCATCTCGAGCGGGGTATACTCCAGAGGAGCTTCCGCAATCTCTTCCTCTTCTTCCAAGCGGGCTTTTTTCGCTTTTTTATCTTCTTTTGTTTCTTCGGCTTCATCACCTGCAGCGTTATCTACCGCGGCTGCTTCGGGGGCCGGATCGCTCTCTTGCGAGTAAACCGGATTGAGCAAAATGATGAAAGCTAGCAGGGTTAATGCCCCCTGCCTGGCGATTAATCTAAGTTTTTCCATTCTAAAAAGGCACCTTTCCCAAAATTTTATCTAGCAATTACAGTCGTTCAATCTCAAGCGGAATATTAATTTGTTGCCGCTCCAGAAAGTCCTGCATGTCATTTAACCGGTGTGCGGAATTGTCCATCAGTTCTTCTACATCCGCCCCATTGCCCGCAAATGTCGGATCTTCTCTTTCTTGTAATCCGTTTTCTTCATTGCG
The DNA here is from genome assembly GCA_050304475.1 of Turneriellaceae bacterium. Lineage (GTDB taxonomy): Bacteria > Spirochaetota > Leptospiria > Turneriellales > JAOUFE01 > JBNLDQ01. The sequence goes on along the minus strand of JBNLDQ010000008.1, from coordinate 29,396 downwards.
GTCCATGGAATCGTCTTTCATGACAACATTGTTTTTATTGTTTGAGTTCTGCGAAGCGTTTTGCGAGTTTCCATGAGAATCCGCATTATGCGATCCGCCTTGAGGAACGCGGGATACCCGTCCGGAACGATTTACAACGTCAGCTTCCGACTCATGCAAAATCACCTGAGTTCCGGTATCCGGGTCATGACGAACTTCTTCTACAGTCCCGCGCACACCAGCCACCAAGGTGGGGGTTCTAATTCTCATATGATTTTGCTGACCTTCCGTTTGAATTTTTTCAACAAAGGCAGTCACGCTTCCTTGTTTCAAACTCATATCTGTTGCGCTGCCAAACTCTCCGGTTTTGTACTTTTCCATTGCCAAAAACGAAGCCTGGTCGATTTTAAGGCGCGACCCGTTTTGGAGCGTAATCACTGCGCTTGATTTATAGGCAGTATTGATTTCCATGTTGTCTGTCACGGAATTCCCGGTTTTTACGGTTTTCCAGGCGCCGCCGCCCTCCCGGACTTCCACTGTTCCAATTACCAGGGAGAACTTGCCAATTTCGGCAGAAAAGAGATTCCCGCTGAGAGTTACTGCCAAAAGCACCAAGATCGCCTTTACGTGTTTAAATTTAATTTGTACCATATTCCGTACCATGATATCCTCCAGGTTTTTACTCCGTTTTCGGTTCTTTTTCTTCAGCTCCGGTCACCGGACTTGACCATCTTTGTTTCGCTTCCTGAACGCGGTCAGCCCGATCAAGAACCGCGACCAGTGTGCTTCCGCTAATATTGTCCATTTCGGAGAACCGGCTGTCCATGATATTCATGCTTTGCATATCTCGATGTGCATATCTACCTAATGATGTTATCAAAAACAGCAAGCCTTTATCCAGATCATATGTATTGTGCAATGCCAACGATAAATCTCCTCTTATTAGAGGTTGGGTCAGCGGGTCGGCGATGCCATCAAACGAGAAAACTCCCAGTTCGGCAACACGCTGGCGCCGGGCGGCGAAGTTCGTGTATTTTGAAAATTCTCCCCGCGATGCGACAATGACATCGGCTAAATCCTGATACGTTGCTACGGGTTTTTCCAGCAACATACGCATAGCGTCCAGCTCTGACCGCGGTTCGCGGATAACCGGCGCATTTTGAGCAAACGATTGCATCCCCGATAATAACGCGATCAGTAATGTTCCAGTAAGCAAAATCGATTTATGCATTTTCATTTCCTTTCTCATCTCCTAAAAAACCTGTGCGGTTTAAAGGCCCAGGTCCCCAATCACAACATCTACAATGTTTGCCATCAATTCAACCACGGTTGGGTGATTTGCCCGGTAAAGATCATAGGTGTCCACGATGTAACGCCCTCTACTGGAAAAGTAAAGCACAGCGTCGCCCCCCGGGAGTTTTTCAAACCAGGGAGAAATATCATCGGCGGCTCCGTTAAAGAGCGCATCCACCGTTTGCTCGGAATTCACAGTGGTACCGACAAAGAAGAAGTTGGCATTTGACCCTGCAACCGGGTCGGCCATTGTAAAAATCGGCAAAGGTATGTTGAGGTCATCCACATAAATATGAGTAAGACCGACAAAATCATATGTCACACCCATGTTTTGAGCAATATCCGTAAAGACCTGTACCGGGTCGCCTGTGTTCGTAGTTCCGACCCCGGTTTGATTAAACAATGGCAATACTCCCGTACCCGGTTGAAATTGCTTAAACCCGTAGTAATTCGGTTGCGGCGCAGGCAGCGGCGCAGGCGGAGTAGTCACATCCGCTTGGCCATATACAATATCGTTATATGATATCATATAAATTTGCGTCGTCCCGCCTATGGACCCGAGTACAATCAAGTGTTCGCCCGGTAAGGTCGGATCGGCTTGATAGGGAATGATACCGGCCATACGAAAATCCGTTTTGCTATAAGACGTCACTGCCGTCGGCGAATTGGGGTCAATATCGCCGGTCACCGAGACAACCGCTTGTTCTGAGCCGATTAAAAGTTGTCCTTCCGTAGTGCCAACCGTAGTATCAAGGGGAATCAGGCATATACCGGGGTCAACGTTGAGATTATTTCCGTCGGTATTGGAAACCAGCACCAGGTATGGAGTCCCGTCTCTCATGGCTACGCCGTTAAGTGAGTTATACTCCGGAGTATACGTACTGAGGGTCGTGGCCGCACGAGAGTCTCCTGCACTTAGCAAAAGATCAACCCTTGTCCCTGTCGTCGTATCATATAGAGAGAAACCGTTATCCAGCGTATTGGAACAACCGGCTAACTCTGCGGTCACATTCGCCAAATAAAGACTTGCCCCGGTCAGGTCGGCGCCATTGGTAATGGTGCCCAATACAGGGTGAACGTTGTCAAAACCGACAACTCCGTTTGAATTGGTAGCAATCCCCAACGGTGCCGGAGTAAAAGATCCGTCTGCGCCTTTAACAACATGAATTAACAGTGCGTTTGCGTCGCCCAGACGATTGGTCTCATCGTAATCGCCCTGCAGGTAATACATGTGGGTTGTGCCGTTGATATTAAACAGTACAGGAGCCCATTCATCGCCTACATCCGTACTAATCAGGGAACCGTTGGAAAATTTAAAGGATGCCGTAGTGTTCGAGTTTTCCAAATCGGCAAGAGAAACCCCGCCGCCATTGGAACAAGCCCAGACTGTCGCTCCCAATAGTAAAATTACCGCCTTAAACAAAAGACCGCGTTTTGACAAAACATGCATTGCCGCGCCTTTACTCATTCGATACGATTTCATTTTAATCCCCCTGTTTGAAAGCGTCGCCTTCATCATTATATGCCTGTCCTAATCGCAAAGTTTGCGCCAACCGATTGCGGAGAAGGCGAGTAAGATCCGTTTATTACCAATTTAAAGATCGCCAGGTTCAACTGAACCCCGGCAAAAATACGCAAGTTCATAATTTCAGGCGATCCCTCTGAACTCATGTCGAGTTTTGCATTGCTGGTAATCGTTGACGTTGAAGTCGGGTTAAACGGGTCGCCGGCCAGCAAGTCGCCGGAAAATTGTAACGTCGGCTCGGCAATGACTGCCGATCTGCCAATATTGATATCAACCGCACCCCCTCCGAAGAAGGTCACCAGATATAGTAACCGGACGCTGGTAGAAAGTTCGATCGGAACGGACATGGATGCAAGTTGCACATTAAAGGAAGGATCGCCCGTCACTGTTACATTGGCTAAATTACCCATATTGCCAAGGCTCAAAACTTCCATTGATTGAGTCTTGCTAGCGTTTGTCACTGTCGTTAGTCCTGACGGCTCAATCGGCCGGCTTGTAGAATACGCCATTGACATGCTATTGTACTCCAGGCCGGAAGTAAGGTCAAGCCCGCCCCAACGCAAACCGCTAAAGCCCAGATCGCGTTTTTTAATAATTTTATACTGCGCATGAGCGCTATAAGAGAGGTAAGTAAGATCAATCGTAGATTGATTATCAGGCGCATATGTGTAGGGCAAATACATAAACCCGAGAAACAATTTCATTCGATTCGGATCAATCACAAACTTCGGAAGGTTGAATCTTTTCAGCGGGACACCCAGCATGGCCGACCCGCCAAAACCGGCGCCAATCCCGGGGAGAGTATAGTTATTGCTCGGCGCAGGTAATTCCACGCCGGAAGCGAGATTTTGAAAACCGACATCGCCGGCGCTGCCCCCGATTCCAAAGCCTGCTCCTATCATAAATACGCGAATATTTGAACCGTAGTCGGTTGTCAGTCCTTTTTGCGCCATACCAAAGCTAACGCTGGTGTTCGACAAAAAGTCCGTCAAGGAGTGTTCATCCACCGGAATTTGGTCGTTCGCTTGCTCAGCGTAATGGATCAAGCTTTCGCTGATCAGCGCAAAAAAGATGGAATCGCATGGCACGTTTGCCGAGGTCGTACATTGCATCCCGCTAAACTCAATACCAAAAGACATCACGGGAGAAACGGAAAATAACGCAATCAGCACACCCACATATGTTTTTACCAAATTCTTCATTTTTTTATCCTTCCAAAATTCTTACAGCCCGCCCATCCTTGAAAACAACTGAATGCAATTGTTAGTCAAAAAGGTATACTCTTTGGTTTTATAAATAATTACCATGGTCTTGCCGAATATTCCGAGCTAGTCTAATGTATATATCATATAGCTGCGTTGACAAGTTTTTTTTTCTTTCGTAACGATATTTTATGAGAGTTGTTGCTGTTTTGAAATTAGTGAAAAGAAAAGCGCCGCATGAAATGCGGCGCTTAAGTTGTATGACGGATTATACGTCGTAATAAAGAACAAACTCGTATGGGTGCGGTCGTTTGTTCACAATATGTTCGATTTCAACCCGTTTGTATTCGATGTAATTATCGATAAAATCCTGGTCGAAAACGTCGCCCTTGGTCAACCATGCATGATCTTTTTCTAACGCATCAATTACCTTCGTGAGGTTTGCAGGAACAGCTTTTATATCTTTTAGTTGTTCAGGTGAGGCTTCGTATAGGTTAAAGTCTGCCGGTTTTCCGGGATCAGTATTATTTTCTACACCATCAAGCCCTGCCATCAGCATGGCTGCAAAAGCCAGATACGGGTTGCTGGCCGGATCCGGTGTTCTAAATTCAATTCTTCTGGCTTTATCGCCAGTCACAGCGATCGGAATGCGAATTGCTGCAGAGCGGTTTCTTCCGGAATAAACCAAACTTACGGGAGCTTCAAAACCGGGGACCAAACGCTTGTAACTATTGGTTGTCGGATTGGTAAAAGCCAACAAGGCAGGTCCATGATCAAGAATACCGCCAATGTACTTCATTGCAAATTCGGACAGGAAACCGTAGCCGTCGCCAGCAAAAAGGTTTTTGCCGTCTTTCCAGAGCGATTGGTGAGTATGCATGCCCGAACCATTGTCATCAAACAGGGGTTTGGGCATAAAAGTTGCCGTGAAACCTGCTTCTTGAGCGACATTCTTTACCACGTATTTATATAGCTGCAAATTATCTGCCATTCGCATCGCTTCATCAACGACGAGGTTAATTTCGGCTTGTCCGGCGCTGGATACTTCGTGGTGGTGTTTTTCTGTTTTAATGCCCATGTTTTCCAGGGCAAAAAGCATCTCGCTTCGAAGATCTTGGAACTGGTCAAGCGGAGGCAATGGGAAATACCCTTCTTTTGTGCGCATCTTATAACCAAGGTTCGGTTTTTCATCTGTACCCATGTTCCAGCGGGCGTCAATGGAATCGATGAAATAAAACCCGTTGTTCATGGTTTGCTCGAAACGAACGTCGCTGAAGATAAAAAATTCGGCTTCGGGGCCAAAAAAGGCTGTGTCGGCAACTTTCGATTTCACCATGTATTCAACCGCTTTTCTTAGAATGTAGCGGGGGTCGCGGGAATACGGAGTTGGTTTTTCATCAGCTTTGGTTGGCGGTTCCATGATGTCGCAAATCACGGCAAGCGTCTTGTGCTGGAAAAACGGATCGATATAAGCGGTGTTGGCATCCAGACGAACAAGCATGTCCGATTCGTTGATCGTTTTCCAAGCCCGGATGGAGGAGCCATCAAAGCCAATCCCGAATGTAAATGCTTCTTCGTCAATTGCATGGAGCGGCATCGTAAAGTGGTGCATTGTTCCGGGAATATCCGTGAAACGCACATCTACAAACTCGACCTTTTCGCCAGCCGCCCAATCTAATAATTCTTTAGGTGTTCTACCCATGTTGTCTCCTTAAAAATAACTTTGTCATTCATTGATAAATTTATGACTGATATTTGCCTTCTGGCGCTTATAAAGATGTGCAACTATTGTGCCAGCATATTCCATCTCAATATTGACTATGATGTCAACATTAAGATGGAATGATGATCAAGATGTGTATTATTTATACACTATGGATGAGAGATAGAAACGAATCAGGTTTTAAAGAAGCACCGCCAACCAAAGCGCCATCAATATCGCTTTCCCTCATTAAGTCGTTGATGTTATCCGGTTTGACCGAACCGCCGTACAAAATACACATTGCCGAGGCAGTCTCTGCATCAAATATTCTTGCGAGCGTTTTGCGGATAATCTTATGAACATGGGCGGCATCATCCGGTGTAGCCGTTTTACCTGTTCCAATTGCCCATATTGGTTCATACGCTATTGATATATCGCAAAGGTTTTTAGGAGAAATATTTTCCATTGCACTTACAATTTGATCAACAACAACCATCTCAGTAACATTGTTTTCCCGTTCCTCAAGAGACTCTCCAACACAGAGCATTACTTTTAAATCGGTAGAAAGTGCACGTTTTACCTTTTTATTGACGGTGTCATAGTCTTCTTTAAAATAGTGGCGTCTTTCCGAATGCCCAATCAGCACATGCGAACATCCTGCATCTTTCAGTTGAAACGCGGCAACCTCTCCGGTATAAGCGCCCTTCTCTTCAAAGTAAAGGTTTTGCCCTCCTAACCCAATCGCGGTCCCTTTTATCTTTTCATACACCTGGGGAAGATGGATAAATGACGGGAACAAAACAATTTCGCACCCAATATCTTTTTTTAGCCCTTGTATTATCCCATCGACAAGCTCTGCCGATTCGCTTGACGTTAGGTTCATTTTCCAATTTGCCGCAATAATTGGCTTTCTTGACATTCTTCCCCCTATAAAACAATACCCGATTGACTTAGGTAACTGTGTGCATTACGTTAGTAAAAGCATAGTTTGAATAGAACTTTCCACATCAAGAATATTTTTTTCATGCTTATTTAATATTTTCCATCGCAACCGGTTTGATTTGAGAAAAATGCAAAAAGAGATGTTATTAACAAACATGATAAATCAATCAAATTGGCAAAAATATTCTGTCCCCATTGATTCCATAGTGGAGGTGCGCTTATGTCAAGAAACATGGTCTCGTATACAACTTGTTGCGAGGGCACGGAACACTACGTATTCACGGGTTGTTCGTTATTCGCTTTTTCGATTGATCAACAGAGCGAATGTAAATCGTTATTTGGCGTATGATCTGGAATACCAGTTATTAAATCCTACTGCCGCTTTACATTACGACCGGATTCAGCGGCGAGCTCGAAAAAAACGAATAGACCATATGAATCATCATCGCCATCGTCTTTGCCTTTATGGAGAAGATGAGCTTTTCTTACGATTAACCGCTGCACGCTTACGATGCACGATGAGTCATTTGATCCGGGTAGGTCTGGAGTTGTACCTTGATAAGTTGGTAGCATCGACCCGACTATCGGCTTATAAACGATTCCTGTATGAGCGTCGTACTCATCGTTCTTTCTGGTTTTGGCTTGGGTTCAAACTGTATATCGATGTGGAATTACCTACCTGTCGCCCAGCTAAACAACACTTTAAATTTAAAAAATTCCCAAAGCATGCATACTTTTAGCAAATAGCATCATTAATACCACCGATAAACGCGAATGCCCAAGAAGTAGAAGCAAAAACCAAACGAACATAAATATGCCACAGGAAATACCAACTCGCCAAGTCCGACAGGTTGTAGCATAACCAATCGAAGAGAATCTGCCAACACACTCAAAGGCAAATATTGAACCCATCCCACCATCCAGTCCGGTAAATTTTCATAACTGAAAAATACACCGGAAAGAATAAACATGGGCACTGTAATTGCATTAATGATACCATTCCCAATTCTAGTATTGGCAGTTCGCGAACCGGCAAGAACAGCAATGCCCATAAAAGCGATGCAACCCGCCAAGAAAACGGATAAAAAAGAAAGCAGTCCCGACTGAACCTTGACACCGAACATAAAGTGAGCGAACGTAAGCAGCAGCCCAGCTTCAATTAACCCCAAAATAATGCGAGTAACTGATATTGCAATCATAAATTCAGTTTTGCGTAAAGGCGTAGCAATCATCCGCCGCAGAAACTTCTTGATCCTATACTCGACAAGAGTCCAGCCAATCCCCCACAGCGAAGAATTCATCACACCGAGCGCAATGAGCCCGGGGATTAAAAAGTCAATATAGCGACTGCCCTGCTGGCGAACCCGGTGAACCGATTCAATCAAGCGATCGCCTTTTTCAAGCGACAGTTTTTTATTGATCCACCGTTGAATCCATAAGTACGCAACCTTAGCCTCTGCATTCGCCGGATCAAAATAATATTCTACCTTATAATTCTCGCCGACAGACTTCAATACATTGACCTGAACTAAAACCTTCCCTTTACGCATCTCTTTTTCCACTTCCGCTTTGGCCATTCTCAGTAAAATCAGCTTTTCAATTTGGGAATCAGGCGAAGTTTGAAATTCAATGCTAGTCACATTGCTATTTGAATCAAATAACATAGATTCATTTTTTGAAAAATTTTCAACCACAGCAATGCGATATTCAATATCCGGAGGATTGATAAAAGCCACACCAAGAATCCATGCTAACCCGACGGGAAAAGCCAGCGTCCAAAACAAAACACCGGGTTCTCGCCAATATCCCTTGAACTGCACCACAATTAAATCAAAAAGAGATTTACTCATGTAAGCGCCTCCCGGTCATTTGAATAAACAGGTCATCCAAAGTCATGGAACGAACATCGATATTTAAAATCCCGGGTGCACCGTTTTCTTCCGAAATTTCCAATACACGCTTTAAAACATCCACCGTATCGTTGGTTAAAATTCTCACGACCAAACGTCCTTCATCAATTACCACTTTGTACACATCAGCCAAATTTCGCAATTTTTCAGGAATTTTACCGGCAAAAGAAACCTCAACTCTATTGCGCTCGCTTTCCCCTTCCAATAGTTCATCCAGGGTTCCGCAAGCGATAATGCGTCCTTCATACATCATAAAAATATGATCGCACAAAAACTCAGCCTCTTCCATATAATGGGTTGTTAAAATCATGGTTGTCCCACGATCTTTCAAACGTGTTAAAAGTTGCCATATCTCTCGCCGGGCGCGGGGGTCTAACCCGGTAGTAGGCTCATCTAACAATAAAACCTTGGGATGATTGATGAGGGCGATAGCAATGGCAAGCTTTTGGCGTTGCCCACCCGAAAGATCAGACACATATGTATCTCTTTTATGAACCAACTCCGTTTCTAGAAGCAACTCTTCTACACGCTCTTTTCCTGCGCCGTAAAAACCTGCAAACAAAGATAAAGTTTCATGAGCCGTCACTTTATCCATAAATTGGGTTTCCTGAAATGAAACGCCTAAAATATGCCGAAGCTCTCTCTCGTGGGACAACCAGTCTTTACCTTCAATATAGACAGTACCTTCGCTTGGCTTTTGAACCCCTTCAATCATTTCGACAAAGGTCGTCTTGCCGGCGCCATTCGGCCCAAGCAAAGCGATATACTCGCCTGGATAAATTTTCACATCAACCGAATCTACGGCTGTCAGTTTCTTGAATATCTTAGTTAAACCTGACGTTTCAATAATTGGCTTTTTCAAAATACCTTCCACAGCGCTTTGCCTTGCAAATCCGGTTTACATCCTCAAGTACAGACCGGCATAAATATTACGCCCCACCGCTGAATACGGGGGGAGACTTTGGTAATCCGAATCGGCCAAATCGCGGCCAATCAACATAAGTTCCGAATGACGGCTCAACCGGTACCGCATCTCAAGGTCAACCAGGAAAGCGGCATCATAGGAAACGGAATCCAGTACGCGCGCCTCAACATAAGAAATAATAAGAGAAACAAACCAAAGCTGCGGTTCATATGTCAGAATTGCCTTGGCTACCAAAGACGGTTCCAGATTGACCGCTTGCTTAAAGTACTCATATCGAACCCCGAACTCCGCAAACAAATTATCCGAAAGCTCACGCTCATACCCCAGTTGCACGGCAAACTGCTCGCTATCGATTAACTCTAGATAGTATAAGCCGTCGGCATCAAGCGCCGGCTGGTACCGCTGAGAAAACTGCTGCCCTGTCAGATCAATGTGAATATGATCCTTTTCAGTAATCAAAAATCCGTTTTCCCAGGAAGCATACCAACCGTCTACGGCCGAACTGAATTTTACCGGCTTATAATACGGCGAGCTTGCCAAAAGACGGCCGTGATCCGGCAAACGGTTTGAACGCTTCACCGTCAATAACGAGTTCCACTCGCCAAACCGCGACACCAGTTGCATGTACGGACCGGGGAATAAATCAAAACCGGGCTCGTAATAAACGCTCCCCCCTAAGATTAAATCAGCCTGAAAAGGCAACTGTGAAACTCCCGCATACCCAAGATACAAAGGCAACAAAACACGCAGCAAACCAAAAGATTCATTTTGACTAAGTTGCTCCTCTGTCTGATCAATGCCGGCATCGCGATAATCATACACAGAGTATGACGAGTCAATATCAAACATCAATTGATTTCTTTTACCAAAAAAGTATTGCCACGACAAAGAACCCCACCCCCGGTAAAATTGAGTGTTATAATCGATTCCGCCCGGCACCGGTAAAAACCTCGACTCAATATATTCCGTATTTAACGAAACTTCAATACGATGCGCCTCATGAAAACGAAGGACTTGATCCAGTTGAGCCAGCGCGGCATTGCGCAACGAACTCCGGTAGACGGCGTTTTCCTCAAGACCGGAGGCAACGCCAAGATAATTTATTTTCCAGGACAATGAATATCCTCCGGTCAACTTCCGCGATTCCGTATAGGTAAAATCATCCATGGTAAATGCGGAGTTATTCACCGGCTCATTATGGGGGGCTCGCCCTTCAAACGATTGGCGCTTGTATTTTACCCGAAAGTTTTTCCCTTGGTCCTGACGTAAAAAATCTCCGTCAAAACCAAGGCTATACCGGTTCCCGTAAAAAAAGCGGGCGTCGGCCATCATATCCTTTCGCAGCCCAAGATTTTTTCCGGGCTTATCCAGAATTTCCCGGATCTCGACCCAACGCAATGACTCAACCTCCGGGGGCGGAGTCATCACTGCCGTTTCTTTGTGCGGACGAATGATTTGTTCATCCTCGCCCAATACGATAATTTCATCCTGCGCTTCCGCTTCGTCCAGATTTTGGAACTCTTCCTGCAGCTCTTCTTCAATGAGAATCTGGCTCCCCTTTTTGCCCGATGAAGAGCTCTCTTGCGAATGAACGGGAAAAGAGAGACAGTAAAAGCCAAACAATCCAAATAATAAAGTACGATATAATCCTTTTCTTTTCATAATTTCGGGGCCGGCATATCCTTGAAACAACTTGACGCGGCGGGATCCATTTATTTTTCTTCGGTTCCGGACTTCTCGAATTTAAAACGCCCTTTGTAAACATGAAAAACATGAAAAAGCATACGGAAATTTCTCAACGCCTAACCGCTTTTTTCATTTGCCTGAGCGCCATACTTTGGCTATTGCCCGGGTGCGCAAGCGCCTCTAAAAAAGGCGAAAGCGAAGGTCTGTCACTGAAAGAATATTCCGCTCTCACATGGGAAGAAAAAACCGACTACTTTGAAAAAAACCCCCGGTCGGGGCAGGCTAAAGAGAGAGCCCTTTATGAAGCGGCTCTCCGGGATAAATATGCCCCTGTCCCCATTTCGGCCCTAAAAGCAATGTCAGACGACCTGGTATCGCTCATGCGGCCCGATCTCCTTGAACTATTACAACACGAAGAGCCCATGGTCCGCTGGAATGTCTGTAAAAACCTGACCAGGGTCCCGGAAGACAAGGACTTAAAAAAATTACAGGACCTGGCCGGCGACCAAGAGTGGCTTTGCCGCGAATGTTATTTTCGGGGTTTGCGGAATTACGAATCTGAAAAAAGAAAGAAAAAATACTTCTTTGCCGTCGTGTCTTCCATTAACGAAAAAAATGTAAATGTTCTGCGCGAAATATACCGGACACTGATTTGGTACGAAGACGCCCGGGCTCTCCCCTACCTTTATAAACGCTCTTATCACACAGATAGCCGCATGGAACTCATCGCCATCATGCAAGAGCTGGCCGTATTAAAAAATGACGAAGTCCGCCGAATGCTTAGCCGCCTGGCTTCGCGCCACAAAGATTACTATGTGCGCAATGAGGCTTTGCGCCTGCTCGGCGAGATGTAACCGTGAAAAACAATTAAGAGCGAACTTGTTCCCAAATACCGCGCCATACGGGGGCGTCCGAATGGAGGCCTTTTTCTAACACCATCGCAAAATAGACGGAATCAGCCAAATCAACCATGTCTCCCTTTTCAAGTGAAACAAGCGCCCTCTTCGCCCATTGCTCGATTTCAAAAGCCGTCGCCTTTACGCGCCGCCAGTACGATTGAGCTTCCATTCGATAAGGGAACTCCGCAGGCAACGACTCTGCCTCGCTTAGCGTATTTACGCGTATCTGCCGCGGGCCAAATGTCATGGACCAACCTTTTTCGGGCCATTGCAGCGTTTCTTTGAGAGCCGTTTCCAATGCCAAATGCAGATTTTTATTCGGGCTCATAGGTCATCCCCCATTGCCATGTCAATATAACCGCAAGGGCAAACTTCATGACAAATATGACACCCGACGCATTTTTTATAGTCGGTATACATTTTTTCGCCAATCGGATTTTTCCGCCGAAGTTCAATGGCTTCTTGCGGGCAGTAGAGCAGGCATTGCTTGCAGGTAAAACAAAGCCCGCAGCTCATGCAACGGCTCGATTCGGCTTCGGCCTCATCTGCCGCCAATGGCTGTAAAACTTCTTCAAAGTTGCCTTTCGGATTTTCAACCTTCCGGTGCGCCCGAACCAGTTTAGCGGAAGGGCGGTAATAATAAGGGTGAAGACGGTTGAATTTCACAATTTCGGTACGCCGCTCCCGCGGAAAGTCCGCTCCGTTCAAATAGAGGTCAATCATTTCGGCAGCCTTTCGCCCCTGGCCGACTGCCGTAGTAATGAGATCAATTTGAATCGCATCTCCCCCGGCAAAAATTTTATCGGAACCTGAAACCTTAAAATTACGGTCGACTTGAATGAGCGGTTGTTCATTGGCGAACCGCTCAAACCCGGTCATGTCAACAGCCTGCCCAATGGAAGCCACAACGACATCAGCCTGGAGAGTAAACTCGCTACCGTTCGTTTGCTTGTAACGTAAAAAAGGAATGGGAGACTTTGCCCCTTCTTCGGAAGAATCTTTTTGTTCCATCCGAATGCAGTGAACATCACGGATAGCGCCGTCTTCGACAACCAGCTCCCGGACCGCGGCAGTAAAAGTAACTTCAACGCCTTCACTCAGCGCCTCTTCAAATTCATAATCGCTGCAATTCATATCTTCCCGGCTGACTGCCGAAAGAATTTGAGCCTGCGCACCCAATCTGACGGCCAAGCGGGCTGCATCCATGGCGACATCGCCATCGCCCAGGATTAAAACCTTTTTCCCCGAATAGTCAACGCCCGTATGATCGGCGGTAAAATCCCGCTCAAATGCCTCAAGGAACTCTATGGCGCTTACCGCAAAAGACGTTTTGTCAAAGCCGGGGATCGGCGGCTTTTTCCCGGTTTGCGCGCCAATGGCGACAAAAACGGCATCATGTTGTTTTTCCAGTTCATCCAGTAAAATATCTTTACCGATTGCAACGCCGGTTTTTAACTCAATGCCAAGCTCAAGTATCCGGCTGCACTCCGCTTCAAGAACTTCCCGATCGACACGGTAGCCCATGATACCATAGCGAATCATTCCGCCGGTTTTTTGGCGTTTTTCGTATATGGTCACCCGGTGCCCTTTTCGCCGCAATTGGTAGGCGGCGGACAAACCGGCCGGACCGGCCCCAACGACCGCAACGTGCTTTCCGGTCTCTTGCACCCCATCGGGAACCGTTAGTTTTAAATGATTCTCAATTCCGTAATTTCCGATGACATGCTCTACCTGATTAATGCCGACAGTCTCATCAAGATCTTTCCGGTTGCAGCCGCCCTCGCAAGGAGCCGGACAAACTCTCCCCATGATGGCCGGGAAGGGGTTTGTTTCTACAATGCGGGCCCAGGCATCGGCCCATTTGCCTTCAGGGCGGCTGGGTTCTTCCGCTCCCGTAATTAAATTATGATAGCCCCGAATATCCTCGCCGGCAGGGCAAGCCGCCGTACAGGGCGGCGTTCGTTTTACATACACCGGGCATTTGTGCGAATGATCGCCCGGACCGACCACCCGATCGAGACCGCTCTGCATTGACCAGGAGCCGTACTCCCATTGGAGCGCCGAATCAAGAACAGGGTTGGTTCCTTCTATTGATTTTCCCATGGCTCTTACCTACTCGTCAAACCGAAGGTGCGTGGATTTGTTGAGCGAAACCCGCGCATGGCGGTAATCGTCAATCATCCACTGATCGAAGGGGAGCCCTGTCTTTTTGAAAAAGCCTTTCCAGCCAATCCGGTCAATCCATTCTCCGACTCTTTCCCAATCGCGGCCGTCGGCCTGGTATGTCTCAAGGATTTTTTTCACAACTTCAGCCACTTCCGGCCAACGCGGGGGGTTGTTCGGCAAGCCATGCGCAACCAGCTTCATGTTGGTCGGTTTCGTTCGCGCGTTGGAGTTTTTCCCGCCAACCCAGACAGCCAGTTTTGAGTGTTCGGGATGGTTGATTTCCATCGCGGGGCAGGCTCCGAAACAAGCGCCGCAAACAACGCATTTGTCTTCGGCAACCGCCAACGAAGGTTTGCCATTGACAACCGTCGGGCGAATGGCCGCAACCGGGCATCGGGCGACAGCCTTTGGCATTTCACAAATGGAACCTAATATTTCATGATTGATTCTTGGCGGCCGCGTATGCTGGACAATTACGGCAATGTCCGCCTGCCCGCCGCAGTTAATTTCGCAACAGGAAGTCGAAAGACGAACCCGGTTTGGCATACGCTCATTTTTAAATTCATCAATTAAAGAATCCATCAGGCTCTTGTTTACCCCGGAAGCGTCCGTAGCCGGGATATCGCAGTGGATCCAACCCTGGGTATGAGCCACTGCCGAAACCGAATTGCCGGTCCCGCCGACAGGGTACCCGTTTTCTTCCAGTTCGTGAATCAGAGGATCAACTTTGGAACGGTCCGGCGTCATAAACTCGACATTATTGCGAATGGTAAATCGCAGAAAACCGTCGGCATATTTATCGGCCATGTCGCAAAGATAACGAACCGTATCGACAGTCACCTGGCGTTGTGTGGCTGCGCGAACAGTATATAGCTCGTCTCCGCTTTCCGCAACATGCCGCAATACTCCGGGCCGCGGGCGGTCATGGTATTTCCATTTACCGTAATTTTTTTTCACTACCGGGTGCAAAGATTCGCGGTACGCCCGCGGCCCGGATTCAATCGTAGTCCATTCTCTAGTAGCGCTCATTCTTTACCTTCCTCTGTATGTTTAATATGCCGCCTTGAAAAAGGGGTTATCGCGGGGGTGATCGATCATATCGGGATTCGCTTCAAGCTCAACTTCTTTCAAGAAGGCTTGAAAACCAACGCGTTCAATGGTCTCGCCAATTCGTTCATGATCCAGCGCGGAGTCCGCCCACCAATCAATAATTCGATCCAGTAATTCAATATAGCTTTGAATATCTTCGTCCGTCTCCATCTTTTTAAAGGGGATAATGACCGACCCCAACATATTGCCTACCTTCAAATGCCCTTTTCCTCCGATCAGCAAAGCGATGCCGCGTTGCTTTCCGACAGAGAGAGCCTTCGTCATGACATTCACACAATGCATGCACTTGACGCAATTGGGGTTATCGATTTTCATTTGATCGCCTTCAAAGGTAATTGCCTTGGTGGGGCAGTTCATTGCAACATATTCATAGAGGTAATCCTTACCCAGTTCATTGATATACTCTTTCACCGCCCCCTGGTCTATGACAATCTCATCTTTCCAAAGACCGATGGTCGCCATGTCCGCGCGCTGGATCGAGTTGTTGCAATCATTCGGGCAGCCGGAAAATTTAAATTTCATTTTGTACGGGTACTCGGGGCGATGAACCTGGTCGGTATAATGGCTCATGACCTGGTACATTGTTTCGAGGGTGTCATAGCAGGCATGCTCGCACCGCGCCGGCCCTACGCAGGCGTTGCCTGTCCGCGTGGCCGCGCCGGCTCCGCCTAAATCCCAACCCTTCTGGTTGATCTTATCGAAAAACGGCTGCACCTGGTCTTCGGTGATACCGACAAACTGAAGGTTCCCGGTCTGGCCGTGCATGGTCATGATACCCGAGCCGTGTTCTTCCCAGGCGTCGGCAAGTTCGCGTAACTCTTTTGTGTTATAATGAAAGGCCGGAGTCGGTTGCACCCGAACTGTATGAAACTCTCTTGCTTCCGGAATTTTATCGGGGATCATGGAGTATCGGGTAATAATGCCCGAGCCATACCCGACCACGCCTACCGTTCCGCCTTTCCAGTAGCCCATCCGCGTTTTATATGAATATTCCAACTGGTCGATGAGACCTCGCAAAATCGGTTTTCTGGATTTTTCCGCGTAATTTTTAAAACCCTTGATAAAAGAAGGCCACTCTCCCGGCTCAAGTTCATCCAAAACGGGTGTCAGGTTTAAAAACTTTTGATCTTTGCTGTTTTCATTATTGTCTGCCATCTCATCTCCTTAAAGCCAAAGCATATGAAAGTCAAACGCTCGTTTGTCGGCCTTTGAATTCGCGAGGGGTCCCCCCTGCGCTGCACTTACGTATATCTTTATATTAGCATATGCTAAACTTTAGGCACTCTATATTGCCGAACGATACCCGCAACTACTTTTTTTTTCTTTTTTCATAAAGGCTATATAGCGAGCGGGAATCGCAACCCCAATCAAGGTCTCTTGAACCCATACCCGCATTACCAAAACCAAAAGAGCCGGCGTGGAACCGGGGCCGGCAATCCGTTAACAAAAATGTCTTATTAAAGGGAACAAGTTGTTCTCTCTGCAAAAGAGATACCGGAAAAACGGGAGGAGCGATAGAGTTGAAAAGTTTTCAGGGGATTTTGACCTGAAAAGCGGAAGTTCCGGGTTATTTCCCAGGCGGTCCAGGAGTCATCCAAAAAAAAATTATAGAAAACGTATTGTTGCGATATGCAACTAAGTGACGTCAAAGACGTTAACAGGCAAATAGCGATGATTATCGCTTGCTCGAGATATTGTTCAGATTTCACTGCGAGGGGGAACGAATGACTTTTATCAATGATCTATTTTCCGGCGGGCGTTTTCGAGCCCGTATTTTTATTTCAGCCATTTTACTTTCTTTTTTTACCGTAAACTGTTCCAACCAAACCTTTCAACTTTCGCTTGACGCCTTGATTGGCAACGGCGCCGGCCAACCCAACCCCTCGGACGCCCTTGTTCTGCGGGATATTGTCGTTATAGATAACATGCACATTATCGCCGAATATGACGAACCCGTACAACAAGACTCGGCAGAGACCCTTCAAAACTATTCGATCACCTATACGGACGGCGCAAATGCTGACAAAACCCTGGCGGTTCAAAGCGCTTCGCTCGACCCCGCCGATTATTCGCACATTCTCATTACTACGGAAAGCCAGAGCGCAGGGCAACTGTACCGTTTTCAAGCAACCAACCTGGTTGCCCTTGACGGCAGTACAATACGCGGTTCGTCAAGCAAATCGTTTGTTGGCGTCGATACGCAGGACATCACCCCGCCTGAAATTGTCGCCATTGATTCATTGATCTTAAAAACCACGGGAAGCCCCGACCGGGTCGCTCTGGAAATCCGTATTTCGGAACCGGTAACGGCCAACAGCCCGGCGTATACCATGACGCCTGACCCTGTCTCTCTCATCTCTGCGCCTTACCCCTGCGGCGTTTGGCCTGATTGTTTTCGCCCGGTCCCTGCCGCCATAAACAACAATACGTTTCGCCTTGAGTTTGACGCGGCTACCCCTTTTGTGGCCGGCGATACCCACCGGGTATCTCTTATGAACATTGCCGACCTTTCGGGCAATGCAATCTCATCCGATTCTTTTGCATTTACTGTCGGCCCCATCGACACAACGGCGCCGGTAATCACATCGGCCACTGCCGTCTCTGCCGGCGTAGTCACCGTCACATTCAGCGAAGAAATTGCCACAGGGTTAACTAACGCCGATTTTACCATTGACAACGGAATTGGCAACCCCAACAACATTTCAATCGCCGGAAGCACCGTTTACTTGACATTGCCTGCGGCAAAACAACTCAGCAGCGGCGTCTCATATACGCTCACAGCGGCAAATGCAACCGACCTGTCCGGGAACGTTTTAGCCGCCGGGGTGGGCGATTCGGCCGTTTTTCTTTATTCGGCAACGGACACGACAAAACCTTTTGTGACCGGCATCTCTTCGGTAAGCAACGCACAAGTGGATGTCTATTATTCCGAAGCTGTAACGGCGGCCACAGCCGGGAAATCGGCCAATTACGTTTTTGGCTCAGGGGTTTCGGCCAACGGGGCTATTACCTGTACCGTTTCAGCCCCCTACTCCTGCTCCGTACCAACCACCCCCCAACCCGATTCAATCATCTCTTTGGCAATCAGCGGAGTCAAAGATAACGCCGGGAACTCTTTGGTTCCCTTCACCGGTACGTTCCAGGGGGACGCCCTTCCGGTGGTTATCTCGGTTGATTCGGTAATCACCAGCGCCGCTTCGGATGTACCCGATACGTTTATTGTTCATTTCAGCGAACCGCTTTCCGTCTCGGCAGGCAGCCCAAGCGCGACTGCCGGCGATTACTTAGTCAATGGCAATACCGGTTTTATTCAATCGGTAGACACAACGCATGCCGGCGATTCGCCGCAAGGCTATCTTATTATCGGCACCGACCCGCAAACCGAAGGAACCGTCTACAACCTCAGCTTTACCGCCGCCGCCAATATCGTTGACCTGAACGGCAACGCCCTGGATACAAGCGAAACCGTTCCTTCGGTGCAAGGGGCCAACGGCAGACCAACGGTCACAAATGTCACTGTCGCCTCAAACGGGTCAACCGCTACGGCAAACATTACGTTTAGCGAAGCCATGAATTCCGCTTCGCCCTGGGACACCGCCTCCGTGACGAACCCGGCCAACTACTCCATTGCAAGTTGCGCCGCCTGCACTGTCACGGGCGTTACCTTGACATCGGCAAACACGGTGCAAGTGCAATTTACCGGAACCCCCGCCGGCGGAGCGCCTATCCAGGTCGCCGTCACCAATGTCGCCGACACTGCGGGCTACTCCATTTCATCCGGCGCACCGAATTTTTCTTCAAGCAATAACTATACGCCGGGCGACACCACGCCCCCGTCGGTTGCCAACGTAGTCTCGACAGGCAATAAAACGCTTCAAGTCACTTTTTCGGAAGATGTCCTGGCCGACGGTTCGGCAAACGCAGCAGATAACGCGGCAAACTATAGCTTCAACAAATTGACCATCAGCGGGATAACCTGCTCGGCTAACATTTGCGAAATTACCACATCGGCGCAAGAACTCATTTCGTATACCGTTACGATCCCGTCAAACGGGAACAGCATTGAAGATCTCAACGGCCAGCTCCTAAGCTCTTCTTCGGCATTTGACTGGATAGGTACGCCTCCGCCGGACACAACCCCGCCAACCCTGGTGAAGGCGACTCCGCTTTCGGAAAACACGCTTATCGCGTCATTTTCGGAATCGGTAAATCCCGTTTCGGCGCAAATACCGGGGAACTACTTCATCTCGCCGGGCGTCGCGGTAACAGGAGCTTCGCTCACATCCAACCCTGGGGAGATATTGCTCACCACCACGCAAATGACAGCCGGGGTCACCTATACGCTAACGGCAGTCAGTATCATTGACATGGCGGGTAACATCATTGATTCGGCTATGGCGCAAAAACAGTTTAAAGGGATCAACACGAGCGCTCCGTATGTTTTATATGCTGCGGCAACGTCAACCACCGGAGTGCGGGTTGTGTTTAGCGAAGACATTGACCCTTCGACGGTTGACCTATTGACCTTTGCCAACTACTCCGTCACAACCGGCGGGACACCGGTTACGATCAGCGGCGCTTCTTTAAATGCAAATGTACTGACCCTCACCACCGCAACCAACCTGATCTCGGGAATCACCTATACTTTTTCAATCAACAACATCACCGACCTTTACGCCAACAAACTGGGCGCCCCTGCAACGGCAACCTTTGACGGTTCCCAGGTCATTACCATCTCCATTGCCGACGCTTCGGTAACGGAGACAGATACGGCAAACACAATCATATCGTTTAAAATTACCGTTTCGCCCCCTTCCAGCGCGCCAATATCTTTAAACTACCAGACCGCCGGTCAAACAGCGTTGTCCGATGTTGACTTTATTTCCGCTTCGGGTTCGCTCGAAATTCAACCCGACCAGCCCAGCGCGGCGATCTCCGTTGAAGTAGTCGGTGATGGCGTTGTTGAAAGCGATGAAACATTTACCGTAACCATTACCGAGCCGGCAGCCGCAAACCAGATCGGCCAATCGGTTGCCACAGGCACAATCATTAACAATGATGTTCCCATCGACCCGAATGCTCCGGTGATCGCCTTTACCGATGATATTGCCGCAGGGCCGGTTAATGCAGACACCGTTGTCCTGACGGTCACCGACGCCAACCCCAACACAACGACATTTTCTTATATCCTGACCAATTCAACCGCTTGCAACCCCTCGCTGAATTTTGCAGGCGCAACCGCATTTACCAGCGGTTCGCCTCTTTCATTCACCACCGAAGCCAATAACGGGAACTACATCTGCGCCAGGGCGTCCGACTTTGGAGGGAACACCACCTACCAAATCAGCGCAAACCCTTTGAACATTGACGCTACGGCTCCGGCGATTGTTTTTACCGCCGATACGGACGCCGGGCCTGTCGCTGCCGACTCAATCAATATTACGGTTACGGACACCAACCCGGACACCGCGACTTATTTTTACGGTTTCAGCCCGGATGCAGTTTGCGACGGTACCGACACATACAGCGCCGCCTATGCCAGCGGCGTTTCATTTAACGTAAATACCGAAACCAACAACGGCGCTACCCTTTGCGCCAAAGCTACGGACCTGGCCGGTAATACCGCCTATGCCGCCGGCGCCAACCCCCTGAATATCGACAGCACGCCGCCGGTCATTGTTTTTACGCTTGATGTCGATGCCGGCCCTGTCACTTCAGATGCCATTACGATAACCGTAACCGATCCCAATCCGGATACCGCTACCTATGCCTATGCTATCAGCGCCGATGCAACCTGCGATGCAAACGATCTCTATTCCAATGCATATACAACCGGCGTCTCTTTTCTCTTTTCAAGCGAAGCCGATAACAACAATTATCTCTGCGCCGCAGCGACCGACCTTGCAGGTAACAAAAACTATCAAGTAAGCGCGAACATGCTGAATATTGACGTTACGCCTCCGGTGATTAATTCTATTACATCTTCGACCCCGAACGGATCGTACGGCACAGGCAACTCGATTAACCTGACTCTTAATTTTTCGGAACCGGTCACCCTTTCCGGGGGAACGATTGATATCTTGTTGAACAACAGCCGGCTCGTTTCAATCAATACAGCGGCAAGCGCCACCCCGTCGGCAACCTATACCATTTCATCGGGCTTAGCCGAAGCGGTCAACCCGCTTGATATCAACAATATCACCGTCAGCGGAACCCTGAGCGACAACGCCGGGAACGCCGCAAACGTAGCGCTCCCGTTCGGGCAAAACCTGGCCAACAACAGCGCCCTGATCGTAGGCGATGTTCCAACCATTACCTCTATAACATCGGCGACAGCAAACGGCTCGTACAAAGAAACTGGCGTGATTGACATTACTTTGAATTTTTCCGCCAATGTAACATTGTCTTCCGGCACAATTGACATTACTTTGGATACGGGCGCAACGGTTTCTATCCCGGCTTTTAGCAACCAAAACACGGCCAGCGCTTCATACACCATTGGCGCCGGCCAAAATAGCGCTGATTTAACGGTAACGTCGGTTACTACGTCCGTTGCCAACTCTTTGAAAGACAGCCTTACTTTGTTAAACGCCAGCACCGGATTGCCCGCCGCGGCGAATCTGGCGGATAACAGCGCTTTGGTTGTCGACACAACCCTGCCGACCGTATCGATCACATCGGCGCCAACCATCAACAATGCAAACGTGGCGACATATGCCGTCAGCGGAAACTGTTCCGAAGCCGCAACCACAGTCAATATCGCCGTCATTGGCAGCTCGACCGTAAACACAACGGCAACCTGCAACGGCTCAACCTACGCCACCGCCGGTTTTAGCGTCGCCGCAATAACCGACAGCACAACCCTTTCTGTCACCGCCGATATCACGGATGCCGCAGGCAACCCCGCCACACAAGCCGTGCAAAACAACGTCATTAAAGATACAGCCAACCCGACCGTATCGATTACATCGGCGCCAACCATCAACAATGCAAACGTGGCGACATATGCCGTCAGCGGGAACTGTTCCGAAGCGGCAACCACAGTCAATATCGCCGTTATTGGCAGCTCGACAGTAAACACAACGGCAACCTGCAACGGCGCAACCTACGCCACCGCCGGCTTTAGCGTCGCCGCAATAACCGACAGCACAACCCTTTCTGTCACCGCCGATATCACGGATGCCGCAGGCAACCCCGCCACACAAGCTGTGCAAAATAACGTTATTAAAGATACGTCAGCCCCCGGCATTAGCGTAACAGGGCCGGTAAATTCTGCGCAAGTCAACCATACGCGCGTCAGCTACTCTTTGTCAGAAAACTTTAATACAGCCACCATTACATGGACCGGAACAGCCGGGCCTGACAACGGCACCGTTCATGCTCAAACCCTGGCTGTCGCCGACCGCACCACAGGCGCCCATACCGACTGGTTGATTGCATCGCCCCCCGCTCTAGTCGACGGTTCCACCTACACCATTGACTTTGACGGAGCCGATGCCGCCGGCAATAGCGCGCCAACGATTACGCGAACCGGCATCATGTATGACACGACGGCGCCAACCAACCAGAATACTTTATTTACCGCCAACCTTAGCGTCATCGGGGGAACCGCGGTAACCATCGCCGCCTCTTCCGCAAACGGAGGAAGCGCGGCAGACGCTGTCTGGTTTGCACCCGCCGGGTTAAACACATCCACCATTGCACAATTTATCGCCGACAATCAGCACACGACAACAGGGGGCAGCTCAACATCGCTGGCGGCGCCAAACAACGAAGGCAGTTACCGTCTTTATGTCATTGATACGGCCGGGAACGTTTCCGCCCAATCGACAGCGATTCTTACCGTCGACAATACAGCGCCAACCGTCACGATCAACCAGGCTCAGGCAGGCGACCCTGCCGGGGCTCAAGCCGACCCGGCTACAGTCTTGCCAATTCACTTTACCGCCGTCTTTAGCGAACCCGTAAACGGGTTCGGAGCAGGCAACATCACCCAAAACGGAACGGCAACCGTCAATACCTGGACCGTCACGGATTCGGGAGACTCAATGACGTTTACCGTAAGCGCGACAAGCGTTGCCATTGCCGGGGGAACCATTGTCCCTTCGATAGCGTCCAATCAAGTAACGGATGCCGCCGGCAATAATAACAACGTTTCATCATCAACCGACAATAGCGTCAACTATGTGACCGCTTTGACCGTCACGGTAAATCAATCGCAAGCGGGCGACCCTGCCGGAGCTCAAGCCGATCCGATCAATAACCCGGCTGTAAACTTTACCGTTGTCTTTAATTCCGCCATTGATCCGTTGACATTCACCGCTGCGGACATTACCGACGGTGGAACGGCCACGCATGGCGGGTGGTCAATCGCCGATTCGGGAGACGCAACAACCTTTACCATTAGCGCTACCGCCACCTCGCAAGGGACTCTGGTTCCTTCGCTGGCGGCAAGCGTGGTTCAAGACGCCGCAGCGAGAAACAATGACGCATCGACATCTACGGACAACAGCGTCACCTATGAGCTGGTCAAACCCAATGTAGCAATCAATCAAAGCGGAGGTCAGGCAGACCCGGCCAATACCAACCCGGTCAGCTTTACCGTTGTTTTTACGGAAGCAATCGACCCGGCTACATTTAATGTAGCGACAGACTTTACCCTGGGCGGAACCGCAACATATGCCATGCAAAACCTTTCAAACCCCGGCGCCGACAACATCAACTGGACTGTCGAAGCAAATGTAACCGGCGACGGAACAGTTATCCCTTCTTTGGCAGCGGGAGTACTCACGGATCTGGCGGGCAATACAAACAATGTTTCGACCGCAACGGACAACACTGTTACATTCGATACAGTCGCCCCCACTGCAACCGTTAGCGGAACGCCAAGCGGCATCAGCGGCAGCACGGTACTGGCCGTAACCGTCGGCGGCACAGGCGTGA
The DNA here is from genome assembly GCA_050304475.1 of Turneriellaceae bacterium. Classification (GTDB taxonomy): domain Bacteria; phylum Spirochaetota; class Leptospiria; order Turneriellales; family JAOUFE01; genus JBNLDQ01. Next base: position 5,114 of record JBNLDQ010000008.1, on the reverse strand, counting down.
TAAATTACCAATATGCGCTGGGCTTGAATCTCACTTGTTCCGGCGCAACATACAGCGCTGATATCCCTGTAGCGACTTTGATTACCGATGATTTTTCCGGCCTGGCTGACGGAACCATGGTTCTTTGCGTTCGCGGTAAAGACGCGGCGGGCAACCTGCAAACAGCCGCTTCGGCAACCAGCGCCACCTGGACCAAAGACACCACAGGCGCAGTCGCCACGATTAGCGGAGCGCCCACGGGAACCAACAACACAACCGTTCTAGGCATTACCATTGCCGGAGCAGGCATCACGGAATATAAATACGCCATAGGCGAATCCGCAACGCTGGACTGTACACTGGCGGGAAGTTACACCGGGGGCGGAGCGGCCAACGGCGGCATTGCCGTTGCCACCCAAATCACGGACGACATCTCCGCTTTGGCAGACGGGGTGGTAAAACTTTGCGTTGTCGGCTTTAACGGAGCCTGGCAACTATACACCGACGCAACGATCGCCACCTGGACAAAACTGGCCACGGCGCCCACCCTGATCGCCAACGGAGCCGAAACCCTCGATATTGACGGGAACGGCAAAATCGACCATATGAAACTGACCTTTACCTCTGCAGTCGACGCAACAACTTTCCCGAACTACAATGCCGGCAGCCCAACGGCAACGGTCGATTGGTTTGTCGGCGCATACGGCAATGTAACGCTTGATTTAACCCAAGGAGACACCTTAACGGACGAGTTCATTTACCTGGCCTTTGATGAAAACCTTAACGCTTGCAACGCAACCGACCAAACCGGTTGCGATACGGGCGTTATCCCCGACCTTACCACTTCGGTAACCCCCGGTTTGAAAGACACGATTGGCACCGGGAACTCCGTTCTTCAAATCTCTTCGGGAACCGTCGCCGAAAAAGACTCATCGGCACCGGTTGTCGTCGGAGCGGACCCGCCGTCCAATATCACCTTAAATGTTTTCTTGTCTGAAAACGTCACAGCAGCAACGGCTGAGTGCGGAACCGGAAGTTCGCAATCGGGAACCGCTTGTTCTTCCGTCTATTCTCTTGATGGCGGTTTAACCGTCAGCAAGGCGATTATGGCGGCCGGGATAGGCGTAAGCGACAATCAGGTTGTGCTGACCACCGCAACGCAAACACAATCGCAACTTTACACGTTAACCGTAACCAGCGGTATCATCAAAGATGTGAGCAACTTAACCGCAAATGCCCCGAACAATACGGCAACGTTTAACGGAGCAGCGCCCACCACAAACCTGATCAGCTCCACTGCAATTGACAACAACACAGTCGAACTCACTTTTAACGTTACCGTCACGGCAGCCTCGGCAGAGTGCGCTTCGTACGCAGCTTGCGACAATGGAACCGGGGTGCTCTATTCAATACCGGGGCTCACTATTACCGCGGCAAACGCCTACCCCACGCCCGGCGTTGATAGCGCGACAATTCGGCTGACAACATCAAATCAACTAAGCAACACAACCAACGGATATACGATTACCGTAACTACCGGCATTGTGGCGGCGACGACAGGAGGCCTCACTTGCGATTCCCCCAACAATACGGCTAACTTTACAGGCGACACCTTGCCTGAAGTTCAATCGGTAGCGTCGCTGAATGACCGTGAAGCCGACGTCATTTTTTCCGAAAACGTTCTCATGGACACTTCGGCAAACGGGGCTTTGCTCGCGACGAACTACTGCATTGAAGAGACAGCCACAAAAACAACAAACTGTACCGACGCCACAGCAATTGCCGTTACCAACGTCACACAACTGGCAAACAACAAGGTTCGCCTGTCGACAGACCCGAATATCCATACGTTAGATGTGCCCTATACCATCACGGTTTTTAATGTCTGGGATTCAACCGCCCCAAGCGGAAACCCGGTATCAAGCGCAGCCAACACCGGCAACTTTCTGGGCCAGGAAAACATTAAAATCATTTCCGGATCGAAAGTCACCGATGCATCGTCCGCCTTTAGCGTCTTTAAAATCGCCTTCTCAAAACCGTTTACTTTTGACGGCGGAACCAATGCCGTCGACACCTTAACCAACTGGACATTCCCAACCGGTTTAAATACTGTGACGGTTTGTTACGATACGGATGACGCAGCATGCCCTTCGGCTGCCGCATATGCGGCGGGCAGCGCTACCGAGATATTCTTTAAAGCGTCGCCTGAACCGGCGCAAGGAGCCTACACGGTGGTTGCGGCGGCAAGCGGGGTCGGCAACTGTATTTTACCGATCGGGGGAGTGGCGCCGGGCGACTGCTTAAAAAACAACCCGGACGACCGCGCCTCTATCGATTTCGGATTGCCTGTCATTATCACGGACGGTCCGGTCTATACCGATCCGTTTAACGATACGGTAACCTTATCCGGGCAAGTGATCCAGTACAACGGCAAACTGGTCATCGGACCGAACGACGTTGATTCGGGGCTTTTTCAAACCGATATCAATATGCAAAATGCCACCAGCATTATTTTCGACGCGGACAAAACCAGCCCGACAACCTACGAAGCTTTCGCTCCGCCGTTGATTGAAAGCGGCACCGACACCCTCAACGGGATCGACTATATGTTTTCGGGCTGCTACGATTCAACGGGCGCGGCAAACACGAGATTAACGGCGGCAGCCTGTACCGCAGCCGGCGGAACAGAATACCTGTTTGTGCTGGGATACAAAACGGGAACAGCCACCGGGTACCAATCAAACTGGAATACAACCGATACGGTATCTCCTTTTGCCTTTGATCATATCACGGGCCTCTCAAATTCGGCAACGAGAACTTTTCGAGCCATGAGCATCGTCATTTTCAAGGGCTGGGTCTACCAGGCATCGCAACACCAGACCGGTTCCTGGGCTCCCCGCTGGGACAGATTTCAACCTCCGATGGGAGCGGCCAACGGAGACATGGGAGGCCGCTTTATCAATCGAATCGGAGAGGGAGCATGGATCCCGAACGGGCAAGCCGGCCAACCGAACGGATTGATTTCAATTGATTATATGCTTGAATACGATAACGATGATACCGGAACCGGACTTTCTCAACTTTATCTGGCAAACGGGGGTTCATGCTCTGCCGGGGCTCCCGGCTCTACGGACGCCACCTGCACCTCGGGCGGAACAAGAACCACCGCCACAATGTCTGACGGAGGCGTTGCGCGAAATTTTCAAACGTACTCAACTTCCGGCAACCCGCCGCCCAACTGTACCTCTACCACCCAGTGCAATACTATCTGGGAAGATGTGACCCCCTCTTCATTTAAATGGAGACAATTTATGTCCATTCCATTGCCCGATGATGCGCGGGCGGGGGGAGAGTGGGATAATTTGATCCCGGCAAATACCATCACCCCGGCCATCAAAGCGATTCCCAAAATGGTGGAATTCAACGGAGATTTATATATGATCCGAAATGCTTGCGCAACGGAAACGGTAATCATGAACGGAACCACGCCGACATTCCTGGCAAACGGCAGCCAGGTTTGTACCGCCGGCGACGAAAGACCGCAGCTTTGGCGCCTGCCGAAATTTACCGGCACTTGCCTAAGCGCCTTAACGGGAACAGTCGCAGTGACAGCAAACAGCGATACGGTAACCGGCACGGGAACCCTCTTTCTCAGCGAGCTGGTTGTGGGAGATGTCATTAACGTAGGTACGCAATATGGCGTTGTCAACGCCATCGCCGGCAACACCTCTTTGACCATGACCGCAACCTGGGGAACCGCCGTTACCGCGGGAACCGCCATGACCGGCATCATGCCCTACACCGATTCGGCATCATGCACGGGCGCAGGCTTTGCGTGGACAGCCGGAACAAACGGCAGCAACTATGCCAACCACTGGATTCTGGTCGCCGAAGACGGAACGACAGGCGTGACCAACATGAAAGGAGCTTCCTGGATTGACGGGGTCGCCCAGAATCAAACGGTAAAAGCCGCCGGCAATACGCATGCGACCCTGCTTGAAGTCAACGGCAGCAGACTCTATATTGGGTTTGACAACGCAAGCTACGGGGCCAATATCTGGCGGTCAAAAGCGGGCGTAACCAACCCGGCAACGGAAACCGACTTTGAGGCGGTTTGTGAAAACGGCAACGCCTGCTGGGATCCGACCTGGCAGTTCGGTTTGGGGCAAACGACCTCAAATAGCCGGATTTTCGATTCTATCTCGGTCAACGACGCCGGAACGGATTATTTAATATTAAACACGGGAGACGGCGTTAACCCGATGAAAATTTACAGGACAACAAACAATTAATTAAAATGAAAAAAACAATCGTCCGGATCATTATCGCGTATGCAATGGCAACAGGGGGCTGCAAAACCGACCAGGCGCCCCCTCCGGTTGACACCGGCAAACCCCGGGAACCGCTAAAAGAGTACACAAGGGAAAAACCGGCGGAATGGTACGGTCTCGAAAACGAGCATGTTCCGATCGTAACCCTCCGCAATACCGAAGTGGAAAATATCCACATCCGGGTACGGTTCCCGGTAAAGCACGAAGCCGACCATTACATTCAAAAAATCGGCGTAATGGACGCCAATGGTAATGATGTGATTGTCAAACGCTTTAACCCCACGGCAGATTACTATGAAGCTAAGTTCACGGTCCCTTTTATCGGCGAGGGCTACAAGGCATACGCCCGGTGCAGTTTGCATGACCTTTGGACCGCGCCTTTAGAGTAGTATTGCTTCTTCATTTTGTTTTAACCCTTCGCTCCGAAATTTAGGTTCGACCTGAACAATTCTCATAATTCGCCCCACAAACCCACCCCCCGCCCAAAAAAGGGAGGGTGGCGCACAGACGAAAATTTTTTCACCCTTTAATGCAATAATCGCGCATTTCCGGATTTTTTTTCTACACGGAAAAAAAAGTAAGAAAAGGGGCAAGCCTGCCCCTGGCTCCGGCTGCCGGCCCGCACAAGGCAGGCCGGCGATCCTCCGCCACCCCGACGTTATTTTCACGCGTCAACCGTTTAAAGTTGCATATGCATCTAATTCTACGCAATAAAAAACTCTTTTCTCTTTTGGGGTCCATCGCATTTCAGATACATGCCAGAATGCAACATCTTGTTTATCAATATTCGCAATTTATTTCAAA
>JBNLDQ010000007.1:0-6160 GCA_050304475.1 Turneriellaceae bacterium | reverse complement strand
TAGGCGATGTAAAAACAACGCTGTACTTGCCCTGGGAGCAAACGCCAGTCGACTCATTGTATTCGCCCGTATAATAAACTTTATCCGGATAGATCTGCACGCCTTCCAGTTGCCCGGCCGGGGTGTAGGTATCCTTTAAGTACTCGTAGCGAACGCAGTTGTTATTCAAGTCATACTGCTCGCTGATCTTCCAGACAAAGGTTGGGTTCATGCCGTTGATCGGCCGGTTACTCTTCAGGCGGCTGGCGTTGGTCCGGCCAAAGACCATGGTCTTGCCGGATTTGTCGGTAATTTCCCAGTAGTAATTAGAAGAATCTGTGCCGTGGCGGATAATGCGGCTAAAGCTGCCTTCAACCCGCTGGATATATTGCGTCTTATTGGCGGCAGGTCTTGCCACTTCAAAAAGTTCGGCGCCGTTTAACAAATAAGTATCATTGCCGTCATATTTCGGTACGCCGAATTTCGTATCGATCGTCACCGAAGGAACGGACAAATCCCAACCCACGCCCAGCCAGCCGTTGGCCGGCGAAGAGCTATAGCCGATTGCAAGCTGCGGCTGCATACCGGCCCTGCCCGGCGGTATTTCAATCGGGTAGCTCAGAGAGTTAGAACCGTTAGAGTTTGGCTTGGGCGGTTTGATCATGACAATGCCGGCGGACGGGTCGGCAGCCTTGATACCTTTTAAGGTATTCGGATTAAAGCTGTTTGGCTTGGGGCTTTCGGGCAAAGTCAAGGTAGAGTTGACCATTGTGGTAAAGTGGGTCGTCATAGAGATCACCACCATATTTTTCTGGTCGACCCGGATTCGTTTCAAGCGAACCCACTTGCCCTCTTCTTCGTCAAAATAAAACGTATGGAGATTTTCAACCCCCATCCCCTCGGGGATCAAATCGGGGTTATAAGGCAAAACAATCTTGGCGGGTTTCTCGAATTTGGTGCCGTGAGGGGTAAACTCAAAGGCGGGGAACTCGTCGGTCGTGTTGATCATCCCCTCGTCAAACTCGGGCGTCTCTTCTACCGTAAGAGGCCGGATGCCGATTCTGGTCGCTTTCTTCAAAGCGCCTTTGGGGATCACAACCTTTGTCTTCTTAAAGACAACCTCGTCTTCGCCCTCTTCGTCAATATGACCGGGGGGGATGTCTTTTTCAACCCCGGCCAGACGAACCGTACTGGACGCATGCGCAGGGGGCGCTGCCAAAAGAGGCGATACAAATATCGGGTAAGTAAAAAAATAAATAATAGCCCAGGTTAGAGCCTTAAACCAGGTTTTTTGTTTAACGATCCACATTGCCACGTATAGAGCTTTTTCTTTGCTCCCTCTCCTTTTTAGACGCTTCTTTGATATTCTCTTTCTTCGTTTCTTTCGCTTTCAAATGGGCGTTTTCTTTCGCGCCGGCCTGGCTTGATGATGAACCGGAAAAATCGCCCGAAGCTCTTTTTGATCTTTCTTTCTCTTTACTCTCTTCGGAGTTTGCATCGGATTGCTGCGCCTTGATATCGTCAATTGCTACGATTCCCGCACTTTGCGAATATAAAAAGGACGCAAATAAAAACACTAAAAGCGCCCAAAACTTTCTTATCATCATCTTTTTATCTCCCCATTAGCCAATTCATAAATAATTACTAAAAACCGGTGATCTGAAAATAAAACCAGTCCGTATCGCCGCCAGAGCTGCCATATAACGTACGCGTCTGGCGCTGGTTATAACCGATCAGAGACGAACCGCCGGGGGTGTTGTCCGCTTCATACGAATCGGCGGAAACAGCGCCGGTTGCATTTGGCGCCGCCGCATCGACGCTATTGTTCCTGACAACCGCCGAATACGTTTGCCCCTGCCCGGTAACCTTGACAAAATATATTCCGTCAGAAAGCGCAGACTCATAAAACATCGACTGGCCCGATTTGCGCAATACACCCACCTCTACCAGATCGGCTTCGGATATGTTATTTAAATTCAAAGAAGAGTTGCCCGCATAACGGTACACTCTTGCCGTTACATTGTCTAAATTATCATTTACGGCAAAGTCAAGCTGAAGCGCATGAACGACAAAGCGAAACCAGTCTTCGTCAGTACGGGTCGATATCGATAAACGAACCGGCGTATCAATGGCGACGCTTCTTGCCGTATCGAAACTATTGTCGCCTTCTGTCGTATCAATAACCTCATCGCCCGTAACGCTCCAAACCAAAGGCTCTTTGCCGTAAGCAAAGTAATAAGGACCCGTCGACTGGCCGTAAGAATAAACGCGCGCAAAATAATACCCCGTCGGCAAACCGACTGTCGATGCCGCATACGGAGCCGGATAATCGACTGTGCGAAAAGCAGAGCCCAGTTGCGATGCATTGACAGTGGTAGCGGAACTGACCACCCCGGCGCCGCCATAGCGGAAAAGCTCTAAAACGGTATCGGTCGAACTTGTCTCCGCAGGCGCGCCAAACGTAGACACCGAAAGTGACGGACGGCCAATTCTCGTTAGAGCCGCCGATACCCCGCGGTTATCGGACTCGTTTGATTCGCCAATCCAGTTGCCCCAATCGGCAATCACCTCTACATACAAAGGACCCTCGGGCACATAAGCGTCAAAAGGCAGGCTATAGCCAATGTTGGTCGCAGCCCCTACCGCATTATATTTGGTCTGGTACCACTTGGTCCACTCGTATAAAACATTGCCGTCTGCAGAAGAATCGGTGAGCCGAATCTTAATGTAAAAATCTGTCTTTAATGTCGTATTCGGCATGCTGAAAGAGATGCTTGCCGTATTGCCCGAAAGCGCGGCCGCAACATTCGATACCGAAAGATTGCCGTTAGAACCGCCCGTTACCTGAAGATCAAAAGGACCGTAAAGGTTGTTCGTTTCAACGGACTCCGGCAAAGAGTTATCGGGATCGGCAAATAGATAAAGCGCATAACCGCCGCCGTTTAAGGAGTACTCAAAAGTATAATAACGAACTTCGCCCGGAGCCATGCCCGCAGGTACAAGCAAAAAGAGATCGCCGTAATTGCCAACGCGGGGGATCGTCGAATGATAAAGATCAAGCGTGACATCCGCTGTCGTAATCCAGTCCCCGGCGTTTTTCAAGGCTACCGTCGTGGTGATTAAATCGCCGCCCACGGGCGATGCCGGAGTCGTTACGACAGAATCAATCACAAGGTCGGGGTACTGGTTTTGGCGCCCGGCAATTTCCAAAAGTTCCAGGTTATAACTATTGGAGGCCTTCGGATGAACCCTGATGTAGATGTTCTCTGCCGAGGCGCTATCATTAAAATAACTAACGGACTCATAATCGCCAAGCGTTCCGCCAAAACGGACAAGACCCGCAATCAAGGCAGTCTCTTGCGTCTCCGGGTTGGTGACAACCTCAATCTTCTTGTGAAGGGAAAGATCGATATCGCCGGCGGCTGAATTGAAACTGGCCGTCGCCGTAAGCTGACTGCCGGGTGCGACTTGAAATACATACCAGTCGTCGTCAAAGCCTTTCAAGTTCACATGTGTGCCGGAAGGAATCGGGGCCGCCTGTAAAAAATCGTCGTTTTCAACCAAAACGTTTTGGCCCCCGACGCTCATGGTGTGGCTTTCCAGGCTGTCGTCGCTGTCGCCGCCGTAAACGCTATAGGTCACGGGACCCGAAAAGTTGTTCTCTTCGTTACTTTCGGATATCGCATGATTTGGATCTACAATCGCATATAAAGAATAGCGCCCAACGCTGACAGGAAGCGTAAATTTCTCTTCGCGAACCTCGCCCGGAAGAAGCAAATCAATAGTCACGGAATCGTTTGTAAAATCACCGGCTGCGGGAGCGGACTCATTTGCATCTAAGCGGTAAAAGTCAAGGTTGAGCGACTCCAAAGGCTCTACGCCCCGGTTTTCCACCAGCACCGAAGCGACCATGTTGGAACCCTGGTCCAAAGTCTGCGGGCTGTAACTGATCCATTTGACCGAAGCGTCCGTATCGCTCCAGTCGGTAATCGCTACGTTAATCGTATAACGCGGGTTCTGTACAAAATGATAAATGTCCTGCCAGGAATAATCGCCGTTGTCATCTTTGACATAAACCGACTCTTTGACAGGGTAAGCCCCCACGCGAAAACGATAGGTCTTTTGCGAAGAACTTGTGTTTAAAACGCTGATCCTTTCTCTGTTTGTAATGGAAGCCGACGAAGCGACCTCGCCTTGGCTGCCACCCTCTAACCGGTATAAATCCAGATTACCAAGCTTGTGCTCAAAATCAATGGAAAACTCCAAACGCTTGCCGGCAGGTACATTCACCTGGTAAAACTCATAACCGTCCCAGGCCATCAGGTTCTCATAACGGCCGGCGGACAAAAGCGCGCCGGGGTAAGTGTCGCTGGCGGGCTCAAATATATCGTTATCCGTAATCACGCCGCTCCCGCTCGATACCTTATGGTAGAGCATCGCGCCAACGTTGTTCGACTCGCTTGACTCCGGAACCTCATCGCCCGTATCCACAATCGGACCTAACGTATAAACCCCGGAACCTACCACAATGGCAATTTGCTTTGAGGCTTGGTTGGTCCAACGGGTCGCTGTCTCATTGTCGCGCGTGTCAACCACATAGGTTTCCAGAAAGTCGTTTTTGCTTATCTGGCGGTAAAATTCGCCGACATCGCCAACGGCAGGCTTGATCGTGCGGTTAAAAAACAAATCAACGTAAAAAGGCGTGAAGTTAGGCGACTCTTCATGCATATCCGCCAGGTTGCGGTCGGTAACGGTAAGGGTAGCCGTCATCAGGTATTTGACAGCTTCCGGATCGTCGACCCCGTATTGAGGCACATTGGGGAACAAATCCTCCATTGCATCGGTAAACAAGATATGATGAACGTCGCTGATCTGAACCGTATAATCGGGAAGCACGCCCCGCCATACGCTTAAGAAATAGGTATTGGTGTTGGAACCCTGCGATAATACCTTCAAACGATAGTTGCCCGCCGAAGGCGTCTTGTATAAAATACGCTCCAAATCGGAATGGGTCTTTGAACTGGCGACTAACGCGCCGCCCGGGTTATACAGTTCTATGTCAAGGTCGGACGTCACATAATCATGCCGAAGCTCTATCTTGATAAAACGCCCCGCAGGAGAATTGATCTTGTAAAAATCAACGTCTTTTAAAACAAGAGAGTTCTCATAAGAAACGGAAGAAGAATCCAGAATCATCTTTGCCGTTGAAAAAGTATCGTTATCTTCCAAAGAATCGTCCAAACGATCTCCGCTAACGGTCAAAGTGTAGCCGCTAACGTTGTTATTTTCGTCTGTCTCTGAAAGCCTGCCCGCAGGATCAACCTGAAAATAGACCTGGTATGTCCCCGAATAGACCCGGTAGTAAAAATCGACGCGAACGCTCTCTCCCGGTTCTATGCGGCTGATCAAATGGCTCGCCTGGCCGCGCTTGCCGGCAACTGGCGCCTGGGTCTCGTTTTTGTAAATATCAAGATCAATGTCATGCAGTTCGCTTTGACCGGCGTTTTTGACCATCACCTTGAACTTGGCCCAGTCGCCATTGTGAAGATCGGTATTTACCGGTTCTGCGCTTTCTATGAGTAAATCAAAACTGCCGGATTGCCCGTACACGGAACCGGCCACAACCAAAACTAAAATAAATGAAAACTTTTGAAATGCACGCAATAAACGCATGCTCCATCGTACGAAAGACGCATCCCCTATCATTAGACCGATCCCCTATAGTTCACAACCCCCGGAATCTTTGGTTTACTTCCAGTTGTGTAGAACTTTTTTATTTGGTGCACGTTAATATTTGCATCCCGTTATGACAACTATTTTTATATAATTTTATATATTTTTATTTTAAAAACAAGTTTTATCTTTTATAAGAGGCGAATAGAAGAGCAAAAATAACGACAAATCTCCGAAAAAAACGAAACATTGCCTCTATGTGGCAGATAACGCCTATAATACTGCCAATATCTTGGCGCATAACGGTATTTCGAGAAGATAAATATTTTTATTTTGCTCTGGTTTTGCACTCATTTTTATGGCGGGTGTTCCGATGGGCGGGTGTGGGCGCGAACAAGAGTGCGGATAAGGGCCCGTATATACCCGCCCTCTTCCGCCTGCCGTCCCCTAACGGGAAGGGCCGGTCCGTTTCGGACCGCCTCTCGCCAGATCACCGGCTCCTCAAACG
>JBNLDQ010000006.1:0-57229 GCA_050304475.1 Turneriellaceae bacterium | reverse complement strand
GGAAATTGCTTCGCGGCTAAATACTCCGCCCCCTTTTGAGATCAGCTTTGTATTGTACTGATCCCAGCCCCCCGTACTTTTAAATAACCTGACACGCTCTTGAAAACTTTGTTTCGGATCGGGGTTGGGGTCGATGAAAATATGTTTGTGATTGAACGCGGCAACCAATAAAATAGAAGAACTAAGAATCAAACCGTTGCCAAAGACATCGCCCCCCATGTCGCCTATCCCGGCGACCGTAACGCTGTCTCTTTCCGGGTGAACCCCCATTTGGTAAAAATGCCAGCGGGCCGACTCCCACGCGCCACGAGCCGTAATCCCAAGCGCTTTATGCGAATATCCGTTTTTTCCGCCCGAAGCGAAAGCGTCGCCCAGCCAGAATTCATGGTCAACGGAAATCTCATTGGCGTAATCCGAAAACGAAGCCGTGCCTTTATCGGCGGCAACCACCAAATAGGGGTCTTCCGAATCGAGACAAGGGATCGACGCGGATTTATCTTGCAAAAAGAAAGCCGGGTTGTCGGTAATTTCCAATAGCGAAGTAATAAAAAGCCGGTACGCCCAAATGGCGTTCTCTTCGTTGTTTGCGCGGTACTTGATCACAAAACCGCCTTTGGAACCGGTCGGCACAATAATGGAATTTTTCAAAACCTGGGTTTTCCAGAGACCCCAAACTTCGGTTCGAAAATCATCGGCGCGGCTTGACCAGCGCAACCCGCCCCTGGCCACCGGACCTCCGCGCAAGTGCACCCCTTCAAAGTTGGAATGATGCACCCAAATTTCATATAACGGGTTTGGCTGCGGTGAAAATGGAATCAAGTCGGGCCTGATTTTAAAACTAATGGCTTCAGCCCTGGCGAAAAAATTTGTGCGTACGATCGCTTCAATAACGGCTTTGATGCCGCCATAGGTTTCGTTTTGCAAAAGAGTTTCGAGCTCCACTTTTTGGCTTCTTTTTTTCTTTGCGGCTATATAATTTTCCACATCGCGTAGATTGTCCGGGAAATCCGGGATCATCAACGCCACCCGCCGGGCTAATTCGGGGTTTGACCTCATCCGCTCAATCATTGGCGGCAAAAATTTTGCCAAAAACTGATCAATCAAGGCAATGGATAGGGCCGAACGGATAGCGAGAACCCTTTTGATCGAAACCCGCGAATACCCTTTTTTCACCTGCACCAGGTACGCGACCAGCGCTTTGAGCAGTTCCAATTGAAAAATAGAGATCCGCGTAGAAAGAATCAAGGCATTGAGTGGCTCCGAGCTGGCTTTGTTTTCAATGATGCGTTCCAGAGCTTCGGTAAAACGGCGCAGGCTTTCAATGGTGAGTTGCGATTCCGAGTGTTCAATATGAAACTTGTAGAGGTGAACGGTTTCGTTTTCAATGGTAAGCCGGTACGACTCTTCTTCGAGAACCTGCAAACCAAAATTACTTAAAATGGGAACCAGATAACTCAAAGTATACGAAGCTTTTAAAAAGAATTTCAAATACGCTTGCTCAACTGGAGGCCCGGCGTTGGGGTCAAACTCTTTCCGGGGTCCGCTCGATAAATAGGCGTCGATGATTTTATCTTTCGACTTCATGCTTTCCAGAATTCGAATATCGCGGTACGACTCTTCAATTGTGTTGCGCGTTTTGTACTCTTCGGGAAACCCCGGGATTATTTCGTTGAGATACTGGGTCGCCCTCTCTCTGGTAAATTTCGATTTAATCAGCGCGGTAATTTTACGGTCCCAGGTCAAAAGCGTTTCATGAAGCTTGTCTTCCCAGGTTTCCGTTTCGCGCCGGTTCTTGATCATTTTCCGCATGGCCGGCGTGGGTTCCAGTTCGTAGAGCATGAACATAAGAGACGGCAGCGTGCGGTCCGTTTTGCGTAAAATTGTAATTTTATCTTGGCGGAACCGGTTTTCTATTTTCTTATCGATATCTTCGGAAAACTCTTCAATGGGCCAAAGCGCCAGAAAATACGCCCGGTTTTTTTCCATCATCCCTAACCGAAGAAAGCTTTTTACCTTTAAGCGAGCTTCGTTGACAAGATGATGGAACGGGATAAATTCCCGGATATTGTAGTGAAAACGATCATCGAGCGGAAAAAGATTATATGTATAAATAAAGTCGGCCATGTCCTGTGTGCTCCAGTCGAGCGCCGGATCTTTTTTCAACTCCCGTATCCGGTCTTTTAAAATTGGAATGGTAAAAGTCCCGGTTGAGTTGGCTTTTCGAGTAAACATGCCGGCAATCTGCAACCCGGCAATGTTCAAAAGCGTAATATTTTCTCTTCGATTAATATCGCTCAGGATATCGGTTTTGGCTATGGCAATCCCGTCGCCTTTTTTCAGCGCGGGCATGCGGAATTTATTCTCATATTCTTTTCGCCGAAAAAGCCCGTACTGTTTTTTTCCGTTTTGCATTCCCATGAAAATAAAGTTATCACGCAAAAGCCAGTCAACAAAACGTTTGTTTTCGGGGTTGCGGTTATGATCGGACAACGTTTGCGACATGACCTGAAAATCCGATGTCACAAAATAGATGTCCTGCAAGATAGAGCCGATTTCCTTTTGAATCTCTTTTTTGTCGGTCGCCCCATTGGAGTCGATAAAACAGGTCGCCCAAAATTCCCGGTTGTATTCCGGGTTTTGCCCGTTTCCGTTTAAGCGAGCCTGCTTTTTATCGAGAATATCGCGGATAATCCCGTTATCGCGGCGGACATGAAAGACATGGTGTATGAGACTCTGGATATGCCAACCCCGGTTTTGAATAAATTCCAAGAGCGAATCTTTCAGGAAAGCGGCATCGGGCATGACAATTTCAAGCAGGTGCAAATTGCTTAACCAAAACTCCTGCGGGTTCTCCTGGATTCTGTTTTTTACAAACGAGAAGCTGGATAATTTACGCGTTCCCCCAATTTCGCTGGCATATTCAAGGCGGTGCAGGCAAAATTCAATGAGATCGGTGTCCGAAAGAAATTCAACCAGGTTTTCGGGCATTTTCGAGAGATAGAGTTCCAGAAATTTACGCAAAAGCGCATCTGTCATGTGGGGGCGCGTTTTTTGCCATTTCTTCATCTCAGCCAGAGTAAGCATGCGATCTATTTTTTCTTTGAAGTTCATGGTATCCTACCGGAGTCGCCGTTTCTTCCCGAACGATTTTCCTGGTTAAAGCAATATATCGTCAATCGCTACGTCAAGCGGCGCGAAAAGGAAACTTGGCTGTGTTCATTTTGATTTCGCCTTAAAAGTTGTCCATAAAAAAGCTTGAAATAGCTTCTTTTTTTTTCTTTTCTTTTAAGCGCTCGTCTTCCGAACCATGTTCGGGAAAGATATGCATGATTTTTTCCGATTGCAAGAGATGAAAAAGGGCAAAGCCGCCTCTGGGCGAGATTAGCTTATCTGCCAGATTGATGCTCATCATCACAGGCGTTTTGGTTTGGCCGGCCATGTGTATGGTGTCAAAGTAATTCAGACAGTTTTTTACGCTTTGGCGCATCGCGCGGTTTTGCTTTAAATATTGATTGATCTCCTCGGCATAATCGGCCCTGGAAATATTTTGAGTCAACTGCAAGTAAGCGAAAGCGGGATCTTCCAACACCAAAGCAACGCTGCGTTTCATAAACACGTCGGCAAAGAGCGCCATCGCAGCGCCTGTGCCCCGCCCCCATAATCCGATCCGGGAAGTGTCGATTTTCTGGTGCAAACGAAGCATTTCAAGCGTTCGAAAGGCGTCCAGGTACAGCGATAAAATATAGGCTGAGCTTTGTTCGGTGAGATTTTCTCCGAAAAACCCGGGGCTTTCGTCAATTTGACCTTTCTTGCTTTCCGTCTCAGCCAGCAATTTCTCCCGTTCGGCCTGGCTCAGGTGACCGCGCAAGCGCAAAATAAAAAGGGCAATATCATTTTCAAGAACCGATTCAACCGGGTTGTGATACGTGTTGTAATCGGGGAAATAGACCACCACCGGTATTTTACCCCGAATTCCCGAGGGTAAAAAAAGGTCGCCTGTCAGTTGGTATTTTTCCTGAGACCGGAACTTGACTTCGTAGTGAACCGCACCAAAGGTTTTTCTGAATTTTTGAACTTTCTTTTCTTCGATATCAATCGGGATTCTTTGCAGCATCTCGATTTTCTTTTTGAAAAATTTGTCAAAATCATCCGGCTTATCCCGCACATCGGCGTAAGTATGAAAGCATTCATCGAAAAGAGACATTCCGTATGTCCTTATGAAAACATTAGATGCAACAATGCCTTTTGCGCATGCAACCGGTTTTCGGCTTGTTCGAAAATTTTTGAATGAGGCGATTCAAAAACATCTTCGGTGATCTCTTGCCCTTTTATGGCGGGGAGACAATGGAGTATCATAACTTTTTCATTGGCGTTTTCAACGACGGAGCGGTTGAGCTGGTACGGCGAAAGTAATTTTTTTCGGGTCTCGGCCTCTTTTTCATCGCCCATGGATATCCAGACGTCGGTATAAATTACATCGGCATCTTTAGTCGCTTTTTCGATATCGGTTTCAAGCTTGATCAGGCCGTTTGATTCTTCGGCCGCTTGCGGTAAATATTCCGGGGGCGAACATATCGTCATATGGCCCCCCAGAGAGACCACGCCGGCGGCAAGGCTGCTGCAAACGTTATTAGTCCCGTCCCCGATAAAGCAAACGCGGGATTTGGTAATGTCCAGATCATGTTCCGCCATGGTCACAAAGTCGGCCAAGATCTGCATTGGATGAGAAAGGTCGGACAATGCGTTAATCACCGGAATTGACCCGTAATTTTTAATCTCTTCCAGTATCCGGTGATCTTTGGTGCGAATCACCACCGCATCCAGATAACGGGACAATACGCGCGCCGTATCGGGCAAATCTTCGCCCCGGCTCAACTGTATATCGTTCCAGCTTAAAAAAGTGCTTTTGCCCCCCATTTGTCCGATCCCCACTTCCAGAGATACGCGTGTGCGCGTAGAAGGTTTTTCAAACAAAAGGCCGAAATGACGACCGGCAAGCGAACGGCTTACATCCAATTCGCCTTTCTTTATGCGTACCGTCGTTTCAATGATTTTTGAAATGTCCGTTGGCGCAAGGTCGGTAATGTTTATTAAATGTGGAATCATGATCCGCGTTGAACCAAAATTGACTCCAGTTTCATCGTGTCTTGAATTTTTTTATTCATTGCCTCTAACGCCTCTTTATTTTGAGAGCGACCAATTCTAACATAATAAAAACGAATTCCACGGTCAACGCGTGCGTCATATCCCTTTTTTTTCAGTTCGCGTTGAAAACGAATCGCGTCTTTTTCATGGACATAGGCGCCGGCCTGGATGGAGTAATATACGCCGTTCAATGATGATCCGGCGTTTTGTCCTTTGTCTGATTTATAATGATTTTTTTCATCATTTAAAAAAGGATCCGCATGAAAGGTGATGTTCCCGGAATGGTTTTTTTCCCGGAACAATTCAAGGTCTTCGCCCGGCAGCTCGCGGTTCGGTTGCCCGCTCGTTACCCCCGCTCTTTTTTGCGCGCCGGCCTCCCGGCCGTTTTGCATTGCGGATGTATTGGCGTAAGGCCTGTTTTCGACCCCGCCCGTAAATTCATTTGAATTGTGCGTAACGCTTCTATCTGCCCCCGGGTACCCGTAAGGTAAATCTCCCGCAACTTGAATTCTTTCCAGATATCTCCCGCTCCAAAATAAGGCGGCTGCGCCAAAAAGCAAAACTGCGCTTATCAAAGCAATGCGAGATTTATCGAGGTTTATTATGTATACCCTTTTCATGTCCGATTTCCGTTTGATAGATATTTCCACAGCGCATCCATTTGTTCTTCCAATTCTTCTCTGGATCCGCTGTTGTTCACTACATAATCGGCCATTTTCGCTTTTTTTTCAATGGAAATTTGAAAATCCATGCGAGATTTTGCTTCTTCTTTCGTAATCCCCAGCCTGCCAGTCGCTCTTTCAAGGGCGACTTCAAACGGGGCATAGACCACGACCGTTTTTTTCACTTTTTCGGCAAGCCCTGTTTCGAACAAGAGCGGTATATCGTAAACAATCACTTTAGAAGCGGAATTTTCGCTTTTCATTTTTTCCCGGAACAAGCGACCGACTTCCGGGTGCATGATTGCGTTGAGTTGTTCCAGTTTTTCCCGGTCATGAAACACAAGATTGGCCAGCAAAGGCCGGTTGAGAAGATCGCCGTTAAAAAGTTTGTCTTCTTTAATATCGCCGCCGAACAAGCTAACCAGCTGCTTTTTCAATGAAAGAAACCCGCTGTATTGCGGCTCCAGGATCTCGCGGGCCAGTTGATCCGCATAAATTACGCAAGCGCCCCGTTTTTCGAGCAAATAGGCCACGGTTGTTTTCCCGCTCCCCATCACGCCGGTGAGGCCATAAACTGTTGCATACGGATTTTCAGCCATGTTTCTTTTTTTCTTTTCCTTTATAGCGGTTCAGTCTTGAATGTTTGGCGCATGGTCAAACATTATATGAGACATTTTGCAAAATACGGGTCAAATGCCCCTTTTTGGCTTGCCTTTTTGTAAACTTATATTATTTTGTATTCGTATGGGTGGTAAATTCCAATTTGATGAAACCAGAGATGCTATTGGCGTAAACAAACTAAACAAAGATGAACGCCAACAAATGCTGGAAAAGTTCAAAAACGCCGGGGGCCAAGTCTTATCGGAACGGGAGTTACGCGAACAAAAAAGAGAAGAAGCGAGACGGCGGCAGGCCAGAAGTTCCGGCGGCAATGACAAGAAAAAACGCGGCGAGTTCGCCGATTCCGGGAAAAAGCAAGGTTCCCCGGCAATGAGCGCCGCGAAATTGGCCGAAAAACGGGAAAAGCAGCTCAAAGGCAATACGGCAAAATTTGTCGTTCGTTTTAAAACCTTCATGGCCGGTTTAGCCCCTTTTAGCGGGGCGTTCGCGAAACCCGCTTTTTTTAAGTTCCTGGGACTTGAAGTGAAACAAGCGGTGGTCGAGTTTAACCTGCTTGGCAATGACCTTTTCTTGCAAGACAAAAGCACCGGTAAAACAATTGCCCGCGAACTGGATAACAGAAATCCGATTTATATGGAAGCGATGGAAAGATTGCACAGCCTGTACAATGCTTCGGAGTACCATCATCTAATGGAGTACCATGCCGTTTCGCCGGACATTGATGTTCCCTTCTCCAGCATTGAAGAGCCCTTAAAGTCGCTTTACCGGAAAATGTACTACCTGTTTCCGTTCCAGGAAACCCTGAAAAAAGGATTTGTTACAGCGATCGATATTTATAAAAAAGAAAACAGCCTTGCGCCCGCCGAGATCAACGCGCTGGAACAAAAAAAGAAAAAATTCCTCAAAGATTTAAAAATAGTTTTTGAAATTGCCTTCCCGAAGATTTTTGCGCTTCTCTGCAGAATTGACGGGGTCAACTACCCTCCCTATAGCGCTTACTTTGAAAAGGCGTTAGGGATCCAGACAGAGGAAAAACTCGGAACAAGAAACGTCGGAGAATCTACCTCTTTGGCGTCGAACATCTCCGAATACGATGAAGAAAATGCGGCCGATGCGCAGTCAGGCGAATCTGCCGAAGGCGGCGCCGGGGTCGATGGGGTCGAAGAAGAGACCCAACCCGAAAGCGATCCGGTCAAGCAATCCAAAGAGTACAAATACGGCATGAGTTTAATGAATGCCGTTGACCCGGAAACATTGCGTAAAAAGCATGACCCCGGCAATCGTTATCATGAATTAAAACTCAATGACCGCGCTCTTCTCGCCTTTTTATATTTTTGCGAATTTGACCGCGAACTTTCGTTTGTCTTGACGACAAAAAAAATCAAACTCTCGGTCGATTATTCGGGCGGAAAACGCGACTATAAACAAATCCTCGCCGATATTTTTAACGAATCGCGCAATATCATTCAATCTTTTGAAAAGTACTACGACGCTAAAAAAGAGTACAAAGAGGTGGAACAAGCCCCCGAAGGGTCCAATTACATTGAAGCCTCCAAGCGCCGGGAAAAATCAAAAGCCCGGGTCGATATGGAAGGCCGTTCGATTCGGGGCTCGATCAACCACTATATTTCTGCGGTGGCTCAAAATCTGGCCCTGCTGGTGGCGGACATGAAAGACAAGCAAAAAATCGTAGAAAATATGGACGAGCCTATCGACTTTGAGAGCGACCTCGAAGGCGCCAAACGGCTCAACGGGCAACCGGTCAAACAGTGCATCCTCGAAGCCTATTGCTATTCGCTTGCCCTGGCAAACCGTCTGGATAGCGGCGATCTATACGGGGGCATTCTGGAAATGACGGATGAAGAGATGAAAAGTTCGTTTGGTAAAAAGTTAATCAGCGGAGTTTCCGATTAAATCAATTTCCTGATCCATGTACCGTTTTTTGTGCGTTATCCCCGCCCGGCTTGCTTCCAGCCGATTCCCCCGAAAACCGTTGGTTGCAATACATGGCAAACCCATGATCCAACGGGTATACGAACGGGCTAACGAAGCCGCCGGACTGGACAATGTTGTCATCGCCACCGACTCGGAAGAAATTGCGCAAGCCGCCCGCGCTTTTGGCGCCGAAGCTGTGCTGACTTCGGCGGATTGCCAGACCGGGCTCGACAGAATTTTAGAAGTCATTCAGCGCGACAGTTTCAAAGAATATACACATATCGTCAATGTTCAAGGCGACGAGCCTTTAATCCATAGGGAAACCATTGAAGGGGTTATCGGGCTTTTTACGCCCGATGATCGCTCGCGTCATGTCGCTACGGCGGCTACGCCGTTTTTATCCGCGGAAGAGTTTCTAGATCCGAACCGGGTGAAAGTCGTTGCCGGCGAAAATAACCGTGCGCTCTATTTTTCGCGCTCGCCGATCCCCCATGACCGCAACCGGCCGGGCGAATCGTTTCGGCTGGGCTTAAAGCACCTGGGCATTTACGGCTATTCCAGGGAAATTCTGCTTCGCGTCAAAGAGCTGCAGCCCACGACTCTCGAAAAAACCGAAATGCTCGAACAGCTACGCCTTCTTGAAAACGGAATCGATATTTATCTCCACCGGACCCCCCACGACTCTCCCGGCATCGATACCCCGGAAGATCTGCAATTGCTTTTGTCGCGGCCGGAATTTGCAAGCTAACCGACATGTCGAATCAAACCGGCGAAAATAATCTCTCTCTCGCGTATGATTCCATTGACTGGGGAAAAATCAGCTCCGGATTTCAAATCAACCGCAATTACATCTGGTTAAACAACTGCGGCGTTTCGCCCATGAGCGATTTTATTGCCGGCGGACTGCTGGATTTCAGCGAAGAGTACCGGCGGCAATGTTATTACGGGAGCGACTACGCCTACCTGAAATTGCAAGAAGAGATCAAAGAGGTCATTGGCAATTTAATCGGAGCCGGTCAAGACGAGCTGGCCCTGATCCACCATACCTCCGAGGGAATGAACTTTATATCGCATGGCTTGCGCCTGCAGCCAAATGACCGGGTGATTCTTCTCAAAGACGAATACCCGAGCAACATCTACCCCTGGTACCACCTGGAACAAAAAGGCGTGTTCATCGACTATATTGACCCGGCTGCCGATGACGAACTCTTCTTAGCAAACCTCATTTCGCAAATCCGGCCCGAAACCAGGCTGGTTTCCATTTCGGGCGTGCACTGGATCACCGGGGCCGTTTTTCCGCTGGAACGGGCCGGCCAAATATGCAAAGAGCATGGCATCTTTTTCTGCGTTGATGGGGCGCAATCCGCAGGCCTTATTCCGCTGGATATGAAAAAAATGAATATTGACGCCATGGCTTTTTCCGCCTGGAAGTGGCTCATGGGACCGCTGGGGCTGGGCGTTTTTTATATCAACAAAGAAAAACTCGACCTGCTTAACCTTGAATTCATGGGCACCGGGTCTGTCATTAACGATGAACAATACCTCCCATACCGCAAAGAGCTGAAACCGAATGCCGACCGGTTTACCTACTCCACACCTTCTCTGCAAGACTGGGCCTGGTTTAGCCTTTCTCTTCAATATTTAAACCGCCTTGGTTTTTCCAATGTGAGAAAAAGGGTTCTTGAACTGGCCCGGGCCATTCGCCTCATGCTAAAAGAAACCGGGTTTGCCTTTGCCTTAAGCGACGAACAATCGATCTCGAGCGGGATTATTTCGGCGTACGTTCCCGAAGGCTCCCCGTACCGGTTGCGCCATAGCGAAGAAATCCAAGCGTTGCTTGAAGCAAATTCCGTTATTTCTTCTCTTCGAAAAAACTATGTCCGTTTTTCGCCCCACATCGGTAATCACGAAGAACAAATCAAAGAGCTGAAAAAAATCCTGCAAAAAATTGCCGGTTGATTCTTTGTTCTTGCGCGGCTATTTTTTGACGGCTTTTTCTGTGTTTTTTTGGGTTTGCCTGTTGTTTGTGGCTTTTGGGGCTGAATTTTCGCCGGCAGGCGGCGGGACGTTAGGCGCTTTTGTACCCGCTGACATGGCCCGGTTCACCAGCTGCATATGTTCAATTGAACCCCAAAACGAAAACCCGCTGGCGCCCCCCTGCGAAGACGCCCGAATTTGATCGAGAAAATACCGCTCTCCGTACCCCCAAATGGACGTTTTCATGGGAAACCCCTGCAAGTAAGGCCGAATGAGAAAACTTTCTTCTGCCATAGCAACGCCCCGGCGCACGGCAAAATCAATCAACCGGTACGCGCGCTCTTCCAAAGGGCCGTCCGTTAAATAGAGGTCTCCGAAATGAGAACTGTAGAGCATGGGCGAAACAATATCGACAATTTTACCGTAAGCAACCATGTCCTGGCCAATGACCCCTGCGCTGTGGTACATCCCGTGGTATCCGTAAACGTCTACGCTGATGGGCAGCGGCGTCGCCTGCCGGATGCTCCAAAGAAAATCTTCCACGCCTTCCGAGAAATATGTATCGCCTTCGCGGGACGGGTAGACGCAACGGTCGACTTTCCCTTCGGCGGGGAACCGGATATAATCGAGTTGAATTTCGTTCACCCCCATTTCGGTCAATTCTCGGACAAGCGGAGCGTAGTATTTGCTTGCCAGCTCCGGGTTAAAGGGGTCGACCCACCGCTCGGCCGGGTTGCCCACCCAGGGCTTTTTGGACCGGGAATCCAGAATCGGAAACCCGGGCACTTCATACAGCACCGGATCTTTAAAGACGACAATTCTGGTTACCAGGTAGGCATTTAGTTTTTTCATGGTATCGATGATTTGCCGTAAATTCACCAGCGGCTTTAACGCGCCAGCTTCTTTGATATATTCCACCTTGGTGTCATACCGCACGTATCCGGCGTCGTCCTTGATATCCAGGACCAACCCGTTATACGCTCCGTTTTGAATTAAACTGACAATGATCGGAAATTTTCTTTCAAAATCATAGGCGGAAGAATAAAGAAGCCGTTTCCCCGAGGCGCTTTGCATTCGCTTTTGTTTTTCCGGGGGAATCGCCGGCGGCGCCTTATAATAGGCTTGAAGCCGCTTATCCTCTTTCGATTGAAGCCACGCCATTTGCGTCGTATCCTTAATACGAAAGCCGGGCAGGTTTTCCCAGCCGGTTACAATTGCAGCCGGCTGCCTGTGGTTTGAGACGCCTGGAGTATTGGCAGAGGCGGAAAACCCGGCTGATGTAAAAGAGGTTTTGATCTCAATGAAATAAGATTGGGTACTCAACCATACGCGGTGAACCTTTTGCCCCCCGCTATCGGCAGAGACGGCGGCCGAAATATAGTAGACCTCGCCGGTATTTTCTATCGGAAGCTCAACCGGCTCAAACCTGGCTTTCGGGCTGCCGGCGTTTTTCATGACATATAGACCGCCTAGTACGCCCAAGCCGGCATAGAGATTTTTGTCCTGGTCCATATACAGGCTTCGCACCTCTTCATACAGATGAATCGATTTATCATGAGAGATAAACGGCAGTCCGGTTTGCAACCCGGTAAAGTGCAAGGCAACGGTTTGGCCGCTTTCCTGGCTGTTCTTTTGGCGCGTTTTTATTTGTTCTGGATAATTGCGCGCGACATAGACCCCGCCTGTTCCTGTGCCGATGTATAAATTGCCGTTAGCGGATAAAACAGCGGTAAACTGCCGGTATGATTCAATGTTGTGCCGAACTGTGACGTTTTTTCCTTTTTCTATCCAGAGGATGTCATGCTTGTGAAGTAAAAATTTCGAGTTCGGGTCGATAGCGGCAATTTCGCGGATTAAATTCGGGTGGTAGCTAACCGGCTTTGGCAAGCCAAAGTGCGTCTCTTGCAACCGGTTTTTTTGAGAGTCACCCTCTGCGCCCGAAGCGCCGGCAACAACCGGATGCCGCCCCTGTATGGCCAAAAGCAGCCCCTGCGAATTTACATTTGCCAGGGTTTCGCCCCGGTATGTCTTCAAGGGCGGTTGCTCAACCCGGTATTTTTGTTTTGATTCGTAATCGTTTAATAGATCTTTTTGAGTCCCCCGTTCCAATGACCAGACGACCTTATAGTTCAGGTCGCCCCCCTCAGACGCCTTGAGGTAGTTGAACCGGCAAGAGAGCGGCCAGAGGAAAGAGAACGCAAGAAGTAAAAAGCCGTATTGTTTCGCGGTTTCAATAGCCGCCGGTTGAGACTTTACTCTGTTATTTTTTGTAATCCTTTGAAGTATCGGTTTAATTATCGGGCTCCTTTGTCCGTTGTATTTTTTAATAAATCAGGCAAAATTTTCACGGCAATAATTTTCAACACGAGAATCAACAACAAAGGCACGTATAGTCCGTAAATCCAGCCGCTGTCTCCAAACTCGCCCGCCAGGAAAGCCTGGTAAGCGAACAGGCACAAAACAAGCGCCATGAGAAGCGTTCCGCTTTTAGTCAGCGCCCCAAACCACACCCGCGATTTTGCGCCGCTTTCTTTTGAGCGGCTATTCCCCAACACTTCACCAAGTTGAATGTGCAACACCTTACCGTCATTTAAGCCGATGGAGGTGCCTAAAAACGCCAGGACTAAAACAAGGTGAGGAACGACCAATGAAATATAAGAAGTAAACTCAATGGCCCATTGCGCTTCGATATAGTTACGAAACACAAAACGCAAAAGTAAAAAAAGCGTCAGCAAAAAAATATCGAGAGAGCAAATTAAAATTTCGGCTCTTTGGAAAATTTTAAGCCCTTTTTCCATTTTTTCTTGCCTATGAAGCGAAATTGTCATGTTGCACAACTCAACGGACGAGATAGGCTGGCAACTTTTAGATTTTAAACCCCTGGTTGATCAACCATGAAATTTATGCGCTTCGTGAAAGAACTTTTGGAAAGGCTTGACAGGATATCTCGAAAATAGATGATGTATTCAACATCGCGCGGTAGAGCAGTTGGTAGCTCATTGGGCTCATAACCCAAAGGTCGCAGGTTCAAGTCCTGCCCGCGCCAAATCCCCTTTGCTACGCAAGGGTTAGTCAAAAAAGGCGACGTAGCTCAGTTGGTTAGAGCAACGGAATCATAATCCGTGTGTCCGGGGTTCGAATCCCTGCGTCGCTAATTTTTTCAAATCAAAGCACATCCATAAAGGCAGAAACGCTAAAAACAGCCTTGCCCGCCCCAACCGGACCATAACCCGGCGGCGGGTTTAATTTGTATTTTTGCATTAAGTCGCGATACCCGCGCAACAAAAGCATATAATATTCGATATCCGCCGGTTCTTCGTCCCCCAAGACCGTAAAGGGTTCGGGGCACCATGTGGTAAAACGCGATACGATCCCTTGTTTCATGAAAAACTCAACCCCTTCGAGGGCGCTTTTTACCGCATCGGGGACGTTTTGAAAACCGGACTCGCCCGCCAGCTCAACGCCCGCCACAAAATTGGGAATCACCTTCTCTGCCCCAAAAAGGTCAGCCGATGCAATGATCCGCCTCAGCCAGGCTTCCCGGCCAATATAGCGCTCTTTGCCGGGGCAATACTTTTTAAACAGGGTTTCATCCCAAATTTCGAAATTGGGGTGGTAAATTTCAACGCCGGCGTCTACCAGCGGTTTCAACTTCTCTTTTTCGTAGGCCTGCGTCACGACTTTTGATATCCACCGCCCGGGGAACTTTTGGTTGATGGCCGCGGCATATTCGCTGTAAAAGGTAATTTCATCTTTCCGGGCCAGTTGCTTTATGATTGAGCCGCCGGTGAGCGTATACGCCTTTGCCGTTTGGTCAACCCGGTCGATCCCCTGCAGGGCTTCCAACACCATCTCAACCGGCTTTACCCCGGTGTACGGCCTGCCCGCGCCCTTTTGCTGCCGCCAGTTGTGGTTGATATCGCAAAAAAAGCACTCTTCCTCTTTGCCAAAATATTGGCAGTTGCGAAAGACCGTCAGGTAAATTAAATAACCCCATTCAATGACCGGCGCAACTTCTCCGACCGGCTTATCAAAAGGGTAATCCAGTTTATAGTATTGCGGCAAGGGAGGGTATTCCACATCGCAAAGATATTCCCCCCGGTAGGTGAGCGCCAGTTTTCCGGGGTTTGGCCCCTCCGGCTCCGTTCCCGAGTCCTTCAATAAGCAAATGCGATAGGGCGACGAGGTATTGATCCGAACCGAAATCACGGTATTTTGAAGATGAAAACCGCCGCCTGAAATGCGGATTTCTTCAGGGGCTTTCCAGTTTTCCCCGCGCATTTCATTTTGGGGGATTCGATCAAAACTAAAAATAAAATAATCTTTGTGTTTGTATTCTTGTTCCGGGAAAGCGTTTTCGGCAAAGGCGACGCCCAACCTCAGCATGTCCTGCTTAAAAAAAGCTTCTGCCGGCAGGTCACTGTATTTTTGCCTGTAAAGCCGGTAGATCTCTTCGAGTGTCGTTTCGGGCGCCATGGTAGCTAAGGCCCGCTTTTTTTACATCGGGTCAAGAAAATATGCCCGAATTTCATAAAAACACTCTTTTTTTTGGAAAAGCGACCTAAAATTTGCTTAATTAATAAACAATATGAATACATTTCATGACCCGTTAGTTGCCTTGCACGATCTTACCCTGGGTCTCATGACGGAAAAAAACCCGGACACGCTATTAAATACTATTTTAGACCAGGCCATTGAATACACCAAATCCGATTCGGGCAGCATTGCCCTGCTCGACGAAAACCGCCAGTCGCTTGAGATTAAAGTCTTTCGCGGACTTGCCGGCGATACGCCCGAAAAAGTAAAATTAAAACTCGGCGAAGGGGTCACCGGGCGATGCATTTTAACCGGGCGGATTCGCAATGTCGGCGATACCAGCGTAGACCCTTACTATGTGGCGGTGCGGTCCGATATTCAGTCCGAATTGGCGATCCCGCTCAATGCGGGGAACAAGAGTTTCGGGGTCCTTTCGGTTGACTCTTCCCGGAAAAATGCGTTTACGCAAGAGCATGAAGAGTACCTGAGCCTCTTGGCCAGCTATGCGGCTCAAATTTTTAAAAACCAGGAATCGATCCGCCATATCAGCCACCGGCAGTACATTCAGGATATTCTCATTGAAATTTCAGGGTTTCTCGGTCAAACGCCCAATTTTGAAAATGTTTTTGAAGAGACCATCCATCTTTTAGAAGATAAAATTGGCGTGAGGCGCGCGGCGGTTTATCTGGAAGAAGAGACATCCAAAGAACTGGCCATTGTCTATTCGCTCAACTACACCGAAGAAGAAAAAGTCAAAAGCCGCTACAAACCGGGCGAAGGCGTAACCGGCGGGGTTTTTCGCAGCAGCAAGCCCATGGCCATTGCCGATATCTCTTCCGACCAGGCGTTTCTCAACAAAGCCGGGATAAAACAGCCCGAGAAAAAAATCAGCTTTTTATCGACCCCTATCCTGGTCAATCATAAGCCCGCCGGCGTCTTTAACATGGAGGTGCCCTACACCACCCGTAGCAAGTTTGACGACTATACGTTTTTAATCCAGCTCATTGCCACGCTCTTTTCACAAGCCATCAGTATCCACAATTTAATCCTGGAACAAAAGAAAGAAATTGAAGATGAAAATGTTTTGCTCAAACGGCAATTTGACTCAAGCTTTTCTTTTGATAACATTGCCGGTAAAAGCCCGGCAATTCAAAATTTGTTTAAAATCATGCAAATGGCGGCCGATTCGCCCAGCGCTATTTTAATTGTGGGGGAATCGGGCACGGGCAAAGAGCTCATTGCATCGGCAATCCACAATAACTCGGTGCGCAAAAACAACAAACTGATAAAAATCAACTGCGCGGCGATCCCTTCCGACCTCCTGGAGTCGGAACTCTTCGGGTATGCCAAGGGCGCGTTTACGGGGGCTGAAAAAGAACACGCCGGTAAATTTCTAGCGGCGCACAACGGCACGCTTTTTCTCGATGAGATCGGCGAAATGGACTACAAGCTGCAATCGAAACTGCTCCGTTTTTTACAGGAAAAAGAGTTTTCTCCCCTGGGTTCCAATACCGTTCACAAGGTCGATGTCCGCATACTGGCGGCGACAAACGCCAACCTGGAAAGTATGATCAAAGAAAAAACATTTCGGGAAGACTTGTATTACCGCTTAAATGTCATTCGCATTGATATCCCCCCCCTGCGCGACCGGATGGAAGATTTGCCCTTTTTAGGCGAGCACTTGCTGCAAAAAATCGCCAAAAAGAACTCAAAGCCATATAAAAAACTGTCGGAACCCGCTTTCCGTAAACTGGAACAGTACCGGTTCCCCGGCAACATACGGGAGCTTGAAAATATCCTGGAACGTGCTTTTGTTTTATCCTCCGGAACCCAGATCCAGGATGACGATATTGTCATTGCTTCGATGAAAATGGGCGATACGGCCCCACAACCAGGCGAATTGGCCGGTGAACGGGAGGAAAAGCAGGCCCCCCTGGCGCAAACGATGCCGGAATCAGCCGAACCCGCGTTTCAGTTAAAATCATGGATCAAAAACATTGTTTCGCACAGCAGCGCCGGCGATTACCACAAAGATGTCATTCGCCTGGTAGAGGCCCAACTCATTGACATGGTCTTAAAAAAAGCGTTGTACAATAAAAGTAAAGCGGCGCGCTTGCTTGGTATGAATCGCCTTACTTTGGATAAAAAAATCAAAGAGTTAAAAATGCTTGATGACGAGGAATCCTTGTAAAATCCCGAAAGAGGCCCCAAAATTTCTTCAGGGACCTTTTTCAGACGCTGAAAATTTATTCAGTTGACAATGAATCTGTCTTCATAAGTAGTATGAGAGAGTGTACGCTCATCTCAAAACGCTCAAAAAAGCAGGTAAAAACATGACTCATCACAAAACCAAAATATATGCAATCGCCCTCGTCGCTCTGTTTGCCGTCTTCTCATGCAAAGAAAAAGAGCAAACGAAAGAAACGGCGTTGCACGGGACCATTACCTTTTTAAAGGGGGAAGTTCACGTAAACGATACCCAGGCCCGCCTGGGCTTAAAGGTCAAAGAAAGCGATGTTATCCAGGTCAATGATAAATCAATGACAGTGATTCAATTTATGAACAATGCCCAGGTTACCATCGAAGAAGGCACCAACATTGCCGTCGCCCGTATCTTTAAAGATTCCGACGGCGCGCCCAGCATCGATTTGGAACAAAAAAACGGCAGCACCTTTCATAAAATCATGCCCGGCAAAGCAAACTACCGCCTGCGCACCCCCACCATCACAGCCGGAGTCCGCGGGACCTCGTTTCGCGTAGACCTCCGCGAAACGGGCCAGACAAAAGTAAAACTGCTCCGGGGGAAGGTCGCGGTAAAAAAACAAGCGGAAGAAGACGACCCGAAAGCGGCGGAAGTGATTTTACAGCCGGGGGAAAAATTACACTCAACCGATGAAGAGATCGGAACCCCCGAAAAACTGGAAGAAAATGAAATCGACGAGTTAACGGCAATGAACTCTATCGCGTATGTGCCGCCTCAAAAGTTACAAGAGCTGGAAGAAGCGGACGTTAGCGAAATTGAAGAGATCATGCAGGGTATGCCCGAAGTGGTTCCCCCCTCGGTAGAAAAAATCATTATTCCCGGCGGCAAAAACGCAGAAACTAAAGATGAATTAAAAAGCGAAACGAAAAAACCCGAAAAAACCCTGCTTACGCTCAAGCAACTTCGCGAACAATACGGGGAACTGACGAAAATTACCACGCAAGACGGAACTGTCTACATCGGTTCTTTCAAACAGCAAGGGGACCAGTTTGAAATTGAAACCGTCAAAGGTAAAATCACGATCCCATCTACGGAAGTGGTAGATGTGGCCAAGTACGAAGGCGAGTAGTATCGCCCGTACAAAAGAAAATGATGGTCAAACCATCGTCCTTATCATGTTAGGTTATCTGAATGTGAATGAAAGTCCGGGACAACCGGACTCCGCTTTGGCGCCCCGGAACCCCCGGGAGCGTTTTAAAACGGAATAGAATCAACCGAAAGGAGCTATTGATGCCGAAAATTACGTATATTGAAAAAGACGATTGTACCAGTTGTGCGCTTTGCACAGACGGTTTGCCGCAGTATTATAAAATGGATGATGACGATCTTGCTTTTGCCTATACCGATGGCAGCGACGCCGAAGAAGCGACTGTTAAAGATGACGATGTCGATAAAGTGCAAGAGATGATTGATGACTGCCCGGGCGAATGCATCCACTGGAAAGAATAATCAGTCCGAAAACCGTCAAATAATATTAAAATATTGGAATACCCGCGGGGAAAAACTTAAATAAAGATTCCCGTGGGTATCCTTTTTCACGTGAACAATATCTCTGTTTTTTAAATTAACTAAAACCACCTTGGCTTTATCCTCGGTGATTTCAAGTTCGTCATGCAGGTAATCCAGAAAACCGTCGTACGGGAGCAGTAAAATTTCGCCGGATTTGTCTTTCTTGCCCGAAAATTTCCAGTATTCGAGCATCGAACGCAAGATTCTTGTTTCCTGGCTCAATTCAAGCAATTCGCTAATCTGAACATCTGCCGCCAGCAACCGCTCGCAAAGTTTGCGAATCATTTCAATGGCAAAAGGCACATTGTTGCGCACCATAAAATCAAACGAGTTTTTATCAATTTTTAAGATTGTCGATTTTCTTTTGGCCGTTACGGTTGCCGAACGCGACGAGGTGGTGAAAAGGGCCATTTCGCCAAAAAAGTCACCCGTTCTCAAGGTCGCTAAAATATGCTCGGCATTCTTCGCTTTTTTCGTAATCTGGACTTCCCCGTCATGAATGATAAACATTTCATCGCCGTGGTCCCCTTCCCGAAAAATCACCGCGCCTTCCCGGTATTGAACGCCGAATTTGTCTAATAGCTCACTTCCCATTGCGACCCTCTTTGTAATTTTTTAACAACTTTTATGAAACGTATATAATACCCAATGCATATGATCTTAACCGGGGGGCCAGCCTAACTTTCGGCCGCCTAAAATATGAAGGTGAGTATGAAATACCGATTGACCGCCGTTTTTGCCGATGTTGTTGACGATTCGAAAACCCTCTTCGGTCAGGTTCTCTTTTTGAGCAATCCGAACAGCCCCCTGGACCAGTTCGCCAATCAACGCAGAATCAGCCATCACCGTAATATCGGTATAGTGCTCTTTCGGAATCAACAAAATATGGGTGGGCGCCTGGGGGTTTAAATCCCTGAAAGCGACCCATTTTTCCGTTTGGTCGACAATCTGGGCCTTGATTTCTCCGTCAGCTATTTTGCAAAAAATACAGTCATCCGCTTTCATGCGGAAGATTTTCCAATGAAATCCCGCCGGGCAAGCTATTTTTGTCTTCTTGCTATTGCCGCACTAGCGCCATTTCGGCCGCCATACCGAACCTTTAAAGAAATGGTACGGGCGTCCCGAAATTGGAGCTAGCCGGGCGAGCCCGGCTCCGAGGAGTCCTGGGCTGACTCATGGCGCATTTGCCGTAAACGGCTTCGCATTTTTTTTTCGCTGCGGATCATTGCGTAAAAAAACCCCGATAAAAAAACGCCAAAGGCGGTCGCAAAAAAAATAATATAATATACGGGGATATTCATGTCATACATGAAAAACTGGAAATCAATTTTTACGCTATTGGATAACAGTACAATGATGTACCCAATCATCATTAAAACGAATAAAGATAATTTGAGTCCCATCTTCCTTATGCAAACGCCTATTTTTGAAACTACCGGTTAGATTTGCGTCGTATTGGATGTACCGCACATGGGGCAAATTTGAATTTCGTCAGCGTCTTCTTCTGATTCAAAGGAGGCTTCCCAACGATAATCGCAATCTTCGCAGGCAAAACTTACGTGAATCTCTTCAAAGTTATCTTCATCATCGGCTTCGTCATCCGCCGCTTGGCCGTTTTCTACGGGACCTTTGTCCAGATCTTCATCGTGAATTGCTTCTGCTCTTTGTTGTAAATAACGACCTTCAATTTCTTCGTACATAAACACTCCCGTTCATTTATTTTTTTATCAAATATGAATCCACTCAAATTTTTCAGGCCCGCCGCCGCTTGAGGCATTGCAAACCGGCTCGATAACAAGATAGAATATACTATACCAAAAGAAATGTCAAGCACCTAAAATTTTTTTCGTTTGCAAAACTGCCAATAAAATGGTCAATGATCCGTGATTTCTATGCTTTTTTTTGACCGTATGTATTTCTTTTTAACTATCTTGTTTATTCTCTATACATTTGCTTTTGGAAATCGCGACCACACTATCTGGCACAATATTTGCACATTAATAATATCTGATGACAGATATATGAAAAGTTAAAATTTAAGGAGTAGAAATGAAAAAGTTTTTAACAATGATCTTGGTTGCATTTATTGCATCAACCAATGTCTTCGCACAGGAAACAGAATCCGGACCTTCTATCGACGTCGCCGTAGATGTCGCAAGCAATTATATTTGGAGAGGTTTTGACCTTTATGAGTCCAAATATGCCGCAGATGAATCGGATCCGGGAGCTTTTCTTACCGTTCCGTCAATCATGCCTTCTTTGACTGTCTACACCCCGATTGAAGGGTTGTGGTTAAATGTCTGGGGCGGATTTGCCGCTACGGACCGCGAGTACGGCTCGGATGGTTTAGGCGCCGGGTTGGCGGATTTGGACGAAGTCGATTATACCGTTGGTTATGATTTTGAAAATGCAGCCGGAGCCTGGTCTATGGCTTATATCATTTTTTCATATCCCTCCGTCGGTGGCACTTACGAGGAACTTCTTTTCTCTTACACGGCAGACGTTGTGTTGAGTCCCACCATTGGAACTGCGGTTTCGACATCATCGGGTACAGATACCGAGTATGCGTTTTTTGGCGTTAGCCACAGCATTGAAGCCGGTTCAATCAGCATTGAGCCGAGCGTTACTTTTGGTTACTGGCATTTTAACGGGGCGAAAAATTCAAATTTCAGCCACATTGACATTGCCGTACCCATCGGTTATTCCGTATCTGACAGCGTCTCTATCGGTTTAACGCCGCTGGCGGTCATTCGAAACCTGACTGACACTTCGGCAATCCCGTCTGAAGTGCCCAGTATTGAAAATCCGGGTGATATGGCGACCACGCCGTCGGCTATTTTCTCGGTAACCCTGGGAGTATCTTACTCAATGTAATATGCTTCTAGCATACAAAAAAACGGATTATACGAAAAAGCGCAACTTCGGTTGCGCTTTTTTTTTACCTTATGGCAATTTGCCTATTTTCAATCTTTATGAATTACACTTTTTACCTAAATTGTTTATTTTTTAACCAATCTCATGGAAACCCGT
Organism: Turneriellaceae bacterium; assembly: GCA_050304475.1. Taxonomy (GTDB): domain Bacteria; phylum Spirochaetota; class Leptospiria; order Turneriellales; family JAOUFE01; genus JBNLDQ01. Next base: position 35,551 of record JBNLDQ010000006.1, on the reverse strand, counting down.
TTCATTTTGTTTGCCATGCAGGTTGGCACAATATTTGCACTAACCATAGTATTAACAAAGCAAGGAGATATGAAATGAATCTTATAAATAGAGTTCGAATGAGATACTCACAAAATAAAACGACATACTTCAAAGTGTCGTTATTGCTGATTGCTGCACTGGCATTGGCAACAGACGGTTTATTTGCTCAAGAAGGCGTTGAACCGGCTGCCCCCTCTGTGGGTGAAGAAGCCATGTTCGCTGTCAACAACGTTTGGATGATGGTAGCGACATTCCTGGTTTTCATCATGCACCTGGGTTTTGCCACGCTCGAATCAGGATTGACTCAAGCGAAAAACACGGTAAACATTCTTTTCAAGAATACGTTTATTGTGGCCCTGGGTCTTTTAACCTATGCACTCGTGGGGTTTAACCTGATGTACCCTGGAGACGCCTGGATGGGCGCAGCCAAATACTTCGGTTTCGCCGGTTTCGGTATCGAAAGCCCGGAAGGCGCTGCCGGTTTAATCGACTACGCAGGGGGAGCGTATACCTACTGGACAGACTTTCTGTTTCAAGGTATGTTTGCAGCTACGGCCGCAACCATTATCTCCGGAGCTGTTGCTGAACGCATTAAATTATTGCCATTCTTCCTGGTCATTACCATATATGTGGCTTTTGTTTATCCCGTTGCAGGTAGCTGGAAATGGGGCGCCGGTTGGCTGGATGACCTTGGGTTCTATGACTTTGCCGGTTCGACCATTGTACACGCCGTCGGCGGCTGGGGCGCTTTGGTTGGCGTCATGATTCTTGGCCCGCGTACCGGTAAATACGGACCAAACGGTACCATCAAACCGATTTTCGGTCATAACATGCCTTTGGCGACCATTGGCGTATTTTTACTTTGGTTGGGTTGGTTCGGGTTTAACGGCGGTTCCGTACTTTCTGCCGATCCGGGCGCAACTTCGTTTGTACTGGTAACAACTTGTCTTGCCGCTGCCGCCGGAATTATCTCCGCCGGTTTTACCTCGCTCTTTAAAAACGGCAACCTCGATCTTTCGATGGCTCTGAACGGTTCTTTGGCCGGCCTGGTCGGTATCACTGCCGGGGCTGACGTAGTTACCCCCCTGGGTTCTATCATTATCGGGCTTATCGCCGGTGTGATTGTTGTCTTTTCCGTTAGTTTTTTCGACGCTATCAAACTCGACGACCCGGTGGGCGCTATTTCCGTTCACTTGATGTGCGGTATCTGGGGCACTGTTGCAGTGGGTATTTTCAGCACGAATCCTGAGCATACTCTTACAGCTCAATTGATCGGTATCGTAGCGATTGGCGCATGGTGCTTAATCTGGGCGTTTACTCTCTTCTTTGCCGTAGATAAAATTTTCGGACTGCGCGTAAGCCGGGAAGAAGAAATCAAAGGTCTGGATCTCTCGGAACATGGAATGGAAAGCTACTCTGGTTTCCAAATCTATACAGCCGAATAGTATTATCTAAAGGAGAAAACAAATGAAATTAATTACAGCAATGATTCAACCTTACCGCCTGCCTGACGTCAAAGCGGCTCTGGCCGAAGAAGATGTCTTTAAAATGACCGTTAGCAATGTCATTGGGGCTGGAGCGCAAAAAGGTTATACCGAGGTTTATCGTGGCGCTAAAGAAGAAGTAAAGCTTCTGAAAAAAATAAAAATAGAAATTGCGGTAAACGATAAATATGCTGAAGCGACAATTGCCGCCATCATCAAAGGCGCCAAAACAGGCAACATTGGCGATGGTAAAATCTTCGTTCAAGATTTACCCGAATGCATTCGCATCCGGACAGGCGAACGCGGCGCCGACGCAATCGGTTAATCCGGTACATTATTCTTCCATCTCACTTTTCCTCCGCGGGGCTTCGGCCCCGCTTTTTTTGGGGGTTTTCCTGTTTTTAAATTTCGACCAGATTATCGACCATCCGGCGAAAACGCCGGGTTAATATTTTCCAGAAAATGCGTCTTTCGCGAAGTCGAAAACTTTCCAGCTTTTTACCTTCTTCTTCGGTAACGGCTTCTTGCCGGCGTTGCATACGAAGGGCAAACCTTCTGCCAATCCGCGACATAAATTCAAAGTTTTCCTGTTCCGCCTCTTCGGCGCCAATTTGTTCCATCCGCCGGGCGACATTTTTTAGCAGCCGCTGCGAAAAAGCGTATTTAGCCTCTTTGCCATTTCTTTGCATGAGCGCCAGAAGCGCTCCAGTCGCAGTGCCGCTTAACTTTTGCAGGGATTTTTCGTCTTCGTCGCTCAAGCGCCCCGCCCCTTTTACGGGCAGCCCGTCGCCGGTTTGGTTGTAGACGAGCGGAGTGCCCCGCCTGCGTTTATGGTTCCGGCTGTCATACAATTCCATTTCATGCAACGCGGCTTCAAACCACTTGCGGTACAGGTTTAATATATAATCGCTGTCTATCTCGTTGCCCCGGATTGAAGTCTCTTTTTTTATCTGACGTTTCAGCATGACCCCGTAGTTGATATTTTCCAGGCTTTGCAACCTGTTGACCGACCCCGAAAGCCAGTGGTCGTAATGGTGGGTCCCCATGCAGTGAATCTCTTTATACGTATAGGCCAAGTCCTGGCCAATCAATGTGATGGACGAAAACCCCATTTGACGAAGCAGATCGAAAAGAGAGGTGGCGACAGAACCGCCCGATTGAATGTCGCCGGGGCTCTCCCCGAGAATTTGTTTTTCAATGTAATCGCTCCCGACAGTGGCTTCCCTGCTTTCGTCCCGCACGACCGCCGTGAGCCCCATGGCAAGCGGCCCCCGCCAGTGAGAAACAATCGAGGGGTTAGCCACCAGGTCGGCGTATAAAACAGGGAACTCCCCCGCTCTGCCTGACGGCAGGCCGTAAAAATGTTTGTAGGTGAAAGCCTGGGAATCCAGAGAAAAAATCAAATGGGGTTCAATGCCCGAACGAACCAGCACCCGGTAGGCGGAATCGACGCAGGCGATGAAAAATTTACCCGCATTTTTTCGTATCCACGGCAAACTACCGCGCAAGCTCGGGCCTGTCGATACCAGAAGCGCATTCGCCGAACGGGCAACCCCGAAAAGTTCTTTGGCTGCAATAGCGCGCGACAGCGCCCCCGCATTGAAAAGCGAATTGGCGATCCAGCGCGGTTCAAATTGAAGGCGCGTAAATAGATCGGATATCCGGGTTGAAAAAGCCTGTTGAAACAAAGTTTCGCTTTCCCGGTAAAAGGCGGGGGAAAGACCGGCGCTTGCCGGGTTTGCAAATACCCGGAACCCTTTGACCCCTTCAATGGCAATGGAATCGAAAAATTGATCGACCGCTACTCGTAATATCCCGGTCGACTCCGGTTCGCTGTTTAAGACATACCCCGCGCGGGGTATCGGCGGTGTAACAATACAAATATGCGGCAAGTTAAATTTTTCGGGGAACAGGGCCGCCAACTTTTGCAAAAGAACAGGGTCGGCTTCAAAGAGCAGGATTTTCCCCCCTTGTTTTTTTTGCATGCCGTTCAACCTGTCCAAAAGAGCGAGACCGCATGCGCCAAATACAACGGCAATGAGCCCTTCTTTTAATTCAAAGCCGCGTAAGATTCGCTGGGCCTCGCGCTCCGGGTCCCGCCGGCTTGTCATGGGGCGCATCTCTCCCTTTTTTAACTTTTCAGTGCGATACGCAATGGAATATTGCCCCTGTTGCATATCGCCCGGACCCCGCTCTTCAGGGGGCTTTGCCTGGTCGATTGTGTCGATGGTATACTCGGCCTTTAAACCTTTCACGATTTGAGGAAAAAGGCGGTTCTCGCCGGTCATGCGCCAAGGAACCGTAACGGGATTGATGGGCAACAAAGTTTTGTAGAATGACTGTCAAAGAGATAGAAATATTCGGCTTTAAATCATTTGCCGCCAAAACCCGCATTGAACTCAACCGCGAGATCACGGCCGTGGTAGGCCCAAACGGTTGCGGCAAATCCAATATTCTGGACGCCGTAAAGTGGGTGATGGGCGAGAAGTCGGCCAAATCAATGCGCGGCGACAAAATGGAAGACATCATCTTCTCGGGTACCGAACATAAAAAACCCGCCGGTTACGCCCAAGTCGATATTCTTTTTGACAATGCGGATCATACTCTGCAGCTTGAGTACGACCAGGTTAAAATTACGCGAAAGCTCTACCGCGACGGTCAAAGCCAGTATTTCATTAACGATACCAGGGTAACTCGAAAAGAGATTGAAAACGTTTTTCTCGATACGGGTCTGGGCAAGGCCAGTTACTCTTTTATGCAGCAAGGGCAGATGGACATGATCTTGTCGAGCAAGCCCGAAGAACGAAGATATATTTTTGAAGAAGCGGCCGGGATCGCCCGCTTTAAAAGCCAAAAAGAAGAAGCGGAAAAAAAGCTGGAAAACACCGATGTCAACCTTACCCGGCTGGCTGATATTTTAAGCGAACTCGAACGCGAACTCAACATTAAAAAATCGCAATCCAAAAAAACGGAACAATACAACCAGCTTGCCGCCAAAAAGAAAGAACGCGAACTGAAAGTCCATCATGCGACGCTTTCCGAAATGGATGACACCATTGCGGGCTTAAACCACAAGCTGGAAAAAAAGATGGCCGATTTTGAAAAAAACCGCCAGAAGATCCTGCAACTTGAAGAAAAGATTCTGACTTTCGATACCGAACGCGAAAAGCTGCAAAGCGAACTTCACGAAAACGACACGGCAAACAAGATCGCCAGTGAAAAGATTGTCCAGTTTGAAAAAAATATAGAGTTAAACCAAAGCCGTAAAAACGCCATGCAAAACGAGCTGGCCACCATTGATGAACAAATCAGAAAAGTGCAAGCCCGTATCCAGGATCTCAAAAGCAAGGGCCACTCGCAAAAGCAACTTTCTCTTCAACTTGATAACCGCCTTGAAAACGCCGAAAAATCGCTCGAACAAATTTCGCGCAAAACGGAAGAGACCCAGAAAAACCTGGAAAGCCATATTGAAGAAGTTTCTCAAAACCAAAACCATATTGAAAAGATCCGCATCGATTTAAAAACAACGCGTTCGGAACAAGCGCAAATTGTCCAGGATCTGCTCAATTACTTAAAGCAGGAAAAAGAGAACTGGCAAAAAGAGCTGGTCTTGCTCGACGAACAAAGCGCCCAACTTGCGGCCCAAATTGACGAAGCCGGCGCTATTTTAAACGACCCCGGGCAGGATCATTCCGATATCCTCCGGCAATTGCGAAAAACCATTCACCCCGAACAATGGAAAAAGCACCTGGAAAATATCGGTAAAAAAGAGCACACACTCTGGAACGTTCTTTTTGAAAAGGGCGGTATTCACGCCCGAAAAGAGGACATTGACGAAAAAATACTAAACTTCGAAAAGAAGATCGAAGATACCGAGAAAAGAAACCGGGACTTGGCAAAAAGTATCGAAGCCGCCCGCGATAATATCACTGAGTTAATGAAGCAGCGCGAAACCATTTACGGCGATATTAAAAGTTTTGAAACGCAAAAACATAGTTTCAACGAACAGGAAAAAACGCTGCAAGATCAATTGCAGCACGAAGAGAGCCGAAGCCAGTACTTTGTGGCAAAACACGGCGAAATCGAAGCCGAAATTGTGCAACTGCAAAAGAAAGAGACCCAGATCAATAAAGAGATCGAAGAGATCCGCAAGGGAATGAAATCGCAAGAGAGTAAAATCGGTTCGATACGCCAAAAGATTGAGAGATTTCAAAAACAAAAAACCGAGGCATACCACTCTTTGCAAAACGAAAGCCAAAAATCTCAGGTTTTCATTGACGGCACCAACGAGCTTGAGGTGAAAATCGGAACCACCCTGGGCGCCCGCGAGGCCCTTGTGCAAGAACTTTATAACGTGTATAACCTGACGCAAGACGAACTTTCCGAAAAATTCAAACAGAAGAAAATCGACATTGAAGCCGAAAAAAACGCCATCCGCGATATCAACCGCGAAATCCAGGAGCTTGGGCCAATCAACCCCTTGGCGATCGAAGAACTGAAAACCGTCGAGAGTTTATATGAACACAACAAAGAGCAGTTGGATGATATTGTCAAAGCCCGGAAAGACGTTCTTGATGTCATCGAAGGTATTCGGAAAAAATCGGAAACCTTGTTTGTCGCGACCTTCGATCAAATTTCGGAAAACTTCCGCACCGTATTCAGAAAACTTTTTCAAGGGGGCAATGTCGATCTCGCCTTGACCGAGCGCGACAAACCCCTGGAAAGCGGGATCGATATCCAGGTGCAACCCCCGGGGAAACGGGCGCGTTCTTTGCGTTTGCTTTCGGGGGGCGAAAAAGCGCTGACGGCAACTGCCTTAATGTTCGCCATTTACATGGTTCGCTCTTCGCCGTTTTGCGTACTTGACGAGATCGACGCCCCGTTAGACGACACGAACGTCGGGCGTTTCTTGAATCTTGTCAGCGAATTCAAAGGCAGCACCCAGTTTATGATCATTACCCACAACAAGAAAACCATGACCCACGCCCAATCGATTTTTGGCGTAACCATGGAAGAGCCCGGCGTCTCGACGTTGCTTAGCGTGGAAGTAAAGTCAGCCTCTTAAATTGCCGCCGCGGTTGATGCCACCGCTACCGTTTTGTTAGCGTTGCCTGATTTGCTCAGCGATCGGGTACAACCGCAAAGAGCCCGTCATGAGATGAAAGCCCGGCTCCGCCAAATGTTCAAGAAGTTGCTCTTGCGTTTGTATTTCGCTCGTCTTGACCGGCAAACCAGCATTTTCCCCTGACTCTTTAATTCGATCTTGAGCCTGGCTCCAATCTTGCGGGGTCCACATCCCGAACGCTTTGGTTTCGTCCGTCATGAGCAGGTTAAATTTTATTTGAGGTTTAATTGACGGCGAGGTTTCGGATGCGGTTTCCGGCTTTGCCGGAAGCTTTGCCCCCAATGGCGCCAACATCTCGGCAAGAAGAGAGATCATTTTGGGCAAATCGCGTTCGCGTAACGTATTTATATAAATATGGCATGGCCCGCTATGGTTTGAACTTTGAATATCCCCGGCCAGGCGGCGCAAAGAAAGCTCGTTGTGGGCTCCGTCAAATAAAAATGCCCCCCCGCTCCAGGGTATTGTTTCGAGAATACCGGGCAACGAAAGGTCAATGTCAGGCGCGCGCCGTTCGAAGAATCGCTCATAGACAAAACGGCAAAAGGCATAGTTGGCTTGTTTGATATCTTTTACGCCGCTTGCTTCATTGGGTGAAAAACCGTTTTCGTAAAACGTTAGCCGGCTTTTCAGTTGTATCGCTTCGCGCGTTAACTCGGCTTCAGCTAAAGGGTGTTGGGTCATGCTGAAAGCCGCCCCGCCCGGCTTTAGAATACCGGCCTTTTCTTTGGCAATTTTAGCAAGCGTATCGCCTAAAATGGCCGTATGATCCATGCCAATGGCGGTAAAAACCGAAAATTCCGGGCGAAGCTGGTTGGTGGAATCCAGCCTGCCGCCCAACCCCGTTTCAATCACGGTCCATTGCGCCTGGCGCCGGTCAAACCATACAAAGGCAATCATGGTGAGCAAATCGAAAAAAGTCAAATTCGCGGGCGAGTGCGATATCACTTCGTCCGAAATCAGATCAAAATCTTTTTCTGAAATACATTCGCCATCAATGCTAATTCTTTCTTTTAAATGCAACAAATGCGGCGATCGGTAGAGACCGGTCCGGTAACCGTCCGCTTGTAACATCCGCGCGAGATAAGAGGCAACGCTCCCCTTCCCCGAGGTTCCCGCAACGTGGATAGTTTTGTACCGGATTTGCGGGTTGCCGATTGTACGCAAGGCCTCTTTGACAAGCGACGGGTCGTATTGACCTGCGCCAAAGCGCCTCGATCTTTCAAAGTTGACCGGCGCAAATTCTTGCACAAACGCTTTAAATTTCAAGAAAATTGCCTTTGTGTTTTACTCTCAGCGTTTTACCAGGCCATAAAAATATACGGTTAGCAGCTTATTGGGCAATGAAAAATCGCCTTATCTTCGACTATTCAAAAATAACTTCGTATTCAACGGGGCTGTTTTTTTTCAGCATGGCCGAAACCCCGCAATATTTTTCTTGCGAAAGTTCGACCGCACGCCTGGCTTTGTCTTCCGGCACATCTTTTGAAAAAATATATTTCATTGAAATCTTTTCAAAAACCCTGGGGTGTTCTTCCGTTAAGCCGGCGTTAATTTCAATGCGGAATACCTGCGGCTCGATCCTCATTTTTTTCAAGATGGAAACTACGTCCATCCCGGTGCAACCGGCGAGTCCTTTGAGCAACAACTCTTTCGGCCGCACGCCTGCGTTTTCGCCGCCCGCCTCTTCATTAGCGTCCATGACAATCGCATGGCCGCTGTCAGACTCGGCGGTAAATTTCATTTTTCCCTGCCAGGTCGCTGATGTTTTCATTTTCTTCTCCTGTACCGGTATGATTTGTTTCGGGCTTTTTCTCGGCTTTTTAATCGGGCTTTCTTGTCGGGACTTACTTTCTACCTTATTTAAAAACTCCTAAGATCTTTATGCATAACAACAGGCAACGCCCGTTCATGAAAATCAAAACCGATTTTATCCCCGATATCGACCCTAACCTTTTTTTGACCGCCGTCAAGAAAAAGAATACCGTCAATCATCGATGATACGACCTCAAATTTTTGGGTTTCGTCAATCATCATGATTTCGTTTTTCTTTCCGCCTTCCCCGTAGAGTTCCCGGATGGCTACGCCAAACTGCCGTTTTTTTTCGGGACTAAACTGTTTAAACGGCTTGCCGCCGGCAGAGCGAAATGCGGCGCTTGAACCCATGGCTGTCGCTATCCACAAGCCGGAAGATTTTTGACGCCTGCTGTTTTTATTAATATTAATTTCATAACGTGAGGTAATGGCCGGGTTCACATCGGTAAACAATGCGTCGTTGATCACGCGCATTTTTAACTCTTCCCCGTTTTTCCATACCCGCAACCGGTAAATGTCCGTCGGCCGTATTTTCTGGCTTCGAACCGCTTCAATAATGGCCGGCATGTTGAACGATTTATCGAAGAGATTAAAAGCGCAGTAATGCCCCACGCTGTGATTGGGCGCAGAGTTTACGCCAATCATAACGGCATGTTTTACATAATGCGATACATAAATAAAAGTCCCGTCCCCGCCAATGGCTAAAACAATATCGTTGTCGTTGATTTTTGGCATCCGGTCTTCGCCGCGCCGGTGAACGACAATCTCTTCGTGAAAGCCTTCCAGCTTTTTCATCAAAAGCTCTACGCTGCGGTAGTGGTCCTGGTCCGCTTTTTTCAGCTCGCGGTAGAGCGCGGCATTTTTCTTTGGGAGTTCTTTTACCGCATCCAAATCTTCATAGAGCGCTAACGTCGATTTTTTATAGACAACAATGATTCTTCCGCTTCGCATACTAATTCATACCCAAATCATCAACCGCATTTCTCTACATTAAAATCAAATTCAACATTTTTAAAGTGGCCTGCACTGCCGCAATGGTCTGATCCGAATCAACCCCCCGCGTGGCCAGAGTTTTTCCGTCTTTCGACCAGGTAATTTTACATTCAACGAGAGCGGAGGTCTGCCCGCCGGGCGGTATCCTTACTTCGTAATCGTTTAACTGGGGTAATGTAATTTTTTTACCGTCGGCCCATTCGCGGATAGCGTTCATGAAGGCGTCATACCCCCCGTCGCCAAACCCGGTGACTTTGTATACCTCGCCTTCATACGTAAGCTTCAAAGAACACATGGGCATGACCTCCATCCCCGAAGTGATCACTACATTTTGAAAATCGATTTTATCGTTGACCGGCCGTTCGAGAACGTCTCCGATAATAAAAGGCAAATCTTCCGGCGTTACTTTCTTTTTCTTATCGCCGAGTATTTTAATGCGGTCGAGAACCTTTTTCCGGTTGGCTTCGGAAAGTTCAATGCCCATGTCGCGTAGATTTTGATCTAACGAAGCTTTCCCCGCCATTTTCCCCAGAGCATAGGTTCGTTTGCGCCCAAACCTTTCCGGTTTCAGCACGCTTTCATAAAGCCCGCCTTTGCTGTCGCCATCGGCATGAATGCCCGCAGTTTGGGTAAATACATCCTCCCCGACAATAGGGGTATTGGCGGCAAGACGTTTGCCTGAAAATGTCTCTACAACCCGCGACGACGAAAAGAGGTTTTTTTCGGCTACGCCGGTCTTGCGTTTTAAGTGATCGCGCACCCCGGCGACAACTTCGGCAATGGAAGCGTTGCCGGTACGCTCGCCCAGACAGTTGATGGTCGTATGCACCCCTTGAGCGCCGGCGCGAATCGCCTCCAGCGTATTGATGGTGGCCAACCCATAGTCGTTATGCGCATGAAAGTCAAAGTGCACATCGGGGAACCTTCCGGTAATGTCGGAAATCGCCTCTTTCACTTCGTTCGGGTACATCACGCCAAGGGTATCGGGCAACATCACTCTCTTGACCGGCATGGTTACCAAGGCTTCTAACATTTGGTAAACATAATCGCGGGACTGGGCGTAGCCGTTGGAAAAATCTTCCAGGTAAATATTGGTCGATACGCCTTTCGTCAGACCGTACTCTACCGTTTTTTGAATTTCGGAAAAATGCTGCGCTGGCTCTTTTTTCAGCTGTTTTTGCAAATGCTTTAAACTGCCTTTGGTCAGCAGGTTTAACACCCGCCCCCCGCAAAGCGATATCCAGTCTACGGTTCGCTTGATGTCGACATAGCCAAGGATCTCTACCCTGTTTTCATAGCCCTTTTCTTTGGCCCATTCGATGATTTTTATGGTACTCTCCCGTTCGCCTTCGCTGACAAGCGCAGAGGCAATTTCAATCCGGTCTACCTTGAGTTTATCGAGAAGAATGCGCGCAATGTGGAGCTTTTCCGAAGGCGAAAAAGAGACATTGTTTGTCTGCTCCCCATCGCGGAGCGTGGTATCCATGATTTCTATCATTTTTCGTTTCCTGCAGATTTTTCAGCAACCGGGCATTCCTGTATATGGGGTAAGCAATCGGTTCCATACCTGATGGTCAACCGTTATTTCATCCGTTGCTTTTCCCGTTCATTTATAAAAAAATTGATACAACAATCGGCGGCTTATCAATAAAAATAATTCTTGAAACAGAGCAAAACTCCCAGGTAAAAAATGGACAACAGTTGACAATCTTCAGCCCATTTTATAACTATCATTTAAATGAACCCACAACAGGCCAACGCAATCCAACCGGGAGGCAACCAGCAAATCTCTCCCGGTACTCTGATCTTAAACCAGGGAAGCGAACCCAATCGTTTGATTATTTTGCATTCCGGTACATTAACTTTCCGAGCCTGCCCGCAAGACAATGAGGCGCCGAACCTGGCCAACTCAAAATATATCTTAAGCATGCAAGCCCCGGCGATCATTGGCGCGAACATGTTGATTTTAAACGAACCGGCCGCCTACTTTGCCGCGGCAGAATCCGCTTGCGTTGTCTCGGTATACCCCGCCGGTTTCAGCAATGTTTTGAAAATTATCCAGGGGAAACCCAAAATTGCCATTTTAATGTTGCGCTCAATGGTGAGACAATGCCAGGAAGCCTATAAAAAACTCAATGAGGCGGAGCAACTCATTGAACACCTTGCCAATACAACCCAGGCATTATCGTTAGCCTATTCCCGGATCATGCCGGATCAGTTTACCAGCGAAGGGAATTTCACGGACCCGGTGGTTCAAGCCGCCCGTGAAGTTGTCGCTAAATACGGCCGTCTTGGTTTGACTATCCCCGACGATATTGAGTTGCCTTTTTTGCAGGGGGAACACACCGAAATGCTGGGGATGGATTACGAGCACAATAGCTCCATTGAATTTGAAGATCTCGACTATCTTGAATCTTTTTCTATGTTGGACGCGCCAATTGTCGGGGCCATTGCCCAGAAAAACCCCAAGTTTATTTTACAGACTGCCCGGAAATTGGCCAACCAATTTATCGCCATTCTTGACGAAATCATGCAAACCTCTTTAACGGTACAAAAATACGGCAATGAAATTTTCAGAGGCGAATACTCCTGGATTGAAAAAATGGCGATCCGCGCCGAACTGGCGCAATCGAAAAACAGCGCCGATAGAAACCTGCTGAACACGGCGCACTTTTTTATCAACGAAGCGCGCAGGATCATGGACGAATACCAGAGGCTTTGGACCCTCAACGACTATAGCATTGATAACCAAAGCTTTCGTAAAATTGAACAGTTTGTCACCGTCATGGAAAAAGCGGCGATGAATGAGCTGAAACAACAAATGCAACATGCCGAAGCGAGCATTTCGCAGGCGCAGGTGGGGAAAGGCCCCGGCGTTTCCGTTCTGGCAAATTCCGCCCAGCAGATACTGGATTATGCGCAAATTGACGCCGAGAAAAGAACCGAATTTACCCAACTCTTAAAAACGCTCAAAGAGTTTGCCAACCCTCTCGACTCGGAAGGCGACCCGCGCAAGGCAAGACGTCATATCACGCCAATTTACTGGCACCTGTTTGAAAAATGTTTTCTGAATTATATAGCCGATCCTCACAATCTCCCCCGCCCGGTGGAGCTGATGTTCCTCACCGGTTTTGTAGACGAAGGGTTTCTTACCCCGGATCAATTGAATTTTATTTCGGGAATCCACCGCGAAAAGTCGCAATACCCGATCCATGACACCATTGACTGGTTGACCATGATTTACCAAAAACAGGTCCCCACGAGCGTCAACGACCTGGGGTTGACTTTTTTTGAAGTGATCCGCCAGGAGAACAAAGACGCCAACTGGAAGCGCGAAACCGATCTGCCGGCCAACGTCAACACGGGAGAAGCGCGTCTGCGTTTTGAAATCAACAACTCGTTTTCGGCGACGACAAAACTGGCTTCGGGTTCCATCATGACGCATTTGCCCATCTTGACGCAATTTCATTTCACCCAGGCGCCGGAGCGCTCTTTGCTGGGGAAAAAAACGCTCGAAGAGCAAATCAACAAGTTGCTTGCGGTTGACTTTGGCGCGTTCCACAGAGAAGTCTTGTATGACAACGACGATATCGGGATCAAACGCGAATTTATCCAGGTGCAGGTTATTCCGAATTTTATTCTTGTGCCGACGGTCGGGGGCAATATCCAGTTCTGGGAAGAGCGCGAAGGCAACAACCGTACCTCGCGCGGCCGTTTGATGGCCCCCTATTTAATTACGGACGACCCGTACGATATGCTCATTCACTCGACAGGCGCCTACCGGTGGGAGATGGTCAAAACAACGCTTGGCCCCGACTGGAACAACATTACCTCGGCCTCAATCACAGCCGACTATACCGACTACGTTCAATTTTACAAAAAAAACCGAGACCTCTCGCCCGAAGTCAAAGAGAAGCTGGCCGCCGAATTTAAACGGTTCCGCGACGACCGCAGCCGTTTTATCAACGATTATATGATCTGGTGCAAGTTTGAATCGGAAGGGATACAAAAACTAAACAAGGTAGCCCGTAAAATCATGGCGCGGCATATTCCGTTTACCACGCCGATCCGCGAAAATCTGCTCAAGCAGCCCAATTTTCAGGACGTGATCACCAAGGCGACCAACCTTCGCAAAAGAAAAGCGATTGAACTGGAACCGCGCTACAAAAAATACCGCAATTCAAACGGCGGCGTTTTACCGCAAGAGCTTGAAAACACGCTTAAATTTTACAATATGGATTTTAGTTGATATCATGATTTACACCATTGAAAACAAGATTCCGCAAATTGCGGAGGACGCATTTATCGCCCCTTCGGCGGACATCATCGGCGAAGTGGAAATTGGCCAAGGCTCTTCGATCTGGTTTCAATGCACCTTGCGGGGGGACGGCTTTCCGGTGATCGTTGGCCGTTATTCCAATATCCAGGACGGGACAACCGTGCATGTCACAACCGGCGTTTTCCCGGCAATCATCGGAGATTATGTAACCGTGGGGCATAACGCGGTGATCCACGGCTGCACCCTCAAAGACAAAAGTTTTGTAGGCATTTCAGCCACGGTTCTTGACAACGCCACCGTAGAAAGCTACGGCTTTGTTGCCGCGGGCGCGCTTGTGCCGCCCGGTTTTACCGTCCCTGAAAAAACGCTGGTCGCCGGGGTTCCGGCGCGGGTCATTCGACCGTTGCGCGACAACGAAATCGCCATGATTGATCACACCGCCGACGACTACGCCAAACGGGCGCAGCAATACTTAAAACAATTAAAAAGCGTTAACTCTTAATCCGAATGGCAGGTATCATTTTTCTTTTTTTGTTTTTGATCCTGGTTTCAGGTTTTTTTTCGGGGTCCGAGTCGGCTTTGTTCTCTTTAAAAGAGAGCCAGTTGACGCGGTTTAAAGAAAGCCAAAGGCTCATGTTCCGCCGGGTGGCGGGGATGATGCGCTCCCCGGAAAAAGTTTTAATTGCCATTTTATTGGGCAACCTCGGGGTCAATATGGCCATTTCTTTAACGGGCCATCGCATCGTAGCCGAACTTTTTGAGGGGTGGGGCAACACCGAAATTATCTCTTTGTTTTTAATTACCATCATACTGGTGATCATGGCCGAGACGATTCCCAAGGTGCTGGCGCTGCGGCATGCCGAGGGCTGGTCGGTTCGATCGGCACCCTTTTTAAAATTCTGGATTTGGGTCAGCAAACCCTTCGCCCTGCCCGCCCTGGTTTTAACCAAACGATGGTCCGAAAAAGTCGATTCGGGCAAAAAGGTGATTGAAGAAAAAGAGTTAATTGATGCGGTAGAATCGGCGCAAAGCCGGGGTATCCTTGGCGAAGATGAAGAGGGCATGCTGAAACGGGCTATCCGTTTTTACCACGACACCGCCTACAATGTCATGATACCCAAATCGGAATGTTTGATGATCCCGGATAACCTGGACTACCAGGCGACCGCCCGCATCTTTCACGAAAAAAGGAACCCTGCGGCCATTGTGTATGAACATAAAACCGGCAAGGTGATCGGCTATGTCCATGTCCGGTCGTTGATCCCCCTCATGCAGGGCAAGCGTCGCACCATTAAACCGGCGATCCAGGAGATCCTCTACCTGCCCAAAACCCTTTCGCTCAATGTCGTACTCGAAGAGTTCCTCAAACAAAGAATCGAGGTGGCGGCGGTTATTGACGAGATGGGCGAATTTTCGGGCGTGATCCGGATGAAAGAAATTTTTCAAAGCCTGATGGGCGATTTAAGCGAAGAGTATCTTCACAAAACCGCGCCCGAAACGGAGCATATCACCAAAGTCAAAAAAGATACCTATGTGGTCGAAGGCTCCATGACCATGAACGATTTTAACGAATACTTTGGCAGCAATCTGGTTTCTACGGGCAGCGAAACCATCTCGGGTTTTCTCATTGAAAAGCTCGACGGTTACCCCCGCTTCGATACCATTTTTGAAATGGAGAACATGAAATTTTATCACATGGAGATGCATAAAAATAAAATCTCGCAGGTCCGCGTCATTGTCCGGAACGCAAACAGGAAAGAAAACTAAATGCTCGAAATCTGGATTATCATTGCCATGCTGGCTCTCTCTGTCTTCTTTTCGGGCATTGAAATTGCGCTGCTTTCTTTAAACCCCTATTTGGTGAACGAAAGCGAATCGAGACCCGGCCGGCTTTACGCCCGGCGCTATGAACTGGTGTCAACCATGCTCATCGGGAACAATATTGCGGTCGTGGGGGCAACGCTTGCCCTGGATAATGTCGTTACTTTGTTAAGCGACCCCTGGTTAAAGGCGGGGGCTTTTTCGCTGCAGACGGTTCTCTTTTTTTTAATTGGCGAAGCTTTGCCTAAAAATATTTTTCGTAAAATTCATACGAGCACGCTGGAACTTTTTTACCCGATCATTATGCTGGTCTATTATTTGTTCCGCCCGGCAAGTCTGGTTTTTCTAGGCCTCACCCGAAAGTTATTTTCGTTGTTCCCCCAAAAAGGCACCGAACGGCAAGATGACCTTGTCTATTTTATCGGGTCGCATTTTTTAACCGAAAGCAAGCCAATCTCGCGAGGTCTTTTATCGCTGAAAAACACAAAGGCCGAAGAGATCATGACGCCCATGCCCGAGCTTTTTTCGTTAAGCGAATCTATGAGCGTGCGCGATTCTCTGGAGACCATGAAAAGCACTTCGTATACGCGCTACCCTGTCTACCGCAACCGGGGCGATAATATCATTGGCTATATCAATGTATTTGACATACTTACGGCAAAAGACAAAGACAAGATCGGTTCGCTCATCTATGACCCGGTCTTTATCCCCGACCAGTTGCCCGCCGATCAACTTTTGTTTCGCATGCAAAAGCACCAATGGCCGCTGGTTTTTCTGGTCAACGAGTACGGCGCGGTTGCCGGCATGGTCACTCTTGAAAACATTGCCGAAGAGATTGTCGACGATGAAATCATAACCAGAGAACAAGAGATGGAACGGCCCGACATTGCCGAATCGGGGGAAGGCCTTTACTTGCTGGACGGTTCTTTGAACATCGACGATTTTAACAACCGCTTTCAGGTCCGTATCGTAAAAAAAGGGTTTGAAACCATTGCCGGGTATGCCGTCTCGCGTTTCGGGTATATCCCCCAAAAAGGAGAAAAGCTCGACGAATCGTTTGGGGCGCTGACGGTAGAACAAGCAGACGCCCGAACCGTAGAGCAACTTTTATTTGAACCAAACGCACCGGGCGCACCAAAGGGCGGATCGGCAGTTTCTTCGCAAAAAAAGAAACACGGCGTATAATTGCCGGGTTATACGCGGGTCAGCAACCACCGGTGCAAGGATTGGTAATCGTCAAACAGACCGGCCGGTTCAAACGGTTGCAGCAGGTGTACCGGGTGAGCCCCGTACGCCGAAGCGACCGAATCAACCCCCGCATTTCGCGCCATTTCCAAATCATAAGCTGTGTCGCCCACCATTATCGCCTGTTCAGGTTTCATTTGCGTTTCTTTTAAAATATCGAAGATCATTTGAGGGTCGGGTTTGGCGTTGCATTCGTCAATGGTTCGCGTGGTAAAAAACAGCCCCCGCAAACCGCACCGCTCAAAATCGCGCTCCAGGCCCGCCCGGCTTTTCCCGGTTGCGATCGCCAGGACAACCCCTCTCTCTTTGAGTTGCAACAACGCTTCATGAACCCCCCGGAACGGCTTTAAAGAGCTGTTGGCCTTCTCGACAAAGAATTTTTTGTATGACTTCATTAAGTTGTCCCGTTCTTCTTGAGTGGCGCCGGGAGTTAATATTTCAAGCGCTTCTACCAGCGGCAGGCCAATGACCGATTTCGCGGTTTCATAATCGACCTCCGGCAACCCGGTCTCTTCCAGGGCTTCCAGTAGAGAATCGGCAATAATCGCAACCGAATCCATGAGAGTCCCGTCCCAATCGTAAATGATTAATTTGTACTTTTTATGATTTGTCCGGTCTGAGTCTGGGGTTGCATTCGTCATTTACATTGTCCGGGTTTTTTTCAGGAGCCTTTTTTTCGGCCAAATAGTTTTAACATACCAGAGCAAAAAAAGTTTGCATGATGTAAAACAAAAGAACTCTGTCCTAGAATTTAATGGAGTAAATATGGAAGTTGGAAAATATCATGTACTGGTTTGTACGCAAAATAAACCCCCCATGGTGCCCAGTTGCGGCGGCGCCGGCGCGATGGACGTAATGGATACGATCCGCCAAAAGGTTTTTGAAGCCGGCCTTGAAAAAGAGGTCTTTGTCACCGGAACAGGTTGCGTGGGCATTTGCCACCGCGGGCCCAATGTCATTATCTACCCGGAAGGCAAGTGGTATACGGCTGTCAACGCCGAAAATGTCATTGAGATCATTCAATCGCACATTCAAAACGGGACAGTCGTTGAAAACCGGAACGACCCGGACGCCGGCGTCATCAACGAAGAAGTGGGGCAATTTCAGGAAAGAATTAAAATGATGATGGCTGACGCAGGCAAACTGTAAGCCGTTGCATTTATTTTTGCAATTGTCCGCCATGCGATGCCTGTTTGATTCGCTTAACAACAGGTATCGCATCGGATTAAGGAGTAGCGCGAAGCGCGCTATCCCCTTAATCTTGATTTTATTTTTTCTTATACTATACTGATTTTAAATCACTCGAAAATCTTTGTGAAAACCATATGAGCAAGCAAAACAGGCGTTAGACGAACTAACGCACCATATGTTTGTCTATGCCGAGTTCCGATTTGCTATAGCCAAGCGCCAAACCGATCATTTGCGATAGATGCAATATCGGAATATTATCTTTTACATTGCTCGCTTGTTTCGCTTCTCGTTGGTAGCCGTCAAGCGCCATGTGGCACAACGGGCATGGGGTTACAATGTAGTCAGCCCCGACATCGACCGCTTCTTTAATGGCGTTACCGCTGAGAGCGACCGATTCTTTTTCGGCGACCAGCAAGGTATGAAACCCGCAGCATTTGTTGCACGACTCATACGGCACAACATTGCCGCCCAATGTCTTGATCAATTGGTCGAGCGAAGAAGGCTTGTTCGGATCGTCAAACCCGAATAGTTCTGACGGGCGTAGGATATGGCAACCGTAAAACGGGGCCAGCTTCAAGTCGCTCAGAGGGTTTGTCACTTTGGCGGAAAGCTTGTCTAAACCGTAATCTTCGTTGATCACCCAAAGCAGATGTTTGACTTTAATTTTGCCGGTATACTCAAGGCCTTCGTCTTTGATCGCCTCGTTGACCATTTTGCGTTTTTCTTCATTTGTATCGAGAATTTTTTTGGCGTGAAGAAGCCCCAAAAGACAGGTATTGCATGACGTGACCATATCCAGACCCATTTTTTCGGCCAGGGCAATGTTACGCCCGTTAACGGCAAGGGTTTGGTCAGGGTTCACAAACTCCATGGCGCTGCCGCCGCAGCAGGTCCCGTTGGTCATCGGCTCCAGTTCAATATCCAGATCTTTTAACCAGACATTGATAGACCGATCCACCTCTTTGGTAGTAGCTTCGTTAATACAGCTTAAAAAATATGCATACTTCATAATACTTTTCTTCCTGTTTGCCGGTTACCGGCCATCCGTTTTTTTCATCATGTTACGGACACTCTTGATGCCCGGAATTTTGTGTCCCAACAAGGGGGGCATTCTTCCCGCAAAAAACATTTGAATCGCTTTCGGAAACGCGGCTACCGCGCCGAAAATACCCTTGGTTTTCACCAGCAGGCGCGCTTCGTTCAAACGCCCCCCGCTGCGGATATCGTCCTGGAAAGCTTTGGCGTGGCGGTACCCTTCGGTGCTTTTCATGCCGCGCTTAAACGCTTCGTAACGGACGCCCTGGATCGCATCCATGATCGGAATGCTCTTGGTGCATGATTCCACGCAACGATAGCAGTGGGTGCAATCCCACATCCCATGGTCCTGGTCCAGAATTTTCATCCGGCCTTCGCCGTCATTGTCGCGCGTATCCGTTACCATACGGTATGATTTCAATAAGACAAGGGGAGAAACATACTCTCTTGAAGCGCTTACCATGCTGCACTCCGAATAACATACGGCGCATAAAATACAGTCGGTGGCGGGGTCGATTTTCTTAAAGTCGCTTTCGGCAACGCTAAACTCTTTGTTACCGAACCCCTGGGGGGCCGGTTTCGGGTCTATCCAACCGCGGTATTTTTTCAGCTTGCCGACAACCGGGTCAAAGTCAACAACCATATCGCGTTTGATATCGAAGTTCCCCATCGGTTCAATGGTAATGACATCGGGTTCCTGGCATTTTTCCAGCTCATTCCAAACCTGTGTGGTACAAGCGAGTTTGGCGACGCCGTTCACCCGCAAGCCGCATGAGCCGCAGATACCGGCCTGGCAATAAAACCGGTAACTGATTTTCGGATCCATGTGCTCTTTGATGTAGTTGAGCGCGCGTAAAATGGTAATCCCTTTTTCTACGCTGATTTTAAATTCGTCGTAATACGGTTTGGTATCCGACTCCGGGTTATACCGGTATATCTTGAAATAGATATCTTTTTTACTTTCCGTATTTTCTGCCATCAGTATTTCCTCTCTTCGAGCTTATACTTGCCCATCGTTACCGGCTTATACGACAAGGAAACCTTCCCGTTTTCATCCATGCGGGCAATGGTATGCTTGTGCCATTTTTCGTCGTCTCGTTTCGGAAAATCCTCACGGCTATGCGACCCGCGGCTTTCTTCCCGCGCCAAGGCGCCTTCCGTCACGGTTACGGCCAGATCAATCATGTTTTTCAGTTCAAGAACCTGCGTCAGGTTGGTATTGTACACAACGGACGTATCGTGAACGCGAACGTTTTTAAAGCGTTCTTTAATTTCATATACGTCGGCGACGCCTTTTTCCAGTTTATCGCGAACCCGGTAAATACCCGCGTTTGCGCCCAGGGTAACGCCCAGGGCTTCGCGCAGTTCGCCGTATCGCTCGGTGCGCGACGGGTCATGGTAGCTGGCAATCTCTTTTTCCGCGTCTTCCACTTTGGCGGTCGAAATCGGTTTTGAGTTGCCTGCCGGGATATTTTCAGCGGCATGGCGCCCGCCAATTTTACCGAAAACCAGAACTTCCAAAAGCGAGTTGCCGCCCAGTCGGTTTGCGCCATGCACCGAAACGCAAGAGCATTCGCCCAGGGCGTAAATGCCTTCAATTTCGGTTTGGCAATCAATGTTAACGTCAATGCCGCCCATCGAGTAGTGAGCGGTCGGCCGAATCGGAATCGGCTCTAAAATCGGGTCAACCCCTTCAAAGTTAATAGAGAGTTCCCGGATTTGCGGCAACCGTTCTTTAATTAAATCGGCGCCCAAATGAGTCAAGTCAAGATGCACATATTGGCCGGCTTCGCTGTCAAAGCCCCGGCCTTCGTTAATTTCAATTTCAATGGAACGTGAAACAAGGTCGCGCGGCCCCAACTCCATTTTTTCAGGAGCGTATCTCGACATAAAGCGTTCGCCTTTATTGTTAATCAGGTAACCGCCTTCCCCGCGAGCCCCTTCGGTAACCAGAAGACCGCTTTTTCTCAAACCGGTCGGGTGAAACTGGACAAACTCCATGTCTTCGAGCGGCAGACCGGCTCGAAGCGCGGCGGCGGGACCGTCGCCGTTGTTGCCCGCGGCGTTTGAAGATTTTTGCCAGTACATTTTCGCGTAACCGCCCGTGGCAAGAATCACGCTTTTGGCATGAAGGGCTTCGACTTTACCGGTCATCATGTTCATGACAACCACGCCTTGCGCTTTTTGGCCGTCATGCTCCAGGCTCATTAAATAGTATTCGTTGTAAAATTTTACATTTCGTTTGAGGCATTGTTCGTAAAGCGTTTGTAAAATCGTATGCCCCGTTTTATCCGCGCAATAGCAGCATCGGTATTTTTGCGCTCCCCCAAAGGGTCTTTGTGCGATCAGCCCCTCTTCGTTGCGAGAAAAAGGAGCCCCGAGGTTTTCCAGTTCGCGTACGACGGTTGGCGCATTTTCGCAAAGAACGGCAATCGCGTCCTGGTCGCCCAGGTAATCGCTCCCTTTGACCGTATCAAAGGTATGCAGCTCGGTGTTGTCGTCTTTGTGGCGGTTGGCCAAAGCCGCGTTTACGCCGCCTTGCGCCGCCGAGGTGTGCGATCGCATCGGGTAAACCTTGCTGACGACCGCTATTTTTAAATTGGGGTTTGTTAAAAGCGCTTCCATGGCGGCATACAAGCCTCCGCCGCCGGCGCCTACTATCACTATATCATATGGTTGCATATCACTTCCTACAATTCTCTTTGCTCAAGCGAGCCGGCCGGTTACCCGCCCTGCCCTAGGTTGCGACTTCATCGCTGCCGGAAAGATTCTCTACGGCATGCAATATTTCGGTATGGCTGAGCAAGCCTACCAGTTCATTGTTTTTTTCTATTACCAGTCGCCGAATGCCGGTTCGTTTCATCAATCGAATCGCATACTTTAGCCGCATGTCAGGGCTGATGCTAATCACCGGTTTACTCATGACCAAATGAACTTGCGTATTCCAGGGATCCTTGTGCAAATCCTCTCCGGGATCGATTACTTTTTCCAGAATATCTTTCTCAGTAATGATACCCAGCGCATCTTCTTCATTTCTCGGTTCAACGATCAAACTGGTCGTATGATTTTCTTTCATTTTTGCTATCGCTTCCGCAACAGAGGCCGATCCCTTGATGGTCGCAATGTCTCTGGACATCAATGATGAAACCGGCAACATTCTCAGTTTTTTTAGCTGTTCCATTATATCCCCTTTAACTTCTGCAAGCCCCACCTGTCAAATAGATTTTAAGAAAAAGGCGGGGCGTTGCAGTCACTTTTTACGTTTCTATTTTACAAACGCAACTTCCGAAGCCGGCGTACGGCAATCCATATCGGTCCCGCGGTTGAGATGATCGCTCACCTCGGCGGCGGTTCCCACCATGCGGCCAAACAAGAACATGGTAAAAACAATGTCTTGCATCTCTTTGTTTGAGATATTTCCGGCTTTGTAGTCTTTCCAGAAGAGCTCAAGCGAGACAGTCGCAATAACGGCGTCAATGTTCACGCAAAAGACATTGGCTGTCGCCCCGGCCTGGTGCAGCTCAACCACCAGGTGATGGTAGAACTCGAGAAACGGGTTGATAATGGAAGATTTTTTAAACAAATCGCGTACATACTCTTCGCGCGGGTCAATATTAACCGCTTTGCCCTTAAATACAGGGTGGTTTGTACAAGGGATCTTTTTATACTGCAAGTTCCCGGCGGCTTTTTGCTCTTTTTTGTAAGCGACATACTCTTGCGAAACTTTTTGTGCAATTTTTTTCAGTTCCGGGTCAATCTTATCCAGGCTGCCGCCATACGGATCCATACCCTCAAGTTGTTCAATTAAAAAGGCAACCGCCTCAAATCCGTTCCCGCCATGAGCGATCCCGGTATTCATCATGAAACCGGCATAGACGCTCGAAAGGTTGTTTTTCGCGCTCACGCTTTCTTTGGCGCCTTTTGCGCTCAATGTACCCGGTCCGTTCGTCACGGTCAGGTTAAACAGCGCGTTCAAGGCAAAAAGCTCTTGCTTGGCCGGGTCGCGGTTAAAAAGCACGCGAAAGCAGGTTTCGGTAAAATCGGTATCGAGAACCGAGACGTCGCTCGCCTGCAGTTTTTTCCAGAAGTCGTTTTTTTCATGACCTAAAGCCGCATTCGAGACAATGATCCCGTTCAACGCCAGATTGGTTGGCAGGTTTTCGACATCCGTTCTGGTCAAACGGCGGTTTACCAAAGCGTCCCAACTGACTCCCAGCAAGATGGCTGAAATCATCAAAACCAGCGGGTTTGCGGCCGCCGTTTTGTTTTTTTCGTAATAGGCCATGGCAAAGCGGGTAAAGATGTTTTCAATGGCATGTTTTTTCAAAACGCCGTTAAAATGCTCCAATACCTTGAGATCGCTTTCCGAAGTTTCAAGTTTCTCAAGCTCAATGTCAAGTTTCGCCGCAATGAGTTTATCGTCAATATCGGTAGATTTGCCCAAATCGCCGTAAAAAGCGTCAATCAAAGCGGCAGTGTAGTTTCGGCTCGCCCGGTAGACCGGATGATCGCCCGACATCAATACGCTCGCCCCGATATACGCATTGGGCGTCGCGCCATTGGCGCGCGACTGGTTGGCAAAGTCGATAAATTGCGCCCCCCATGCCGTAAACCAGTTTAACACCGGGTTCACGATATGCATCTGGTTTTCAGAGGGGAACTCTTTGGTTACCGCAAACAGATTGGTCGCCCCAAAGGGTCTACTGACCAGATCAAGAAGCGAGACGCCATGAATTTCGGTGACATCCGTATTTTTGTTCATGCGCGTTGCGCCTGAAGTGTTTCTCATGCTTTGCCGCAGGAACTGGGCGCCCACCTGTTCGTTCGCTTTTTGAATGGCTTCGTCATACGGCGCCAACGCAGGAACAGGGTCAATGGTTAGTTCTTTATCGAATTTCAGGCCCTGGTTGTTGACAAACCACGGTTTCAAGCTAAGGTCGCCAATGGGTTCAAAGTCGGATTTCTCGCCCAACTCTTTCATGACCATGGCAAGCGCTTCGGGAATTTGCTGGATCGTCGGAACGCGAACCCCTTTTTTTGATACTTTCGGTTTTTTCGGGTCATACTCAGGCACGCCAAAGTAATCGTCAAAAATAGCTTCTTTAGCGATCGCGTCATCGCCCACGCCGGCTAACGCGCCCGCATGGCCTACCGCGCGGGTCAGGTTCTTTTTCCAGCGGCCGGTAACCACGGCAATGATAGGCTTGGTAAATTTAATGCGGCCGTCTCTGACCATTTCCAGAGCCATTTGCTCATAGTATCCGCCCGGTTCAACGTAGACAATCACCGCTTTGGTGCGGGGGTCGTTTTCCGCCGCGTATAAAAATTCGGGCAGGGCAAAGTGAATGTAAATATCTTTACCGCTACTGACAATCGTTGATGTGCCGAAACCGGCCGTTTTAATGTATTCCGAAAGGGTGGTGCTGAAGTTCCCCGAGTTCGAGTGAATAGCAACCGAACCTTTGACAAGAGACTCGCCCGGTTTGTCGCCGCCCAGAGCGCCGCCAATTCTCACTTTATCCCATGAGTTGGCTACGCCTAACGAGTTGGCGCCAATGACATCGACGCCCCGGCGCTGGCAACCCCAACGGATATAACGCGCGTCGCGTACGGCGATTTTTTCGGTTACAATGACAATTTTATTCAGGTCTTCATTGCGGGCGCACAACTCCGAAACGGCGTGAGAAACGGCCGCCGGGGGCAGATAAATCACACCGGTGTCGAATTTAATGCCGGCGTCAATGATCTCTTTCACCGACCCGAAAACCGGGATATTGCCGGTCGGGGTTTCCATTTCGCTGCCGCCGCGGCCATACTGTACGCCGGCGACAACGTTGTTCCCGCTGTAGCTATGCGAAACGGGCGTCACTTGCGAGCTCTCGCCCCCCAGAATATTCATAATGGCTACCCGGCTGTCTTTATTCGCCAGGTCTTCCAGACTTTTTACCCCAACAAAATAAGGGAATGGACTATTGTTTTCTCTTCTGCTCATGATAATCTCCGTCTAATCCGCTTAACCTGCGGCCTTCTCCTTGTTTGACATCATCCAATCATCAAGTTTAATGGTGTGTTCAAGTACGCCAACCATGGAACTGTCAAATCCGAAAAAACGATACGGAACTTTCAGGTTATCCAGAACGTCCCGGCCGTATACCATACCGCGGATCAAGTTCGGACCGCCGCGGCCCGCCACAACCTGGATATTCGGGTTCAAATGAATGTGTTCTTTCAGCGAGTCGAAAATGGCTTTGAACGTCACGAAAATGTCTGTGTTGTTCGCTTTACCGCCAATGATTAAAACAATATTGCTGTTTTTCAACCAATGTTTAAACGAAATATCGGCAATTGCCTTCATTTTTTCATAAGGCGGGTTTCCGCCAAAGTCTGACGAAATAATGGCACGGTTGCCTAAAATCTCGGTAGCGGCGCTGTTAGCGCCCCCGCCAAAAATAAAGGGTAAGATACTGCCTTCGGGGTTCAGCTCGGTTACATCGCTTTGCCCCTGGTAGGTTCTCAGAGTGTTAATTTCAGCTTCAAAGTCGGTAATGTCCGTTGAAAAAATCTCGCTGGGGAACCCAAGACGTTTCCAGCCGGGGTTATCCTGGTCAAACGAGGCTTTGATATCGCAGGCAACGGGAATATAGCGGCTGCCGGCTTTCGCCATCCGAATAGGGTTTAACTCAAGCGTAACCAACCCGTATGAATCATACGCCTGCCAAAGTTTCGGCAAGAATGCAACAAGCGGGCTGACATACTCGTTGGGGCAACCCAGTTCGTGCAGGGCATCCGTGATATGAAAGCTTTTGATCCCGGTAATGGGGTTAAAAACAATTTCTCTTTTTTTATCGGGGGCAACTTCTTCCACATCGACGCCGCCCTCAATGATCAGCGTCATCACCGGTTGCCGGTGGACGGTTGAAGCGGTAATGCTTACGTAAATTTCAGCTTCCGAGGCGATAAACCCTTCAAAGGTAACTCCGTTGGCTTGAACCACCGAGTTGCCTTGGGCATGTTTGGCAAAGTAAAGATCTTTTTTCGCTTCGAGCGCTTCGTGAACGCTTTTGGCAATCCGTACCAAACCGGCCTTTCCTTTTTTTCCGATACCGCCGGTGAAAAACGGTTTTACCACACATTTTCCGCCATGCTTCGCCATCAACTGGCTGATCTCCTCTACTGAAGCCTCTTCGGTTAATACCGGCGAGACCGGAAATTCAACCATTTCCAGAATACGTCTTCCGTATTTTAATCCGGTTAATTGCATACTTCCCCCTTATGTCGATTTATAAAAATACCTTTGTAGCAATGCTCCCGCCCTCCGTTTGAGAACAGGTTCGGAAACGTCAAAAATCTCAAACACCGGTGCAACCTTTTTTTAGCCCGGTTGCAGGCCAGGTAGCCCACAACGCGGTACTTCCGGGGCTACGGCGCCGTTTGCCATACGCCGCAAACACAGATACCGCCGTACCGGGCTTTGTTATTTGGTTGTGCCGGTTTTTTTGGTTTTTAACAAGAAATTGATGCACATCAAGAGCAACAAGGCCGCGCCGCCCAAACGCACCAAACGAAAAACCGCCGTATGGCGCCGAATTTCGCTCCATTCGGGAAATTCAAGGCGGTTCCAGTTCCAGGTTCGCCAAAAGACGCTTTCGACCACACCTTCGGCCCACCCCGCCCCGATAAACAAAACAACGCCGGATAAAAAAAGGGCCAGCGCGTTTTTATTGATATCGATCAGCTCTTTTTGAAAGGCGGTTATAACCTTGTTGCTTAATAAAATAGAAACCGGCAAAATCCAGCCGATCCAGAGCAGGTGCCGGTGGGCGCTGATCCATTGTGTGTATTGCGCTAAATCGCGAACATGCGGGAAAGAAAATACCATCATTTCAATTCCGGCAATCAACAGCATTGCCAATGCGGCATCGATGAAAAACCTCTGTGGCAACTCCGCGCCTTTCATCTTGTTCATAGCATCGGCATTTCGCCGCGACAGCTTTGCCTGCCGGCGCGTTCGTATTGCCAGCCGGCTCAATAAAAACCCGGTCGCTAACGAAAAAAAGAAGCCGTTGAGCTGCCATTTCATTTCGAGCCGGCCCGCAGCCATCGCCACAGGGAACAAAAAAATCGAAAAACCGAAGATAGCCCAAATCAACCGGTAAATTTTTCGTTCCGGGTCATGTGGCAAGAAAAACTCGCGCATTGTTTTTAGTTCGCCTGTTTCGCCCTGCCGGGCACTGGTTTGGTTTTGCGCGAACCCGAAAAAGGAGGGGTGCACATACAGCAGAGCAATCATAGCCGCTAACGGATACACAATGCCGCTCACCGTTTCCATTTGCCATGACTCCAAAGCCATGCTTTGTTCGGCAGAAATTGAACCCGAACCCCACCCTGGCAAACCGATGATATTGTACACAAGATAGGTAAAGGTAATGGCAATGGCGCTAAAAACAAACGTTGCGCCTTCATAACCGGCTTGCACCGAACGCGTTATGAAAATCAATGTAAACAAAAATAGCCCGCTGACAACCAGGGCGTCCGGGGCGGTAAAAAACGAGCCCAGGACCCGCGTTTCAACATGGCCCGCCAGGTTTTGGGCGAACCCCCACAGCAAGCCAATATTAAGAAGCAAGCCCGCAAGCGCGGCAAAACCGGCCATGCCTGGCATTTGTTCGGTCGACAGCCCCGGTATTTTTTTAGAACGCCAAAGCCCCGCCCCCAGATAGCTGTTGAAAAAAAAACCGAACAAACCCAAAGCCCCGTGAACCGGATACAAGCGCGCATAGTTTAAATCGTTGCCGTTTTTTGGCTCGAACAACGGAGTAATCTGCATCATCATAGAGATACCGGTTAATATGGAACAAAATCCCCAGACCAGCCCGGCAATGACAAGATAATAGGGGATATTTTTCGCCCACCCAGGCTCTTTTATTAAAGTTAAGCCCTTAAACTTCCGGGGGACACTGTTTGGTATTTGATTTTGCGGCGAGTAGATTGGATTTTTTATTTTCATATTCGATTTTGCTGTTTTAATCAATCTCTTGCAAGTAAAGCTAAACGGTTTTCATTTGCCCGGCTCTTTCGCATGAGGCCAATATCTGAGGTCTCAAGTTTAACTCTAAAGTGGAAAAAAAGTCTCTGTCCGGTCAACTTTTTTTGTTGTTTTTTTGATTTAAGCCAGGTTGGCCGGTCAACGCCGTTTTTTGGGCAAGCGCATTGCGGTTTTTCTCATGCAGCAGTTTCAGGTAGTCGCGGTCGGTAGGCGTATTTTCTTCTCTTGGCCGTTGCGCGCTCATTGCCGTTCCCGCCGTTTCTTCCGATGGCGCGTTTTTTGCTTCGCCGATAGCGCCGGCCGCTTGCCCGTAAAAATACAAAGAGCGTTTTCCCAGGGAATCATTGCCCGTTTCGGGTTCAAAAGGTTTGCATCTGGCTTCCCCCCGGATTTCAAAGGCCCGGTCAATAACCTCGCGGATTATTTTCATGGTCCCCGGATCGGCGCTAATCGAGTGGTCGGGCCCAGGCAAGCTGCGATCTAGGGTAAAATGCTTTTCAATTACGGCCGCCCCCAAAGAAGCGGCGACAAAGGCAGCGTCAGCCCCGGCCGTATGGTCAGAAAACCCGGCCATGGCGCCTAACTCTCGCAGTTTCACCATGGTTTGCATATTGACTGAATGTAACGGCGCGGGGTAAGCCGAAACGCAATGCAAAAACATCGCCGGGTAAAAATTACGGTAAAGGAAAAAGGCGGCTGCCGAAGTAATATCGCTCCATTGGCTGTTCCCGGTCGATAGAATAACCGGTCGCTTATATAAAGAGACTTCCATTAATAATTCTTCATTGTTGAGATCGCCCGAGGCAATTTTAAATAACGCCGTATCCAGCTGGTCCAGTTTTTTCACCCAATCGACCGTTAAGGGCGTCGAGAAAAAGTCGATTCCGTTCTCGCGAGCGCTATCGCGGTAAACCCGGTGCTCCTCTTCGGTGAGTTCCAACGAGGCAAAGATTTGATATAGGCCGGCTGCGTTCTCTTTTTCGGCTACGATAAATCTCGAGGCGCTGTAACTCTGGAATTTTACCGCATCGGCGCCCGAAGCCGCCGCCGCTTCAATCATCCGACGGGTTAAATCGACATCTTTGTTGTGGTTGAGACCGATTTCTGCCACCAGATACGGGCGCAGATTTTCCGAGATAGTGCGTGTGCTATGGACAGGAGAAAGGGATTTCTCAAATTCCGGGAAGATCAAACTACCTCTTGTATCGCAAACCGACCAAAATGGTAGCAGGGTTCACATGCTTACCTTTGTAGGTCACTTCAAAATGAAGGTGCGGGCCCGTGGAATACCCGGTGTTCCCGGACTTGGCAATGACGCTGCCCTGGGCGACGCTTGCGCCGGCTTTAACATAAATTGCGCTTAAGTGGGCATACAACGTTTTGTATCCGCCGGGGTGAGCAATGATGACAACTTTACCGTAACCGTTTAACCAACCGGCATAGGTTACGCGGCCGCCTTTCGCGGCTCGAACCGTAGCATAGGCAGCTTTGAGGTCAAGCCCCTTGTGAAACGCTTTGCGGGGAGACGTTCTCCACCCGTATGAGCTGGTTACAATACGGCTTGCCACCGGTACCAGCCAGCTTCTGACCAGATTGTCGGGTTTTGCGTCAGGCAAAAAGATTTCCTGGCCGACTTCCAGAAGATCAAGAGCGACCGCCGGGTTTTCGGCAATGAATTTCTCGTACGATACTTTGTACTTTTTCAAGATAAGTCCCAGTCTGTCGTTTTTTTGAACCGAATAGAAAAACCCTTCTTTTGAGGGAATCGACAAGACCTGCCCGATTTGAAGGCGATCCAGAAGTTTGATATTGGACGACCCGGCAATGGATTCAACCGAAACATTGTAACGTTTCGCAATTTCAGAGAGAGTGTCGCCCGATTTTACACGATAATTTCTTTTCACCAACTCGGCGTCTTCAAAATTAATCTGGTTCATGGGCTCTGCCCCTAAAAGCTTATCTTTTAAGGCTTCGTCCGGGCTGTCATACTTCTTATGAGCGTGTTCCGAGTCATGCGCGCCCTCTTCCATGGCGGCTTCTACCGATCCGATCCCGCCAATTCCGGGTTCGGGGTTTGCCAGTTTATACCCGTTTTGCTGGCCGGCAAAGAGCGCCAAGGTCAACAACACGGAAGCGGAAAGCAAAATAGCCGAAAACGCCGCAACCAGCTTGTTTTCGATGAAACCCGATTCTATGGCAAACCGGGGGATAATTTGAACAGAGCCTGTTTTTACGGCCCCTTTTTTATTGATTGAGTAATAAAGACGGCCATCGCGCCATGCTTTGATTTGAAATCGTTGGGTCAGCGACCGGTTTTGTTGATTTCTCTCCTGTAGCCTGCTTTTCCATTCCATATCGTTGTCCGTTTCCCGTATGTTTATTTTCGGGTTTTTTTGCGTTATAGTTAATTGATTTTAACTATTAATTTTTCTGTAATTTTATGCGATTAATATTTAAATATTTCTTAATTTTTTGTTTTTACGGTTTCAGCTAGGTTGAGCTCTTCTCCGCAGCCGTCGATTTAATATCGATCTCTTTGCTTGAACCGTAGGCCTCTTCTACCAGCTTACCGACATCTTTTTTTGCGCCGCCGGTAATATTGATGCTGCCTTTTAAGGAGACCCCTTTGGCAAGCTGCACCACAGGGGCGTTAATGTCGCCCAGCATCCGGCCCGATTCGCTAATCCGCACTTCGCTCGAAGCGTTGATATCGCCAATCAAGGTTCCGGCCAGCAAAACATTGTTTGCATGAATATTGGTTTTCACCCTTCCGTTTTCACCAATGATCAATGTCTCTTCGGTCTTGATATCGCCTTCGAATTTCCCGTCGATACGCAGGCTGCCGGCAATATAAAATTGCCCTTCAAAAATGGAGCCTTCGCCGATAATTGAGTTATGCTGGTCGTCTCTTGCCATATAATTGTGTCCTACAGAGACATTTTGTTATAAACCGATCGGACGGCAAGCATTTTTACGGGTTCGCCTGACCCGCCGTTTGGCGTTTTGCTTCGGAAGTCAGGATAAATTGCGTTGTCCCGTACAGCCCGCGGATGTTCCGAACGGCTTTCATCTGCCGGGGGTCGTTTGTATCGAGGCGTTGGAACTTGCCGGCTACGTTTTTTTGCCGGGGAACCCAGGGCGCAAACAAGCGGTTCGGCGCCAAAAGGGCGCTAAAGAGCCCCTCCCGGTTAATGACCCAATCGCCAAGAACGGCATAATGGTTGCCGGGCAAAAACATGCTGTCTGCCAGCGAAACATAGGTTGTTTGCGGGAGAGCCATGGAAACCAGAGTTGGCATGATATTGAGATAACAACCGGGCGTGTCCGGGTCATACCTTGCAGGACGATACTCCGGCGGCGCATACACATAGAACGGAACGCTATATTTGTTGAGGTATTCGTTGTTCTGGTAGTTGATGATTTGAAAATTATGATCGCCGGTGATCCCTACAATGGTTTTTTTTCCCAGGGGAGATTCTTTCAGGCCGGTTAAAAACCGGCCCAGATGTTCATTGGCATAGCGGTATGTTTGAAAACGGTCCATAATGAGCGATTCGTCGCCGACAAATCTTTGTTTCAGTTGCGCCGGCGGCGTGATCTCGACATTTTGATACCCGGGCGGTAGATCGTAGGGCGGGTGGTTGGTGGTGGTTAAAACCAGAATAAACTGGGGGGTCTTCGCTTCTTTCAGCGAATCCATCACATAACCGAGCAGGTATTCGTCGTAAATCCCCCAGGCGTTTTTCACCGGTCCGGACTTGCCCTCTTTTGCCAATTTCTCTTGCACCGCTTTTTCAATGACATTCTCGCCTTCAATTGAATCAAAGCCCTGGGCAATCACATAGTCGTATAAATTGCGCCACCCTACTTTTCCGGCGTAGACAAAACGCACGTCGTACCCTTCTTGTTGAAACGGTCTGGTGATTGAAGTCTCCAAAGGAACCCGGAGAAATTCCTGCTCGGACGCCAAAGGCCATGAAGGCAACAGCGGCAGACCCGATATGATCGAGGTAATGCTGCCAATGGTTCCCCCCGAAGCGGATAAAAAACGCGGAAAATAAAAGTCTTCTTGAAAATGTTTTTCAAGTTCGCCCATGATATTAAACTGTTTTGATTGGTAACGCAGCCAGTCGCCCCCCATACTTTCCATCACAAACATGACCACATGCGGTTTTTGCTTCGGCGATTGGCCGGCGCCCCGCCCCCCTTTTTGCAGCGCCCGGTAGAGGTCGGCGAGTTCCCAGTTTTTTTGCTGCGGGAGCCCGTCCTTTTTCCGGGGCCAGGTCATATGGCGGTAGGCCAGCGATATGTTATTTTCATAATGAAAAGATTCGATATAATTTTTCCGCCGGTTCGCCTGGTTCATCTTCTGGTCAATGGCCTGGTAAAACATGACTATCCCGTTGGGCGATAATTTGTTGATAAATACGTCGGGTGAAATTACGGCATTCATCGGCTCTAACGGGAAAAGCCCCAGGGAACCGCGAGCGGCCAGTACGATCAGGAACGGGAAAAGAAGCGCCGCTAAAAAAACGCCGGGCTTTCTTTTTTGCGCCAGAAAGGGACCGGCTTTTAAAAATAAAGACCGGATTCCCCTGGTTAAAAAATAAAAAAACAGGGCGAGAAAGACCAGCACCCCAACGACCGGGTAGTTATCCCAGAAAGTTTGCACCAGCGCCCATGTGTCGTCTTCAAAAAAACCGAAAATCATGATATCAATTCTGTTGTGATAAAAACCGTAATAAAGATGATCGACAGCCAGAAAAAACAAAAGAAAAGAAAATACGGCAGCATAATAAAGAGGAACAGTTCGTTTTTTCATTCTTTCGTAAAAGCCGCAATATAAATCGCCACCGGCTAACCACAAAAAGGTAAACAAGAAAACAGGCAGGGCTTGAAAGTACGAAAGGATAGAGAGGTCGTAACGGATGCCCAGAAAAAATGCGTGAAAAACATCAAACGTATATTCCCGAAACAGCCCTTTTTCAGCGTACGAAATATAGAAAATCAAGCGAAACAAAGTCATCGCAACCAGAGAGATGCCCGTGATCATAAAAAACGGGACTACCTGCCCGATGAAGTCTTTGATTTCTTGCCGCTTAAATTGATTTGTCATGATCTTTTCCGAGATTTGCTTTCTATAATTTGAATTTGTTTTCTATAATTTGTTTTCTTTGCTTCGCTTTCCATGATTTTCTGATAGAAGCGTTTTTCCGATTTTCAAGAAAATGGTCCGGGCTGTAAACCTAAAAAAAGGGTTGTTCAGGCATACCACCGGTTTAAACTGAAACTATGAAGCAAAGCCTACTCTTCGCAGTTTTCGCCCGTTTGCGCTGGCGAATGATCAATCATCTTGCCTTTTATTTTCTTTTTTTGTTCATGACCCTGTTTTTGCCGGCTGCTAACGCCCCGGTGCAAGCCGCCTATACCTTGAAATACGCCACTGTGGCACCTGACGGGAGTTTTTGGGCAAAATATGTTAAACTTATTAAAGAAGAAATAGAAACAAAAACCAACCACGAAGTTGAATTAAAAATCTATCTGGGCGGGGTCGCCGGCGATGAAAAAACCATGGCCCGCAAACTCAAGGCCGGCCTCATTGATATAGCGGCTTTTTCAGGCCAGGGGTTAGGCGAAATTTTGCCGGCTACCAGGATTCTCGAGCTGCCCATGTTCTTTCACGACTACCGCGAAGTCGACGCCGTGGTCAATACGCTTTATGACGAATTCCGGGTCATGTTAAAAAACGAAGGCTTTCTCTTGGGCGGCTGGGGCGAAGGGGGCTTTGTCTATCTTTTCACCCGCGACCCCGTGAAGAACGCCGAAGACATGCGCGGCGTGAAAATCTGGGCGCCTACCGGAGATCCGATTGTAACGAGCATGTTTAAGAAATACGGTTTCGTACCCACCTACCTGGGGCTTGAATCCGTCCTGGCGCAATTGCAGACCGGCGGGATCGAAGCGGTCTACGCGCCGCCAATGGCCGCCATTGGCCTCCAGTGGTTTCATGAGGTTGGCTACATGAACGACTTAAAACTCTCTTGCGCGACCGGCGCAACGTTAATTAATGAAGCAAAACTATCTCGCCTGCCCCCCGAATACCGGCAAATTGTTCTTGAAGTATCCGAAAAATACAGCCGCGAAATGGTACTTGAGCTGCGCAAACAAAATAAAGAAGCCCTGGAGGTCATGCAGGCCAAAGGGGTTGAAATGATTCACATGGATAAAACGGAAGTGGACGCCATGGAACAAAAGTCAATTGAAGTTTATCTGGAACTGACTGGCGACCTCTACTCCAGGGAGCTGCTTGAGATGGCGTTGCGGGCGCGCGATAAGGCCCGGAACAAGAATTGAGACAACCTAAAAGACAAAAGGCGCCGGTTCGCTATACCGGGATATTAACGCGCAAGAAAAAAAAGTGGATGATGGAATGACTGAGATTCTTGATACGGAGATCTGCCCCAGCGGCAAAACCAAGATCAACCACCGGAGCATGCATGTCTAACGACGAACAGCTGAACCAGTCGAACTTATCCAAACCATGGCTGTTTATGGGAGTCGGAAATGTCCTTTTTAACGAGGATCCCGCGTTTGCCCATATCTATCTCATGATATATAACCTTCTGCAAGGCAGAGACGAAAGCGTAACGTTTGAAAAACTGCTGAATGACCGCGACGAGCTGATTAAAGAAGGTCATGTTCTTCCTTTAAAAACGCTTATCCAGGAAACTCTTACCGAACAGGAAAATTCAAACATGCGGGCGGAATTTCGCCAGCTTCTCGAAGACGACTGGTTAAAGTACAACCCGATGAACCCCGGCGTAAAAGCGTTTCTGGAAAAAGCCTCGCAAAAATACCACATTGGAGTGATTGCCAACGGCCCGGCTTTCATACGCGCCGTTTTGCAGGATCTTGATATCATGAAATATTTTAAAATGCTGGTAGTTTCCGAAGAGGTGGGCGTGCCCAAGCCAAACCGCGGCATTTTTCTCGAGGCAATTCACCGCGCTACCGAATATTGCGAAGAAAACGACCAGGTCTTTCAGCCAAAAAATTGCATCATGGTGGGCGACTCGCTTGAGCAGGACGTCGCTCCGGCCAATTCATTTGATTTTATCAGTATCCAGCTCATATGGGATCTCGACATCAAATACCGGGACTCGGGCCTTCTTGGAAACGATACGTTCCGCCAATATTACGAACATCTGAAAAATTACTCTTCCCGCCGGAGAAACCCCGATACGGAAACGGAAAAGCCGGCCTATCGCGTTTCGTCGCTGGAAGAGTTGTCCGGCTTGCTTGAGTCAAAAGAGATTTTAGCGCGTTTTGCCTAGTATTTCTTGCAGCTTTTCAAATCGCGCCTGCGAGTCTTTGATTGAAACAGGACCGGGGTTTAATATTTCTATTAATTATCACATTCTATTTTTAGTCTCTGTACATTTGCGCTTATGGCAAAACCTGCTTTGCAATCACTGATGCGCCAG
This sequence comes from Turneriellaceae bacterium, assembly GCA_050304475.1. Classification (GTDB taxonomy): domain Bacteria; phylum Spirochaetota; class Leptospiria; order Turneriellales; family JAOUFE01; genus JBNLDQ01. The sequence goes on along the minus strand of JBNLDQ010000006.1, from coordinate 15 downwards.
GCTGCCGGCTCGCGT
>JBNLDQ010000005.1:0-15653 GCA_050304475.1 Turneriellaceae bacterium | reverse complement strand
CGGATTTCCGTTCGGGGAATTCGGCATCAGCACAAAAGCTTACTCCCGTATTGCGATTGCGCGTCAGGGGCTTGCGGGAAAAACAAAAAGGGGGAAAGTCTTCCCCCTCGCTCCGGCTATTGCGCACGGCGCAATGAGCCTGCGCTCCCCCCATCGATTTTTTTCTTTGGGGCGATTCTCTGCGGAGCTTGTGCTTGAAATAGATCTGCGAAGGAATATTTCTTCCACAAACCGCCCCCGCCCAAAAGGGAGGGGGTGAATTTCCGGTGTTTTTTGCAGGTTATATTCATTGAATGCATCCTTTTTCCATTTTTTTTCGTTTCTGACAAGATCTCAGGAAAAAAACGATATGCCCTGAAAATGATATTGCACTGTTCCGGCGGAACGCCGGCATTTGAAGACGCCTCATTCAAACCGAATGCCGTGATGACGGATAACTAAAAAGCTGTCTGCATATAGAGCATGGTCTGGTATTTCTCCGGCAGGTTGCCGAATTCGGATATGCCGGCGGTACCCGGCTCCCGGTAAAGGTATGCCCGGATTCCAATCGATGTGTTGTTGTCGTTCAAAGAATATGACAAATTGGGAACATAAAGAATGCTCTTGTCTTCCAGGTTGGCTACTGCGCCCGCGGAAAAATTCAAGTCTTCCACAAAAAGTCCGTTGAATGAAACGGCCAGATATAAATAACGGTATGCTACCCCAAACTGCCGGTAGAGGCTTACCGCTTGCAGGTGAAGCGCCGGGTCGTACGAGACAAATCGCAGGTACTCGTCATACAACGCATACTCGTCATGACTCCAGTTCTCATTGTTGTAATAGTACTCGGCATTGAGTCCGATTAACTCAATCCGCTTTTTCTCCGGAAAGAAGTAAAGCAACGAAGCGCCGGTAACATACGCGATATACTCGTTGCGCCCCAAACCGGCCAATTCGTAAGCGCCATTATTTCGGATCACTTTCTTGGTCGAAGACTCCGTTTTATAGGTGCATTCCCCATACGCTGCCAGGCTGACACCGCTTAAGAAGGAGAAGGTATATTCGCTATTCAAGCCATATACCGGCTCCGCCCGGTTTTGGACCATGGAAAAAGCGAACCCGCTTAACCCCCCCGAACTAAAAGAAACCCGCGCAATGAGCGGGAGATCCCTGCCGGTGCTGTTGTTTTCAGAAGAATTATTTTGCTCGAACGGAATAATGAAATCGGCCATGAGCGAAGAGCCGAACGGAACAGCCAGCTGCGTAAAAACGGAACCTTCGGCCTCGTCGAGGGGACGCAGGGGATCTCTCTTTAAATTGACGATATCCAGCGGGTTAAAAAAAATCCCGCTCCCCCATTTTATATACTGCTTGCCGGTTCGCAATGTGAAAAACCGGCCCAGGATATCGATAAACATTTCTTTTATAAACAGGCTCTCTTCCGCTTCGTCCGATACGTATGAGATCGGGAGATATTGAGATTCCAGCTTGATAAACCCTTTGGCCGTAGCGCCAAAGTCGCTCTTGAGCGATACGTTGCCCCGTAAGAAATACTGTAAATCGTTTAGCGAGTGCAGATTGTCCGGGTTCAACGAACTATTCGTCGGCTCTCGAAACGCCGTTTCGGAATAAATACTTCCTTTAAATTCGATTGCGGCTAGATAATGGTTGTTTAAAAACAAAAAGAGCGCTGCAAAAGCGCGTAAAAAATCAGAAATGTGTTTCAACCGCTTGAACCTGAAAAAATTCATGAACGTCTCATGAGAAATATATCATTCCCCGCTGAGGAACTTAAGGTAATTTTCATTATAATATTTTTCCGGCACCGATGCCAGCGGTTTGATATTTTTTATGATGAGAATCGATTTGCGATCTTTCAACGGCTCATAAAATTCCTGTTCAATATACGAAGGACTGTCGTTGTTTAGTTCGATTTTTTTAAATTCGCTTACTTTCAAAAGGATTCCCGATAGCGCAAAGTACTCCCGTTTTACCGGCATCATATTTTTTTTGTCAATGGTTAGGTCGATTCTGCCATATCCTTCATGGCCTTCTCTGGGGGTCAGGGTCAATTTATAAAACTGTTCGCCTTCTTCCATGGAAGCGATGGCGTAATCGTACGACAATTCTGCGGACATGATGTCTCCGTAATTGAGCAGAGAATCCATAAAAATGGCGCGGTATGATATCTTCATTAGGCGATGGTTTGTCGTATAGTAGGTCCAAATCACATTTCCTTTTCGAAGATGAACCGAGCCGGCAATTTTTGCCGGCGCCTTGATGATCATTACGTTTTTTTCGTTGCCATTGACAAAACCTTCAAATTCCTGGGTTTTGGTCTTTCCGCTGTCATACTCGGTCCGCAGGGTAAGTTCATAAGAACAAATGTTAGGCAACAAACGGGAGTCGGATATCTGCAAAACTTCACTCGCATCTCTGGATTCTTTCGCCTCAGTCGATGATAGTGGCGGGAGCAATAGAAACGAGAAACCTATAATGGCATATAATAAGTTACGATACATTTTCATCTCCTAATCATTTTACCTTTCCGGTTCAATAGCTGAACGGCCGGTCTTTGATAACCTTTTTTACGGGTTTTTGCACCCAGACAAATATTCCCAAAAATAAAAAGGCAAAAATTATAAAAATATCCGCGACACCCATCTTGGTTACAAGGGGGATGTTAAAGGTTCGCGAGAATTTCAACCAAATGTCGCCATTCTCTGTGATCGTTGAAGTAATGGCGCCCAGAACCAGGCCGGTACTCACAGAGAAAAAAGCAATCAGCCAGTATTCCATGGCGATGATTCTAATGATCCGCCGGTCGGCAAACCCCAGCGCCGAATAGGTCCACAGCTCTTTGCGGCGTTTAAACGAATAGACCCAGACCAAAGCCCCCAGTACCGCGCCGATTAAGACGGTAATCACCCCGATGGAAATGATCTTGACGCCCATTAAAATCGGAAACCCGACGCTCTGTTTGTCGAGCTCTTCGTAAATGTGGGTTGATTTTTTAATTTCCACGCCGTTTGCCTTGAGCAGGCGATCCAGTTCCGTATAGAGTTTTTCCACCTCTTCGCGGGGGCTCATCTCTTCGCGAAGCGAAAGAGAAATAAAATTGGTATATTCGCCGGAGTTTAAAAGCAGGTTCATGCTTTTCTCCGTAATCATGACATCGTAGTCGTCATTGATACCCACGATGGTATATTGAAGCGTGTTTAATATTTTTTGCGGAGTAACCGTTGTGGCGTAGACGGAATCTCCCAGTTTCAACTTGCCTGATAGAAAGTTTCGGGTTACCATGATTTCTTCGGGCTTATCAGGGAACCGTCCCTCTTCCATTTTTATTTTCTCTTTCAGTTCTTCCAGGTTCGATTCTCTGATCTCATACACGGTAACCATGCCGCTCTCTTTGGGGTGATCCATCATGCACCAGGCTTTTTTTCCCAGGATAGTTTCATGCGTATCATACGGAGCTAACAGCTTCGATATTTTTTCCCTTGGCGTAAATTCGACGTTAAATGTGATATCTTTATAAGAGTACCGGAGCAGGTCGATTAAAACCGAATTGATTGCGTTTCCGAAACCGAAAATCCAGTAAACAAGATAGGTGGCGCAGACGAACAGTACGGCCATGATCAACGAAGACCAGCGGTGTTTAAAAATATTGTTGTAGGCGATTTTCAGTTCGGTCATATTTCACTCTCCCGAAAAACTTCAGCGGGGTTCAGGCGCGAAGCGAGATACATGGGGTAGGCAATTGAGAGTTGCATGATTACCGCAATGAAGAAAAATGAAAAAAGCGCGGAAGAGAGATCCACCGAAAGAACGAACGGAGAGCCGCCAAACATCATATTAAGACTTCCCAGATCGACGCCCCCGGAGAGCATTGAGACAGTCAATAGATAAACGATCATCGATGCGGCGTACGCTAAAAGCGTGAAAATAAACATCTCCATCGCCAGCAACCCGGTGATCCATTTTGAGTCGGCTCCGATAGCGACTAACGTAGCAATTTCTTTTTGCCGTTCAAACAGGTTCAGGATATTCAGATTGACGGAAGAAATGACCAGCATAAATAAAATAAAAATATTCAGTACCGTTCCCACAAAACGGATCAACCCCATATATCCCATGCTGACGCTATACGCCTCTTCGGCAAAAAAGAGTTCAAGGTGGTGCTGTTCGGCCAGTTGGCGAACCGTTTTCAGGTGGCTCAGGTCGTTGTCCCAAACGGCCAGTTCGAGAGTCTCTTTGTCGTCTAAGTCGATTTTCGAGGCAAGGTACGAGTATGAAACCAGAATTGACGGAAAAACGGTTTTGCTTCTCATCGAACTTAACGACTCCCCGCTTTTTTTCCCAAGTATTCCGGTAATTACAAAGGTGTACGGGTAAGCGTCATTTTCGCTGTCTTTGAGAAACACCGTAATTTCGTCATGGAGTTTCCAGTGGTAATCCCGGGCCAGCTCTTCCCAGACAAGCGCTCCGTCCGGAACCGCCGGATCAATTTTTCCTTCGGAGACAATTAGATTTGAAAGGTGCTCCATCTCTTGTTTAAAATCAATCCCTGAGACGGTAACCAGGCGCTCTCCTTCAAATTCCTGTGTGTTATAATTATAAATTGCTCCGCCCAGCTTAATCCGCCGCGAATAGGGGATTTGCCGGCGGTCCATTTCGTTTAAGATTTCACCGGAGATTGTTTTTTCGGGGAACGCAAACGACGGGTATGTGTAATCAATTTCATTTTCCGGGTAGGCAGTTACGTTGTACATCCCGAGAAATGTCCGGGAATAAAAATTTCGCCATCCGTTTCGAGAGTTTTCAGCCAGAGAGCCGGTAAAAAAGTAGAGTAACAACCCAACGCATATGATCAAACCGATATAGATATTGCGCGGCAGGCGTCTGCTCAGGTTTCTCAGCGCTATCCGGTTCCGATTCCGGTTATCCATGTCTGCCGTTACCCGCTGTGGCGTTCTTTGTGATATTCTCTACAGCGCCATCGCGCATATGGTATACGTGTGACGCGTATCCGGTAATGGCGCGGTCGTGCGTTGAAAAAAGAAATGTAACCTTTTCTTTTCGGTTCAGGTTGTTGATCAATTCAAGAATGGTATTTGCAGTCTGAGAGTCAAGATTTGCCGTGGGTTCGTCAGCCAGCACAATAGAGGGTTTGCCTACCAGGGCTCTGGCAATGGCGACTCTCTGTCTTTGACCTCCGGAAAGTTCGTCCGGTTTTTGGTTTATCTGGGCTTCCAACCCTACTTCCCGAATCAGATGCATGATCCATTCCCGATTGTCTTCGCTTGAAATTTTTTCTTTTTTTAAGGCAAGCGGCAACTCAATGTTTTCATAAACATTTAACACCGGGATCAGGTTAAAATCCTGAAAAATAAATCCGATTTTATTGGCGCGTAACGAAGCCAGTTGATTTCGATTGAAAGAAACGACATCCTGTGAATCGATGGAGACCTCTCCGCTATCCGGTTTATCCAGGCATCCGACGATGTTTAGCAAGGTCGATTTTCCGCAACCCGAAGGTCCGACAATACAGTTGATGCTGCCTTTGTCAATTGAGAGGGAAACGCCGGTAAGAGCTTTGACTTGCGTTTTCCCCATTTGGTATGTTTTGTCGATGTTTTTTACTTGAATCATAATCGGTTTTCGCCATCAATTAGAGCTAACTTCGCCCAAATTGCAAAACTGGTTTGAGACCTCCAAAGAAATTGGTAAAATGTAGTAAGCGATCAAAAAGCATGGCAAGTCAAGAATTATTTGTCTACTCCCGTATTGATATAATTCGTTTAAATGAAAATACAAAAGGCGTAAAAAGCATAACGGATAAAAGGGCGACGCTAACCGCTTTAATCAGTAGCGGGTTGGTGATACTTAAAAAGGTAAACACCTCGTTAGTCAATTCGGCGAGCCAGAGATATGATGCCGGAACCGAAACGCCGATAAACGCAAGACAGACAAACAGATAGGTTGTCATAGAAGGGGTAAACCCGCTCAGGTTGCGATTTTGTGAAAAGTTTTTAATTTCTTTAATCAGCTTTAAACGCAAATTGCTTTTACCGGCAATGGTGGTCATTAAAAAATATCCGTCCGAAAGGGAGAAAGGCAGCAGGGTGAACAAGAACGAATAAATATTGGCAAGCGCCATTTTCCAGAGCAGCTCTTCCCAAACCAGAGATACGGGAATGAAATAAATAATATTGACAATTGAAGAGAAAAGGAACAGATTTACAAAACCGCCTGCCAGTAAAATCTGAATCCTGGCTCTCTTTCGGATCGTATACATCCCCGGGATTTTTACATACCACATAAAAAATATGCCCATGTATAGCGAAATGGCGAAATAATCCGGTTTTAAATTATGCCGGACCGCCGCTGTAAAATGCCCCAGTTCATGCAATAGCAGAAAAAGGGGCGAAGCTAGCAGGCTGATGAGCAGGCCGAATAAAAAAGAGCCGTTCATGGCATAAATCCGGTTAAAGAGATGGGTCTCCCCGCTCGCATCCGGAGTTAACATGGAAAAGAGAAAAAAATAAACGCCCGAAAGAATCGAAGCGATCATAAGAAAAAGCGCCGGTTTCCAGAATTTTTGAATCAACGCGGCGGTAAATGGACGGTTTTGAAAAGTATATCGAAAAAGCGGGATCCCCAATATTTTTACTTCGCTGTTATTCCGGGGAGCGGCAGGACCGCCTTTGATAAAACCGGCGTTGTATAACGTATCATATAATGCCGGAACGTCCAGTTCGATATTGTGCTTTTTTCGCATGATGTTCCGGATTTGCGCCAGGGTGCGCTTGCCGTTCAATAGCGAGGTCGCGAGTTCAATGGCTTCTTTTTGATTTTCCGCAATTCTCAGGTAATTATCGATCTCCTTGATACCCATGGAATAATATTGAATCCCATCGCTTTTTTCCAGAGGCCAGAATTCGATTGTCCCGGCTGCTTGCGGAGCGGAGTTCGGAGTATGTAATGTCGACTTCATTTTCTTTTATTCGAGAAGCACCAGGCTTTTGTACCGGTTGTAATTACGGATCAGGTTCTCGTTATTGGCCGTTTCGTCCATAAATTTTATAATTAATTTATTAAAGATGAGGTTGTTCATTTCGCAATAGAAATTTATCTGTTTGAGATAATCGCCGTATTGCATGTTTGAAAACCCGGCGCAGCGCGTGATGCATAAATATTTTGAAACGCAGTCCGCGCACTCCTCCAGGTTGTCAACATGGGTATCCCGAATCAGGCGGTCAGACACGGCAAAATAGTCCGGTTTAAAAAGATTGTCATCCATAACATTGCCCATGATAAATTCGGGTTCCTTAAAAAGATAGCACGGCATGACATTGCCCCCGCTGTCTACGGCGACAACATTTCGTCCCAGTTGGCAGGCATTGTACCGTTTTACCTTTTTAATTAATTTTGGAATCAGATTTGTCATTCCATGAACATAATACGGATGCTCCGTATATAAAGAGTCAATGCTGTAGTCTATAATGGTTTCCATTACGCGGGCAAAATGATCGACATCCTCTTCCTGCATCGGAGAGTCCAGATTCAGGTCCAGCTTGTTATTGGCGACGCCGATAATTCCCGTATCGAAACCCAATTCGCGAAACGAATGAAGCCAATCAATGACATCTTCTTTCGTTTTCAGGTGCCGGATATGCGGGTAACTGATGGTCGCCTCATACGCGATCGGATGCGACGGAGAAATTGATTTAATCAGACGTATGTTGTCGGCGACGATTCGATAAGTGCCCCTCTCTCCTTTCTTATAGGTACGGGTCATGTCATTGAGAAATTCCGGGCCGTCCAGACTGATGGATAGATTGATTTTATTATCGACGATAAAGCGGGCTATTTCCGGCGTTAGCATGGTGCCGTTAGTTACCATGCCGTAACTGACGTTTGACCAATCGCGGCAATGTTCGATCACCGATTGAATGGTCTTGAAATTGATTAGCGGCTCTCCCCCAAAGAACATGATTAACAGGGGATTGTTCTTGTTCAAATCCTTCATCTGGTCTACGGCGCGCAAAGCGATTTCAGGCGTCATTTTTTTCAGATTTTTTTCGGTATCAACGTAACAGTAAGAGCATTTCAGGTTGCATTCGTTGGTCATTAATAAAACCACCTTGTTTGAATGCACCGTTTCGGGCGATTGGGCGGTTGCCTTTCGGGCTGGTTTGTCCAGCAGTCCGGATTTTTTTAGAATTTCAATTGCATCATCCCGGTTTTGAACGTCAGAAGGAATTTTGAAAATCTGAAATGTGTCGCGTTGAAAAAGGGCTTTTTTGCCGTCTTTTTCAATTAAAAAAAGTTCCCGCAGGTAATCGGGGGCGTAATTGGCGGTATTAACAGTTGTTTCCATCGTTTATCTCTAATATTCCATCATTTTTTGTTTGGCGCAAAAGGGCAAAGTCGACCATCTGCGCTTTTTGCCCGCAGGTATAATGTTATGCCGGCCCGGCTTCTCTGGGCATGAGCGTTAGGCGAAATGGCAAGTGGGGACATATCACTCTATCGGAATAGATCTCTATATCCCCATTGCAATCTTAGTTACAAGAAACGGTTCCGCAGGTAGACCCGGGAGTGATCATTTCTTCCAGTTCTTCAATGCCGTTCAGATCAACTTCTACGACATCTTCAACTTTTGAAATTTCTTCCGTTTTGCTAACGTCTTTTCTTTCCATATGTTATCTCCTTTTTAATTGTTTTTTGCCTAGAAGAAGCAAGAAATGGCCCCACAGGCAGGCCCGGGAGTGAGCACTTCTTGCGGTTCTTTCATGCCGCAGAAATTATCATTTGCGACATTTTCAGCAATAAAAATTATTCAGGTTCGCTAACGGCCCTGAAAAATTTTATGGCAGTATTTATCATGTGTTTATTCGAGTCAAGCGAAATTATGAAAAATATATAAAAAATTAGAGACGATAGAAATATCAACAAATAAGCGAATAAAGATGCATATAACCGGAAAGATTATATAAATAAATAATGGTTCGCGATCATGCAAATGGCGAAAAAGCGATATCGGATTCAGTATCGGACGTTAGGCGACTTACGATGAAGGGGCCGCCGCCCGAAAACAAAGGCGCGGTATAAATGCGGTTTTATCCCGGTTCGGCGAAGAAACGGCGGAACGACCGGTTTGGTAGCGCAACCCTGCAAGCGGGCTCGTATTTTTGGCCGCATTTTACCGTAATAAAAAAGATATACAAATAGTTTTAGAAATTTAGATTGCAAAATCGGAATACATATAAAAACAAATTACCGGGAAAACAAAAATGAAAAGTAAAACGATATTTACCCTGGCTTTTTTGGCTTTCGCGGGGGTGCAGAAGTTGCAGCCTCAAAATGCACAATCAGCCGCCAGAATTTATCAAATTAACGGTACCATTGTGAACTCCGAAACGGGCCAAGCGCCCGAACTGGGCAATATTGCCATTCCGGAAATACAAAAAAAAGTGCCGGTGGGCAACGACGGTTCATTTGCGGTTTCACTTCCTCAGGGGACCTATACCTTTGTTATTAATTCGCCGGGGATGAAAACGCTTACGGATAAAATTGAAGTCAACGGCGATTTGACGCGTAATTACCGGCTGGAACCTGCGACAATTCGAACGGGCGGACTAACGATTGAAGGCGAACGCGACGTACAAAAAGTTTCGCGTTATACCATGGCCCGCGAAGAATTAAAGAGTGTTCCGGCAACTTTCGGAGACGCCTTGGGTGCGGTGTCGACAATGGCCGGGATCGAGCGCGAGGGCATTGACTACCTTGCCATCCGCGGGATGGGGTCGGACAACCACCGGTATTATATTGACGGCATTCCCGTTTTGAAACCCCAGCACTACACAGGCTACCATAGTATTATCAATAACGAAATGATTCGAGAGATGGATATTTTTTCATCCGCATTTCCGGTCAATTACGGGTCTCCGATTGGCGCCGTAATCCGGTTTAACACGGTAGATGAGGTCCGGGAAAAAACAATCTACACGGATATCGGGCTGCTTTCACTGAATGCCACTGCAATGGCTCCGATCCGGGTTCAAAAGAACGGCGAGACAAAAAATGCGGGGTATTGGATTGTAGCCGGCCGGTACGGCTATATCTCTTTATTTGCCCCTACGCTGGTGAAAGCCCTGACAGGAGACATTCTTGATGCGGAAATCAGTTATTATGATTATCAGGTAAAAGGCAAATACTATTTAAACAAAGATCACTCTTTGACGCTTTTGTTTTTTGGAGGCGAAGACGACGTATTCTTTCAATATAATCCCGATAACAAATTGGCAATAGAGCAAATTAATGACGGAGTTGATCCCTTTGTCCTGGGGGCAACCGTAGACTACCAAAGGCAATTTCATACGCAAGCGCTCGCTCATACCTTCATGCCTTCGACTCTCTTGAAAAATAAAGTGCAGTTTTATTCGTCTCTCAATGAAATCCGGAACTACCAGAATGTAGAGGCTCCCGAAGCGGCCGATTGGGCCAAGGATCAACTGGTCTCAGCCAGCCCCAATGTATTGGGTGTGAAAGACGACTTTCATTTTCAATCAAGCAGCGGAATATACGGTCTCAGCGCGGGAGTAGAGCTGGCTGATTACTTTTTTTCGGCGTCCGGAAAATCATATGTCGCAAAAAAACCGCCGTCGCACAGCGGGAACGCAGATCTGTCAGATCCTGATTTATTTGGTATTGTGCATGTTGACCAGGACGGGCGAAATATGGCCCTGGGCGGGTACCTCGACAATCAACTGCAACTGGGCGGCTGGAAGGCCGGTCTGGGGATACGGACCGACTACCTGGTGGAACAGGACCAGCAAGTATTCGACCCGCGCGGCAAGTTAAGCTATACCTTCTCCGACCGGGGCGAAACGACCGTTGCGGTTGCGGGGGGCAAATACAGCTCCTTTTTTCAAACCAACTATTATTACTTTGAGCGCAACCCCGAAATCTTTGAGTTGCCCTTGAAGCCGGAAGAGGCGCTTCACCGTTCGGTCAGTTTTGAGCGCAGGATCAAAAGTCTTTACGGCGTTCGAATCGAAGGGTATTACAATACGTTTCAAAACATGGTTGAGTTTGTCGGGTCGCCGGATCTGGTGGCGGACAACCTGGGAGAAAGAGTTGCATACGGAATCGAGGCGACCTTGAAAAAAGATCGAATTACCGGCCGGCGAGACGTCTATGGGTGGATTAACTATACGTATGCCGAATCGCAACATAAATCAAACAACCCCAACTACATCGAGGGTTCAAAGTGGATCCCGGGCAAATTTGACCGCCGGCATTCACTCAAAGCGGTGGCCGGTTACCTTTGGGGTGATAACGAACTTGGTTGCAGGTTTCTCTATCGCAGTTCATACCCGTCGACGCCCATCATCGGTGATAACGGCGGCACCGGTTATCAATTTGACGGGCAATCGTTAGTCCGTTATGCGCCGCAATACGGCGAGCTGAATTCGCAATTTCCGGAACCGAGACATCAGTTGGATCTCCGGTATTCGAGAAAAAGCAATCACTCCTGGGGGCATCTGCGCTGGTATGTCGAGATATTGAATATTTACAATTTCCGGCCTGACGATACGGCCAATTGGGCATATAACAAACCCTATCAAGCGGGGCAAAATCCGGCGATAGGCGGCGGCTCCGGCATTGCCCTGCTGCCAAACTTTGGGGTGGAAGCCAGATTTTAGCATGGCGGATTATAAAAAAAAGGAAAATACGGATAAGACGGAATGAACGGCAATAGGAATAAAAAAATGACAGGAAAATATACCGCTGGAATGGTACGAACATTGATTTTAATGTTCGCCGTAACCGGAGCGCTTTATGCACAAACGGATGCCCCGGAAAACATGGAAAACAATGGAAACAATATTTCCGAAGAGGCTTTTCCGGGCGGTTCCGTTTCCATTGCGGACCCGGAAATTGACCCGGCGGCTCCGGCGGCGCAGGTATCTTCCGGGGAAAATTTGTTTACTACCGTGCGGCAAGGCGGCTGGGTCATGATTTTTATCATGGGAATGCTTTTGCTGGGGATGACCCTGATCGTAGAGCGGTTTATTTTTTATATTAAAACCGGAGCCTGGAAAAGAGAAACGTTAAACGATATTCTAAAAAATAAAACCGAAACAAGCCAGTCGCAATATAAAGAAGAAATGGAGAACGATTTGCGTGACGAAGCCCAACTCTATTTTAACCGCCTTGAGAAGAACCTGAGTCTGATTCACGGGATCGGCAACCTGGCGCCTCTGGTCGGTTTTTTTGGCACGGTAATCGGTATGATCAAAGCGTTTTCGTCCATAGCCTCGGCTACGGTCGTAAATGCCAAGGTTGTCGCTGTCGGCATTCAGGTGGCCCTGGTCACTACCGCCGGAGGACTAACGGTCGCCGTTTTTACTCTGACCTTCTATCACTTATTCGCCAATATTGTACATAACCTATATAATCACGCGGATGATATCATTGCCGGGTGTATTAAAGAGCTTCCGCCGTATTCACAAAAAAAGTAGAGGAACCATGTACGAAAATCCGTATTTTCGCGCCCTGAAAAGATTTCGCAGTAAAATTGTTCCTCTGGAAATGGAAACGTCGGCAATTGGCGACATTGCGTTTTTACTGTTAATCTTTTTTATTGTCACCAGTTCGTTTATGATGAAGCAGGGTATCTTTTTATCTTTGCCCTCTCTCTCTGAGGCGCCCGCCCGGATTTCCGAATCCGGAATTTTTGAAATTATGCCGCTGGAAAAAGACTACATGGTAGACGGGAGCGTTCTAAGCGGAGTAAGCGTCCTCGAAAAATTGACCGAAAGGCACCGTGAAAATCAAGATCTCGTCTACCTCATTCGAATGGCGCCCTATATCAAATATAAACGCTTAATTGACGCCTTGAGCATTGCGCGAAGGGCGGGTGTGGAAAAAATTTCAATCAAGGATCATTCAAACGAAACGGAATAAGCGATATGTTTGATATGGAAACCAGAGGGAACTTGGCAAAATGGATCAAGCCGATATCCGTGGGGGCGGCGATGGCCGATATGGCTTTGTTGCTGCTTGTCTTTTTCATGGCCACGACAACGACGGAACCTCCCCGGGGCGTCGAGGTCGAACCGCCGGTGGGCATTGTCGAGCCGGCCGAACAAGAGGGAATTAATATTACAGTCTCGGCAGACGGCGCCTGCTATCTTGACGGCGAGTTGATGACTCTTGAAAATATCGGGGATATTTTGGCTTTGCGGGCATATGAAAAGGTGACCCCGGTTTCAATTACGGCCGACAGAAATCTCGATTACCAAATGATTTCGGATCTTTTAAAAAAATTGCAAAGCGGCGATTTTTTAAATGTAACCTTTATGGCTGAAGAGGGGAGCGGTGCAATTCGGGAATAAAATGCACATAACGAGGCAAAACACCATGGGGATGCTTTCAGCGGAAGACAGCCGATCGTCTTATCTCCTATCATTTGTCATTTCGATTTGTGCGATCTCTTTTGCCTTGTTTGTATCGCCCACTCAAACCTCTTCAATGATCGATAAAGCTCCCGATCATTTTGAGATGGTTAATATCGACAAGGTGGCTGTTCAAAAAAGAATGCGAAAGAAAAGTATCGATATTGGCAGCGCCGAAGAGTCCGTGAATCAAATAGAGAGAGCCGACGGGTTCAACGAAGACGAAGAAACGGTGGATTTATCATTTTATCCGAATGTGGTACCGCCGCGGCCGATCGGGGCCTTGAAAAAAATTTACCCCGATGAAGCGCGCCAGAGAGAGGTTGAAGCGACAGTCTTTGTTCGCCTTGTGATCAGCAGCGCGGGCCAGGTTCTATCGGTTCAGGTCTTGAGCGTAAAATTACACAAGGCGTTCCCGAAACATACGGAAAAAACATTGCAAGAAAGTTTTGCCGGCGCCGCTACTGAGAGTTTACAAAGCGCCCGGTTTTTCCCTCCGATTGTTGACGGTAAAAAAGTTTCCATTATTATGGAAATGCCCCTGATGTTCCAGTTAAAATAAGACGTTTCAGGCTTTTTCAGGTGTATAGTGGCATGATCAACTAAAGAGTTGCGGCAAGTCCGGCGAATTGATCAATCCAGCGTTGCTCTTTTTCATAAATCAACCCCATTTTCTCATAAATGTTCGTAAAAAGGGCGTAGAGAGAATGGTCATCCATCTGGTGCGTTTTTCTTGTGCTTCTGGCAATATCCCGCCAATCCGATGCGATTGTTTCAAGATTGGCGGTCAGTTTATCAAGCTTGCCGGTTTCCAGAATTTTTTGCGCTTCTTGCAAGAAGCGGCTGTATTCTCTTCGATGAAAGGTGCGCGAACCGGCGGCGAGTCCGCTATAAAGCGCGTAACATTGCAGAAAAAAATATTTTTTTACTTTCTCGTCGCTTCTGTTTTTGGTTCGGGCTAAAAAAATTCTCAGCTCGCTTAGAAAGTCTTCATAAGCGCCCACCCCGGAACGAATTTCCCCTTTGACTTTCTCGCCCTCAATCACGTCTCCTTCGAGAAAGTTATGAGCCAGAGATTGAAGCGATTTTACCACCGCCTGAGAAATATCAAATTTTTTCACCTGATTCAATTTAAGCAAACTGGGCTTGGGGCTGAACGGGTAAATGGGAATGCTGATGGCCGTTAAAAAACGGTCAATTGACATTTTCATACCTTTATTGATAAGTCCATTTGTCAGATAGATAAGCTCCCGGTCGAGGTCGTATCCGTAAATCACGCTATGACTGATCGCCTCATACCTTGCCGGCGCCTTGCTGTCAATTTCAAGATTCGGGTTTTTCAGGAACTGGCTGGTAATGTTGACGAGTACCGGGTTGTTATTGTCCAGTTCTTCTATAATAATATTCAGAATTTGCCGCGGGTCATCGTGCGTTATTTTTTCAAGAGCAATTCCGGTTGCGCTTTCCAGATTCTTGTTGTAGGTGTTGTTGTTCCCCCAGAACCCGAAAAACGGGATATTTTCTCTGGGGAAAAACCGATACCGGTTGAAATTCAGGTTAGAGCCGAGACCGGCGCAAAGATAGGGGGTAACAAAAACGCCGGCATGCTCTAAAATATCCCGAATAGCCAGAACATTGCAATCGAGAGGAGCGCGGCGATGTTTGAGGCGAATGCTTTTACTTTGGCCCATAAAAAACAATTACCGGAATAAGATTTGGCGAATCGATACCAAGTGTTCGCTAACGGATATTGCACAGGGAAAGGTTTGAGGCGTCAATTCATATTCAATTAAAAGAGTAAAAATTCTGTAGTCTATCTTGAGCAAAATTCGGGAGATTTTCCATATTTTGTTGGCGTCGCTTTTCTTTCCACAAACCACCCCCGCCCAAAAGGGAGGGGCTCTGTTCTTGGCGTTTTTTGCAGGCTGTAGCTATATAATGTGTGCTTTCGCCCGTTTTTTTCCGATTCCGGCGGTATTCGCAAAAAAAATCCATTTCAATCACTATTATCGTTAGAGGGGTGAAAAATTTGCGTCACCCGAGCCGCCCTCCCTTTATGGGCGTCCCGGATTTCCGTTCGGGGAATTCGGCATCAGCACAAAAGCTTACTCCCGTATTGCGATTGCGCGTCAGGGGCTTGCGGGAAAAACAAAAAGGGGGAAAGTCTTCCCCCTCGCTCCGGCTATTGCGCACGGCGCAATGAGC
>JBNLDQ010000004.1:0-72207 GCA_050304475.1 Turneriellaceae bacterium | reverse complement strand
CCCACGCATGTGGGGAATTGCCATCTCCAACATAGGCAACATTTTTTTAGGGCGGTTCATCCCCACGCATGTGGGGAATTGTAAACATAAATAGTTTTCCATAAAATTTTCTCCGGTTCATCCCCACGCATGTGGGGAATTGCCCTAGCTTTATTTTTTGATTTTCCCACAGCACGGTTCATCCCCATGCATGTGGGGAATTGATTGATATTTTTATAATCATCTATCTCGGTGTCGGTTCATCCCCACGCATGTGGGGAATTGATTTGTAACATTGTAACATGGTTTATACCATTCGGTTCATCCCCACGCATGTGGGGAATTGACACCCTGTCAACAGCATCTAACAGCGGTTGACCGGTTCATCCCCACGCATGTGGGGAATTGTTAGGAAAGGTGCTATTTTGACTAAATCGACCCGGTTCATCCCCACGCATGTGGGGAATTGCTAATATCTGTTAAGTATTAGTATATACGTTGTCAAAGAGCATTTCCCTCTGGTTATTTTTTTAAGGTTTCCCGGTTTAAATAAACAAGCTTAAGACCATCCGATTCAAACATAGATCTGGAAGGATCGCGGTGTATTCTGATATTATAGCCCTGCTCCGTGTTTGTGGAATATATCATAATCGCCGGAACGTCCCATTTCTCGGTTACCTTCGCCCAAATCTTATCCCTGATTCTTGCGTTAAATGTGCCTATGAAGACATTTGCTTTGGGTTCAATAGTTAATCGCGACATCAACCCCCTCTGGGATGTTGTCGTATTCTCCATTATAATGATCACCATATAACAACCTCATTATATCTTGCACAATTGTTCGTAATAATTTCATTTCCCTGAATTTATCCCTGCAAAGATACCTCGCAATTGATTCGACTCTACCCTCTTTCTTGGCCGCTTCGAACGCAATGGGTATCGTAATATCCGCCTTATATAAATCTGCAATGTCATATACAAAAGACAATTGCTTACCCGAGTGAACAAATCCCAACCCGGCAGAACAACCGAGACTTACAATTGCCGCTTGACACAAGCCATACAAACATGAATTGGCGGCGGATAACGCTTTGTTTACGGGGTCTCCGCTATTAAAATCTTTTTGATCATATTTGCGGCCATTCCATTCAATCTCATATTGCTCCGCCAGTTCTTTGTAAACCTTTCTTACCCTGGCTCCTTCTTTGCCGCGCAATTGATCGAGAGTGATGTCCTTTGGTAATATCTCTGTAAAACGCATGGCGTACATTGTTCGCACAATTCGCATCTTTTCTTTTTCATTTGTAACGCATTGAACCTGCCGTATTAAATTTCTGGCCGAATGCGTTGAATTTTGGGCAAAGCCATAAAACTTGACCCCGTTTTCCCCGGTCCAGGCAACGCTGCATCTGCTTTCCGATAACGTCCGCATGGCGGCGTGTGTAACGGTAGTTCCCGGGCCGAGCATTAATAAAGCAAGGGTTTCAACGGGAACAGGAACAATTTTATCAAGATATTCGTAAGAGATGGATTGCTGGTATTGCTCAATGCGTCCTTTTTCAAAATATAAAAACGACCATTTGTCGCTGAACTTTGGTATTTCTTGTAAGTCGCGGTTTGCCATTGATTTATCACAATCGCTTTAAAAGTAACAATCCGCAGCCGAAGGCTTTAGCGCGGCCGATGCCATTCGTCAGCGCCTTACGGAAGTTTTCGGGGTGAGTTACGCGGAGGATGCCGGAGAAATCCATAATGCCCAAACGTATTTGATGACCCGATTTGTCTTTATTGCCCGTTCGCCGGCTGTACCCTTCAACGATCACCTTCTTTGGATCCATATGGCAACCCAACGTATCTGCTTTTCCATTGATCCATTTTAGACCGGACTCTATGACAATCTCGTTATTAGAAGGCATCTCTTTGCCCAACTTTTTATATTTCGCCCTTGTTTCCATAACAACATCGTCATGTTTTCGGCTTTTCGGGTTTTTTGAGCCTTCTATTTTTTTGGTTACCACCGGATTTACGCGAAGCTGAAAAGAGTATATATCGCCCATATTTATCCGGGGGTTATATTCTGTGGTGTCAACCTCCCATATCGGTTTGACAGCATTTGGCTTGCGGTGAGATAATACAAAAAATTGGGGCAGCCCCTTATCGTCAAATCGCCTATATAAAAAATCGCGTTTTGTATCTTCTTCATTTTCAAAGAGATCCCAAATGAGCTGGTGTTCCCGGTATACACTGCTCCGAAGCGTTTTTATTATATCGCTGCATTGCAGACTCATTGGATCAAGCCGGACTCTACTGAAGTACATCTTTATCTCCCGTTGTAATCTGGTATTCAATGCGGTCGCCAAACTGCCACCGTTTTCTGCTGATCACCCTGTCTTTTTTAACCGTACTAATGGCAAATTGACTTTCGCTATTTTGAAGCTGCTCTGTGTAAATACTGAACTCTTTCTTCGCAGCTGAACTTGCCTTACCGATATTTGATAAATATTTACCTAGTTTATGCGGCGCCTGCGCCAATGCGTCGGTTACGGAATCTGCCTTAACAAGCTCGGCCTGCAGCGGAATCGCCAAGGGACATGACTTTCTGCCCAGATAAGGGGTAAAAACCGGCGACTCCATCGCTGTCGTAATTTCGTTGAGCAGTTTTTTGTTATGGCTCGCAGCATCTTGCTTTAACCAGATCGCAACCCGGTAATGCGCATCGGTTCGGTAATCCCTGGCGGATAAAATTGTATTAAGCTTGCTTTTTTCGACAGACAACTCTTCTTTGCGGGTTGCATAGGCTTTTTTACCACCCGGCGGAACCTGCGAAGTGTGATAATCCCGTAAAAGCTCACCTGAAGATAAAACCAAAACGGCAAATCCCAGTGCCGATTCAAGTTGGTGGTGTTTCTCTTCTTCATCACGTTGTATTCCCAGGGCGCCCGCCACCAAGCCTAAAATAGCTGATTTTGTCGGGTGGGCATGACTTGGCCTGTATTCGCCCACCGCTACATCGCCAAAAGAAGCCATCGGGCCATACAAGTGAAAGATCAAATATTCTTGCATCATATTTCCTATTTCGATTTAATCTTTGATGCAAAAATCAAGAACCGACTGCAATGACCCTTTTTTATGGATCACATCCATCTCTTCATTTTCATCCGAACAATTGCCATAGGCATTATCCATATCTTTTTTCAAACCTGTTAAGTTCTCAATCGATTTTTCGATCATGTCATCTTTTACTGCCGCAACATATGCCAATGCCAGAGATCGGGGTTGTTTGTTGCCCAATTCCGCCATTACGTAATGAGCGCGGGCGTTGCTGGCAAATGTATTTTGTTTGCCGGTCGGCGCGATGGTTGCCGCTGATTCTACAAGCGCTTTGATCGTATTTTCATAAAGAGATTTTGCTTCTGAGCCGGCGCCTTTCAGGTTGTTTTGCAGCAAATGACGATCGATGTTTACATACAGATAAAATACGCCCGATGCAAATTCCACGTCGCCCATGTGGCCGGCCCCGACATCCACTTCGCCGCGGTTCAAGTCATCGACTGCCGTAAAAAAATCATCTTCAATCTGTATTCTTTGCACGCTGAATGCATGGGCAACCTGGGCGGCCGCTTCGACATTGAAGGTCGGGCTGTCTGCCAGCATTCGCCCAAAGAGAGCAAGATCTGCTGCGCTGTTTTCTTTTCTTAGCAGATTTAATTGTTCTTTCGTTGGCTCTTTTTTTGTCTTTATCAATTCATCGGCCAATGTAAAAATCGCTTTTTGTTCCTGGGGGCTGATAAAAGCAAGTTGCTCGATGTCAAGATTGTTGGGAAATTCTTCTTTTTCGCTTTTTGCCTTGCCGAAGGTTTCGGAAATATTACGGCTCCAGGCAACGGCATCTTTTTCTTTAATACCGCCATCTATCAGCTTTTGATAGATATCACGGCCAATCCGTTTTGTACGAACAGCAGAAGCGCCATTGACCTCAATTGTTCCCAACTTTTCCTGAAACACATCGGAAGTTCTCCAGGCTCGTTTCAAACTTTGCGATGATATTCGCAATCTTGTTGTACCGCCAATGACCGCTGTTTTGGGTCGCCCCAGATCATCTCTGTTTAAATTCGAAGGTGGGTACGATGTTAAAATATGTAATTGTAAAAATCTTCTCATGTTCATTTCCTTTGTTTCTTCATTTTCTTTTGCCATGTTATGCTCCTTGTTTTTGTTTTGTTTCATTATTTTCTTGGTCAAAATCCCAGTCTTCAGAAAAATAATATTGGGAGGCCCATTCTTTTTTTGTACGATCATTCCAGTATAAAATAGAACGGGCAAGATCGTAAATATTTGCCTTCGCGTCCATCATACGAATAAACCGAATCATCATTATATACAAATCATCTAAGTTTTCAACTCGCAAGATACGGCGAAAGCGTAAATCGCTTACAGGCGGGCTTGAGCGCGGGGTGTTCATTCGCGCGGCAAATGAACCTGCTTCGAAATGTTTTACATGCGAAAGCAAACCGGCCAAACAGGCCAGGTTTTCTTCCCGAAAATAAAACTTTTCTTTTTCTTTCAATGAAAGAAGGTGATTTAAAAGCCAATAATACGCAGGCTGCATGGCCACTTCCGTACAATTTTTGGCCCGCCGCAAACCCGCGCGATCTCCGGGTGATCCCGATAATGCTTCCCACCATTTTTTTATAGCCAACCCCACAGGTTGATCCGGGGCAAATTTTCCGTACAAATTATATTCAGACATTTACTTTCTCCTTTTTATTTTTTGTTTATCCGCTTTTCGGGCAGGCAAACCGATTACCTCTCTCGTTTTATCGCTTTGGTTAAAAACCTGTAACTTTTTACGAGCCTGTAAAAACCGGGGCGGCTCGCCGGGTTTACCTTGATCCAGCGGAACCTGGTCAGCGTAGCGATCAAACAACGCCAGCGATTCTTTGTGTAATTTCTTCAACCAGGGCTCCAGTTCATTATAAAACTCTTCCGTTTTTGTGTATTTACCGCCGGCGGCAATGCGAAGTATTGAAGTGTATTCACTTTCCGTTGCCTGCCAGAACTCATTTTCTACAAACGAAAAATCGCCGCGAACACTGGCATTCGGGGAAAACCAGGCATTCTTTACCGCCTGCTTTGTATTACTTGCAATTACCCTGGCGCTATCAGCAAGTTCTCGGGCAGTATTTTCAAGAAATTCTGTAATTTTGTTTCTTTTGTCTTCATTTTCTTCACGAATTTCAAAAAAGGGGATCTGCGTTTCATACCAGCAGCGGGCTTTCACATTATTGTAAATATCATACCCTAAAGCGAAATATGAAAGCGTTAAATTGATTTTATCTGTATTAAAAGATTGCCATCGTTTATCCGCTTTCTGTACGACCAATGCTCTTTGATTTCCTTTTGAATTTCTTCTTGTTGAAAATAGAAAGTCAGGCCAATACTGGTATGTAAACCCGCCATTTTGTGGATGAAGCGGAATAAGGTTCCCATCTTTATCGCGATAAGGACTAAGCGGATGCACAATACCTGCTCCATATTCTATCCCATGTTTTTTGGTGAAAAATGTAGAATATAGTGAATC
The DNA here is from genome assembly GCA_050304475.1 of Turneriellaceae bacterium. Taxonomy (GTDB): domain Bacteria; phylum Spirochaetota; class Leptospiria; order Turneriellales; family JAOUFE01; genus JBNLDQ01. The sequence continues at coordinate 66,647 of JBNLDQ010000004.1, read as the reverse complement.
TGTAACATTACCACATAAACTACAAAATTCGTTTTCTGAATCAATTTTATTTAAAACGATACGTCTGGGCATGGACCAGTATATTTGATTTGGATGAATCTCTTTTCCAAAAACCGGACTATCCTTCTCGCCACTTGTCCTTGTTGGTGCAATCCAAGGCATTTGAAGTTCTATTTTGTTGTTTTTAACATTACAACCAGTGCTGGATAAGTCCATTTTTTCAAGAACGTTCAACCATGCTCTATGCCAAAAAGTATCATATTGTTGGCTGGTTTTATCAGGGAATACAAAAGTACTAAGCGGGCCACCACCGCGAATAGAAGTTCTATGACCGCTACCCCCGGATGGCGCATTTGTCTGATAAGTAAATAATGCCATGGCAGCACAATTAGGACACATATAATGTAAATTTTCAGTTTTATTGAAATACTGATTATGATCACCGCCTGAAATATCTATTAGTAAATGAAAAATACTCCACTCTTTTATGTCAGTTTCCGCTAAAAGATTATAATCCTGCATAAACAAAGGTTTTTCCCCAGCCAGGTTGAAATTAGGTTCAAACGATTTAAACTTCTTAGCTAATTCATCCGGCGATGGCGGATTTAAAAATAAACCCTGCCATTCATCTTCGTTATCCGGCGTCATGGCTGTTTGCAACAGACCAATAAAAAACTGTAGCAATGCTCCGTTAAAATCTGGCCGGGGCGCGTCTAAAAGAAGATACGGGTTTTTATCGATTTCATCGGTAATTTCTGCCGGGCTTATAATTTCTCTTTTATTATCATTTCTTCGTAAAACCGGAATCCATTTATCTGTGATTAAATTCATGTTTATACCTTCACTGACTTGCTTTATTTTTTAATAGATGCACTAATTTTTCTATAATATTATTCATGATTTTTTCCGGCAGAACTCCAAGTTCCCGTTGAAAAATTCCTTCGTGCAAAGTAACAAGACGATGCAGCAAAATCACCGAATCTTTTTTTAGACCGGAGTTTTGTAATTGAGGATCATCTTTTCTTAATAATAATTCATTAAAACTATTTTCTTCGGGAACTCTGCTTGATATAAATGACACAATGACATGTTTATGTTTGCCTATCGGCTCTGTAAGACATACTACCGGTCTTAATTTATATCCGCTGAGATCATCAAAAGGGAAAGGCACCAACACAATTTTACTTCGAACCATAATAAGCGCTCCCATCTTTGACGGAATAAATATCTTCATCTTCATGTTTCAAGTCATCATAAAGATTGCTATTACCAAGCGCTGAAAGCCAATCGTCATCACTGATTTCGTCGTCCTCCGTAATGATTACCAGATGAACTTTGCCGGCAGGAATATTTTTTACTGCTTCCTTCAGTATTATTGTTTTTCCATCATTACTTAAATCTCCGGTTGTGTTTATAGTCTGTTTCATTTTTTCCCCCTTCTGCTATTATTAATTTCTTGTCATAATATAATAGTATCATTAAAAGTCCGTATTGGGTCTCGACTACCCAATACGGACAAAAACTTTTTAGCAATCCGGCAAGGCGCTTAAGTTATTCTTTTTCGTCTTGTCGGGGTCCGTTCGCAAATATTTCCCTTTAGAGAAATCATTTATCACATGGATTCGAACTTTTTCGAGATCCGCCTGCGTGCAGTAAGGTGAATTCGCATTGCCTACACGCCCAATTTCCTTGATTGCATCAGTCTTGCTGACTGACCAACCTTCAATTTTGTTGCAAAGCCCGAGAATGTCGCCATCAGGGGCTTTTTTACTGTGCGTTACTTTTTTCATAAAAGTACTCCTTTTAAATTTTATTCCAGCTGGAATATTAAAACCAATATATCAAAGTGGATTCAAATTGGCAATAATTTTTAAAGGTAAATGCTGGAATAACCTACAAGTCAAATAATTTAATATTATTTCCAAATAGTCCTCTTTTTCTCATATGATCAATCAAATTCCCCTCAACTCTCGAAGGGATGAACCGGTAAACGCTGGGATATGAAAACATTCCCCACTTTTGTGGGGATTTTTTTTGTTTCATATTTTACCCTCCAATCTCAATCCTAATTTATTATCATAGATTATTTTTCTGTCATCTGCAAGAGAACCGGCGCTTACCCAGATATCGTTTTCTTTTACAACGGGCAATAATCTGCCGCCCCTACCCTTATCGTACAGTTTACGATTGGTTGAGTGAATTTGCTTTTTCATAAGAGCATCGTATTCAATCTGCAGGTCACGATATTTCACTTGGCTCATAGCCCAGGGGTGCTCTTCATCAAAATGGAATGGCTGCAACTCGCTATCTTTAACAACACACATGCGATAGGCAATGGTATCCTGGGTCAACCTGGTAACAGCCTTTTCATCGTCATTCCAGGGGTCCAGGTCAGATGGTTTTATAAAACCATTCTCCGGCGGAAAGCAGTGACGTTCGGCCATTGCCTCATGCTTGTTGGTTTTGGCGGATACTTTTAGAGCGCTTTGCGCCAAATTTTCCGGAACATCAGGCGCGATATCTCCGTAAACGCTTTCGATTAAAAAGCGGGCCTGCCCGGGTAATATAATCTTTTCCGTATCTTTTAATACTTTTGATGAACGCCACAGCAAATCTGTCTGGGGATATACAAACGCCCCTCCCTTGAAATACTCGGAATACCAGGTTGCCTGAATATCAGCGGCAGGCTCCGGTCCGTAGACATGAAGACGAGGTTTGCCCCGCTGATCTTTACTTGAAACAACCTGTCCGTTCCGGTCTCTGGAATGCCGGCAAAGTCGACCAGCCCTTTGTATAATCAGGTCAATCGGGCAAAGATCGGTAACCATACAATCAAAATCAAGATCAAGCGACTGCTCTACCACCTGGCTTGCAATGAGAATTTTACCTTTTCGAGTTTGTGGCGTAGATTCTTTGCCAAATGTATCGAGAACCGTATTTTCAATTTTTTGCCGGTCGGACATGGTAAAACGTGAATGGAACAGCAAAAGATCTTTTGTGTCGATGAACTCTTTCAATGTCTCATACCCATTTTGCACATCACCGACCGTGTTTCTGATCCAGACAGCGCATTTTCCTTTTTGATGAACTTCTTTTAAGATATCATATACCTGCGATGGTTCATACACTAATTCAACGTCAATCTCACGAACCGATTCAACCCGTGATTCCACCGGCATTTCGGTATATTTGTTATCTGCAAAAAAACTGAACAACGGAAACGGCGTAGAAAAAGCATTTTTCAAATCAGTTATCGTACTCTCGGCAGTATCTTCAATGATTTCCGTATTCGATGCTAACCCTTTGCGATAGGCTTTGATTAAATTTTCCTTCATGCCTGCCGGGAGCGTCGCCGAAAGCAAGAGTACGCTTTGCCCCATTGCCGCTTGAAACTGTAATAAATTTTCCAAAAGTTTTTGCATGTACACATCATAGGCGTGTACTTCATCAACGATCAGGGTTCTGTTCGAAAGACCAAACAAGCGGAGTGAATTATGGCGTGAGTAAATCGAAGCAAGCAATGCCTGATCAATACTGCCAACGCCTGCCTGCGCCAGAAACACTTTTTTAGAACGATCGGCAAACCATTCATGGCATACGGCAGAAGAGACTTCAGGCCGCAAACCCGTGTCACCGTTTTGAGAAAGTTCTCCGGCAATATCACTGGCTTCGGAAATATTTTCTGCTACTGTGGAAAAAATTGTATCGGTGAATTCTTTTTGCAGACGACTTCCTCCATGGGCTAAAATCAAAGAAGGTGTTTGGCCATCTTCAAAATACCGGCTATACACTTCTTTCAATCGGTGATACATTCCATTAGAGGTTGCCATCGTTGGTAAGGCAAAATAAAATCCGTTCGATTCATTTTGAGCCATAAGGCGGCCTGTTAAAAGTAAAGCTGCTTCGGTTTTACCCGAGCCGGCGATATCTTCCAGTATATACAAACCCGGTCCATTTGAAAGATTCAAATCTATCATTTGTTTTTGCAACGGATTGGGGTTATATTGCTGCGCGAGCGCGGGAAACAAGTGTTCCCAATCGGGTTTATTATAAACAGAAATATTATTCAAACCATTCCTGGTTAGCGTTTTTTCTGCTTGTTCATATGCGGGTTTTTTCCAATATTCCGATAAAGAAAGAAAGTTCATAGCATCGCTTTGATTTTTTATAAAGTGCTCGAAATTGTTTTCAGATGATGCAAGCCAGTCGGACAAGATAATCAAGCCGGATAAAACAAAAGAAAATGCCTTAAAATCCAACGCTCTGCTTTTAATATCTTGAGTTTTAGTCAAAAGATGTTTCACTCCGGGGAACATCTCTAACAAATCAAGAAACAGTTTCTCAGCGGCATCACCTTCGCCGCTCTCAAATACATCCCGATAAACAACTGTATAATGATTAGGGGCCTCTACCGGTGCGCCATGATGACCGAAAGCGGCAGAAAAAAGAGGTTCCAGAGCCCGTGCAAACTGGGAAGGACGACCCTGCGGCAAATTGTTGATGTTTTCCAGATATTTGTTGAATAACGACGAATGGTACAAAACCCAGCCTGCCTGCATATGGTATGGGCTTGGCGACGGCTCTTTCTCGCGCCTGCTGAACTTTTGGGCGATTTCAGGAATTTTCCATTGAAAATCAGCGGCAAATTTGCCCATGTCATGAATGGCCGCAAAGAAAGAAACCACATCCAATGTTTCATCTTCTGACATCTGCAATTTCTCTGACCAACGTTGTAAGAAAAATTCATTTTGTGTTACCCACACTCTTGCCACCGCCGCCACATCGAGCATGTGGTACGCTAACGGATGCCAGCTGCCCGTTTCTGCATCGGCCTTGCCCCAGAAGTTCATGTACTCATTCATTTTATTACGATTAACATATTAGTCTTTATCTACAAGTCAAGAATTATGTTATACATATTGTGTATAAATGTAAAACGACATGATTTTGTCGTATTATTCATACAAGAAAATGGAATCCGGATACTGCATCTCGCGAGCTTTTTTGACGATACCGGGCGGAGGGTTAATGATCTTGAGTCGCCCGTCGGAAGCATGAACCTGGGCAAGAATCTCTTTTTCACCGTTCACCAGTTTTTCATAGGTACGGGCTTTGCCAGGTTCAGCCGGCGGAGTTTCGCGTATGAGAAGCGGGTATAGTGTTCCGCCATGCCAGATATCCACACTGTTTTCATATTCTTTTTCAAGGTTGATCTTTAATCGCTTTTCAAAGACGTCCCCAACCTCAATTTCGTCAATGCCTCTGAGGTCATAATGACGGTATTCGGGCTCTGAAAAATAACCGTTTTCGCCGCCGATAAGGAGAGACTCTCGCGAAAAAACAAACCCGTGGGGGATCATTTTTATGGGAAGACCGCTTGCGTACTCCGCTTTCTTGCAGGCGAGTTTTTCTACCGTATCTCTGGTCTGCGGTTTGTATAAAAATGAAATTTCTCTGGAGTCCTGAAGAGCGCCGTATAGATTAGCGACTAAAGTTGCCGGTGTTTTTAAGTGTGAAATGCCCGTATAAATGGCGGTAGTTGTAATATCCCTGGTACAGAAAGTTCTCATATAATTTTCAAAAAAATCGTGAAAAAATGAGGCCAAAAACTTGTAATATGAATCATTCACTTCTATGGCATAATTTCTGGATTTATGACGCAATTGAAGACCTTTCTGGGTTAGTCTTTCATTTAGATCACGCTGGACCGTTCGCTCGGTCACAATAAACCCGCTCGAATTGAGTCGAGCGGTAATCATATCAGTGCTTAAAGGTTCTTTTTCCAACCCGGTTAGAATCTTTAATAACCTTTTAGTTTCCATTTTTAAAAGCGTAATGGGATATGTTTATCTTGTAAAGAGAAATATGATTTTTCTACTTTGTTCGTGTTAAAGTCAAGCGCCGGAAAAAGATCGCGGGGGGTGGGCGAAAACCCGCAGGGGTTGAGCCCAGGGGGGCGACTGCCCCCCTTTTTATTCGGGAATTGCTATATCGGAGAAACATGAATGATGTATGTGTATTCATCGTCCTTAACGTTAAAACAGGAATTCGAGCAATCGCAACCGGATCCTTTTCCTGGCAGCAGCGCTGCTTTAGCGGCTACCAGTTTTACATTTACATTATTATTGTATGAGATATATTTTTAGATCGTGCAAATCGCCAGGCAGGCAAGGTTTCGCGGACAGAGGCATATGTGCCGTTATCGGCTATCGTTATAATGCAGATTGAATAAATACTTCTTTACAAGAGACAGAACAGAAAATTTTAGCTTAGGGGTGTATATCGTGAATAAAATCAAGTTTGCCGGATTATATGTACTTTTTATTGTCAGTTTCATTGTTTGTTCCGGAGGGCCTCAGCCGCAAAAATCCGGTCAAACTGAAACTTTACCTGTTTCAAAAATCCCGGTCAATAGTACCGCGTACTCGTGCAACACTGCTTTACTATCTTCCTCAAATTCACCTGTCTTAACCATTGCGCAAATGTGGGCTGATTACACCTCGCAAATATCGCAACTGCAAGCGGAATACCCGGGGTTGCCGACAACGATCAATGTTGATTCAATCTGGTTTCATTCTTTAAATGTAAAAAATGAACTCTTTTCAACCCGGCAAGATTCGTTTATAATCAATGGTCCGATAACATATGGTGTCGGTTACGGCAGTCATACTCTGCATAACGGTAAAAAATATATTTTTTATAGCGACTGGATGCCAAACGACCCTGACCAGGGTTCGGCTTTTGCGCTTGAATATGTAAATGATATACCTGCATGCATCGACTATCTGCACATCCAGGGCTCAACGCACAGCTGGGTTCTAAACAATCAAAGCGGCAGTAAGTCCGTTGTATTCATGGGTGTTGATGAAGGCAAGTTAATTGATCCGATGGCTGTCGCATCGTCGCCCATGTATTTTTATAATCTGGACACTTCCACCTGGGATCAATCCGATATTCTTACATCGAGTCATCATTCAATTCCTTTTGATTATGATAGCGATGGCGATGATGACATCATTGCGCAATCATGGATCATTCCATTTGACGGGAAACCGTTTATACTTGAAAATAATGGAAGTACGTTTTCAATCAAGCGCCTGGGGAGTATCGTTTCGGGAATGGCTATCGCTCCCCTGGGTTTCAATAATAAAAATCAGTTTGAGTATGTTCTTACGGACACCGGTCCGGTTCCCCAGTTCAACATGCTGGGTGAGACAAATTATCTGGTAAAAGCCTCAAGCGACCTTTCATTGTCTCTTCTCGCTACGGCCCTCCCTCTCCCGTATTTTGAACAATCGGTATTTCAATCTGTTGTTCAAATTATTCCCGACTGGGAAGGTTCGGTAGGCTTATCTCATGATGTTTCGGCAAAAGCAATTGATCTGGATTATGACGGCGATAAAGATATTATTATTTCATCAATGATATGGAGCAATTCTCAACCATATGGAGTTTTACAATTTCTTATTAACCATAATGGCACTTATATTGATGAAACTTCCAGTAGACTTTACAACTGGGTGCTTATAAGCGGAGGCATACACCGCCTGGATTTTATCGATGTAAATAATGACGGTCACCTCGATATTTTAACTTCAGATCATGGAAAAGCTTTTTGTTGTAAATATAACCTCCCTGTTGAGTCTGGTAGCCGTGTTTTATTAAACGACGGAACAGGTCATTTTGTAACAGTCATTCACCAACAAGTGAATGAGACGGGCGGCTATTTGCCCAGCTTTATCCCGTCTCTTGACTCAAACAACAATCTAAGTTGGACAGTGATTCAGGCCATGAATGGTTCTTCGGTAACGGTAACAACGAGATCATTAAACGTTTCATTGTCTACAGGGCCTAACTTGACAGACCCGGCTTTGAGCGGGGCGCCCGGGTTCAATGAATTTTATTATTTGCTGCATAACCCGGATATACGCACTGCTATCGCCGGCGGACTTTATGCGACAGGGCTGGAGCATTACCTGGCTGCCGGACAAAGCGAAGGCAGACAAGCATTTGCGCCTCCTCCGCCCAATTAATTACAGGCATAAAACTTTTCCGCTGCGGCGCTGCTCGCCTGCGGCATGCGCGTCACCAAAAACATATTTTGCTTCGCGGGTTAGTTGTTTCTTGGGCGAGGTGCCGTTAGGCGATATTTGAGGCGGATTTTTGGCACAGGCGGGGGAAAGTTTCAGAAATGTTAATTACCTTCTTCACGATCAACCGGTTCAACGCTAAAGTCATCGGAAGGGGTCTGCGGACTGCTAGTGGGAATGCGAATACCCAGGTAAAGTTCAAGGTGGCCAATATAGGCGACATGATCATTGGGAATCATGTAGTCTCTCGCTATGTCGTTAGACCCCGGTCGATAATTCAAATCAAGAGTCAGCTTTGAATTGCCCAGGGGGGCTATAAAACCAAGCTGGTAAAGCATGCCATAATTTGTTCTTCCTAAATGGAAACGTTCGTAAGAGTCCGAATAATTTCCATGGCGTTCAGCGTCTCCCCTGGATTGAATAGTGACCAGCCCGGTATATTTTGAGTAAAATCCGCCAATCCCGATGTTAAACCATGACGTTATGAAAACACGAAGAGAGACAGGAATTTCAAGCTCATGAAACAGGTAATACCATTCGCCGGAAAACCCAACCGTTTCATTTTTATATCCGTAAGCTCGAGAACCGTAAAAAGCGCCGCTTTCTAACGCGAATGTTGGGTTTGGGTGATAGCTGAAAATCAATCCAACCCCGGGTGTAATTCCGGCCATTGGTAAAATCTCTTTAGACATTTCAGGCTTTTTATCCAATCGAGACGTTATAGACATTCCAAGTTGAGGAATAATGTCAATTTGCTGAGCGAATACCGGGTACGTAAAAAAAATAGAAAGCAGGGTATATTTTATAAACGTTTTCACTGGGTTTCCTATCTGATATGTATTCTCATACATTTTGGTAAGCATTATATTTCATATAACGCATGAAACTTTTGTTTTTTTGCCGGGAAAGTAAATGATTATTTGATCTGCATTTCGTCTACGGCAACGAAATTTTTATCTATGTGAAATGTATTATTCGCGCCGGGTGACAAGATTTAATTATAAAAACAATTTATATTCTAAGCGGAATTTCTACTGGCGTTGATGCTGCCATATAAAGACCGTTTCACGATCTTCTGGTAAGCTTTTTCTTTTTCAGCCTGAGATTTATCAAAACCTTTTTCGATTTTTTGCAGGGCGTATTGCTGAATCACCAAAAGCGGTAAAATTGTCTTCTCGCGAATTTCAATGGATTTGGCGGAATCCGTATATTCTTCCATTAAAGAATCCTGTCCCGAAATCAGAAGCAGCATCTTTTTACTGAGCATGTATTCTTCATAAAGAATCCGCCAGAAATCTCCGTATTTTTTATCTTTCGCAAGATAAGATGTCAGCGAAAAATTACACTTATACAAAGACATCATACTGTTTGAGATCAGAGCCTTGAAAAAGGGAACTTCCTGGTAGCATTTTTGTAATTGATCCGGACCGCCGCGATCGATCTCGGACCGGATGGCAAAACCGATTCCGAAATAACCCGGTACATTTTGCTTTAACTGGCTCCATGAGCCTACAAAGGGAATTGCTCTCAAATCGGAAAGTTCCGGTTTTTTGGAAAGACCTCTTTTGCCGGGGCGGCTACCGACATTGGTCTCGCCGTAGTATTTTAAAACGCTTTTTTCTTCGAGGTACGTTAAAAACAAAGGGTGGTTTTTCAGTTCCGTGTATTTTTGGTAGCTGGTTTCGGAGAGCCGCTCTATCAGCCGGCGATGTTCATCTGAAATGATATTGCGATTTTCAAAAACTTTATTGAATAAACCGCCGGTGAGCAGTTGCTCGCAATTGTGCATGAAATGTTCTTTCGTGCCGTACTTGCTGGTGATGGTCTGCCCCTGAATGGTCAATTGAATTGCCCGGTTGGCAATTTGACTTGTCTGCGCTGCATAAAACTTGTGGGTTTTACCGCCGCCCCGCGCCGGCGGCCCGCCCCTGCCGTCAAAGAAAATTGCCTGTATGCCAAACTCTTCGCAAAGCGAAGTAAGTTTTTCTTTGGTGGTAAAAATAGACCAGTTGGCTTTTAGATAACCGCCGTCTTTTGTCCCGTCCGAAAAACCGAGCATGATCGTTTGCCGGCTCTGCCTTTGCCTGATATGGTGCTTGTATGATTCAATATTAAAGAGTTTCCTGAGAATAGATTCGGAGTTTTTGATTCCCGGCATGGATTCAAATAAAGGAATGATATCAAACGGGATGTCTCTGCCGTCAAACCCGCACCATCTGAAAAGGGCAAAGACATAGAGTACGGAAAAAATATCTTCCGAGTTGCTGATAATGTAACGGTTACAGCCACGCTCGCCATTTTTTTGTTGAATGATACGCAGTTGCATGATGTTTTCGATCGTGTCTTTGACCGAGTCCCTTGTTTCACCCCGAATATCGTTCAGCCAACGCAGATCAACGGTTACTTTTTCCGAGGTTAAAATATCGATCAACTTCTCTTCGGATAATTCATCAAGACTATCTTTAATGATTTCATTATTTTTTAAAATGAACTCAACCGTCTGCGCGTGCACGAGATGGTTTTGCCGAATGTCGAGGGTGGCAAAGTGAGTTTGAAAAATTTTTACTTTATCAATCAGGTTGTCGAGATCTTCAATGTAAAGAGCGTTGTATGAGGCGATTAAAATTTCCCTGATCGTGAGTAACGGATTTAATATCTCTTCATAACGGAGCCCATGACCAAAGCGCGCATTCTCTTCAAGGGATCCATTTTCCGGGAAGGCGCAAGAATCCGTGAACATGTTTTGATAAAGGGTCTCTTTGAGTTTCAACAGATGTTCCCTGATTCCCGAGAAGGTCAGTTTTTGAGAGAGTGCTTTGACGTCATGATAATAGCACTTAAAAAGACTCATGCGAAGCTCGTCGGCTACGGCCATTGTCGTGCCGGCATGCACATGGGGATTTCCGTCTCTGTCGGCACCCGGCCAGAAACCCAGTTGAACAATGTCAGGGTTGTTGAAATTTTCGTTTTGCAGGTCTTGCCGGATTTTATTGTACAACTCGCCAATTGCGTCGTAATAAACATAGCGCAATAAATGAATAATATTTTTAGCCTCATCCAGCGGCGTAGGTTTGCTCGTGTTGATCAGCGAGGTCATGCCCAACTGGTGCAGAGACAGGTCAATTCCATTGATGTCGTTTTCCTTGATCCGGGTTCTTAGTTTTGCCATGATGTCGAGTACCGAAGAAGAATAAAACTGGGTGGGGTGGGAAGTTAAAACAATGCGCGTACTGAAATCGGTTATCTTGTCATAGAGTTTTTTAGAAACATTTTCATTGAATTTTATTTCGTCTTTCACAAGAAAGAAGTCTTTCAGAGTAAGGTCTTTGCGCCCTTGTATTAAATCCGAAAATGCGGCATCTTCCACGCTGTCAAAAAGTACAATCTGCCTCTCAATGTATTGAATTACGCGAAAGATAAAATCTATTTTTTTTTGTTCGGCGTCTTCGCTATCTTGCGGCGGCCGGCTTTGCACGTATTCGCTGAAAAAAGAATCAAGAATTTCCAGAGGGTCGTGACCTTCGCGAAGGCCCCGCTCGCAATGGTTCTGCAATACGGGGATCAGAACCCCGGTGTGACTAATCAGTTGAAAAGGCAGATTTAAAAACAGACTGTTATAAACATTGAATTTATTTTCTACCAGCTTTTTAAAACTTTTTTCGGCCATTGGGTTTAATGTACTTCGAATACAAAGTCAAAACAAATTATTTTGTTCCGAAAAGACGCTTACTGTTTACGGATCGCGGGGGGTGGGCGAAAACCCGAAGGGGTTGAGCCCAGGGGGGCGACTGCCCCCCTTTTTATCTAGGTGTTATTGCTACTTCGGAACCTGGCTGATCAAGGTGCCGAGCATTGTATCATGCGTTGTGATCGCCTTTTGGTTCATTTCGTACATGCGCTGGATTTCGATCATGTTCACCATCTCGGTGACTACGTTTACATTGGAAGCTTCGGTAAACCCTTGTACGATTTCGGGGTGTTTGTTTTCTGCAGGCCGAAAGGGTTCGCCCGATTCGGGGGTCCAGTTGTAGAAAGAGTCGCCTTCTTTGAGAAGGTGGCGCGGGTGTTCGACTTGGCGAATCTGGATTCGGTCAAGCAGTACGGGTTCTTCCCAGCGGTTCATGTCTTTGCCGTAAATTTGCGCCGGGTCCGTTCCGATGGCGCGGTTGATCCAGACTTCGCCGTTGGGTTTGACGAGGTAGTTGTTCCGGTTTACCTGGATCGGTCCTTTTTCTCCCATTAACGGAAAGCCGTTGGGCGTCACAAGGTAGCCGTCTTTGTTTAAAATAAATGCTCCGCTTCGGCTCAGACGTCCGCCGCGGTTTGTCTGTACCATAAAAAACCCTTCGCCGTTGATGGCGAGATCGGAGTTGTTGTTGGTTCGCTTCAACGCACCTTGCTCAAAGCGTGTGTAGACTTCGTTCACCTCAACGCCTGTGCCAAGCTTACCCACCAGCGGAGAGTAGTCGAAACTTCCCATGGGCGTCCAGCCCACGCCGTCGTCATTGACTCTGTGCAGCAGCATTTCCGGAAAAGTTTTCAGAAGGACGGTATCTTTTTTAAAAGCCGTTTTGTCGACGTTGGCCAGGTTATTGGCCGTAACATCCATTTTGGTCTGCATCGCCGTCATTCCCGATGCACCTGTATATATTCCGCGTATCATGGTCGATAATAATATCGTAGGGTTTTTACAATCCTTGTAGTAATATTTTATCCCATTTTGAAAAAAACGGGTGAAATGTACCGATTATCATGGTATAATCGAAAAATTCGGGGGCTCCCGGCCCCCACCCTTTTGGGAGGGGGGTGGGCTGTGGGTATATAAAAAAATGAAACAACTATTTCGAAAAGATTACTTTATTTCTCTGGGGGCAGGCGCCAACCAGATACCTCTTATCCAGGCCGCGCGCAAGCTGGGTTTTCAAGTCATCGGCGTAGACCGCGATCTAGGCGCGCCGGGGGTTGAGCTTTGCGATCTGACGATCCAGGAATCAATCACCAATTTTCGTAAAATCAAATTTCAGCTCGATCTTTTGATGCTTGACGCGCAAATTGCCGGCATCTTTTCGGCCAGCTACGGGGCGGCGCTTCTTACCTGGAGCTATCTCGCCGAACAGCTCGGCTGCATCGGCCCGAGCCGTTCGCTCATGGAACGTCTGCTTGACAAGTATGAAACCCGTCTCATGTTAAAACCGCTTGAAGACGAAGACGAGCTTTTTGCCCAGCCCCCCTTTCAATCGGTCCCCAAACGCATTCACAAAGCCGAAGTCGACGCCATGGGTTTTCCGTTAATTGTAAAAACCCGCACCGGGCACGGCAAACGCCATATCTACGAGATCCCCGACTACCAAAAACTAAAAGAGATGTTTGCCAAACAAAACCTGCAAGAGCTGGATATCGACCCCAAAGATTTAATCATTGAAAAGAAAATCGAAGGGGATGAAATCACGGTCGTCGGTCTTGTGCAAAATTTTCAGTTTCACCTGATCTCAATCACTGACAAAATTACTTCAAGCAAAGCGCCTTTTATTGAATTAAAGCACCAATACCCCTCGGTATGCCAGGGGCACCGCGAAGAAATTGCCAAAATGCATCAGAAAATTGTCGATATCATGCAAATCCCCGATGCGCCAATCGTAAGCGAATGGAAACTTAGAAACGGAAAATACTACCTCATTGAAATGGCCCCCCAGATTCCGGGCGAATACCTGGGTTCGTTTCTTATCCCCTCGGCGCTCAAGTACCCTTTCTTTCGCAATGTCGTTCGCTTAATGGTCGACCGGAAAATTGACCCGCCCCCTTCCGATAAAAAAGCGAAAAGCGGGACCATTCAGTTTTATACCGCCGCCATGCCTGAAAACGAATGGCGTAGAATTGAAAAAACAAGCCCCTTCTTTAAACTGCTTAACCCGCGGCCCCGCCACCCGGCGCAAAGCAATCATGACCGCTTTGCCGTAGCGGGCCGGCTGGAATAGGCTCTAAGGGAGATTAGAGGTAATCGTCATCGTCCCAGAGATCATCTTGATAGGGGAAAGCCTGGTCCATGTAAATGGTTGAAAGAATGTCAAAACGTTCGTCAACCGCCCGTTTTTCGTCTTCATGTTTCATTCGATGCAGCTTGATGAGATATTCAACCGTCTTGTCTTCAAGAACATGACTGATATAATTCTTGTTTAAAAAACGAACGCACCAGTTGATATTATACGTAGTATAGTCGCCCAAAATCTCAAGCGCCGCCAGCTTTGGTTCGCGTTTTCTCAAGACTTCGTTTAAATACAACGCCCGCCGGACCGCCGCCGGGTTTTCGCCGCTCAACCCCGCCTTATACTCAATAGAAGCGCTTTCATGCAACTCCATATAAAGATTATACGATTGCAAAATGCGCATCATGTATTGGGGGAACCGGTTCATCACTTCAATCGGGTCGATCGGTTCGTCCCTCTCTTTGAAGTAATTCATGACAATCTCCTGGTCCGGCCCTTTCGGAACCGGATCATAAAGTTCTATATAGAGATATTTTTTTTCATAAGCAAACCGGCTCTCTTTGGGGATATAATATTCAATCACCACCGGCTCAATGTAGTAGTCATTCGCTTTGCCTTCCTCAATATACGGGGTTACCGGCAACGATTTTAATTTGTTGATATCGGTAATCGAAATACGCGAAGCGTCGACCTTGACTCTCGCGCGTTCGAGAGAACTGTTGATTGGCGCAATGTCCATCACTTATATATCGAACCCAAAAGGTACTGAAGTTGACCATGCCGGCGATAAAACCGGCCGGTTTGTATGGCGCGAATTACTTTTATATTTTTAACTTATTACTCAGTGACCGGTGTGCCCAATTTCAATTCAAGCGCAAGATCGCCCGAGACATCGGGCAGCGAACCGGCCGTATATGGGGCTCTTTCTTTAGACATGATTCCTTGAACATAGTTAGGCATGGCAAGCAACGCAAAATGAGTTTTTTCATTATAGTATTGCAATTGGCTCAACCCGTGTTTTTTTATCCGGTCGCGCACCTCATCTTCCGTCAAATTCAACGGATCCGAAGTTTGAGAAGCCGAGGCGTACCCCCAGAGCGTCCCGTAAAGGGGCACATAATTGAGCATCGGCCTGACAATACGAAACACCGACTTTAGCGTCCAAAACAGAGAACCGAAAATATCGGGGCGGGTAATGGGCGATTCAATATGAAGCGAAAGCACCCCGCCGGGGTTTAAGATGCGATCAATAGAAGTATAAAATTCCCTGGTATACAACGCGGCCGAAGGGCCCATGGGGTCCGTTAAATCCAGAATCACCTGGTCGAATTTTTCTTCGGTCTTTTCAATGTAAGCCACCCCGTCTTCGATCCGCAATTCAAGACGCGGCGATTCAAACGCTCCGTTTGAAATGCCCGGCAGATACTCTTTTGACGCATCGACGACGCCTTCGTCCAGCTCAACCATAACCACTTTTTCCAGCGTATTGTATTTTAACAGTTCTTCGGCCATGCCCCCGTCGCCGCCGCCAATCACAAGAGCGGTTTTAGGGCCGTCGATGGCAATCCCCGGCACATGCGCCAAAGGTTCATGGTATAAAAACTCATCGCGGTCCGAAGTTTGAAAAACCCCGTCAAGCCGCAAAACCCGGCCATACGAAGCGAATTCATGCACCTCAAGATCCTGAAAACGGGTTTTCATTTTCGCCAACTCGCGGTCCGTTTTAAAGTAATAGCCCATGTTGGGCGAAAGCGGCTCAACCAGGTATTGTTCGAGCGCTTCAAGCTTGAGTTTTTTATCTGCCATAACGCCAAACGGACACCCCGATATGTCATGAAAAGTTTTTTTAAATATAAAAGACAAAACCGTCAAAGAGTTGACATCAGAGACAAACCGGTTAACTCAGGCCTGCTTTATTGCAACCCGACCGGAAAACCCGCAAACACAAACAACGAAAATATGAAAATATTATGAAAATATAATGAGGAAAACATGAATCACATAAACAAGGCAGGCATCGTTTTTTTTCTAACGTTTACTCTGGCCGCCCTGACCTCCCCTGGCGCGCAAGAAAAAAAAGAGTCGACCAAAACGGGGGCGCCCGCGCCAATCCAGGGCGGCGCAATTTTAACGGAACTTGAAAAGCTTGATAACGAATACCGGAACTTCTTAACAACGTATGACATTGAAAACATCATGAGCTTTCAGCGCGAAGCCATGCAACCCGGCGCCCCGCCCGAACTGGTTGAAAAAAAAGAAAAAGTAATGAAAGAGTACCGAGAAATGCTCAAAGGCCTGTCGGCCGGGGTATTTGAAAACCTTTTTCAGCAAAACAGCCTCTACCAGGTCAACACCCCCTGCGCCCTGGTCATCATTGACGCCTACTACAACGAAGAGATGCTGCACGACAACGAACAACCCGAGCTCATTGAAATCATGGCATCTCTGATTTGCGGCGAAAAAGAGCAAGCCGGGGGCACCATCACCTTTGTTCTTGAAATCGACTCCAAAGTGCGGCCCGAACTTGAAAAACTGAACTTCAGCATCACAGGCGCCCTTGATATCCCGGTTTTCCCCGGCCAGAATCAATTTACCGAATACCGGGCCACAGGCATTTTACAAGAAACCCAAATGCTCTTAACCGGCCCCGCCCACTGGGAACCGCCCATGATGGACCCGACCCAAAAAGGCATTTTAACCGTTTCAGGCAAACTCGTCTCTCCCGGTAAATTACTTCGATAAAAACCGAAAAAAGGGGGCAAGCCTGCCCCCCCGCTTCAACCGCGCGCAAGCGCGGGGTTGAAGCTCCCCCCGACGCTATAATCCCGCATTTTTTTTGTAGAAAGGTAGCCACAAAACCGATACTAATATTAAAGAAGGAAAAGAAAAGCACTTGACAATCCTTGCTTTTATCATTATTGCAGTACTCAAAAAAAGCGCGTGCGGAGTAAATACGAATGGACATTGATGCCGAGTTAAAAAATATAAAGCTGACTGTACAGCCGGCTGTTTTAGCCAGTCTGCTAAACCTGAACGATAATAGCGATACGAGTTTCAGCCAGCTAGACACAATCGTAAAAGCCGACCAAAACATGTCGACGATGATTCTCAAAGCGGCCAACTCTTCTTTTTACTCCAGAGGCAACCAGGTAAGCAGCCTCCAGCATGCCATTGCCATGCTGGGCTTTCGGGTTGTTCGTTCGCTGGCGATGGCGGCAAATTCCAAATCTTTGTTTGAAACCGGCAAGTACTCGCGCTTCCAACGCTATGTATGGAAACACAGCACAGTCACCGGGGTTATCTCGCGCGAGATTGCCGCAAAAATGGGCCGCAAAGAGATGCAAGAAGAAGCCTTTGTCGCAGGCCTGCTACATGACATTGGTAAAGTCATTTTAAATATTATCGATCGTAAAATGTTTATCCAGGTTCTTGATACGATTGCCGAAGAGAATATCCCTTTTGCCGTAGCCGAACAAAAAATATTCGGGATCAACCACATGCAGGTTGGCGTCAAAGCCGCCGCCGAATGGAAGCTCCCTGAAATTTACAGTAAAATTTTCTCAGGGCACGAATGTTTCAAAGGCGATGTCGAGACCGAAGAAATTCTTTTGCCGATTGTCTCATACGGTAACTTTCTGGCGAAGAAATACGGTTACGGTCACTTTTGCCCCGCCGATGAAGAAGACGGCGCAAAACTCGAAGCGGCGCTCAATTTACCCGAAAACGTACTTGAATACTTTAACGAGATTTTCCCCGGTAAAATCGCCGAAGATGAATTTTTTCAGTTTGTAAACAAAATGATTTAATCATAATACAAGCAGCAGGATGAGCCAAAACATAACAGAGCGGATGAAAGAAGAAGAAAGCGCCTGGGAAAAACATTTCTCAGTGAATCCGGAACAATTGTTTTTTAAATACGAGTTTTCCGATTTATATAGCGGCGATGAAAAAATACTCATGGAAAAACTCCGTGAGATCATGAAGCTGTTGAAAAAACCCGAATACAGCGGGCCAATCTACCTGATTATCCGTGAATTGCTGACCAATTCGCTCAAAGCGCTGTACAAACGCCTCTACAAAGAATATTTTCTTGGCGAAATCGGCATGTCCGACCTCCCCTACCAGCAATGGCTTGAAATATTTCGCACAGAAATCGAGTCGCACCGGGCTGAAAACTTTGCCAACCTCTGCAAAGAAAAAAATGTCTCTGTCCAATGCAACGGGCGCATTGAAGATGATATTTTTGTCATTGAGGTTGTGAACGAAGGCGTTCCAAGCGGCATTGAGTGGAGACGCCTGCAATCGAGCATGGGCAAGGCGAAAGAGACAACGGATCTATCTTACCTCTTTGACGACAATGAAGACGAAGAAGACGAACTCCACGAAGGCGCCGGCATAGGCGTTCCCTTGATTTCCGTTATGTTGAAAAACATGCAATTGCAAAGCGAAGATTTTGTTATTCATGTTCACAATGGGCACACCATCGCCCGATTGCAATTCCCATTGAGAATTTTTATCGAATCCGACCTGGAAGATTGATCCTAAAATTCATCAAAAGATCAAAACATGTTGGTATATTCAAACGTAAGAATGCGGTTGGCGGGCTCGTTTGCCTTTAACATAAAGTTCAACTCTATCCCGAATGTGTCATAAAGATTAAAGCGCAAACCCAGATTATAGACAACGGTATCCCAACGGCTTGAATCGAAAAATACCTTTTCAATTTCAAACATTGGTACGAGCAAACCCAGCGGAAAATCAAACCCGAAAAACATCGATGCGTCATCCGGTTCGTAAAACGGCTGGAAAGGCAATCGAGCCCCGATATGAAAATGTTGCTCGCCTTCCAGCATAAAGACAGGCTTGGTTAAAACAAAATAAGGCCCGTAGACCAGGCGGCTGCTAATGACATCGCCCAACTCCTCGATGGGCAAGCTATCTTCGTAAAAAGCGTCATACCCGATGGCAAACAAAAGCGGGACATTTGAAATTTCATCAAAGAACTTGATCCGGGCAATCACCCCCGGAACGTTAAATTTTACATCCTGGTTCCCAATGACATGTTCAACGTCAAATGTCGTTCCCAGGGTAATATTGTCATGCAGCCCCAGCATGGCTTTGGTTAAAATTCCGCCGGCGTCATAACCCCAAACATTGATGCTGTAACTGCCGCGGGCTAACGTGGCCGCTGTGGGCGTATCCACTAAATCCAGGTGAGTCCCGGAAAAAAGCGGGCGGCTCGCCAAAGAAAAAACAAAAACCTGTAAAAACAACAGGGTACGCGCAACCCCGGATTGCCGCCGACATAGAAACATATTTTAGTTTCGGCGCATTTCTGAAATTATTAAATTACTTTTCGCGGTAAATTCCCGGTTTTGGGCGGCCTTTTTAGCTCATTTTGAGCTCAAAAGGCCGGTTTTTTTCATAAAAGCCCGAACCTGCGGCCATACTTCTTCGGCGGCCAGCTCGTTCATGCAGGCATGGTCCTTACGATAACAGGGGTTTTCGGCGAAGACGCCGCATGGCCGGCAAGAGAGATCGGCTCGCCCCACCACAAGCGAGGGCTCCCCCGGCGGGCCAAAGCCGGTTACCGGGTGGGTCGGCCCCCAAATGGAAACGCAGGGAACCTGCAGAAGTGACGCGATATGCATGTTGGCGGAATCCATGGTGATCATTAAATCGAGATCTTTCATCATAGAGAGCTCATCGCCTAACCCGTTTTCAAAAACGCCGGCCATGTTATGGCTTTCAGTTAGCCCGCTTCGGTATTGTTCCAAAACCTCCCGTTCGGAAGGGGCGCCCATCATAAAGAATCTTGCGGCGGTCTCGTTGTCTATCATGAGAAGCAGGTCGCGCACTCGGTGGGCGGGCCAGACTTTGAGGGTGTGGGCGCTCAACGGGGCGACGCCAATATCAATCCGTTTGCCTTTTTGAGTGCGGTACTTTTCCCATACGGCGCTTTTTTTCAACGTAGAAATATTCAATTGCGGCGCCCCGCCCTTGAGAGAGAAGCCGGCCCTGGCAAATACCTCGCGGTACCGCTCGATGGTATGCGGCAAATTTACTTTTATTTTGTTTTTTCGGCGAATGGCAGCCCTTTTTTGCAGCCGCCCTTTTTGCAAACGAAAGGTTTTCAGGCCCAGAAAAAAACCCAGCAATTGCGATCGGGTCACATGGTGCAAATCGAGAAAAAAATCATACGAGACCGTCTCTTTTAGCTCTTTTGCCAAACGGAAGATACCGCGAATCCCCCGGTGAGCCCCCCGCGTATCGGCAGCCACTAACGTTAACCGCGGTAAACCGGCTAACAACGGAAAATAAAAACGTGATGTCACAAAAGTGACCCTGGCTTTCGGATATTGTTCCAAAAATTCGCGGACAACTGGGGCAGTCAACGCCACGTCCCCCATCGATGACAAACGGTATACCAGTAGATTCATGTATGCCGAAAATAGCTCCGGATAAATTGCGTCTTTTTATTGATTTTAGACGCTTACTCTTTCCTGGTCCCCTGGTAAAGCACCGGGTTCAACGAAGGGTCATTGTACATTTTCATCTGGCGGTAAACTTTCATGTACCCCCTGCCCGATTGAATTTCTTCAATGAGCTCGTCCAGGCATTGTGAAAGGTCATTTTTTTGTTCGTTCAATATATTCAGTTTTGTGCGACAGTTCTGCCGGTGTTCCGGCGTCGCTTCCGTACGGTTGGCTTCAATCTCCATATGATATATTTTCAAAGCGATAATGGAAAGGCGATCCACTACCCAGGCCGGGCTTTCCGAGTTTAGTCTGGCATTTTCTTTGGGTTGCGCATTTTGAAACAAAAACTGTAGCATCCAATCGTCAATTTTCTCTACGGTATCGTTCCGCCGCTGGTTTGATGCGTCAATTTTTCGCTTTAAATCAAGCGCATCAACCGGGTCAATGTCGGGGGCCCGGACAATGTCTTCATAATGCCACTGTACGGTATCAATCCAGTTTTTTAAATAAAGCAAGTAGTCTATGGTTTGGTTTTTTTCATCGTACGGGTTTTTCAGCGGCTGATTGATATCATCGAGTTTATGATAATCCCGAATCGCCTCGGTAAAAATCTGATAACAGTGGTTTGCGGTAAAGTTCATGGTCAATCTCCCTTTTTATTTCGACGATCGCCCGGAGGACGTCAATAAAATTATTCGAAAGGCGCAGTTTGTATTTATTTACTTTGGCGGCTCTTTGCGTTTATTTTGTTGTGAATCATCTGAAAGTATTTTTGCGATACCCCGCTATGGTTTTCTACAAAATCAAGAGCCTGTTGTTTGTGCCGGCCCTTATGCGAGCCCAGCATTTTTTCCAGAACATAAGCAAAATCGGGGGCGCCCACGACAGAAAACGCCACCCCGGCATCGATAGCCTCTTTTGCTTCCGGGAACTTCCGGTGGCGCGGTCCGAAGATCACCGGCGCGCCCATAGCCAGCGGCTCTAAAATATTGTGAATCCCGGCGCCAAAGCCGCCGCCAACATATGCGGCGTTTGCAAAATTATATAAAGAAAAAAGCGGTCCAACGCGATCAACCGAAACAACCCTGGCCGTTACCATCTCTTTTTGCGGTTTTATACCCTCTGTCCGTTCATCCAAAGAACTGTAGCGAACAACGGTAAAATCCCGAAATGTCGATTCAATGAGGCACTGCTCTTTTTCGGTGGTTTCATGAGGGGCTGCAATGACATGCAGTTGAGGACGCTCATGCATTAATTTACACAACGGACGGCCAATTTCGGCAATATCGCTTTGCCAGACGCTACCCAGGACCAGGCATTCAGCCTCTTTGGGGAACAGCCAACCCGGCAACCTTTCGCTTTTTTTTCGATCCGCCACCATATCGTAGCGGCTATCTCCCGCAAATAGAGTCTCTCCCGGTAAAAAATAACCTGAAAAAATTTCCGCGCTTTCGGGGTCAGCCGTATAAATTCCGTCCATATGGCGGTACAAAAAGCGGTGGTAGCTTCGAGAAAGTTTTGAGCGGTACTTTGACGACTCCCTGGTGATAGACGCCGAGATTAAAAACAAAGCGATTTGCCTCTTGGCCCCTTCCATAATGAGGTTTGGCCAAAGGTCCGTTTTGACAAAGACAACAGCCACAGGTTGGATCGTCCGGTAAAAAAAACGCACATTTGAGGCAAGGTCGGCCGGTAAATAGTCAAAAAATGCCAAATGCGGGTTTTTTTCACGGGCAAGCCATTGGTAGCCTGAAATACTGGTAACCGTTACAATACAAAGGTAGCCTTGCTCGTAAAATTGTTTGATTACCGGCTTGGCGCAGAGATATTCGCCTGCGCTGGCGGCATGAAAATGAACGATTTTCTTTTTGCCGTTTTTTTGAGCGGCAAATTCGCGGTACCGTTTTTTCCACCCCTGGCGCCCCTGCAAAGACGATCTGGCTTTTTTCGATATATACAGCAGGGTATATAAAAGAGGCAAAGTCAAGCGGTTCATCAAAAAACGATAAAAAATAATCCAGGAAAAACTCACACCCCCTTTGTCTTTTGGGCAAAGTGGTCGTAAATCATTTTACAGAAAATAATCTTGACTCCATATGAGAATGTTATACTGTCTATCGAAACAGCCAAGAAAGAGGTTTTTATTTGTTTTAAACGGGTAAAATTCTCTGATAAGGAGTAAAAATATGCGAATTACGACAGCGAGTTTCCTTGCAGCTTTGATTTTGATGGTACCCGCATTTCAATGCGGTACTTCCAGCTCAATGCTTGAAGGAGACACCAAAAGCTATGAATCAGAAGGGTGGATTGACGATCAAACCTTTCAGGTCCGGGCTCTCGGCGTTCCAAGAGAGGGCGAGACAAACACCACGAAACGAAAAATTCAATCAAAAGAAGCCGCCACTCTCTCCGCACAGGCGCGAGTTATTGAGTTGATGATCGGTGCAAAAGTCCAGGGAGCCACGGGCAGCATGGACGGAGAATCTACGGGAATTGCCCTGACAAAAGAATTTGAAGGGATGATTCGCGGAGGTTCGATTGTAAAAACCACCTATGATGAAGAGCAAAACTGTGAAGTTGTTTACCGCGTGCAGGCCAAAGGTTTGAAAAAAAGAGCTCAAACTGAAATTTCAAACAACCAGTAAGCGGATCTCTTCACATCTTTCATTAACGATGATGAAACACTTTTTTTTGCCTTAAGACGAAGAATACCCAATATTAAAAGAGAAGGTTCTTATGGCAAAAAAAAGAATATACCTTGGTGAGCTTCTCATTGAAGAGAAGCTCATCACTCAGGAACAACTTAGCAGAGCGCTCGATATTCAGAAAAAAAGGGGAGGTCTGGTGGGCATGATACTTGTCAACCAAGGCTTTCTTTCGGAAGAAGCTCTCACTCGATACACAAAAATTCAATCGGAAAGAAACGCCGCGCTGGGGCATACCGAAGAGAACAAACCCAAACGAGCGCGTCTGGGCGAACTCCTACTGGCCAATGGCGAAATTACCCCCAAGCAGCTCAATGAAGCGCTTGAATTCCAAAAGAAAAACAATGTCAAGCTGGGAATCGCGCTGCTCCAGATGGAATTTATCGACAAAACAACGTTAATACGATACCTGACAAAACAAGCCCAAACCGTCATTGATTCCATCGGAATTTCCACCGTAGAAGCAAAACATATGGTTTCCGAAGTCGAGAAAAAGTAAATCTGGTTTACACCGGATTGTTTTTCTGAGAACCGAATCCATGTCTGAAATAATCACCGACGACCGTCCCGGAACGCTGGAAGACGCGAAGAAATTAGGTCTCTCTGACGAAGAGTTTGAACTCATTTGCGGCAAATTAGAGCGCACGCCTTGTTTTACCGAATTAGCCATGTTCTCGGGGATGTGGTCCGAACACTGTTCTTATAAGAATTCAATTTTACTTTTAAAGAATTTATATTGCGAGTCAGATCGCCTTCTGGCAGAACGGGGGGCTGAAAATGCCGGCGCCCTGCGGATTAATGAGAAGCAAGCGGTTGTTTTTAAAATTGAATCGCATAATCATCCCTCGGCCATTGAGCCTTACCAGGGCGCCGCTACCGGCGTGGGGGGCATTATGAGAGATGTCTTTACCATGGGAGCCCGGCCCCTGGCGACGTTAAACTCGCTCCGGTTTGGAATGCCCGAGAACCCGCGGAATCGAAGATTGCTGCGCGAGGTGGTCAAAGGTATTGGCGATTATGGCAATTCTTTGGGTATTCCCTGTTCCGGCGGCGAAATTTATTTTCATGATAGTTATACGGCCAATCCGCTAGTCAATGCAATGACCGTAGGGATTGCCGAAATAGATGAACTGGCCAGTTCCTCCGCCGCCGGCCCGGGGAATATGGTTCTCTATGTAGGCGCCCGCACCGGCCGCGACGGAATTCATGGGGCAAGCTTTGCCTCAAAAGAGCTTAGCCAGGAATCCGAAGAAGAACGTTCCGCAGTGCAGGTAGGCGACCCGTTTTTAGAAAAGCTTGTGATGGAGGCTACTTTAGAGTGCATCCGCCGCAAACTGGTAATAGCCGTTCAGGATATGGGCGCGGCGGGTCTGTTAAGTTCGTCCAGCGAAATGAGCTCGGCAGGCAATGTCGGGATGGATTTATTTTTAGATAAAGTTCCCGCACGGGAAAAAGGAATGCTGCCATTTGAGTATTTGCTTTCCGAAAGCCAGGAGCGAATGCTCATGGTCATTGAGCCTTCCCGCTTTTCCGAAATATCCGCGATTTTTGAGAAATGGGAACTGGAGTGTGCCGAGATCGGTGTCATTACGGATAGCGGCAATTTGCGAATTTTTCACCATGGAAAGCTTTATGCCGACATCAATGCCCATTTTCTCACTGTAAATTCTAACGGCGCCCCGCGGTATCGCCGCGAAACCAAAAAACCGGAACCAAAGCAAGACACGACGCCAAACTCAGGTCCGGAAAAAAACGATATATTCCAAGACGCCAGCCTGGCTTTTGATCCGCAGCATGCCGAAGAGGTTTTGATCAATTTCATGGGCCACCCTAACATCGCTTCCAAACGCGCCGTCTATGAACAATACGATACCGATATAGGCAATATGCGTGTAATAGGCCCGGGGCAAAATGCCGGGGTATACCGTGTTCCGGGAACAAACCAGGCCATTGCCATGTGCGTAGACGGAAATTCCAGGTATGTGTCTATTGACCCTTATTCCGGAGCGGCTCATACGGTAGCCGAATCGTATCGAAATTTAATTTCGTCAGGGTCCATGCCAATCGGAATTACCAATTGTTTGAATTTCGCAAATCCGTATAAGCCGGAAAACTATTATTATTTTGAACAGGCGGTAACCGGAATGTCCGACGCCGCCGAAATGCTTAACCTGCCAATTACCGGTGGGAATGTTTCATTTTACAATGAATCGGAAGCGGGCCCCGTACTTCCCACCCCTACCATTGGAATGGTCGGAATCATGGAAGATTGGAAAAAAGCTTTGGGTGCAGCTACGAAAGCCGGCAATTCTATCTTTGTTTTTGGGGAATTTAATCCTTCCTTAAGCGCATCTGAATATCACCATTTTCAAAAAGGTGTTTATGGCAACCAATTGCCTGAGCTAAATCTGACACAAGATAAAGAAATCGGGCTTTCTTTATTACAGTTTCATGAGGCCGGGATATTGTCTTCGGCCATTGACATCTCTACCGGGGGAATCGTAACCGCGTTGCTTCGGGTGATATTTGCAGCCCCAGAAAAAGAACCCGTCAACGGATTTGAGTTTTCAACCCCGGATTTGTTGACTTTTCTTTCAAAACATGGTCCGGCGCAAAAGCGCCCTGACACGCTTTTGTTTGGCGAATCGGCGCACAGTTATCTCATTGGAACCGATAAACATCATGAAGAAGAGGTACTGAAAATCGCCAAAGAGAAAAAAATCCCTTGCTTTCGCCTGGGAACGGTTACAAACTCGTCATCTCTATCTTTCTCTGAGAATAAAGATAGCGGCGTTTCTTTAAACCGGGTTTTTACGGCATACCGTGATTCTCTGGGGAGTTATCTATCCTGACGCTTCTGCGGCAAACCATCGTTACTATTGATTACGCTATTGATAACTAAACTCAAATGTGAGATAAATACGTTCGTTTTGATTTCGTAGCGTAGCCTTTTCTCGTTCTTCAATCAAAGCCGGGATCAAGCTGCTGATGAGGGTAAAGCCGACTTGAAACCTGTTTTTTCCTTGGCCAGTGACCGCCGAGAGGTAGGCGCCTGTCGTAACATGCCAGTTCCTTTGAAATTGACCTTCAAAATCGTATGTTCCGATTTGGTAAGCCCCGGCGCCATAGCGAAGTCCGGGCACTCGGTATAACGGATAAGAAAAGCCGGCATGGAACTGTAATCCATTTTCAATGTTGTGTGAAACATCCGGCGCTACGTTCGTTCCGGCTTCTTCAAAAAAAATATATTGCCAGAAAATGTATTCAACATCGACTGCGAATTCATAATCTTCCCATTTTTTGTTTATTCCGAAAATGGCCCGCGGCGGCATTCGCTCCCGAACAGTTCCTACCGTTAGAAATTGTTTATATTTTAATTGTGGGCCGGGCCGGAATACAAAAGCAAAGTCGGCAAAAGGATGCCGGTAGAGAGCTCCCCAAGATGACGATATGCCATACCCCAGGCTGTCCGGAACCTGATATCCAATGGCTAATCCTGTTCCGACTGCCAATGCGATGCGTTCCCGGTATCGATACGCAAAATAAAATTCCAGATTGTACTGAGAAAAATCCAAGCGAGGGATCGCGCGTTCAAAACCGGTATAGTGAATTAATCCTACCCGGATATTCTTTGCAATCGGCGATGAAATCGCCAGCATGGGCAATTGCCCCAAACTGATGTCCGATACATTTTCTGCTTGTGATAAAGCACTTCTACCGTATACCCCGATCGCACCTACCGGTCCCGGTAAATAAACGGCCAACGCCGGGTTTATAGCCACAGTTTGGGCGTATGAGGTCATTGCCGCTCCGGCATTCCCCATCATGGCGCTCCGCGATCCCGGGTGGTGTGTTTCATAGGGGCGGTAGAGAGTGTACACAGGTGTGCCGAGTCGGATCACCAGCATGGCAAAGAAAAGTCCGTACCATGTTTTGACTCTGCCGTTCATATCCCCGCCAATTTAAAGATACAATTTGGCGAGGTTCTTTGTCAAATATTCGAAGGCATCATCAACCGAGTCTGAAAAGTACACATACTCAAGGTCTGATTCATCAATCATATTCCATTCAATAAAAGTTTCAAACCGGATAAGGTTTTTCCAATACTCTTTTCCGTAAATTACAATTGGCATTGGTTTTTCAAGCTTATGCGTTTGCTTTAAGGTGAGCAATTCAAACAATTCATCAATCGTTCCAAAGCCCCCCGGAAAAATAATCAGGGCTTTTGCCAAATAGGTAAACCAATACTTTCGCATGAAAAAGTAATTAAAATCAAAACTAAGCGAATGTGTAATATATGGGTTCGGGCTTTGCTCA
The DNA here is from genome assembly GCA_050304475.1 of Turneriellaceae bacterium. Lineage (GTDB taxonomy): Bacteria > Spirochaetota > Leptospiria > Turneriellales > JAOUFE01 > JBNLDQ01. The sequence continues at coordinate 39,072 of JBNLDQ010000004.1, read as the reverse complement.
AATGGCAAAGCAATATTTAAACCAATGGACCTTCCCCGGGCTAAATAAGCTCCCCGGTTCGCCGCTTCCATGATGCCCGGCCCCCCTCCGGAGGTGACCATAAACTGGCGGGAGCCTCGAGGCAAACCTTTTGACCATTTTGTCAAGCGGTAACCAAGCTGAGCGGCCTGTCTGTAGTACTCCCCAAGTTTTAATGTTTTATCCCAGTTGATTTTTTCTTCGGGACTCATTTTTTTGCCAAGGTTTTCTTTTTCCATCATGCGAATTTGTTTCGGAGATTTTGCTCTGGCTGATCCAAAGAATACAATGGTATCGGAAATCCGCTGCTTTTTAAAAACTTTTTGCGGGTGAAAATATTCCGATAATATGCGTATGGATCGGGCTTCCGGTGAATCAAGAAACTCACGATTAAAATATGATTTGTCCAGCGTTTTCCGTTTTGGGGCCATTTTGTCTGTTTTTATCTTCACTCTTTTATGGCAACAATTAATTTTTTCTCAATCCTACGTTTATTCGTGGCGTATACCCGACACTTCATGGGACAAGCTTCTGCTCAGAAACCATTATCCATACCTTGTCGAAGGGTGCGGCGGTTTTGGAGTGCTATTGGGAGAAGATGAAAATCGCATTCGAATGCTTTTGGGAGAACCGACGCAAAGAAGTTATGAAACTCCGGAAACTTTATACTATGTCCGGCGCCAGGGTAAAGCCACGCTTTTTCTTGAGCGCGGTGTGGTTGTACGAATACAGTTTCATATCGATAACGATGTTTCGGAATCACTGCAATGGTACAGCGCGCTAGGGCTGAGTCATTCTATGATTTCTGATCTAAGTGAAACGGAAGCTAAAAAAGTAATATTGGAGTTATACGAAAACCCGGAGTACATTGAAAAACCGGGAAAGCTTTGGATCAACTCGCGTGGAATCGGGTTTGAGTGGAGTTCGACCGGACTTAGTTATGTTGAAATTTTTACTCCGTGGAATTATTATTAAGGGTTTCGTCTTTTTTTACTTTTTGCCATTTTTCTTCCCATTCGTCCAAGGAAGGTAAGTCATTTTTTTCTAAGCGGTCTTGAAAATGCTCTTCCATTTTTTGAAACCGGCTTTGAAATTTATCGTTTGCCCTTTGTAAGGCGTATTCCGGATCGATATAATAGTGCCGCGCTAGCTGCGCAATGACAAACAATAGGTCGCCTATTTCTTCTGTCGCTCTTTCTTTTCTTACATGAATCTCATCCGGTAACTCATTTCCATTGAATAATTCAGGATCTTTCGGAAGCTGCTCCAGCATTTCTTTTTGTTCTTCATCTATCTTCTCAAGCAGCTGATTTACTTTTTCCGGTCCCATCCAGTCAAAATTCACCCTGGATATTTTGTGTCCCATGCGATATGCTTTCAATAGCGCGGGCATACTTCTCGGAATTCCGGAAAGCATGGACAAATGTTCGCGACTCTTTTTCTTCTTTTCCGAACGTTTTATACTTTCCCAGTTGATCAATACAGTTTCGGAATTCAGCCGATCAGTGTTTTGATAAACATGAGGGTGTCTGGATACTAGTTTTTCTACGCAACTTCGGAACATATCATCTATTGAAAATTCACTCCTCTCTTCCGCCATTCTCGCATGAAATACAACCTGAAAAAGGAGGTCGCCTAACTCTTCTTTCATATCTTCGATAGATGATAAATCTTTGGCGCTATACGACTCGACTGCTTCCATCGCTTCATATGCTTCTTCTATTAAATTTTCTCGAATCGATTGATGCGTTTGCTCAATATCCCATGGACATCCGTCAGTTGGATCGCGTAGGTCTGCCACTAGTTGCTTCAATGCGATGTAGGGACTACTTAGGTCCGGTATTTCTTTCATGTGGCTTGTTAAATTAATTGTTCAGTCTGGCTATCGGAAAATGACCTCTCTTGTCGTTAAAAATAATCTCTCTTTTGAAATGGAATGAAGTGAAAGCATTTTATTCTCGTAGACTTGATCGGTAATTCCACAGCAGCAAACATTTTAATACCAAGCCAAAACCAAAATACAGCCGTAGCCCGAATCCCGGAAATACCAAAAGCACGCCGGCGTGTAACATGCATTGTATCAAGATACTTCTCCAAAGCGACGCGGACAAGGTGAGTAATACTGCACCCTAAAGATACAGCCGCTAAACGAATGAACAATTCATCCTCTCCATACAAACAAAGACGATGTCTGTGCTTTAGGTTGGATTGATACCGCCGTGCCCAAGCCTTTTCGTTTATCTCGTAAAAAGGATTGCGCCCCCCCGAAAAGCGATTCGGATTCCCGAGAGAATAGGAAAACCCCTTACGCTTAATCAAACGAAACAATGCATAACGAACCACCCAAGAACGGCTGCGCATTCTGGCCCAAGCAACTTTTTCGATTTTTTCCCAAGTGTCAGAACAAAGCCTAATCTCCAGTATAGAACTCGGCTGTGGTAACCATTCGCGAAATATTCTATCGTTTCTCATGACAGAATAATATAAAAATCCGCTTGCTTTTTTCACCCTTGAGATCGGCTAATATATTCTTGCATTACTGTAAATGCACCACGTTGATCGGACTTACTAATAGCTCTCCGCACAACCGGTTGGCAAAAGACACTTGATAATTCGTTCGCAATATTTCCCATCAAAATCGAACGACTTTTTATTGGCGCAGATCGAATTAAAAAATCATCATGCGCACGTTTACCGCGATAATCAGGCTCTTGGGGAGGCGAACGCAAACAAAAAGAAATATCGGAAATATTTCGAGTATTATAAATAATCGTCCCATGATGCAATAATCGCTTCCGCTTTCTTAATTGAGCATTGCCGGATATTTTCCTCAGAGCCCCAAGCTGAGAAATCGCAATATCCGAAATCCCGGCAGGTGTGGCAAACCCGCCAAAAGCCCGAACAACCGCATCGAGAATGGCCTCATACGACTTTTTCACGGACTGCAATTCAGGGTAATCGCTCAAATTCAAGATCAGCGCATAGTTCAGGTTGCCATAAAAGTGAACAACGCTACCGCCGCCGCTCCCCCTCCGAATGACAGGAGAATGACGTTTATGCTCGTAAATTTCTTCGGCTTTGTTTAAACTTCTTCCTAAAATGATAGAACGAAAATTCTCATAAAAAACCAAATACATTGATCCGCTGGCAGGCGGAGATTCCAAAAGAAAATACTCTTCAAGAGATAAGTTAAAGTAGGGATTTACGCTCGGTGAAACCGATACATATAAACTCATTTTTTTTGTTGCAAAATTCTCTGAACCTCGGCAACATCTTTATCGCCGCGGCCTGATAAATTAATAACAATCAAAGGATTTTTCTTGCCGTTTTTTATCGCGTTTTTTGCATACTTTTTAGCATAAGCGACAGCATGCGAACTTTCAAGCGCAGGTATTATCCCTTCAATTTCCGACAACTCGACAAACGCCGAAAGAGCCTCTTCATCGGTGATGCTTTCATATTGGGCCAGCCCTGATTTTTTAATAAAAGCATGCTCCGGACCAACCCCCGGATAATCAAGACCGGCAGACACGCTATGCACATCCGAAACCAAACCGTTCCGATCTTGAAGCAAATAACTCAATGATCCCTGAAAAATACCGGGCTTGCCTTTGCTTAATTTTGCCGAATGCAATCCCTTGTTTAAACCATGCCCCGCGGCCTCTACGCCAAACAATTGAACTCGCGGATCATTGATAAAACCATGAAAAATACCGATGGCATTTGAACCCCCGCCAACACAAGCAATCACCGCATCCGGTAGCCTTTTTTTCTTTTTGAGAATTTGTTGGCGAGCCTCTCGCCCGATCACGCCCTGAAAATCTGCCACCATTTCGGGGAAAGGGTGAGGGCCGACCACAGAACCCAGAACATAATGAGTATAGTCGACGCTTTGAGCCCAATCGCGTAACGCCTCTGATACTGCGTCGCGCAAAGTTCCTTTGGGACCGCCTACACCGACAACTTCTGCCCCCAATAATTTCATGCGAAACTCATTCAGAGCCTGACGCCGCAAATCTTCCTGCCCCATATAAACCACACAGGGGATCGAATAAAGCGCACAAGCTGTCGCCGTCGCCACCCCGTGTTGGCCGGCGCCGGTCTCGGCAATCACGCGCTTTTTTTTCATATAGGAAGCCAGTAAAGTCTGCCCCAACGTATTATTGATTTTATGAGCGCCCGTATGCAACATATCCTCGCGCTTTAGAAAAACTTCAGCTTTCCATTTCCGGGATAAATTCTCGGCAAAATAAAGATTTGTGGGTCTGCCGGCAAATTCCTTTAAAACCGCCTTAAACTCAGCCTGGAATTTTTTATCTTTGCGCGCTTGATAATACGCCGCCTCAAGCTCTTGCAAGGCAGGCATCAATAGTTCCGAAACAAATCTGCCGCCAAATTCGCCAAAATATCCGTTTCTGTCAGGTCGCATTGGGTGATAAGCGGAGAATCCGCATTCGCTGTAAAGGGAAAAACATTACATGGGCGTCGCAAAACCCAATGATAACATTACCCCTTGAGGTTGAACGGTTTGCATTACCTGTTTTGACATATCCGATAGTTCATGGTCGCTTGTCACTTTATAGTTATCTTTGGTGATCAAATGAGCATAACCCACTTCAATGTACAATTTTCCGCTTCCCGCTTTCCAGGCTTTAATCAATGAAACGTTGATTGAGGTAACGGGATAATAGTCCAATGTGACTTTTTGATTTCCTTTCGCACCGGTAGATGGATCAACGACTTCAAGGTCAGTTTCCAGCCCTTGAAACCCTGTGTTGTATGCCGCTCCCAGTGAAATCATGGGACCCATCGCGCCGGAAACCCGGTAGCGCAACGCGGCGCCAAGACGGTATCCCCACCCCCCGGTGCCAAAACCAAGGTTCAAAGAAACAGGATCAAAAAGCAAGGCATCATAACGAAGACCGATTCCGACATAACCGTTCCAGCCGATTTCAAACTCAAGAAAATTTTTACTCGTTTCGCTATTTTCATCATCGGTATCCGGCTCAGTGCGTTTTGGAATCGTTGCAGGGGCGCCTGTAAAATTAACAACACTTCCATTGTCATAGACTATTTTTTCCACCTTATCGCGCTCAATCACCAAGAATGGAATATCGCCATCAGGGTCATATTCAATGGAACTGTCAGTTACGCGCAAGACGGCGCCATTTACCACCGTTTGATCTTTCATATATATTTCATCCGCCGTTAGCGGGAAAGCGAAACCAGTCAAAAAGATAAAAGCAATAAAAAATCGGGCTCTTTTCATATAACGACTCAAACCGGGCAAATTTGTCACTGCGTCAACATTAATTTATTGCTAACTATTGTCGCATCTTGATCCGAAATTAAATCATATTTTAATTTAAAAGGTCTTAAGGAGTGGGTTATGGCCAAAATAAATCCGGTTTTCTGGATAAAATCGATTTGTGATTTTATCCGGGGAAAAGAGAAGCAAATAAAAAAGGATATCGATGAGCTTCGAGCGTACCTGGAAGGGAGCGAATATAAGTTAATAGAACTATTAGTTGATAACAATATCTGGGAAGGCAAATTGCCGCCTAAGCCCGACACCGAAGGAGAATATGAATTTGGCATAATCCCCTATTTTCTTAACAACCCGCCTTCAATATTCAAGGATTTTTCGCACGCTAACGCTTTGGTCACAGCGACCTTTAAAAAATTATCCGGCGAATTGATCAAAAGCCAAATTAACAATTCAAATTTTAAACGCCTGATGAAGCGGATTACATCGCAACATGGAATATCAGGCACCGATGGAACATTGTTGGGAACCGGCAAATATGAACAATTTGACAAAGAATGGCTTTACATGTTTATCAATTATTGTATTGTAAAGTTTGGCGATGATACAGACAAATTCCCGATTCGGAAAGATTACACGAAAGTTCAGCTGAACGGAAAAGCTGACGATCATGTTCGCATTTGCATCATTGGCGATTGGGGGACCGGCGACTTTGACGACTATAACAACCCCAGCCCGGCAATTGAAGTAATACGCCAGGTAATGAAACAGGAGCCGCGGCCCGATTACCTGATTCATTTAGGGGATGTCTATTACACCGGGACAGGTTGCCATTTTTCACCGAAAGATGAAGTTTTGCAAAACCTGCTTCAATACTGGCCGGATACCAAACTATTGCCGGCAGGACGCTCGTTTAACCTGAATTCAAATCATGATATGACAAGCGGCGGGTATGGCTATTTTACCGACTCTTTGTCAGACAAGCGTTTTTCAGCCCAGGAAGGTTATAGCTATTTTGCCTTGGAATACGGGGAATGGACTATCGTAGGCTTGGATTCCGCCTATTTTGATAAATCCGCTCTTTTCATGCAAGGGAGCATTGGCGACACCTCATCGCCCCAGGTAAAATGGTTAAAAAAACTTAAGCTAAACCCGGAACGAACCATTGTAATGACGCATCACAATGCTTTTGAGCAAACAGGGCAAAAACTGGTCCATAAAGGCAAGAACAAACAAACGCTCTGGAAAGAAGTTCAGCAAGCGGTAGGAGGTTCCCCCGCATTTTGGTACTGGGGCCACTTGCATAACGGTATCGTCTACAAAACGCCGAATTTCGACGGTTCGCTTACAAAATGCCGTTGCGTTGGACATAGCGCGATTCCGTTCGGAAACGCATTTAAGCTGGAACAAGAGATGAAAAAAAAGTCGAACAATTTTGTTGAATACTACGCAAATACTCCGGACAAGAGAATCAATAACGGAGTTCGAGTCTTAAACGGCTATGCCATGCTCAACATTTACCAAGACGGAAAAATCGAAGAAGCGTTTTATGAAGTAGGGAATCCAAACCCGGTATGGAACCGGAAGAATTAACTTCGGGCACATGCATACCTTTCGCCGTTACCGCTTACGCTTAATCAATTTCTACCCCCCTTTTCTGGGCGCCGGAATTCGCGTGAAAAAAATTTCACCCGAAATCCGGCGATTTGAAATTAAAATGAAACTGCGATGGTGGAACAAAAATTATGTCGGCGTCCACTTCGGAGGTTCCCTCTACGCCATGTGCGATCCGTTTTATATGCTGATCCTCATTGAAAACCTGGGCAATCAATACATCGTTTGGGACAAATCGTCCACAATTGAATTCTTACGCCCCGCATCCGGAGCGGTGTCCGCCGTTTTTGAAATTCAACCGTCTGAGATCGAATCAATTCAAGATGAAATCAAGCGAGCAAGAAAAACGACGCGCCATTATGAAACATACATAATCGACGAAAACGAAAACCGGATAGCCCTGGTAAAAAAAGAAATTTATATTCGGGCGGCAGGCAGGCTGGCCGGGTAAAAACTTTAGCGGAGTTTTATCTGCAAAACAAAATCAATGACCCGACCGTTTGATGAGCACGATAATAATCCAGATAGTTAATACAATAATGTTACCGATTCTTAAAATTTTCCAGCTTTTCTTTAAAATATCTTTCCATTTATCTTTGTTTTCATCAATTTGATTTTCTCGGTCCATGATCTCTCCCGTTCTACTGAATAAGGGAACCCTCCCGGAAGCGAAATACCGCGCAAAGTAAAAATATAAAAAAAGAAGTCGCCCCGGCGGGTAGTCCGGTTTTGAAACTAATTTTTTACATTTTTTTTTCCTCTATTCTCTCATCGCTATTGACATGCTAATTACATTAATTATAGTGTTCTTATGTATGGTGGAATGGAAGATCTCGACAACATCTACGTTTACCCTTTGCCTGCCGATAAAATGTTAATCAACGAGAATGAAGTAAAAGAAAGATTAAGCGCCGGAGAAAGTCCCATAAGTATCTCGTTAGATAAATGGCGTAGAATTTACAATGCTATTGACTGGATATCGACAAGGCATTTGCCGGATAAGTATATGCACAATTTTTCCGGAAAGCTGGGGTACACAACCTGCGCCATGTGCTTGTATGCCATGAAAACCTATGAAAACACAATCGGAAAAATGGAAGCGAAATCCGATAAATGCAAGTGCTGCCCTTTGGCTAAACTGGACTGTTGTCTGGAAGAAGGATCAAGTTATAAGAAAGTAGAAAATTTAGTCAAACAGATAGAAGCGAATCTTGTCTATGATATGAAAAAATCGATTGAACAATTAAAAAGCTACGTATATCGCTTAATTCTCAACCTTGAAATCTGCAAATAACTTATCTTTTTTTACTGGATCGCTTGATTATACCGGAGTTTCTGGGCTATGCCTGCAAATAAACCGTCGCCGGATACGATCACTCTGGGAGGAGGTTGCTTTTGGTGTCTCGATGCGGTATACCGAAGAGTCTCCGGCGTTATATCGTCAACCTGTGGTTATGCCGGCGGAAAAACAAAAAACCCGACGTATGAAGAAATCTGCCGGGGCGATACCGGACATGTCGAAGTGGTTCAAATCGAATTTGACACTTCCTGGATATCTCTTGAAAATATTCTCGAAATCTTCTGGCATATCCATGACCCGACCACGAAAAACCGCCAAGGGAACGACATAGGCACGCAATATCGTTCCGCCATTTACTACCGCAATGAAACCCAAAAAGAAATTGCACTGCGTTCCAAGGAAAAAACCGCAAAAGACTTGGAGCGCCCCGTTGTGACCCAAGTTCTTCGGCTTGATACATTTTACCCGGCCGAAGACTATCATCAAAATTACTTTATGCTGAATCGAATGTTTAATCCATATTGCATGAGCGTCATTGAACCGAAACTGCTTAAATTCTTACAGAATTTCCCTGACTGCATTAAACCGGAATTTTTAAATGGCGGAACCGGTCAGACGGTAAAATAATGGTTTTCGCTGCATCCGGAGGCATTCGACTGGATGCTCTATGAGCATTACAAGCAATGAAAAATCGTCTTCACCCGAAAAAAAAATCAACTGGAAACCATGGTTTTTTTTAATCGGTTTTTTTCTACTGCCAAACGCAGTTTTCATAATGATCTACTTTTTTCATACCGGTTCCATGACGGAAGTCTACCAAGACGAGTTTGAGTTTAAACCTTTTGATCAGAGTTTGACTTTGACCTTACCGTTGCATTCCGCCGTATCACCGCAACAAAACGACTTAAACATTGAAAAAGTCGACCTCTTTTTAGACTCTGTCGCGCAAGAGCTAAGTACAAGTGAAATCGGAAAACTTCGCCCGAAACAATTTGAAAACAATGTCTATACAATCATCATTAAAACCAGAAACGCCGGCGAGCTTTTTGACCGGATCAAATACTTGCTGCGCGGGCTGGGCGAAGTAAGAAACGGGACTTTACAAATTGACTATGGCAATTCCGGCGAAAACGCCGGAGAACCGGCTACGTTTAAGATTCACCCCGATTCTTTTCCGTATCGTTGATATTTACTTGTTTCAATCGCTCGATCCTGTCCAGGTAATTGACTACGTTACCGATGATAATTAAGGCGGGGGGGGTGATTTCTTCTTTTTGCGCAATTTTGCCAATTTCGCCTAAAACGCATCGAGTCACCCGTTGCTGCTTGGTTGTTGCGCTTTCAATAATGGCAACGGGAATATTTTTGCTCTCCTGCCCTTTGCAAATTGCCCGGCATATTTCATGCATGGCTGTCACACCCATGTAAATGACGACTGTTTTATTTGTTAAATCAATTTTTTGAAACGCAGTATAGTCGCCGTCCATTTTTTTATGGCCGGTGATGAAAGTCACTTCGGAAGAGTAATCCCGGTGTGTTAGCGGCAACCCCAGGGCGGCGGCGGCGCCCGAAGCCGCGGTAATCCCGGGGATTACCTCCACTTCTACGCCATGCTCTAACAAGACTTCCATTTCTTCTCCCCCGCGGCCAAAAATCAGGGGATCGCCGCCTTTTAAACGGCTGATACAATCATACTTCTTGCTCAAACGTACCAGCAATTGGTTGATATCTTCCTGAGGAATGATATGCCTGCCTTTGCTTTTTCCGACAAAAACCATCTCGGTACCGGGCGAGGCATATTGCAGAATTTCCTGATTTACCAATTGATCGTAAAGGATCGCTTGCGATGATTCAATGGCGCGGACCGCCTTCAATGTGAGCAATTCAGGATCGCCTGGCCCGGCTCCGATTAAATATGCAATTCGTCGCTTTTCTTTCATTTTTTTATGGCCTTATCATGCTTCATCGCGTACCGCTTCAAAACATCCCTTAAACTATATTAGCTAAAGCGTATATGTCTTAAAACACCTCATCCGGTCTACCCTTTTCCGAAACCAAGGGAACATGGAAACACTTTACCGCATATCCGGATGAATTACCTTATCGCAAGAGCATTGCAAGGGAATAACATGAATTCACCCGACCCCGGCGAAAAAAAATCACCGAAAGATACAAACCAAAATAGCAATCCCCCCGATTCAGCCGCCCTTGATGCATGGTTGTTCCAAGGATACGGGGATGACTTATCGGCAACCAGTTTAGGCCAGGCGGAACCCTGCCCCGGGCAACCATATTTTATTGAGAAAACCTCGCCTTGTTCGCAAACATGCCCGGCAAACGAAGACATTCGGGGAATTTTAACCGGCCTCAGCCAATCGAACGGCCAAAGCGACGATGCGTTTCAAAACGCCTGGCGTCTATTAACGGAAAAAAATCCTTTCCCCGCAATCTCTGGCCGGCTATGCCCGGCGCCCTGCGAAGGGGTCTGCAACCGAAACGGCGTAGACGGCAGCGTTAAAATCAACGCCGTTGAATCGGCCATCGGCGATTACGGTATTGCAAACAAACTGGAATTTACCGCTAATCATAAAGAAACAGGCGCGAAGGTCGCCGTCATCGGGGCCGGCCCCGCCGGATTGACTGCAGCCCTTAGGTTGAGACAAGCCGGTCACAAAGTTGCCGTTTTTGAGGAAATGCCGGAAGCGGGAGGGATGCTTCGATACGCCATTGCCGAATACCGGCTGGAACGAAGCGTTCTGGATGCCGAGATCAATCGAATTTTCAATTCAGGTGTTGATTTTCACCCCAACACAAAGGCCGGCGGCAACCTGCCGTGGGAAAAAATTGAAAACGAGTACGACGCGATTTTCCTGGCCCCCGGAACCAGCCAGGGGAAAATACCCCCATGGCAAAATTCCGAATATCTGAACGATCATGCGCAAATAACAACGGCCATTGACTTTTTATACCAAGCTCGTTTAAACAGAAAAGTACCGCAACCCGACGGATTCGACCTGAAAAACCGCGAAGTGTTCATCGCCGGCGACGGAGATGTCGCTATGGACGCCGCACGGCTTGCCCTTCGGTTGGGCGCAAATGTCACCGTACTTAGCGCGGTCGAAGAAAATGAGATGGCCGCCTCGTTTCACGAACGCCGCGACACTCAAACGGAAGGCGCGCGATTTCAATTGACGCGCGCAATCACCGGAATTCAAATACAGGAAAATAACCTGGTTTTGCAAACCGTCTCCATGGTTCGGAAAAAGCACGGCGAAACGGGGCATGACTCGCCAATGCCATTTGAACGGTACCGGCCGGCCGCATCAGAAAGCGCACCTCAAAAAACATATAACGCCGGCTTGCTTGTTTGGGCTCTTGGACAACAAGTCAGCGCAGAAATCATCGAAACATTTACCGCAAAACCCGGCGAGCCGGCATCCGCGGCCAAAAGAACATCCTTGAAAACGGACCGCTCATACCGGTTGAATTTTACAAACGGCGCTAAACAAATCAAACAACCGGAAAAATATTTTGCGGGCGGCGACGCGATAAAACCGGGGCTCATCGCCGAAGCCATCGCCCATGGGAACGAGGCGGCAAAAGAGATTGATTCTTATTTGCGACAAACTCCGGGCGGCGCGGCCTCGCCTCTCTCGATAAAAGTTATACCCGAAACGTCAATGCACACCTATTATTACAGGCAACAAGAGGCCGCGCCGCCCCTGCGAAGATTAAAGAACATCCCCTCCCCCTCTGAAATTAGAGGCAATTATAACCCGGTCTACTCTCCGGTGAAGCCGGATGAGGCATTCACCGAATCGTCGCGCTGTATGAGCTGCGGCTTTTGTTTTACCTGCCAACAATGCATTACCTTTTGCGCCGCAAAAGCTTTGACTTTAGACAACGCAAAACCACCCGGGGAAAAAATTGTGTTGAACCTTTCTCTCTGTACGGGCTGCCGCGCCTGCATGGATGTCTGCCCCTGCGGTTATATTGAGATGGGGCCGCGCGAACCGGGTTCACCGCCAACAAAAATATGAAAAAGAGCGCTATATATATAGCAAAATTGCTGGAACGCTATGAGCAAAAGAAAAAGTTATACCCGCTTTCTACGCCGTTGCCATTTATTTCGATACAAAACCTGAACAGCCCCACACCGCATGAAATTCGGCAAATCGTAAGCCAGGCTGATCAATATGGGCTTAGTCTGTACCGGGCCATAGAAACGCCCACCCCCCAACCGGCCGAACTCCTGCGCTTTGCCGTTGCGCTTGGATTAAACCGTTTTGACAACCACCTTTGCGCCAACGAGGGTGTCAGTTACATTGAGCCTGTGCAAGACAGGGATGACCCCCGTCACGGGTATATACCTTATTCAACGCGAGCCATCCAATGGCATACAGACGGGTATTATCTTACAGCCCCCGAAAATGAAACCCAGACGGCAAGCGCGCGGAAAGAGACCGCTCCGCTGATCCGAACGCTTTTGCTTCATTGCAACCGGCCCGGCGCCGGGGGAGAAAATACCTTCATGGACTACGAAATTATTTTTGGCAAGCTTTATGAAAAAGACCCGGGCTTGATTGAAGCATTGATGGAACCCGATTGCTTCGGAATCCCCGAAACGGTTGACGGAACTTACCGGCGTAGCGCTATAGCCGGGCCTGTTTTTCAGCTGGCAGAAGAAAATTCCGGCGTTTTGCACATGCGTTATACCCAACGTAAAAAAAACATCTTCTTTAGCCAAAAACCCGATTTCCAAAGGGCTTTAGCGGAGCTCACCGCCATCCTTGGCGAAGAACAATACCGCTTAAAAGCAACATTACAGGCCGGAGAAGGAGTCATCAGCGCCAACATACCTCATTGCCGCGGCGCTTTTACCGGTAACCGGCAGCTCATGCGCATTCGCTCGTATGACCTGTTAGTACATTGATAAGCATTGATATGTAATTGATAAGTGATTCAACAGTACCTTAAAAAACTTACTCGCAAAAGTCTTTTAGCATTCGATACGTATAAAGCCCATCGGAGTGATTGTCGGACCAATACAAGCGAAGGGCGTAACGCCCTACTTTTTGAAATGTAACCAGGGAAATTCTGCGAATATTGCCGGTAACCGGTTTAGCATCCGCTTCATGCCCGCCACGGCAAATAGCGCAAGGGCAGGCTTTCCGCAAATCCAGCAACGGGTATTTGCATTTTAATCCGTCGTCCCAGGCTATATAAAGAAAATCTTTATCGTTCCCAATTTCTTCCGGAAATACGGGTTTGTTCAATTTCATCCGAAAAGTTTAATTCCCGGACGACAAGAATATCGCCCGGATTTTTTTCAGCGGATCCTACAAAAGAGAATCCGCTGCCCCAATCTTGATTAGAAAAACGAAGACAAGAAGGCCTGGCGCTTAACGCCCGCCTCTGTCTTCGCGTTCCTTGGCAAAATTCACACGCAGGTTTCTTCCGCCAACTTCTTGACCGTCTTTTTCCAGAGCGCCTTCCGCTCCAGCCTGATCGGCAAAGGTAATAAAGGCAAATCCTTTGGATCGGCCGGTTTCCCTGTCTCTGATCAGCTTTACTTCGTCCAGGTTTCCGTAACCTGAAAAAATCTCATCCAGTTGCGACTCATCGCAAGAGTAGGGAAGGTTCCCTACATATAGTTTGTTCTTTTGCATTCAAATACTCTGTTCTTAAAAATTATTGTTATTTGCGGGATACGTCAAAAAACGGTCTCAAGAAACAACAATAGTACCATAAAGCTTGAATCTGATATCTTGACAAATCATAAAATAATAATCAAGATCATTTGTTTGCATTTTCTTTGGGTATTTTTATGGCAGGAACGGCCGGGGCGCTATACCGGGGCGCCAGATAGACCCGGTCGCGCCCATCGTTTTTAGCCTGGTATAACGCCGCATCGGCTTGGTAAATCAGCTCTTCAAATCTTTCCTGATTTTTGTATTCGGCTACCCCGCCGCTTACACCGACATTGATTTCTTCTTTAACCTGTTTGCGGATACGCTCCGCGATTCTCAGAGCGCCCCTGGCGGATTGATCGGGCAAAACAAGTAAAAACTCTTCGCCCCCGTAGCGAACGATTAAATCGGAATCGCGAACTTCATTTTCCATTGTCCGGGCCATTTTAATTAAAAGTTCATCGCCGGCAATATGACCGTGCGTATCGTTATAACGTTTAAAATGGTCAATATCAAAAATAATAACGGAAATTTTAATATCGCGGCGCTGGGCTCGCGGCATCATCTTATCAATCATTAAATCAAGATGGCGGCGATTTGCCAGGCCGGTCAATGAATCCCGAAGTGAAAGCGTTTTTACCTCGCCATACAAACGGGCATTATCTAATGCCATTCCGATTAAATTCCCCAACGATTCAAGCAAGCTTAAAACATGTTTTTCAACCGTAATATTCACTACGGTAAAAAGACAAAGGACACCCGTCACCCCGGATTGACCTTTGAGGGGAATAATGATATGACCATGGTTTTCTCCTTTTGCAATGCTTTTTGTATGCCTTTTGCTTTGCACTGCATTTTGAATGGAGATGATGCGACCGGTTCGGGCGGCTTTCCCGCACAAACACTCGCCAAGTTTTACTTTATAACAAGGGTCTTTTGAATTGTCCATTCCCTGGTGGTATTTTAACTTTAATGAACCCTCTTCCATTAAAAATATTTTCATCTTCTTTTCAACAGGCAGAACTTCCATCTCTCCGATTAAAGAGGTCACTTTATCGATAATTCGATCCAGCTCGATGGTATTGCTGATGACGCTGGATGCATGGAACAGCAAGGAAAGCTCGCGGTTTTTAACCAACAGCTCCCATTCCATTCTTTTACGTTCGATAGCAATGCGGGCGATTTGCGCGCACTCTTCAATCAATTGAATGTCATTGGGGTGAGGCACGCAGTTGTGCTTGCTGTAGATATCGATTGTACCCAAAACATTATCGTCCAGGCCAATGATGGGTTGAGACCAGCACGACATAAGACCATACTCTTTGGCCGCTTCCCGGTATTTTATACATTTTTTTTCCGTCCCTATATCCTCGACAATGATGCGCCGTTTGTAGTAAGCCGCGGCCCCGCTTGAGGCCTCTTCCGGGTCGATTTTGAACGGCTGGAGTTTCTCAATAAATTTCGGAGCCAGCCGCGGGGAAATCGCGTTATGCAAGACACGGTTATCTTCGTCGGCAAATAAAAGTCCTGTCATTAAATCCCGGTTGCTCTCTTCGGCATTTTGCAGCAGGTGCATTAAAATGACTTCCAAAGATTCGCCCTCGGCAAGCATCTCCATAATATGAACGCGCCCTCTCTGAAATGTTTCCAGGCGATGCCTTTGGGTAATATCTTCTACCGTCGCAACCACGCCTACAATTGCCGACTTTTTATGCAGCGGCCGCAAACTATACTGCACCGTTAATTCCGATTGATCTTTCTTTCGCATGCGGATTTGCGCCCGGTTGGTTGCCTGCCCTTCAAGGGCAGCCGCAACAAAACTATCGGCAAAGAGATCAATGGAGTCAAAAGCGAAAACAAACAAATAAGGTTGGCCAAACAGCTCTTCATGCCGGTAGTCCAGCAATTCGCAGCCGGCGCGGTTGATACGCAAGAACTCCCCCGAGCGGTCCATGACAAAAAGGGCATTGGAAGCGCTTTGCATGATTGCCTCTTGCAGCTCATTTACTTCTTCCAACGTGTTCTGTGCTAAAAGTTCGTCGGCGACCTTTTGCTCTAACTGAGAGTTTACCTGCTTGTAATCGCCTATTGACTCTAATAGATTTCTCATGAGTTTCCGGTTCAACGCCCGCACGTTTAATGTGTCTTTCAACTCTCTGCCGATCCGGCGAACAACAAATGTCATGATCAAACCGTAAAAGAGAATAATTGCCGCTATGGTTGTATTTTGCGCCCCCCCATGAGCCAGATACCGGGCGACCAGGGGCAATGAAACGGTTCCGATAAAAACGGCATGCAATTTGCGCGATGCGGATAAAGTGCCGGTTGCTCCCCCCATGACCCCGGCAATCATCAACGAAACAAAAACGGTATCGAAAGGGGTAGAAAAAATTTGCGGGAAAAAAGCCAAAGAACCCCAACCAGTGGCGACGGCAATCGCGCTAACGGCATAATAAAGAAACCACTTTTCTTCGTCCGCATATTTGATGTTCAAGCGTGAAAATCGATAATAGAGCCAGATGCGCATCATACAGGCTAAAAGGACATAAATATACCAGATTAACAAAATGGCTGAAGAGATAACGCCCCAAAAGTTCAACGCAATCAGAGAAAAAAAGAGCGGGATAACAAATATACTCCAGTATGAATCCCGGTAGAGACGAGTTACCGAATCCTTCAGCAGCGGGTTATGAACAGGGCGCATCACTGGCTTTGCAAACCTTATGATAAGCTTGAATAACCAGTTTAAGACAAGGGGCACGATATGACAAGCCCCTTTCTAAAAAAATTATTATTTTAAATCTTCTGTAAATTTTATAATTAATCCGAAACGAATAAGCCCAGAGCAGTCCGGTTATGCCGGTTTTTCCAGCATGGCCAATGCGCTTGAATTATCTACCGGTTTCGGTTTAAAAAAGATTTTATAACTTTTCCAAATGACTTTCCCCCAGCCCCAGGTACGGTACGGGAGCCCGTGCTTTTTGCAAATGGCCTGAATTTCTTCGCCCAGCCGCGGCGAAAGAACATGGCTCACCTGCGGGTAAATATGGTGTTGTATATGGTTTTCAATTCCATTGCACATTAGACGGCCAAAAAACCCGACTTTGTAATTGATCGTCGATAAAACCTGGCGGGAATAATAGTCCAAATCCAGCCCCTCTTTTTCAAAATAGGGCGCCTCTGCCGGGTAATGCGTGGGAGCAATGATGCAAAACAGAGCGACCCCGGTTACCAGCGATCTGAGAAAATAAAATAAAACAACCTGACCAAGCGGCCAAAACATTGCCGGCAGGACGATCCAAAGAAGATAATGCAAAACAATCAAGACAGCTTCGGTGGCTACGCGTTTGGCCGGAATTTTGGAATCGCGGATGCCCCGGTACAAATGAACCCAACCTGCCCGCTGGATATCAATGGTGTTTAAGCATACCAGGACAGGGAAAATAATCCACTGATACCGGTAATAGAGTCTTTGGAAAAAACCGAAATCCTTGATTTGTTTTTCATGCATGAGAAACCACGGCATCAGCGTCGTATCATAATCAAGTTCCACGATATTGGTGTGCCGGTGGTGCACTTCATTGTGCGTAAACGCCCAATACTTTGCCGAGACCCCCAACATTAAGGTCATCCCGAAAAGATCCAGGGCATTGTTCAAAGAACGGCTCGCTGTCGCAGACCCATGCGAGGCCATGTGAGCGCAAGTGCCGACGCCGGCCATACCAATGCCGGCTAAAAAAATATAAATTGCTTTTAACCAAATCAAGTCGGTAAAAAAGTAAAGAACACTGGGAACAATCATCAATAGCAGATTATAAATCCATTCAAAAGCCACGCGGGCAACAGGGTGTTGGTCAAAACCCTTTTTCTTTAAATCTTTTTTCAGTTGCACCATATCTTTATGGAACAGTTCAAATTGTTTTGCGGACATCTATTTTCCTTATCACACTTTTTTGTTTTACGTTTTTTTATGTTTTTATGCAGGCAGCGAAGCCTCTTTGGCGGGCGCTGTCATTTTATTTGTTTTTTTATCTTGACCGTCGCCCGGCTCATCCGGTTGGCCGGTTAACCGAATGCGAGATGTAAAGTCATTGGTAAACCTGCCTTCGGACCGGTACTGCCGAACCAATTCGGGGGGCAGCGAAGGCATTTTTCTCAGTTCATGAAACGGAGGAGGCAAATGGTGCACTTTCTCTTTCGGCGGGCGGTTAATTTTCACTTTTTTACGGGACGCTAAAATAAAAGTCAAGGCTTCTTTTGCCCCCGCAAAAGGATGAGATATCAACAATGATCCTTCCAGGTAGCAGCTAATATGGCATCGATTGTCGCAATACGGAATCGGACCGTATTTTTCTTCGCCAATTTGAATCGCTTTTTCATAACTTCCCGTTTCAAGAATATTCGCCGCCCGTTGGTCCAGGGGGGCGCACGGGTAAAAGACATCGCCGTTCGGAAAAACAGTCGCGCGAAATGTCGGGTAGCATTCAAACCGTTTAAAATTCCGCGAAATATCATGCCCAATGACGCTGCCAAATATTTTCCCCCCTTTTTTCTTCACGCGGATAACCTCGCCCAGCAACTCCATATAAGCCGGGTTATCGACTAAACCGGGGTTCGGGTACTTGCCGTTCACATGCGGCATCGGCGACCAGTAAAAACCATGTTCATTGCAATACTCAAAGACATCCCAGGCATCTTGAATCGTTTCGGGGAAAATCACCGTATTTAAAATAATATCAAACTTGAGGTTATGCTCTTGCTTATATTTCACCGCCAGTTCCAGGTTTTCCAGAACCTTGGCGGTTTGTCCCGGTTTTTCCAGGTCAATCAATTCGTCCATCCGGGCATGATCAAGAGAATCCATACTCACAATGAGATAGTCAATATGGTGCAAAACCTTGATATATTTATCGAGCACATAAGCGTTGGTGTTCATACCAATTGGCGCAAACCCGATTTTATCCATATGTTCAAAAAGTTCCACCACGTCAGGCCGAAGGGTAACTTCGCCCCCCGAGACCGATATTGCGGGCGACGCTTCCCGGATAAGTTCCAAAGCCCGCTTGGTCTCTGCGGTTGACATTCGGTTTTTTTCGGGCAAATAAGGGTACATGTTCCCCGAGCCGTCATCGCAATACGTACAACGGAAGTTACACTTCATGGTAGGTTGAAAAATTGCCAACTGCGGCGCTGTCAGCTTCTTGTTTTTCGCAAACCTCTGGATCAGGTGCGTTTTCAAAAGAGCTCGTAAATAATGCAATATCGTATGAACCGGCACTTTTCTCATGGGAACCAACAGTGGCACACAGCCAACAGGCTGTCTATAACAATTCTAACCCTTTGCTTTTCGAATAATATTGTCGGCGACCTGCGAAGCAAGCGCCATCACTGTCAATTGGGGGTTCACGCCGCTGGAGGCGGGAAAAATCGAAGCGTCGGCTATATAAACATTTTCAAGGTCCCAGACCTTGCCATACGAATCGACCACGCCGGTTTCCGGCGAGCCCATCCGGGCTGAACATTGCGGGTGAGCAGCCGCAATTCCCGCTTTAAACGGAGCAAGGCTATCTGCGTTGATCTTGGAAAGTTCATTCATATTGCGGTAGACCGTATCGCCAACCATGACCCGAATTGCGCCCTCTTCAAAGTAAATTTCGCCCATGATGCGGCAACCCCTGGCAAGCGTTTCGCGGTCTTTTTCGGTGACTTCATAATGAAAGTTATAATCGTCATCGTTTGAATCGACATGACCTGTTCCCGTATCGTTCACCAGAATTTGGGCCTGGCTGGTATTGGGTAAGTATTTCAAATGTTCCGAATACTCTTTACCAAAACCTGTCAGATACATTGAGGTTACCATATACCCTTCAAAGTCGCCATAAAAGAGCAAGTGCCCCTCTTCATTGCCCTGAGAGTAGTTGCTGAACTGGCGGCTAAAAACGGATTGCGGCACGCCGCGGTATGACTCAAGCCGTCTCTCATATTGCGCCTGGATCAACAGCAAAGGATGAATGATGAAGTTTTTTCCCAGCTGGCCGGCAGAATCGGAAAAGCCGGAACGTTGAAGAATCACCGGCGTTTGTACGGCGCCCCCGGCAACGATGAAAATATCCGCTGTCACTTCAAAGTCGCCTTTTTTGTGGCGAAATTCATCGAGAATATGCCCGATCGCACGATGAGCCCGCCCATTCTTTAAATCGAGCTTTTGAACGGCGAAATCGGAATAAATGCCGGCCCCGTTTTCATGCGCCATCGGTAAAAAAGTACGGTCCATTGAGTTTTTCGCGCCGATAGGGCATGTCTGAATACAACTGCCGCACCCAATGCAATGAGAAGTATTTCGTTGCGTATATTCGACATTCCACCCGCGTTTTTGAAAATTCCGGTAAATGATATTATTGTTTTCGTTCATCGCCTCAGGGATCGTCGGTTTTGGATCAATAATTTTTTCGATGCGATCATAGTGAGGATTAAGATCGGCTAAAGTTTTCCCCTCAGCCCCTTTTTTTGTCCATTTGTTTGAAACGTATTCCGGGATACGAAAACAAAGGGCGTGGTTGACCAGCGTAGAACCGCCAATGGCTCTCCCCTGGATCATGGTAACGTCCTGTTTTTTAGTGGTTTGCAGGGCTCCGCCAAAATATGTCGTCGCCATGGCATCGAATTCGCTTTTGCCGTTGAGCGACCCGGGAGGAAAAAACCCGCCCGCCTCTAAAACGGTTACTTTGTAGCCCGCCTCAGCCAAATAGTGCGCAGTGACAGCGCCTCCGGCGCCGGAACCGATAATACATACTTCGGTATCGATTTTTACGGATTTTTCCTGGATGGATCGTCCTTCTATTACATAACTCATTTGCAAAACTCCAATTTTTCGACGCCAAACATTTGCGGCATCCGGGGATCTTCATATAATGAAATTACACTGTATGATTTTACGGCATAGGCAATGGATCGTTTGATAGCCGAGCCGCTATTGGAAAGAGAATTGACAAATTTATCTTGCTCTTCGGGCGCCAAACGGGTAAAGCGGGAAAACTTCAAACTGAAAATAATTGGCCCGTATTCAAGCACATTCAAAGCAAGCTTTGTGTTTTTTACGTTTTTTTCGGGTTGCCTGGCCAGCGTATAATCAAGACCGGCGCCAACGTCAATGTCGTTCACGCTGATTGGCGAACCCTCAATATCGGGAATCATGCGGCGGGCAAAAGCGGTGATTGTCGAAGCATGAGCGTCGGAAATGACTTTGTATTTTTCGGAACCGCCGGAACACCCCGGTAGACCGGCCAACGCACCTGCGGCAAAGCCTGCCGCGCTCAATCGTAAAAAATCGGAGCGGCTCATTTCAAAAGAAGTTAGACCGGTATCCCATCGTACGATTTTTTGATTGCTTTTTGGCGGGGTTTTCTTTTGTTTCGATTTGCTCAAGTTCATTTCTTCTTTCTCTCTTTTTTCGATTAGGTTCCAATTAGTATTCCAATTATTCTAATCGATTTTTTTGCTGCTTATTTGTCGCTTTCTTTTTTATTCTTCAGTCTGACTGTCTAGCTTATTTATTAGAATACTTATTGTTATACTAAAAACTTGTTCTTAAATTACAAGTCTTTTTTGAGGTAGGCCGGTTTCGCCGGATCCGTTATTCAATTATGACTGGCCAAAGGGTTCGGTTTTGTATATATTTTGCTCATGAATATTCTGGAAGAACTGGACGCCGATCATCGGTTAGTGGAAAGAGCCGCCGGAGCGTTAGTGCGCTTCGCAAGAGATGAAGCAAGCCATTGGAACCCGAAAGCGGGTGAGACGTTAGCCGGCTTTATCGATTTTTTCTCGACCTTTATGATAAATTATCATACGAAAAAAGAAGAAAATTTGATCTTTGAATTTTTCAAGAAAACCGGGCTACCCCCCGACAAAGGTCCATTGTACTATTATGAGCTGGAACATAAAAATCACGGCGAGGCCCTGGATGCCCTGAAGCCCTACGCGCAAAAAGAGACGTTAGACATAGAAGAGCAAAAAAGCCTGGTGGAAACGGCTGAAAAGTTTTGCGGGGATGTCTGGGAACATATTGACAAAGAAGACAGCGTTGTCTTTCAAGAGGTCACGGAACGCATCCGGGGAACTCTCCGGATTGAACTCGAAAAGGCCGCCGAAATATTTGAAAAAGAAAACTCTCATTTAAAAAAACCGTCTGAAAAAGTAAAAAAGCTGATTGATGCGTACCGCCCGGTTGAAATGCTGGATGACACATTCCGGGGGGACGGCTGTATGAGCTGCCGCTATTACGGCGAAGGTTGCTCCGGTATTGAACATGAATGGTGGAGCGAACATGAATGGGAAGATTTTTTTGCACGGAATAACCGGGATTAAAAGAAACCGGTTTTTTGGCCCAGCAGTTTTTACTTTCTTTGCGCTTCTTGCATTTTTCGAATTTTCTTGCGCAAGCATTGACGTTGAGCTTGAACCTGAGTTCAAGGGAGCCGATCCCCGCCGTAGCCCCAGTGAAATTGAAATTTCATATAGCGCCCCAAACGCCGCCTATGAACAAATTGGCCGGATTTGGATTTATTACCAATCGGGTTATGATCGCGACTGGGCGATGAAAAAGTTGAGAAAAAAAGCGGCCAAAGCGGGCGCGGACGGCATTATTCTTGAAAAAACGCACTCAATGCGGGAAGATTGGATGGTCAAACATGAAGGCGGCGGATCCCAACCGGCTCAATGGAACATTGTCTCTTTTCAAATGAAAGGGCAAATGTACCGTTATACCAAGGCAAACGATGCCGGAGAAAACCGGGGAATCATGAAGTAAGAAATCGATTAGTAATCGATACCCTTGATCCTGACAGCGCCCGCCTCTCGTTTTTCTACGCGCCCCATGGCAAAAAAGCCCTGTTTTTCCAGGCTCGCGCTATGTTCGGCAGAAGCGATGCACACCATACCCACCCCCATGTTAAAGGTTGAGTACAGGTCGCGCGGGGCGACAAACCCGGCAAGAAAATCATAAATTTCAGGCAAGGGAGTTTTCGGAGGCTTCCCCTGCACAACCGCATGCAAACCCGAGTCAATGCTTACAGACAGCCCGGGCGGCATCACCCGTTCGATGTTTTCATAAAAACCCCCGCCGGTAATATGGGCCAGGGCTTTTGCATCAACTTCTTTTAACATCGCGGGAATCCCGGTATAAACGGCCGTCGGCGCCAAGAGCACCTCTTTCACCCAACGGGCATCGCTGGCAAGTTGTTTATACTTTTCCGGGTCTGTAGTTTCCAAATCGCCAAGAATTTTACGAACCAAAGAAAAACCGTTACTATGCAAACCGGAAGACGGCGCCCCATACAGAAGATCGCCTTCGCGAATTCTCGCCATATCGGGCAACGGTTCATCGCGTTGCAGACTTCCCACGCAAAAACCGGCCAAGTCAAAATCGCCGGCCTGCATCACGCCTGGGTGTTCGGCGCTTTCGCCCCCCAGCAAGGCCATGCCTGTCGTTTTACAAGCGGCGGCAATCCCGGAAAGGACAGGGTGATACCAGGATTCGTCAAGCTTGCCGCAGGCAATGTAATCAAGAAAGAAAAGAGGTTGGGCGCCAACGCAATAGAGATCGTTTACGCACATCGCGACCAAATCCTGCCCCAGGGTTTCAAGAGCGCCCATGTGGGCGAATTGGCGGGCCAGGTGAATTTTCGTGCCGACGCCATCGGTCGCCGCCACCAGGCGCACGCCTTGCGTCTCAAAAATCCCGGCAAAACCGCCAAAGTTATCAATGACCTTGCCGTGAGACAGACCGCGGTGGGTATCCTGAATTGCTCCCTTCAGGTCCTGGATATAACCTTGCGCCTTTTTCGTATCTACGCCGGCGGATTTGTAATCGTACACTATTGGACTTTTTCGGGATCCATTACATCTCGACCATCAGTTTTTAAATCTTCATAAAACTGGCTGGCCTCAGCCGCATCCGTAAAATCGCCAATCCATACAAAGTTCCAAATCCCCTGAGCCCCAATGTACGCGGGGATATGATACGCCTCTTCGAGCTCCTCGCGAAATTTTTCGGCGTTACGCCGCGATTTAAATGCGCCTAAGCGAACCGTATACCCCTTCGGAGAAGAGCCGTCCGAAAATACAAAACCTTCGGTGCCGCTGCCCGCCAGGGGCGCACCGGGAGCGTCAAGAAAAGGATCTTCGGCTGTCGTAACCATCCCCCTTTCTTGGGTCCGGGTTGGGCCTTCTTCCAGTTTCGCCGCAAAATTATCGGCCCCCTCTTCAATTAATTCAAGTTCCACATGAGCCACGCCCAAGTCAATGAAACCCAAAGCATTTGCTACGGCATAACTGACATCGCAAATCCGTCCGTCGACATAAGGACCCCGGTCATTTACCGTCGCCAGATGTTTTTTGCCGTTTTCAAGGTTTCGCACCAAAACGACCGACCCCATGGGGTAAGTGCGGTGCGACACCGTAAATTCATACATATCAAAAATTTCGCCCGATGCGGTGGGTTTCCCGTGCATCTCTTTGCCATACCAGGCGGCATAACCCCGTTCAACCTCGGCAAAAGTATTTGATTCGCTTTTTTCTTTCGCTGAAGGTATCCCGGTAAAAAATTTCGATTCGCCGGAGCCTGCCGGCGATGATTGCACAGGAGCGGTACGTTGCTGCGGGGCGGTACAAGCCCAAAGTATCATGGTAAAAATAAAGAATCCTGTCACATGTCGTTTCATACTCTTATTTTCGGCGTTTTTTCAAATCCGTTGACTAATAATTGAGTTACCAAATGATGAATTGGCAAAGGCTTGACATAAAGTAAAGAAGCGCCAATATCGATATCGATGAGCGGCGGAAAAAACCATGCAACGGACAAAGCCATGGCTTTGTTTGCCAAACTCCCACCGGAGGCGCAAACCACAGGTATTGAGTTTCTCGAGTTTCTGGCCGCCAAATACGAAAATCCGGAATATTCAGAAGGGGGCAATCAATCAAACGAGATACCCGCAGAACCGCTGCAAATTCCCCGGCCGGACGATGAAAGCGTAGTCGCCGCGATCAAACGCTTGCATGCAACCTACCCAATGCTGGACAAAAAGTCGCTATTAAACCCCGTTTCAAATCTAATGACAAGCCATTTAATGAAAGGCGAAAATGCCAAATCGGTCATCGACCGCCTTGAAACGGTTTTTTCGGAACTCTACGAAAAGCAACGCCCTCGCCCATAAAGCCGGGCAAATTTTTATGCCGGCGACCTATCGAAAATGGGGCTTGCCGTCGATCCAGGAGAGTCTACCCTCCCGAACGATGCTCCAAAGCGGGTGCCGGGGCGACGGGGGAGCGATGATGCGATCGACCAGGTTCAGTTGACGAACCAGAGCGGGGTAGTTTTTTTTCAACATGATCCTTTTCATTGGAACAAACAAGCGGCGATCGGCTTCGACTGAGCAGCGCAGGCTGTTTTCAAAGGTTTTGTCTTTGTCCTGGGCGATGCTCTTAGGCGGCGAGTCTTTTGCGATGTTTGAATGGCTTTTGTCGCTCGCCACCGCTTGAGCTCCCTTGGCCGCAATATTCAGGTTCTCTGAAATTTCTTTTAAACTTTTGAGACTTTCTTTTTGAATTTCGGCGAAACGCGGCGGCAATTTTGCGCTTTGAATTTCATGCACCAGCGCCTCAACCTTGTCGGCCACCGCATGTATCTTGTCGAACATCCCGAATGTTCCGGTAAACAGGCCCATCTGGCCATATTTTCTGACGCGGTCGCTCATTTGGTAGTCCCGATCGCGCGGAAAATACTTTGGCGCGCCCATGGGAGAATTCCGGTTATAGATCTCAACTTGTTTGTGCCTTTTTTGATAAATGGCTATTTCGACCCAGTTGCTGTGGGCGAAAAAATCTTCGGTAGCATGCGTAGCCCGTCCAAGGTGCTCGCCTACGGCGTTCCAAAGCTGATCACTCCTGGTATCCATCGGACGGCTTGTTATCTTGCCCCCGCTTCTTTCCACCTGTTTCACGGTTTCCTGCTCAATGATCTTTCGGGAACGCACATCGCTGGTGTCTTCTTTTGAGCCCCGCCCATTGATAAAATCCCCATAGGCATGAAGCATCTGTTGCTTGATGTTTTCGCGGCTATTATGAATATTCTGGGGGAGCCCGCTTTTCTCGTTAATTTGATCAGCGCCTTTTCCCGGGTTGTCGACATGATCGACTTCTTCGCTGCCCTTAAAGGGTTGCTTTGTCATATCGGAAAACATTTTCTTAATGCTTTCTTCGTTTGAAAGGCTGGCAGCCAGTTTTCGGATGGCCTCAAGAATGAGCCAACCCAGTTTAGCTTCGGTGAAACCGGTCTGTTTCCATTCTTTCCAGGCCAGGATCAGGTTGACCAGTACGGAGGGAACCTGCGCAAAGTCGCGCTCGAAGTTGCCCTTGTAGATTTTACCGATCTCTTCTTTTGTATAGGTTCCTTTTAACGATTCCACGACAATGGCGCGGTGAGGCGGGTGGCCGTAACGGCGAATCTTTGTAGAGCTATCCTGCTGGATCGTATGCGTCAGTTCATGCGCCATTAACCTCTTTCCCCGGATCGTACCGGGGGAATACTGCCCCGCACCGAAAAAGATGTCGCGCCCGACGGTAAATGCCTTGGCTTGAATTGCCCCGGCGAGATGGCCGGCTCGCGCATCGGTATGAATTCTGACATCCCCGAAATCGGCCCCAAAGCGGGGTTCATAGTAAGAGCGCTCGCGGGCTGAAAGCGATCGCCCCCCCCCGCGCGCCAAGTCAATTGATGAGTCTAATGAACCGGCAAGATGGGGCGACTGCGAAATCGCCGCCCGGGTAAGCCGCGAAAGTTGAATGTTCGGGCCGACGGGGGTTTTGCCCTTTCGGCGCGCCGCTTTGCCCGATGAAGGAGTATCTTTCATTGACACGACCTCTCCGGCAACACGATCAGCCTCGCGCTCGTATGGGTCATTCGCCGGGCCGACTTCATATTTCGCCTGCAAAGTTCCCGAACGAAGAAGTCTGACGACGGCATGGTTACCGGCCTTCCGCTGCAATTCTTCGATTCGCTCATATGCCGGGACCGCCCCTTTCCGGGCGGCAATTGCGGGCGCCAACCCGGAAGGTGTTTTTCCGGAGGGTGCATTTTTTACCGGAACATTTTTTTGTATGTTCCGGCTTCTTCGTTTATAAAATGACATTACATATAATGTAATTAAAAGACTCAAAAAGGCAAGTAAAATTTAATGCAAACAGGTTCTTTTTCGCTGACTCATAAAAGTAGCTTGCCGTAGAGAAATTTTCAATTTTGAAAAATTTTGCATAAAAAACCGATTTATTAAAGGGAGGGTGAAAAATTTCGATGTTTTACGCCACCCTCCCTTTTTTGGGCGGGGGGTGGGTTTGTGGGGAAATCCGGTATTAGCACAATCGCTCACTTTCGTATCGCAATTGTGCGTCATGGGTTCGTGGGCTTTATCGTACCATTTGTAAAGCCAATCCGATACGAAAAATGAGATAAAACTGCCGTCAAAAACAAAGAATCGCAACATTTCTTGACAAGACTCCTTTTGATCGGAATATAGCCATATGTTATCTCCCGAGATGGAAAAAGTGTTAAACCACTACAACAAGGGCTTAGCCAGCTATAAACAGCGAAAATGGGAAGAAGCCCGCTTGCAATTTAAAATGGCTCTGGAAATCAAACCGGATGACGGCCCTTCCAAACTCTATCTTGAACGATGCGAACATTTCCAGAAAAACCCGCCCCCTTCTGATTGGGATGGCGTTTTTACCATGACTACCAAATAATTGCCGGAGAATCTATCCATGCCTCCTAAAAAAGATAAACTGAACTCGAAAGTTGATTTTACCGTTTTTAGCGACAAGTCCGATTTTAACGGATTTCTCGAATATAAAAAACCGCTTCGTATTTGCGGAAAATTTGAAGGGGAGATCAACGGCTCTGCCCTGCTTCTCATTGAGAAAGGAGCCAATGTAAAAGCCCACATCGATGTGCCTTACTTGATTGTATACGGTAACATTACCGGCAATATCATCGCCTCTGAAAAAGTGGAACTTCGAGAAGGATCACATGTGACCGGAAATATCCGGACGCCAAACCTTGAAGTGGCCGACGGGGTTGTTTTTGAGGGGCAATGCGAGATGAAACAAGCCCCTCGTGTGACAGCCGCGACTTAGAGCGCTTGAAGAATTAAATTCGCCATCTCTTTGGTTGACACGGCTCCCTTGGAAGAGTCGCCTTGCAAAATTAAATCTGCCGTACGCGCCCCGTCTGCAATGACTTTGCGAATTGCCGCTTCAATTCGCAAGGCCTCATCTTCCATTTTAAACGAGTAACGCAGCATCATTGCCATGGACAAGATTTGCGCAATCGGGTTGGCAATGCCTTGCCCGGCAATATCGGGTGCCGATCCCCCGGACGGTTCGTACAAGCCAAACGAATACCCTTCTTTGCCCCATTTTGCTTCGGGCGCCCCTAGTGATGCGGAAGCAAGCATGCCAATGGAACCGGTGATCTGACTGGCTTCATCGGACAAGATATCGCCAAATAAATTCGGACACAATACCACATCGAATTGAGCCGGGTACCGGACCAATTGCATGGAAGCATTGTCAACATATTGGTGGTGAAGCTCTACATCCGGGTAGTCCGCGTGAACCTGAGTAACGACTTCGCGCCAAAGTACCATTGTCGTTAATACATTCGCTTTATCAATGCTGTGGACAACCTTGTTCCTGCTCCGCGCCGCCTCAAAAGCAAGTTTTGCAATGCGCTCAATTTCATAACGTTTGTACGTCATTGTATCGAAAGCTTCTTCCTGGGCGCCTTCCCCTTTGCGCCCTTTGGGTTGGCCAAAGTATACGTCTCCGGTCAATTCGCGCATGATTAAAATATTTAGTCCGTTTTCTACCAGATCGCTTCGCAGGGGCGAGGCGTCTTTCAGCTCAGGGTAAATGATGGCCGGCCGTAAGTTGGCAAAAAGTTCAAAATGTTTTCGCAACGGAAGCAGAGCCGCTCGTTCAGGCTGTTCAGCGGGGGGAAGAGTATCCCACTTTGGTCCGCCTACGGAACCGAAAAGAATGGCGTCTGAATTCTCGCACAAAGTAAGCGTCTCTTCGGGCAAAGCGCTGCCTTTTGCGTCAATTGCCGCGCCGCCAACGGGCGCTTCTTCCAGCGAAAACCGGTGCTCACTCTCTTTTGTCACCGCCTGAAATATTTCCAGGGCGCTTTCCATCACTTCGGGACCAATCCCGTCTCCGCTCAATACCGCTATTTTAAAGTCCATGGGGCAATCAAAGCCTTGGAAACCCATTGAAAAGATTTTTTTAAAAAGATTTTTCTTGCTTAAACCGGCCGGAACCGGAGTTTTATTCAGTGACAAACCGCGCCGGAGAGTAAGGATTTCGTTTCTCTTCTTCTTGACCGCCTTGATATACGTTGCGAATCACATCGACCATCTCCATTGAAATGGTAATCCCCCGGCCTCCCCACCCGGCAACCCAGAACAAATTTTCAATAGAAGGATCGATCCCTACCACCGGTAGCGTATCAAACGAAAATGTTCGCAAGCATGCCCAATACCTGGATACGGTAAAGTTCCCTAAAAAAGGGTACACATCCAAAAGCGATTCCATAAAACGCAAGGTCTGGCCCTCATCAGGCGAAAAGTCATCGGAAGCGGCCGGGCGTTGGTCGCAATGCGTCGAGAGAAAACCGCCGGCTTCCGGTTTTAAATAGATGTCGCGCTTTTCATCCCAAAGCACAGGCAAATTTGCGAGCGGGTTCATTTCGTTTTTTGGGCCTGTGATAAAAAACAGATGGCGCTTGTGCGGGATAACCGGCGGACTCCAAAGACCGTTTGCTTTGGCAATCTCCGGAGCCCAGGAGCCGGCTGCATTCACCAGCAACCAGTCGCCGGTTTCCGGTTCAACTCTACCCGTTTGAGAGGTCTCAAACCACTCTATCCGTCCGTTATTTGTTCCCAGCTTTTTTACTTCTTCTTGAAAACGAAATACCGCCCCGAACCGTTTGGCTTGCGTGATAAAATACTGTTGCAGCCGGTGAACATCGACAATGCCGTTACCCCGGATCAGTCGCCCTTTCACATGCGTTCCTCCCGGCAGTTCAAGCCGCTGTTTTTGGCTCAATAGCCCATCAGCGTCCGCATGACGGTTTACAAAACCCTCTTCATAATAATCAATTTCAACCGGATCGATCAAAAGACCGCATTGGTTGAGAATTTGCTCTTCGGCCAATTGCTTGTCTTGAAATTTTAAATAGCTGTTTTTTACCAGTAAAGATAACGTCGGGTCAGCTTCGTAGCTGCGAAAAATAGCGGCGTTGCGCGAAGAAGCAAAGGTACAGGGCAACATCTCTTTTTCCCAAACCGTAACTTTAACCCCTTCTTTCGCAAACCCAAGCGCGGCGCAGAGTCCGGCAATGCCTGCGCCCCATATATGAACTTCCCGGTTCGAGTCAGGTTTTTTCTCGCTTGCTTGCGGCATGACCAAACAAACGTTTGAATACGCACACACTGTAAAGCGGTTCGCCTGCATGACCTTGGCCGAACCCAGGGCTGGAAAATCAGGGTTTCGGATAAAGAGCGCAAATGTTAATTCTTGACCGCACATCGTCATTTCGGTTTCATCTGCTTAGGCACCAGGCCGGGTGTTTATAATGGCAGGCAAAATATCATGGTAGCGTCATATCGAGTTTTATTGCGCCGGAGTGCGACTTTTGTTACTTTATTGTTTGCTATTTTATATGCGGGCGCAGGCTGCCAAAAACCGTCGGGATTTGAAAGAATCGTCGAACCGGGCGAACCCGCGGGTTCCGAAGTTACGGTACGAAATTTTCAAACGGCTTCTTATGACAATGAAATGCTGCGATGGAAGCTGAAAAGCGAAGCCGCTTATTTCATCAAACAAAACAACTCAATTAACCTTGAACAAGTCTATCTGGAATACTTTGAAAGCCCCGGCGCGAAGATCGTCATGGAAGGGCAAAATGGAATTTATTATCAATTGAAAGGAATCATGATCATTCGCGGTAAAGTGGTTGTTCGAACTCCGAACGGAAGAAAGTTGTATACTGAAAAATTAATCTGGAACGAAAAACAAGGAAAGCTTAAGACCAATGAGAAGGTTAAGATCGTTTATCCGGAAGGGGATATCATACGCGGCGAAGGGATGGTCGCTGACCAGGAACTGAACAAAATTGTGATCACCGAAGGACGGGGTTACCATCCCCCCGGCGAATAAACCTCGATGCAGGCAAACAATACCCCCGAAAAGAGCCGCGCCAACAGCGTTGAGACGGTACGCAATACTTCCATTTTTTCTTTTTTTACTATTATTTCCCGTTTTCTCGGTCTTGCCCGTGACGCCCTGAAAGCGTACGCTTTCGGAACTTCCGTATTTGCGGTGGCTTTTGACATTGCTTTTCGCCTGCCGAATATGATGCGAAACCTCGTAGCCGAAGGAGCCCTCTCGCAATCGTTTGTTCCCATTTATGAAATGTATAAAAGCAAGGACGTTAATTCGGAAAGAGAGGCTTCGGGCGTTGTCATTACTCTTTTTGCCGCCGGCTTGACGCTTCTCAGCATAGTAGCCTGGTTGCTTTTGCCTCTTTTTTTACCCCGGTTGATACACAATCTACAAAATCAAGAAACGGTTGAACTGACTGTTTCCCTGTCCCGGCTGCTTTTTCCGTATATTATTTTCATGAGCCTGACTTCGATTTATATGGCTATCCAGTATAGCCATGGAGTGTTTTGGGCGGCTTCTATTGGTCCTGCCGGGTTAAATGCTTTTGTCTTATTCTTTTTCGGGGGCTACCTGGCTATCGCTCCGCGGTTTGATCTGCCGTCCGATACCCGGTTCCTGGTCTATCTGTTTTCGGCGGTAACCCTGGGGGCCGGTTTAGCGCAAACCCTGTTTCAAAAACATGTTGTCCAGAAAATGGGTTTTGCGCCCCGTTATCAGTGGAACCGGAAACACCCGGCGATTCAAAACTTGTCGGCCATGATGCTGCCGGCTGCTTTTGGCGCGGCTGTCCAGGAGTTGGGACAATTGATTGATATTTTTCTGGCGACCTCAGTCAGTCACATTGTGCCCGGCGCTGTCGCAGCATTGACTTACTCGCATCGTTTGATCCACCTGCCCATGGGAGTTTTTGGCATTGCCATTTCGACAGCTTCTTTGCCTCAGTTCTCAAAGCTGCACAAAGAAAACCGGCGCGAAGAGTTTATTGACGCCATCTGGAACGCTATCGGGTTAAACCTCTTTTTAATTGTACCGGCGACGTTAGGCTTGATTATTTTTGCAGAACCGATTGTAGCTCTGTTATTTGAACGGGGTGAGTTTGACAGCCGTTCCACCCAAATTACGTCTGTCGCTTTGCAGTACTATGCGGCCGGCATTTTAGGGTTTAGCCTGCAAAAGCTGTTTCTCTCTTCGATGTATGCCCGCAGGAATTCCCGCACCCCTGCATTGATTACCATTTTTGTTTTAGCGATCAATATTGTTTTAAGCGTGATCTTCATGCAATACCTTTATCATGCCGGGCTTGCGTTAGGCTCAACCCTCGCAGGTTATGTTGGCGCTGCCATTTACTTGTACTTGCTGCTGCGAGACGGTTTTTTTCAAGTGAACGCCAAGCAGCTTATTGATGTCATAAAAATTGTCGCGGCCAATATTCTACTGTTTGTTCTTTTGATTTATTTGCGCAAGGCAGTGGGCGGGCAAGCCAATTGGCAGCAGGTGTTGATCGCTATTCCTGCGGCCCTGGCTGCCTACCTGGGTCTTTCGTATTTGTTTCGCTTGACGCCTTTTCACTTGTTTCTTCAGATATTGCGAAAAAGACGTTAAACGGTTACAGCGCTCAACGCGATAGGTGGTTGGCTGTTTTCGTTTTTACAAGCGATTAAAACAAAATAAGTGCATTTTTTTGTAACATATCAGCATTATTTAATATATTATTGTCCATAATCTCTTTCGTAAACCGGCCCCTGAAAACAGCTTAGGCTCGATACGATCGAAAACGGAGAAGTGAGTAAAATATGTATGCAATGAAATCAAATGTAAAAACAACCATGATGGAAGCGGATCGCGTCGTTAGAGAAGAGCTGGCGAAACAAGGTTTTGGCATTTTAACGGAAATAGACGTTCAAGCGACTTTGAAAAAAAAGCTGGATGTCGATCGTATGCCGTATATAATTCTCGGCGCTTGTAACCCGCCCTTTGCCAATCGGGCCATACAGGCCGAACCGGATATCGGCGTATTGCTACCCTGCAATGTAGTCATTCGGGAAGAAGACGATCATTCGGTGACCATTGCCTATATGGACCCGGGGGCGGCCATGAGCATCATTGACAATCCTGAAATTCAAAAAGTAGCCGGGGAAGTAAAAGAAAAACTTACTGCGGTACAACAAGCTGTTGAGAATACATTGACACCCTAGTCCCTCATCTTTAACTGGATGGCGAACAAGGAACCCAAAATGCAGTATAAGATCAGGTTAGCCGAGATCCCGTTTTTTCATTATGTTAATCCATCGTTTGCTAAAAAGCTTGCCCGGATTTTTACGATTTCTACAAAAAAGACCGGTGAGCAGTTAATTCAATACGGAGACGATGTGCCGGGATTTTTTTTGGTAGCCGAAGGCTGCATTAATGTTTATGCGCGGCATTCCGACATCCATATCACTACCCTGGAAAAAGGCAGCACATTTGGGGAGATGTCGCTTATTGACAAGGAAACGGCTTCCGCAACTTTAAAAGCCGCCGAAGATTCGGTTATCATTGAATGCCGGCAAGACAAATTTCACGGCCTGCTTGCCAATGATTTTGTTTTTTCAGCCGCCTTTTACAAAGGCGCCGCCCATATTCTTGCCGATCGCTTGCGCCAAACGAATCGAAGAGTGGAAGAAGAGATGGAAAAAGGGCGAACGGTGATCCAGGATATGGTAAAAGAAAACGGAATTATAGCCAAGGTCGGTCATACGCAAGGTTCCTTAAACAACACCGGTGAATCCATGATTTCAAAGCTGGCGCTTCTACTGCCCCTCTGCGATGAGATCAAAGCGGAGCATTCGGATATTGGCGAAAAAATGGACTCCATGAAAAAGTCAATTAAAGATATCATTATCATTGACAGCCAAAATTTTGATATTATTTCTCAACAAATGGATCAAATTAACCAGCATTTAATCAATATCCAGCGAATCATGAGCGGGTTGGATATTCATGAAGTGAGTGGCGACACGCGCATTTTTGAAATCAAACACGACCAGAAAGGCTCGGATAGCGAAGACGCAATTACTTTTTTCTAAAACAATCGATTTATATACGCAGGCAATCGTCGCTCATCCTTTTACGCGCGACCTATGCTGGTACCGGGGAAAAAATAACGAATGATCGTTTGGTATTTCATAGACTGTTTTTCAACCATAATTTTGGCGCACCATTGGCATAGACCCACCCCATGCCCGTACCCGTGGCCCCTGACGCCAAGGTGAGTGCCCCGCATCTTGATATCAAACAAGGTAGAACGGATTTCGGTGGGCCCGACGACCCGGCGAAAATCGGCGGCCGAAACCTTTTTTTCCCCTTGGGCGGTTTTAATGACCAGCGTTTTTACCCGATCCGATGCGGTTCGCTCGCCCACCCGGATATCGGTTATTTTTGGCAACCCAAGTTGTTTTTCAATGGTCGATAAAGCCACCCAGGTTTGCCAATTATACTCGGGAGATTCTTTAAACTCGCATTTTTTACGAACCAGATACGGAAAATCGGTCTGCCATACTTCGGAGGCCGCCGCTGTCGTTCCGCCGCAACACGAATGAAAAAAGACGGTTGCCAGAGAGCCATGATACACGATGACTTGCGAAGCGGTTTTGTAAACGGCGGCTCTGGCATTGCCTTCATTAGGTAAAATTCCCCCATACACTTGATCGGATGTCGAAGAGCCAATATCATATTTTTCGTTTTTGTGGTCGCTAATTCTTTTGACAACATAGGTACGCGCTACTACCGCTTGCGCTTTCAGAGCTTCCAGCGGCCATTGGGGGTTCATCTCATGCCCCACAACTGATACCAGATACTCTTCAACCGGTAAATGATTCACATAAAGCCAGTTTTCGCCTTCCCGGTAAATTTTTAACGTTCCGCGAAAATATTTCTGTTTAAATACAAACCTGTCACCATGCGGGATCAATTCTCCCGGTTCCGCAGGCGTAAATTTCCCGGAACCTTTTATTGTTTTTGACGCGGCGCGAAACTGATACCCGCTATCAACGCGCAAATCGACAGCTTTTCCGCTGTGAATCAAGACGCGAACATCCCCGGAGACATTCATTTTTTTCTTTGTCTGCGTATACGAAGGTCCGAATAAAATAGAACGTTCTTTCCAGTTCGGGGGCGCAGTGCAGGTAACGGATGCCGTTACCAGGATCACAATTGTAAATAAGGCTCTCACACTGTTATCATCGGCAAATCTGGATAGTAATATTGAGAAAACATCTTAAAACCGGCGTAAGAAAAGCGTAAAAAAAAAGAGCGATGATATCGCTCTTTTTTTTGGTTTGTATGGGTTGGCAGGCTTTTATTCTTTTGCGCCCGCTTTTTCCGAAATTTCTTTGGCGATGTTTCCGGGAACCTCTTCATAGTGATCAAACTGCATTGTATAAGCGGCGCGACCTTGCGAAAGAGAACGCAGGTCGGTAGCGTAACCAAACATGTCAGCGAGAGGCACAAAAGCGTTGACAACTTGCGTATTTCCGCGAGAAGTCATGGAGTTTACTTTTCCACGGCGTCTGTTCAAGTCGCCTACAACGTCACCCATGTAATCTTCCGGGGTCGTCACTTCTACTTTCATCAATGGTTCGAGAAGAACCGGTGATGCGTTTCGAGCGGCATCTTTAAAAGCCATTGAACCGGCAATTTTAAAAGCCATCTCGGAAGAGTCAACATCATGGTACGAACCATCGTATAGCGTGGCTTTAATATCAACCATTTGGTATCCGGCAATGACACCGGTACCCAGAGCTTCTTCAATACCTTTGCCGACAGCGGGGATATATTCGCGCGGAACAACACCGCCAACAATTTTATTGACAAATTCAAAACCTTTGCCGGCTTCTTGCGGTTCAATCTCAATCCAGACATGGCCGTATTGACCGCGACCACCGGTTTGTTTGATATATTTTCCTTCTTGTTTGACGGTACCGCGGATTGTTTCCCGGTAAGCCACTTGCGGTTTACCCACATTGGCTTCGACTTTAAATTCGCGTTTCATACGATCGACAATGATTTCAAGGTGAAGTTCTCCCATCCCCGCAATGATAGTCTGACCGGTCTCTTCATCGGTATTGACACGGAATGTAGGATCTTCTTCTGCCAGTTTTTGCAGGGCTGTAGCCAGTTTTTCCTGGTCGGCTTTTGTTTTCGGTTCGACGGCAACGGAGATCACCGGATCGGGGAAAACCATTTTTTCAAGAATGATTTGCCCGTTTTCTCCGGTTAACGTATCGCCTGTCGTCGTATCTTTCAAGCCTACGGCAGCGGCAATATCGCCGGCAAACACTTCATCGCGCTCTTCACGGTGGTTCGCATGCATTTGCAGGATACGTCCAACACGCTCTTTTTTACCGTCTTTGGTTGTGTTTACAACATACGACCCTTTATCAAGCTTTCCGGAATAGACTCTAAAGAAGGTTAGCTTTCCGATATAAGGGTCTGCCATTACTTTAAAAGCCAGAGCGGCAAACGGTTCATCGTCGCTTGCTTTGCGTTCCATGGTTGGTACGCTTTCGGATGTCAGTTCCTCTTTGGGGTCAAAACCTTTTACCGGAGGAATATCTAACGGTGAGGGTAAGTATTCAATTACTGCATCGAGCAGGGTTTGTACGCCTTTGTTTTTAAAGGCGGTGCCGCATAATACCGGAAAAAGCGACATGGAGAGAACGGCGTTACGAATTCCTTTTTGCAATTCTTCTTCGGTTAGCTCGCCTGTTTCCAAATATTTTTCAAGCAAATCTTCGTTTGTTTCGGCAACGGCTTCTATCAGGGCGTTACGATATTCAGCCGCTTGTTCTTTTAAATCTTCGGGGATATCAACGATTTCATATTTTGCGCCTAGTTCTTCACCTGACCAGACAACCGCTTTATTGGCAACTAAATCAATATGGCCTTTGTAATCGGCTTCGGAGCCAATGGGCAACTGAATAGGGACCGCATTTGCCCCTAATCGATCTTTCATCATATCGACTGCATTGTAAAAATCGGCGCCGGTACGGTCCATTTTGTTCACAAAGCACATACGGGGGACTCGATATCGGTCTGCCTGACGCCAAACTGTTTCAGTTTGCGGTTCTACACCGGCTACGCCGTCATATACAGCGACCGCACCGTCAAGAACACGAAGCGATCGTTCCACTTCAACGGTAAAGTCAACGTGACCGGGAGTATCAATGATATTGATTTGATGATCATTCCAAAAACAGGTAGTAGCCGCAGAAGTAATCGTGATACCGCGTTCTTTTTCCTGTTCCATCCAGTCCATTTCAGCGGCGCCGTCATGGACCTCGCCTATTTTGTATGTTTTTCCGGTATAAAATAATATCCGTTCCGTGGTTGTGGTTTTTCCGGCGTCAATGTGCGCCATGATTCCGATGTTCCTATATTTGGAAAGGTCAACTTTTCTTGCCATGATTTGCTCCCGTGGTTTCTTATAAAAAGGCTAACTGGCTTTTACCAGGCATAGTGAGAAAAAGCGCGGTTTGCTTCAGCCATTTTGCGAACGTCGTCTTTTTTCTTCATTGCTCCGCCGGTATTGTTCAGTACGTCCATAAATTCATTGGCAAGTTTCTGACTCATTGAGCGGCCGCTTCGAGCGCGGGCTGCTGTAATAATCCATCGAATAGCTAATGATCTTCTGCGAACAGGATAAACTTCGACAGGCACCTGATACGTTACCCCACCAACCCGGCGAGATTTTACTTCAATGGAAGGCTCAACGAGTTTCATTGCTTTTTCAAATGACTCGTATCCGCTTTCGCCCGTTTTTTCTTCTATAATTTGAATTGCACGATAAAATGTTTTTTCTGCTACGGTTTTTTTCCCATCAAGCATCATTGTATTGATAAATTTTGTGACCAACGTCGAATTATGGACGTGGTCGGGCGTCATTTTTCTTTGCAGACTTTTTGTTCTTCTTCTGGCCATGGTTCCCTGCCCTTATGCTTTCGGACGTTTAGCTCCGTATTTAGAGCGTCCTTTTCTTCTTTTATCAACGCCAAGCGCGTCAAGGGCGCCCCGGATGATATGATAGCGTACACCCGGAAGGTCTTTCACCCGGCCGCCACGCACTAATACCACGGAGTGTTCCTGCAAGTTATGCCCTTCTCCGGGAATATATGCTGTGATTTCGACTCCATGCGACAGACGAACCCTCGCAACCTTTCTCAAAGCTGAGTTCGGTTTTTTAGGTGTATATGTCATTACGCGTGTACATACGCCGCGTCTTTGCGGGCATGATGAAAGCGCCGGTGATTTGGTTTTTTTAATTACTTCTTTTCGGCCGTGCCGTATTAACTGATTTATCGTGGGCATTTGCTACCTTCTATTTGAACGACACAGTTTATGCGGCGAACAGAGCGTCAACGAAATATTTGACCTAAAGCTTCTCTTAAGCATGTTTTTTCAAGACCGTGTATTGCATCATTTGTTTATTTTTTGCGTAAGTTCTACCAGTTTTATTCCATTTTCATGGAAAAGTTTTTTTGTTTTGGAACATAAAGGAGCCGTAGTTTCAATAATAACTTCGCTTTGCGGTTCCGTTTCTCGTATCTTGCGAATTTTAGTAAGAAGGTTCTTGCCATCTTTCATGATTATCCGGCTTTTTCGTTCAATCAGAAGTACGATTGTATTTTGACGGCGAAAGAGGTTTGTGCGGGAAGAAAGTCCGTAATTAATTGGCTCCAGGGGTTCGTCTGAGTTTCTTTTTTTCATTGGACTTTATTGTTTTGGAAAAATTGTGGCTGCAACTCTTATTTCTGGCAACATATTAATTCCGCCTGCCCCAGGGAAATAAGCGGTTTTTTAGCAATTCAAGAGAGGTTTGACCTGACATATAAGGTTTACCGGTAAGATAAAGCTTTTCAACTTTTATATCT
>JBNLDQ010000003.1:0-223919 GCA_050304475.1 Turneriellaceae bacterium | reverse complement strand
CTTGCCTGCCCGTGCGGGGGCGGGTGCCCCGAGTGCCAACGCAAACAGGCTCAAGGCATCGGCATCCAGGCCAAACTTAAAATCGGCGCTCCAAATGATAAATACGAACAAGAAGCGGATCGCATAGCCGATCAGGTGATGAGCATGCCGTTGGCAGAAAGCTCGTTGGGGAATTCCACAACGGGTGTAGTGCAACGCAAATGCTCGAGGTGTGCGGAAAATAGCGAAAAAGAGAAAGAAGACGAACTGATACAAACCAAGCCTCTCTTCTCGTCGATTACCCCTCTCGTACAAACAAAAACGTCCGGTAATGCCGGCTCTACGGAAGCCAGTTTGGATGTCACTTCCGGAGTATCTTCTTTACAGGGCGGCCGGCCGATGAGCCGAGGCGAGCGGTCGTTTTTTGAACCAAGGTTTGGCGCCGACTTTTCCGGCGTTCGTATTCACGAAGGCAACCGTGCAGGGGAGTTGGCCCGAAACGTCAATGCGCGGGCATTTACGTTGGGCAACAATATTGTGATGGGCGCGAGCGAGTATTCGCCGGGTTCCCGCGTAGGGCAAAGACTGATGGCGCATGAGCTGGTTCATGTGGGGCAGCAGGGAGCGGAGAGTCAAAATGATGTTGTTCAACGATGGCAAATGGGCGCCGCACCAGTACCGGCAGGAACCGGGTGGAATGTCGTTACCGATCCGCAACATATACGAGTCTTGGCTCAAGCAGAGGCAATTGTACGCTCTGTTTTAACAAGCAATAATTGTCAGAATTATTTTGCGGCGAATTGTACGAATGGTGCGGGAAGAAATGCTTTGCAGCAGGCATTTAATAATGCACGAATATATGTCAGACCTGTGGATGATAATATTTTTGGAATGCAAAATGGAAGAAGTTCGAGCATTGCATTTAATTTACGGGCCTTCAGGATCGGGAGATTTATGATGGCTTCCACTCTTTTGCACGAAATTTTTCATACTTGCGACCCGGTATTTGACGCACAAGATGAGTTGGATGCAGAAAATGCAGTCGAGTCTTGTCGGTTGCATACGCCGTGGATTGACGAAGTACGACCCCGAAGAGCTGCTATCGGTTCACATGTGAGGATTCGCGGATGGGGGTTCGGACCAATACGGAGCGCGGTAGATGAGGTTCGTATTGGCGGTGTCGTGGCGCCAATTGTCAGTTGGAATTTCATGAATGATGCTTCATCGCGTGTTGAGATTATTGTTGAGGTTCCAGCCGGCGCTGCAGGGGGAGGTCTAGTTGTTATCAATAACGCTGTTGGGAGTAATGTCGCTAGGTTCACAGTGATATAATATTTCTCATTAAATGAGAAATCCAGATGTCTTTCATTCTCCTATCTGTCACCCTTTCATGATAGCAGGTCAGATAATGCGTACGGTACGCCCTGGCGGGCGACCGAATCACACAGGTCATTCTGCAGGTTCCAGAGGGGGGAGCGCAGGCTCATTTGTTACCGAGAACAAATTTTTCTGAAAACTGCCGAAACTGAAAAAAAAATACGAAAAAGACGATTATAGAGAGAAAACCCGAAAAATTTGCCCGCCTATTGGCCCCTCCCAATCAGGGTGGGGGTGGTCAGGGAAAAAACACAAATAGCCGAAGCGAGGGGGGAGACTTCCCCCCTCATCTTCAACGCAACCGCTTTTCCTGCAAGGTAGAATAAAGAGAACCGATACAAGCCAAACCTATTGATTTACTTTTTTCTCTTTTATACGGTTGTATACAAAGATCCCGGCAATCGGAATGAAGATCCCGAGAATCAGGTAATATTCGGAAAAAAGCAGTTCGGGGAATAAAGCGATGCATGTGACGGTTCCGGCGAGCGCTCCGCCAATATGGGCGTCATGTCCGATATTGTCGTTTTGCTTGTTCAGTGAAACGGCAGAGACGATCATATACCCTACCGCATAAAAATAGCCCGGGATGGGTATGGGTAGAAAGGGTATGATGACCGATGAGTCTTGGAATAATAAAATGGACGCAAAAATGACTCCGACCACGCCTCCGGATGCGCCTAACGCAAAGTATTGTTCTTTTTTCTTGTTGTATAAAAACGAATAAATGTTACCGGTGAGCATTGAGACCATAAAGATTAAAAACAAGATGAATTCACCTAGAACGATTTCAATGCCTTGGGCAAAAGAAAAAAACGAGAACAAATTAAAAGCAAGATGCCCAAAGTCTTTATGGATAAACCCTGATGTAATAAAGCGGTAATATTGTTTATTTTCTTTGATTTTTTTAATGTCGAAAATCCAGGTATATAAAAACTTTGAATTGCGAAATCCGTGAAGAGAGGGCCATAGAATCATTAATATTATGGTAATTGTTCCGATTATTTCATTCATTGCGTGTTTTCCTTTTGTCTGCCGGTATCGTTCTTCAGGGACTGATGCCTGCCATTTTTACCGGCCGCGAAAAACTTCCTTTTCGTAGTACGTTATGTGATTTTGGTATGTTTGCCGGGAATGTCAAACCTATAATTATTTTCCGGTTCAGGCGTCAATTCGGCTCAAGGTTTTTTGGCGGCGGCGTAAAAAGAGATTCATTTGTACTTGCTTTTATGTAGATTGGATATAATATGTCGCATTGACCATTCCGGTTTACCCGGACAATCGGGACCGCCGGAAGTCTGAGCGGTTATTTCTCTATTGTGTTTGGTATTTGATATTTAAACGAAGGCAAAAAGGAAAGAGGTATGAAGATATTTGTAAAAAATCTTTCGGAGAAAGTTAAATCAAGCGATTTAAGAAAAGCGGCCGAAGAATTTGGCAAGGTTTTGTCGGTGTCGATTATTAATGATATTGAAACCGGAAAACCCAGCGGAATTGCCTATATTGAAATGGCGACAAAAGAAGAGGGCAATGCGGCGTTGAAAGGCTTGAAGGGGCTGGAACTCAAAGAAAAAAAAATCACGGTGAAAGAGGCGGCGCCCGAAGTGGCTTCCAAAAAAGGCGGTTCGCGCCCGGCGGGAGCAGTTGGCGGTTCGCAGGGGCGTCATGGCCGGGGCGGCGGTTTTGGCCAGGCAGGGCGTTTTAAGGGCGGGGCAAACCGGGGGCGTTAGCTTTGTCTCTTTTTCGATAATCGTTGACAACTTGCTTGAACGGGAATTCATCGATCATGAAAAACGCGATGCGTGTTTTGTCTTTTTCGCTTGGCTCCATATTCGTTTTTCTTTTTTATTTTCATGAACTGCTCCCGGTAGAGCTTCCTTCCGGGTTTCGGAAAATAGAAAATTCACCGTTGATTGCCGTTCATTTGAAGTATGCCACAAACGATAACTTTATGCGTGAAAACCTCTACGGAGATTTTCATGAGTGCTATTTGCACCAAGAAGCCGCCGAAAAACTCGAAGCGGCCGCAAACTTTTTAAGCGAATCGCGCCGCGGCTGGAAATTGTTGCTGTTTGATTGTTTGCGCCCGCATGAAGTTCAAAAACGGATGTGGGATCGCGTGAAGGGAACTCCGCAGCAATCTTATGTCGCCAACCCGGAACGCGGCTCCATTCATAACTTTGGTTTTGCCGTTGATTTGTCTCTGCTGGATGAACAGGGGAACGAGGTGGATATGGGAACGCCATACGACTCATTTTCCAGGCTCTCGCAACCTCGTTATGAAGATCGCTATATTAAAGAAGGAAAATTGACAAATAAACAAATCAAGAACAGGCTGGTGTTGCGAAAAGCAATGACACAAGCCGGTTTTATACAATTGCAGAATGAGTGGTGGCATTACGACGCCAAGCCGCCCGCCGAAGTTCGCAGCAATTACAAGATGCCAAAAATAT
Source organism: Turneriellaceae bacterium (assembly GCA_050304475.1). Lineage (GTDB taxonomy): Bacteria > Spirochaetota > Leptospiria > Turneriellales > JAOUFE01 > JBNLDQ01. Next base: position 220,113 of record JBNLDQ010000003.1, on the reverse strand, counting down.
ATTAATAAAAAGAGTCGTAAAATTGTTGGAGGAGAAAATGAAAAAAACAAGTTGGGTATGGTTGGTCTTATTGTTGCCGGTAAGCGTTTTAACGGCAAAAACAAACAAAACGCATTCCATTTCAATGATTGCCGCAACATCCATTCAGTCCGAACTCCCTTTTGCCGCGTATGGCCTGGGGCAATGGAAATCGGAAGAAGACGCAGAGTTCGTCAAGCTGCACGCCTATTTTGACGATCCGATTACGTTCCAGTCGATAGAGTTGGTTGGCTGCGGGGCCGTCTTTCGCGATGATGTCGATATGTTCATTAATTTTAATGAGACGATTGAGTCGATTGAGACGCAAGGCAAGAAATCGATTAAACACGATATGGGCCGGCAGATCACAGCCCGGTCCGTTACTTTGAATTTTAATAAGAATAAAAACATCTGTATTGAAAATGTCCGGTTGTTTGATAAAAGCGGAAAGCTCATTGATATCCGGACGCCTGAAATTGTAGAGGCGTCGGTAGCGGCATCCAGCACTTTAGAGCCGGAAGATTCGTACAGCGTTATGAATATGTTTGATTCGCGTTATGAATATGCCTGGTCCAGCAATGGCAAACCCGACAAAGTGGATTTAAATTTTTCCTTTCAAGACGAGGTGAACATCACTAAATTAAAAGTGTGGAACGGTTATCAAAGGTCTGACCGGCACTGCATTGAAAATACGCGCGCCCGTAAAATGATACTTACGGGAGACGGCGATTATCAGGCCACCATCGAATTAAAGGATACAATGGGTCCTCAGGTGATTGATCTGCCGAAACCCTTTCACGGAAAAAAAATTACCATGACGATTTCCGAATCGTATTCGGGAAAGTCATACCAGGACCTTGTCATTTCCGAGATGCGTTTTTTTAACGGAGAAAACTGGTTCCTGGTGAATCCGATCGCTAAAATCAAGAGCACTTCAAAACAATATCATGACAAGATGTCTCAATCGGGGGTGGAAGCCATTCTCAACAAACGCCTGCAGGGGATGGGCTGGGATATGAGATTCAGGAGCGATGGCAGTTTTTATATGGATGGCGAATTCGATGAGGCCGATGTTTACTCGTATTTTATCGGCTTAGGCAATTTTGAGATCAAATCGGTTGATAAAAACTCTATTCGCGTTAAAATATACGGTCTTTTGCGAACATATGAAGAAGAATGGGGCGAAATGGACTGCAATGGCTGTGCGCGGGATTGCAATGTCGTTTTTAGCCCTGTAGAAGACGGCATGTCGACCACAGTCGAAGAAATTTTTTCAGAGTATCTGATTATCCGCCCCAAAGGCGATTCATTTGTAATTGAGAATGAAAACAGCCGGGAATTTCTGCCTTTTGAGCGTTTGGAAATGGAGCTTGATCAATGAGTCGGGCCGCCCTTTATTTTCTAAAAAAATCCCGGGTTTTTGCGTTTATTCTGCCGCTTTTGCTCTTGCCGGTTTTAACCTGGAGCTTGTGGCCAAAAGAGTCCGGAAATTCTTTGGTACATGTCCGGATTTCCTGGAATTATGTGGAACTTGATACAAAAATGAAAATTTACGAACCGGCCGGCCAGACTCCGCTGGAACTGTGGCAAACGGCTTCGGTTCCTTCAATTAAAGAAGCTCCCGTGTCGGTGGAAATTGATGAATCGAAGTTGGTTTTGAAGCCGGGCGAAAAAAAACGTTTTGTTTTGGCAATGGAAAACCCCGGGAAAGAACCCGTTTATTTTTTTGCCGCCCCTCATATCGTTCAACCGGATTACCTTGCTTTTGGTTTTAAGTTCAAGTGCCTTTGCGTAAATCATGCGTTTGAAATTCCTCCGGGCGGGGTTTGGTACCGGGTGGTTGAGCTGCGTCTTTCGGAAGATTTTATTGGCGATCAAATTGAGATCACGCATTCGCTTGTGTCTCTTACCGAAGAACGTGTGCGATCTATGCAGCAATAAGGCAATAATAAAGGGGCAATAAGCAATTGCCTGCGGCTTGAATGTACGATTAGCTTGGAGTTTGCTGTTGGCGGTTCTTGATCGCTTTTGTTTTTTTCTTTTTTCGGTAAAAATTACAAATTGAACCTATTTATATGTTGAGGGTGAAAAATTTCGGCTTTTCCGCCACCCACCCTTTTTTGGGCGGGGGGAGGGGAGCGGGAGAACACGCCCCCTCGCAAATGTAAAGAGTGTCTCGAATAGCGCGGGTGAACCGCCGGATTAACTTATTGACACGATACTGAATGAATCAAAAAGCTTCTAAAAAATAATAAAGGATATTAAAAAATATTCAAAGGACGTTTAATCATGAACAACGGCTTATTATTTGCATTAGCATGTTCCATTTTAGCAATATTATACGGGGTTTTTTCCATTAAATGGATACTGGCAAAACCCACTGGCAATGACCGTATGAGAGAAATTGCCAACGCAATACAAGAGGGCGCTCAGGCTTATTTAAATCGTCAATATACAACCATTGGTATCGTTGGCGCCGTTATCCTGGTGATTATTGCAATTTTTCTTGATACCTATACTGCGGCCGGTTTTGCCATCGGCGCGATCTTTTCGGGGTTGGCCGGTTACATTGGCATGAATATCTCGGTCCGTTCCAATGTCCGTACGGCGGAAGCGGCGCATGAGGGATTAAACGGCGCCATGCAGGTAGCTTTCCGGGGCGGGGCGATTACAGGCATGCTTGTGGTTGGCCTCGGCTTATTGGGTGTCGCCGGCTACTATATGATTTTACTCAAGGTTGGTCTGGCGCAAGAAAAAGCGCTACATGCTCTTGTTGGTCTGGCGTTTGGCGGTTCGCTCATTTCAATTTTTGCCCGGTTAGGCGGCGGAATCTTTACCAAGGGCGCCGACGTAGGCGCCGATATCGTTGGTAAAGTCGAAGCGGGTATTCCCGAAGATGACCCGCGCAATCCGGCTGTGATTGCCGACAATGTCGGCGACAACGTTGGCGACTGCGCCGGGATGGCTGCGGACCTTTTTGAAACGTACGCCGTGACCGTTGTGGCTTCTATGCTGCTTGGCGGCTTATTGCTTGCCAATGCCGGGACCGCGGCCGTTATCTATCCTCTGGTTTTAGGAGGGGTTTCGATTATTGCCTCGATCATCGGCACTTTTTTCGTTCAGGCGAAAGAGGGCGGTAAAATCATGAACGCTCTTTATCGCGGTCTTATTGTATCCGGAGTTCTCGCCGCCGCGGCTTTTTATTTTGTAACCGATCTTTTCATGGGGAACAACGGAACTTATACTGTGATGGAACTTTATGGCTCTGCCATGATCGGTTTGCTTTTAACGGCAGCAATGGTGGTCATCACGGAATATTATACGGCAACCGAGTATAAACCGGTTCGTCATATTGCCGAAGCTTCTACAACAGGGGACGGGACCAATGTTATTGCCGGGTTAGGCGTTTCAATGAAATCGACGGCAGCGCCGGTCATTGCCGTGTGCGCTTCCATCTGGGGCGCTTATCATTTAGCGGATCTTTATGGTATTGCCATTGCGGCTACCTCAATGCTATCAATGACAGGGATCATTGTTGCCTTGGATGCGTACGGACCGATCACGGATAATGCGGGCGGGATTGCCGAAATGGCAGAACTCGATGAAAAAATTCGCAATATCACCGACCCGTTGGATGCGGTTGGCAATACAACCAAAGCTGTAACCAAGGGGTATGCCATCGGTTCCGCCGGTCTTGCCGCTCTTGTTCTTTTTGCCGACTACACTCATACTCTTTCAACCCGCGGACTCTCCACTGCGTTTGATCTTTCCGACCATATGGTTCTCATTGGGCTTTTTATCGGCGGTTTGGTCCCTTACCTTTTTGGCGCCATGTCAATGGAGGCGGTGGGTAGGGCTGCCGGGGGAATTGTAAACGAAGTTAGACGTCAATTTAAAGAAATGCCCGGCATTATGAAGGGAAAGCAAAAGCCGGACTACTCCAGCGCGGTAGATATGCTGACGCGCGCGGCAATTAAAGAAATGATCATTCCTTCGTTATTGCCAATTTTAGCGCCTCTCTTGGTCGGTCTTTTCCTGGGCCCGCAAGCGTTGGGCGGCTTGTTAATTGGTACCATTGTCACCGGCATTTTTGTTGCAATTTCAATGACAACAGGCGGCGGCGCTTGGGATAACGCTAAAAAATATATTGAAGATGGTAATTTTGGCGGTAAAGGCTCCGAGGCGCATAAGGCTGCAGTGACGGGCGATACTGTTGGCGATCCTTATAAAGACACAGCGGGGCCTGCGATTAACCCTTTGATTAAAATTATCAACATCGTAGCGCTTTTAATTGTTCCTTTACTTTAATACGCGCTTTTTAGCTTCACCGAAAAAGCCGGTTTTATACCGGCTTTTTTTAGCTTTTCATCTCCATATTTACCATTTGAATCAAACGGCTTTGCCTATCATGAAATCCCCCACCCAAGGGAGGGGGATACAAAAAAATACACTGTTTTTGTCGCTTTTTTGCCAAAAAAAACAAAAAAAGGGGAAATCGGCGGTAATAAACCGATTTTTTTACTGAAAAAACTACAAATTGGTAAAAACCTGAAGGGCTTTCGGACGAACGCCAAAATCAACCGAGCGATAGACCCGCGGTTTATCGTTATCCATGGCAATATCTCCATCTACCTGAATGAAAAACTCACGATTGCTTTGAATCCGGTAATGTCTTGCCGAATTAAACCGGACTTCTTTAAATTTTCCGTGTTTTCCGTTTGCCGAAGCAAGCAGAATCCGAACCAAATGGAACAAGTTGCACTTGTCGACGAAAACTCCGAAAAGCCTTCCCCCGTCATAACGCGCCTCGGGAGCGTAGATTTTTCCGGTTGCCCAGTACCGGATTTTGCTGAATAGCGCGCTTGTGTAATTGCCTTTGAATAAAATTTGGTTGTTTTCCCCGTAAATTTCCAGGTAGAGGCTTTCTTTTTGACTGCGGTAACTTGAAAGAATCCCGGAGATTCCCACAAGCGTTTGAAATCCACCGAATAGAGTCCCGGCTTTGCTTGCTACATAACGGTTGACTTCCACGCCGATTCCGATATTTGCCTGCCCGCAAAAATATTGCCTGTCCTCAGGTTTGCTTTGAAAATAACCGGCGTCAATATAAGTGAGCTTGCCTTTCGCAAGAGCCTGGATAGCGTCGCTCATCGAGTAAATATGATATTCGCGCGCAATATCGTCCGAAGACCCCAAGGGAATAATGCCGGTTGGTAATTTTAGCCCGGCCTCAATCATTTCATGCGCAACAATGGTTAACGTCGAGTCGCCGCCGGCTGCAATCAATGCATCAGCCCTGGCGCCTTCCTGCCTGACGAGCTCACGAAGGTGTTTTTCGCTTTGGCTCATGATGATCTCAAAATTCAGCCCGGCTGCAAGTAAGGCTGATTCCAGGTCATCTTTATTTCGAAACGCCCGTTTTCTACCCGAAGAAGGATTTAATAAGATCGTAAATTTACTATTTTTTCGATTTACCATTTGCTTGTAGCCTGGAGGCTAGGTTTTCCCAATACCGATTGGGCCGGCTGGGGCCGATTGGGATACGTCATTAAAAATAGATAGAATAATATGGGTACTCCTATTTCATCATCTGCCGTAAAATCCGTTTCCCGGGCAACTGTCTTTTTTTACTCGCTCCCGATGCTGGCGGGCGGGGTTATGTCAATGTTAACCGGTTCTTATTTTATGAAATATGCAACGGACGTGCTGCTTATCGCCCCGGGGGCCATTGGAACCTTGTTTTTTATCTCACGGATTTGGGATGCAATCAATGATCCGATTGCAGGCTATCTGGCCGACCGCACGAAAAGTAAATTTGGCGCTCGTAAAATATGGATTGCCATTTCCGCTCTCCCGATCGCTCTCTCTTTTTTTCTGCTATGGAACCCCCCTTTTGACGAAGGTTTCGGGGTGACCCTTTGGGCCGGCTTTTTTCTTCTGTTGTTTTATACCTTTTTTACGGCCCTTTATGTGCCGCACTACTCTTTGGGGGCTGACCTTACAGCTGACGTTGCCGGTGTTACTGAAAACCAGCGTGTTGCAGAAAACGGGAATGAGCCTGGTAAAGACGTAAAAACGCAAAACCATCGTGCAAATGACCGGAACCGTATCTATGGAGGCCGGGCCATTGCCGAAAATATCGGAAACTTTGCCGGCGTTGCCGCAATGCAGGCTTTCATTGCGCTTTCCGCTCCGCGCGAACACGCCCCCGGTATCATAGCGATTGTTTCCCTTCTGTCTTTGGCGGCAATTGGGTTGATGTTGGTATATATTAAGGAAGAAACTGATCAAAAAACGCCGCAAAACGGTTTTTTCCATTCATTACTTTCTGTGTTTACTAATTCCAAAGCCCGCTTGGTCCTGATTGCCGGTTTTTTTGGGCAAATGGGCGCGACAGTAGTTTTTACCCTGGCTCTTTTTCATGCCGAGTATGTCATGAACGATCCCCAGGCCGGCCCCCTTGTGATTGCCATCTTCATGGGAGTCGCCACAGTATGCATTCCTCTCTGGGTCCGCTATCTGAAAAACCGGAAAAAACAAAAAGTCTGGGTCATGGTCAATATTTGCCTGGGGGCGGTTTTTGCCGCCAGCTATGTTCTGCAACAGGGCGATAGCGCTTACTTGCTGCTTGCCGCTGCCATGGCCGGGGCGGCCGGATCCGCAGTTTTAATTGTTCACCCCTCCCTATTAGCCGATACTATACAATATGGCGCTTCGGAGAATGACAGTGAAAATAAGGCTACTTATTTTTCCATGTTTACGTTTATGAATAAAAATGCCATGGGATTTGCCGGTGTTACGGTAGGGTTTTTGTTGCAGGTTTTCCATTTTATTCCTAACGTCGAGCAGTCCGCTGAGACACTTACGGCGATCCGCGCGGCATTTGCTTTTTTACCCGCAATTTGCTTTTTTACCGGCGCTATTGTAATATATAACTACCGGGAAAACGATGGAACTTTTTGAAAACATTATACAGTCGCTGGATGAGGCTATCCTCGTTTTAAACGCCAAGGGTAAAATTATCTTTTGGAACCGCCGAATGGCTCTATTTACCGGCATTTCCGGAAAAAAAGCCAAAGGACGCTTTTACCTGGATATTTTTCCGGAATGGGTAGAAATTCCCGGTTTCGATCTATTGGTCTCTTTTGCAAATGAAAAACAGCTATCGATGACATTTCGATCGAACGAAAAGCCGGTTTCCCGCTTAAATGCATCTGATGAAGATAAAACTGTTTCTGAAATCAGCCAGTGGGGGTTTCGCGCGAATATATTGCCAGGCAAGACGGTCATGGTGAGCGTAGCGCCTGTTTCGGGCGCAGTTTCACCGGAAAGTCTGCCGGCGGATACCGCTGCTTTGGTGGACCGGCTTGCAGAAGAGGTCTCTTTGCGTAAAATGGCCGAAGAAAACCTGAAACGGGTAACTACCATCATTGAAAATACCATGGAAGGGGTTTTGGTTACCGATACGCAGGGCGTTGTCGTTGATGTGAATCCCGCTTTTACCGAAATTACCGGGTATGGGCATGACGAGGTTATTGGTCATAACGTCAGTATCTTGAAGTCGGGGAAACACGATAAGCAATATTACCAAAACCTGTGGGGAAGTCTCCTGAATAAAGGTTTTTGGCGGGGCGAGTTTGTGAATCGAAAACCAAATGGCGAACTCTTTATCATAGACGGTTCAATTGTCGCCATTAAGAACGATGAAGGTAAAACGACCCATTATGTGAATGTATTCCATGAGATAACCAAACGTAAGAAAAATGAACTGTTGCTGAAGAAACTCTCAACAACGGATGAATTGACCGGTCTGGCCAACCGACGTAAATTCAACCAGGAGTTGGAAAAACATTGGTATTTATGCATGCGCCATACTTCGTTTTTATCCATTGTCATGCTTGATGTTGATTTCTTCAAAGCGTATAATGATCGTTACGGCCACCCTCAAGGCGACCTTGTTTTAGTGAAAATAGCCTATGTACTTTCGCAGCATACCCGGCGATCCGGCGACCTTGCGGCCAGGATAGGCGGGGAAGAGTTTGTGCTGTTATTGCCAGGGACTCCCCTTGAAAATGCCGCGCAAATTGTAGAAGGTATTTTCAAAGAGCTCGAAGAACTGGCTATCCGGCATGAGCACTCTACCGTAGCGAAATATGTCACATTAAGCGCAGGTTTAGCCGGGATGATTCCGATCAACGAATATGCATCGCCCGAAGAGCTGATTGAAAAGGCTGACAAGGCTCTGTATGCCGCGAAAAGAAACGGTAGGAACCGAATGGAAATCATCATAGGTATAAAAAAATAAATTTTATATAAACTATACAGGGTATTATTGCCGAACGCAATAATTTTACCGGATTATACGGTATTTAAATATGGCTTTTGTTCAACATTCCTCTTTAAAATAACATTTTGTGTGAGATATTTCAGATAACTGCCAAATCGTTTTATTTACAAAAAAAAAACATATTTTGGATTGACATCTGAAACGCCATTAATATGATGTCGGCAGAGCTGGTTCTTGATATTCCAGTGAAAACTGGGAATAACATTGGGTTAGTTCACTCAAAATTTTTTGGAGGAAAATGCATGAGAAATTTGTTGAAAACAACAATTAGTTTGCTTGCATTGGTTTCATTCTTGGGACTGACTAGTTCAGCTTTCGGTGTAGCCTCTTTTGCAAGACAAACCGGATTAGACTGTTCTAGCTGTCATGCCGCTACTGGTTTCCCTGCTCTGAATAGCTTTGGTGCAGCTTTTAAAGCTGGCGGATACGTTCAGGGTAATGAAGCTAACATGATTGGTGATGGCGACGCCTTATCAATCCCGGCGACCTTGAACATGTCAATTGTAACCAAGCTAATGGCAAAGTACAAAACGGTAACAGAAGACAATAACGGAACTGAGACCAAATACTCTTACGGTGAATGGGCTTTTCCGGATGAAGCTGCTATCTTTTTGGGAGGCCGCATTGGTAAAAATACCGGATTTGTTCTGGAGCACGGTGATGCTCACTTCAACTCTTTCAAAATCGTAACTACTATGGATATCGGTGGCGGAAAATTAGGGATCGTTCCTTGGTTGACTGACGCTTTTGGTCCGGCGTGGGTATTTGAAGTACTGAGCACTGGCGCAGTACGAAACATTCGCGATGCTGAAGATAGAAGCGCACAATCTGCTGCTCAAAAACTTGGCTATGCTGGCGCAAGCGGAGACACATCAGGTCTTGGTCTCTACTACTGGACTTCTATGTTCCACGTAGCTTACTCAGCCTTTACTAATGGTCTGGAAGGTACGCGCGGTGGAGGAACTAAGTTCGCACATTATGTTCGTGCTGCTGTAACTCCAAACGTAGCAGGCTTCGACATGGGCCTTGGTGTACAACTTTACACTGGCGCTGCTGAAGCTGATACCGGTGCAAAGAGTGGAGCAGCTTCACATGGTATCGGGTATACATATGACATGCTGGCTGTTGACTATCAATTGATGGGCAATGCCGGTAGCATGCCAATGCTCTTTACTTTGACCTATGCTTCTATGGGTGGCGATAAAGCTGCTTGTGACACTCGTATTGATGACGGCGATGGTATTTGTAATGCTACAGATACTTACCCTGATAATACGTTTGACGCGACTACTGGCGAACTTGATTCACCTACAAAAATCAGCGCCTTAGGTATCGGTTTCGATATCGGAGTTCTTCCTGATAAACTTGGCGTAATGCTTGGTTATACCATGTTGCTTGGCCCAGCTGAGCTTAAGTATGGAACTACAACAGTTACTAACGACGGTAACACTGAGTTAATGGTTGGACTGAAATACAATGTTCACCGTAACTACCGTTTACAAGCAGAGTACACTATGTTAAGTGAAGGTACTTCAGTAGGTTCTATTTCTAGCTCTACAAAAACTGGCCAGATGATGGTTATGGTTTTTGGTAGCTTCTAAGAGGTCTTGACCGATGAAGAAGTTAGTTGGAATCAGCTTGATTTTAGCCATGAGCGCAGCTGGCGCCGTTTACGGTGCTGATGGTGCAGCTCTGGTTAAAAGCAAAGGATGTACTGCATGTCATCACCCGACTAAAGATCAATTGAGCATGGGCCTTGGTCCATCTTTTCAAATGATCTCGACTGCTTATAAAGAGAATGGCGGAAAAGACTCTATCGTCAAATTCCTGCTTGGACAGGGCGATCCTATTGTTGCCCCGAAAAAGTTCTCTATTATGAAAAGTCAGCTGAACACTACTAAAAAGTTTAGCGATGAAGAACGGGCTGCAATTGCAGACTACATTCTTTCAAACTAGAAATCTTTTTTAGCCTTGCGCTGAAATAGAAATCTGGTAGAGCCTCCGCTTCGGCGGGGGCTCTTTTATTATATAGCGAGCAGAAACTAAATCGCATTCTTTTCTCCAAAAAAAATTCTCCCTTTTAAGCGACGTATCTTAACGGTTGACAATGCAAGAGCAAATGAGTCTTCTCACCAGCACGATTCATATGCCAAAGTCCTGTCCCCAAAGGGTTAAATGGAGGTTGAAATGAGTAAAATTGACGTAGCAATATTATTAGGCAGCAAGTCAGACTGGACTGTCATGGTACATGCCGCTCAGGTATTGTCCGACTTTGCCGTTTCTTATGACGCTAAAATCCTTTCGGCGCACCGCACACCGAACGCCTTGATGGAGCAAATGCACAAATATGAAGAAAATGGCCTGAAACTCTACATCGCCGCGGCAGGTCTGGCGGCGCACCTGGGCGGGGTCATCGCTTCTCACACATTGCTGCCTGTGCTTGCCGTCCCGATGGATTCAGGCTCTCTGCATGGGGTTGATTCGCTTTACTCTATGGTGCAAATGCCCCCCGGTATCCCCGTCGCTACCATGGGAATTGGAAAACCGGGCGCTGTCAATGCGGCCTTGTACGCCATTTCCATTCTGGCTTTAAGCGATGAGAATTACCGTAAAAAGTTGTCCGAATACCGCAAAAGGCAGGCTGAAAAGGTTTTGTCCGAAAAACTTGATCTTCCATAAATCTGCGCAACGATTTGAAAAAAGCTCTCTTTGCCTTGAGCTGAACGTTGTTGACAAAGGCGAAATTATTCCCATGGTGGTCCATGGAATTGTCTTATCGTCAGGTTCTTGAAAAACTTCTTCAAAAACAAAATCTCTCCAGTCCTGAGGCGCTTTGGCTGATGGAGGCAACGATGAGCGGAAATTTATCGCAGGTTCAAGTTGCCGGTTGGCTTTGCGCCGCCCGCTCTAAAGGAGAGACAGGCGATGAAATTGCCGCTTTTGCCAAAATCATGCGCGAAAAAGCAGAACGCCCCCCGGGACTAAAATTGCCTTTGGTGGATACCTGCGGGACCGGCGGCGATAAGTCTAACTTGATCAATGTATCGACGCTATCGGCTTTGGTCCTGGCGGCTCGCGGTATACCTGTCGCCAAACATGGCAACCGGGCCGTATCTTCAGCGGCCGGTTCGGCTGATCTTCTGGAACATTTGGGGTATCCGATGGATGAAAAACCAGAAAAGACGGCTGAGCGTATTCGAAATAAAAATTTCGGATTTTTATTTGCGCCCAACTTTCACCCGGCCATGAAGTATGCCGGACCAGTGCGAAAAGAGTTGGGTATCCGGACTGTGTTTAATATATTGGGACCGCTTTCCAACCCGGCTTCGGCAAACGTACATTTGATCGGCGTTTTTCAAGAAAGCTTGCTTGATACGATTGCCGAGAGTTTGCATAAATTGGGAGTAGATACGGCGCTTGTGGTTCATTCGCAAGAGGGCCTTGACGAGATCAGCCCACTCCACCCGACTCACTACCGTCTTTTGCATCAAGGTAACATCTCAGCCGGTGAAATCGATCCAAAACCGTTTAAGTTCACAATCCATTCGCTATCGCAGGTTCAAGCCGGCGACCGTGAAACCGCTTTTGAAAAAGCGCAACGTATTTTAGCGGGCAAAGACCGCCCCGGAACGGAACTTGTTTCGCTGAATGTTGTAGCGGCCATGTACCTGTGGGAGTTGCACCATGGGCGCGCCAAAGAGTCACTGCAAATATACATGGAAAAGAATCTTTCCGGGATCATTGATTTTATAGAAAACGGTTCGGTAAAAATTTCAGAAATGTTTTGAATGGGCGATGTTTTAAACAAAATATCGATCAGCGTTTTTAATGCGATTCCTTACGGCATGATTTTATTCGATGCCGGGATGAATCTTGTCTTTATCAACCGTAAATTGCAGGAAATTTTTCATGTGAACATGAAAGATGTAGAGCATGAAAATTGGAAAGCCTGGCTTACCGGGAAACTGGTAGGCCGCAGCCCGGAAGTAATGGAGCGCTGGATTCGCTTGAAAATTAAAAAAAGCCAGCGCGCGACCAGTTTTCTCGCACACCTGGAAAGTTACCCGCGTTTGATTGTAACCATCAATCACATTGAAACGGAACAAGGCAACCTTCATCTTGTGATTTTTCAGGAGTCCGGCGATATAGAAAAAAAGTTGGTTCGGAGTATCCAGGATGAAATCCGGTCCGATATCAATGTCGCCCGAAAAATACAGCAACATATCAATAATTCGTTGATCCCCATGGTGGAAGGCCGCTTTTTTAAATACCATTTTCAATCCGTTTTTTTACCAAGTTCCATTTTATCCGGCGATTTAATCAATATGCAACAAGCTACCAGGCGCTATACAAGTCTGTTTCTGGGCGATGGTAAGGGGCATGGCTTGCCGGCGGCGCTATATTCTTCGCTCATTTATTCTTACACCAACATGATGGCTGCCAGAGTGGCCGCAGGGGTGAGCGATACCTCGCAGCTCGTGAAAGAAATCAACGAAGTGGCGATGCGCGATTTTTCCGGAACCGGCGAGTACTTTTTTTTCTCGGGAATCTATGTCTTAATTGACGGAAACAGCGATCAGATCAGGATCACAGGAGCCGGGCATCCCCCCGTATACAGAATCAGGGACGGCATGATTACAATGACCAGCTCTCATGGCCCTTTGGTTGGCGTAGTAAAAGATCCGGATTACAGCTATGTCGATATGACCATCAAAGACGGCGATGTTTTCCTGTTTTATACGGACGGCATTTATGATGTCCGGTTCCCCGGGTTTCGTTCAGGCGGACCGGACGAGTTGCTTGAATTTTTACAACAATATATGCAAAGTAACCCGAAGCCCGAAGATATTTTACCTTACCTTTCGGATGCCATTACTCATGCTGACCGCTGGGGAAATATTGCAGACGATATATCGGTTATCGCTATGCGGGTTGAAGAAAAAACAAACATGTAACTAAATTAACCCTAGTTCCATTTGAGCGTCTTCCGAGGCGTGTTCTCTTGGGTCCCAGGGGGGGGTAAAAACCAGATTGACTTTTACCTGGCTAACTTCTTCCATTTTTTCAACGCGATGATGGACCGCCGCTTGTAACTGTGGCCCAATCGGGCAACCCGGCGAGGTCAGCGTCATGACAATTTCAATGGAATATTTATCCGTATTTTCCGGGTCGGGGTTGATGGTTACATCGTAAATCAACCCTAATTCAACGATGCTGATGTGTAATTCCGGATCAATGATGCCGGCTAAAACATTCAATACTTTATCTTTATCCACGTTTAGTCCTTTATTTTCTCATTATCAGTTGGTATACTTTGAACAAAACGCCATACCGGAATCATAAATAAAAATCCCCCGGCGCAAATGAGGGCGCCTGTCCACATACTATAAAATAAACAATAAAAAGAACCCGTCAAAAGAAAGTAAATCCCCATTACGCCGCAAAACCAGAGAAGCAATTGCTGCACGACAGGGTTTTTAGCCTTTTCCCCCGGCCGGTCCGTTAGAAAAACGCGACGCCTGAATTCGCTTATGGTTGCGTCTTTTTCAGGCTGAGTAAGTAAAGTAACCATTACCCATAGCAGGGTGGTTCCGGCTGTGGTCCAAATGAGCTTTGGGCCGAACTCGGGTTGAAAAAGAGCGTCAATGGCAAAACTAATGACGACCGCACCCGCCGTGGCCGAGATCTCGCTCCAGGCATTGATTCGCATCCAGAACCAGCGCAAAATAAGCACCGGTCCGGTGCCTGCGCCCATGGCAAGCAAGAGTTCCCAGGCGCCTTTGACAGATTCAAAAATATAAGACAGGTAAAAGGAAAGCCCTAAAATAAGCAGCGTTGAAAGCCGCGAGACCATAACATACTCTTTTGAATCACCGCCCGGCCGGATATGTCTTTTGTAGATGTCGTTCACCAGGTAGCTTACGCCCCAGTTAATATGGGTTGAAAGCGTAGACATAAAAGCGGCAAGAAACCCGGCAAGCAAAAGACCCAAAAAACCCGCCGGCAGCAATGCAAGCATCATGAGGGGGTATCCCTTTTCGGGGTCTTCCAGTCCGGGGAAAAGGATCAAAGAGGCCAGCGCGACAATGATCCAGGGCCAGGGTCTGACCACATAATGGAGGATGTTAAAAAGCAGCGCGGATTGCAGGGCTTCTTTTTCGTTGCGCACGGAAAAGATCCGCTGGGCAATGTAGCCGCCGCCGCCGGGTTCAGCTCCGGGGTACCATGACGCCCACCACTGTAAAAATAACCAGGCAAAAACAGTAAGTAACAGCGTTTCTCCGGAAAAAGGATTCATGCTCATGAAGCTTGCACCGTACGTGCCCGTGATCGTTTCTTTTATCTGAGCCAACGAGCCTATTTTATCGACAGAAAAGATGGCCAGCGCAATGGAGCCGCCCATGGCCAGAAAAAACTGAAAAAAGTCTGTCCAGACAACGCCCCACATACCCGAAGCGGCCAGATATAGTCCTGTCAAAGCATATAAGGCGAGCAGGGTCTCCCATTTGGGCCAACCAAAAGCGGTTTCAATGACTTTGGCCATGCCAACGCTGACCCACCCAATGATAATGGTATTGATGCCGATAGACAAATAAATTGCGCGAAAAGAACGGAGCCATTTGGCGGGTTTGCCCCCGTATCTGATTTCAATCAATTCTGCGTCGGTGAGAACGCCGGCCCGTCTCCAGAGGCGGGAAAAAAAGATCACGGTAAGCATGCCCGATGCGGCAAAATTCCACCAAATCCAGTTGCCTGAAACGCCAGAGGCCGCCACAATTCCGGTGACGGCTAACGGCGTATCTGCCGCAAATGTCGTTGCTACCATGGAAATTCCGCCTAACCACCAAGGCAGTTTTCGGCCTGAAAGAAAAAATTCTTCGATTCCCTTGCCGGCTTTTTTCGAGAGGCTTAGCCCGATCAATAGCGTGAGAGCAAAATAAGCCCCAATGACCAGATAATCGGCCAATTGGATTGTTTCGTTTCCTGTAATCATCATACCGTTTGGGTTCGCTTGCGTGACGAATAACGCCGTTTAGATGCTCTGTAAACCGTTCTTTTTAATGCATATATTTCAATGTTTTTTATGGAAACAATTAATCGAGGCCCAGCGCCGTTAACGCGATAGCGCTTAAAAAAAGAAAAAGCTGCAATGCGCGGTAGCGTTTCTCTTCACGGTAGTATTTTCGCATTAAATCGCCTGAGGCGATTGCGGTTAAGTTGCCTGCCGAAAACCCCAGAGCAAACCCGGTAAACGTATCGTTCGGGCTCAGGGTAAAGTGGGTGAGGGCCGCCCCGGTGGGGGTTGCCAGGGAAAAAAAGAGCAAATAAAGAGACATCTTGAGAGGCGTTAGTTTTTCGCCGGTTAAAAAAACGGCAAGGGCAAACGCAGCGGTGAATTTATGCACGACGATTGCGATGGCTACCTCTGAGGTTTTTTCGACTAACTCGGCTGCGCCAACCCCAATCCCGTCAATCATTGAGTGAAGGGCGATCCCGGCAAAAACAAGCAGACCGGGTTTGATGGGCTTTGCTTCCTCCATTTCGCATGGTTGCGTGATGATATATTTTTGAGGCGCATAAAAAATGACAAAGCCGGCCAGAATTGCTAAACCGGTTTGACTGCCAATCATCTCAATTGACTCGGGCAAAAGGTGAAACAAAGCGGTACCCATGAGGAGCCCCGCAGAAAAAAAGAGAGCGGCCGGTAGAAACCGTTCCGCCGATATTGCGCCTCTCCTGAGAACAATGGCGGTGAATTGCCCGAAACCGTACGTAAACAGCGCAATTGCGCCAAGGATAATATAAAAGTTCATTGGTTAGCCTGAGGGATAAATGTCATTAACCGATTCGCCAATTCCACCGCAACAGAATTTTGAAAATTTTGTAGGCAGTGAGTGCAAAATATAGATCGTTTCCTTTCATTTGTATGGGCGCAACTATTTCCAGGCAGGTTAAAAAAGTTTTTGTCACAGGCGGCGCCGGTTTTATCGGGTCGCATGTGGTTGGCGCCTTTTTGCAAGAGGGGCACGAAATCCTTGTTTACGACAACCTGAGTTCAGGGAAAGAAGAAAACATCGAAACCAAAGGCTACCCGCAAGTCTCTATTGTGAGAGGCGATATTTGCGATCAGGCCGCGCTGGACGCGGCGGTGAAAAAATTTCAACCCGATTGGGTGGTTCATCTGGCGGCTCAGGTTTCTGTGCCCGAATCAATTGCCAATCCGGAATTTTGCCGCAAAGTCAATATCGGCGGAACAAAAAACATGATTGAGAGCGCCGTCCGTTACGGGGTTCAAAAATTCGGCTTTGCTTCGAGCGCGGCCGTATATGGCGGGCAAAAACCCCCGTTAGACGAAAGCATGGCATCGTACACAAGCGAGTATGCCGCCGCCTTACCCAGCCCGTATGCCGCCAGCAAACTCATCGGCGAAGAGGCGGTATTAACGAGCGGTCTTTCGGCGATTGCGTTTCGTTTTTTCAATGTTTATGGCGCGCGCCAGAACATCGCGGGGGGGTACCCGGCGGTGATTCCCATATTTATTAAAAATGCGTCTCAATACGGTTTTGTCGAGATATACGGGGATGGCAACCAAACCAGAGATTTTATTTATGCCGGCGATATTGCCAGGGGGATTGCCTCCGGGATGTCCGGTTCGGCGACCGGCGCATTTAACCTGGGCAGCGAAAATGTCATAACAATTAACGATCTTACCCGGTTGATCCGTGAAGTGAGCGGATTGCATTTTGATATTAAATATGCGGCGCCAAGGCCGGGCGATATTCGCGAAAGCTATTGCAGCGCTCAAAAGGCCAGGGATGCGTTCGGTTTTACAACGAAAATGAATTTACGCGACGGCATTTCTTCCATTTATCAACATTATACCGGAACCCAAACATAAAGATGGGAACCCTCTCGGGCAAATCGAGAAAATCAAAGATTAATGAATAACAAAGATAATGAATTATAAAAAAACATAGATTATTCATATTAAACAAGAGACAATGATACATTCAAAACGCAGCAAAATTTTCTTACTGGTCATAGACTTTGCCGGGTACTGGGCGTTGCTCAACCTGGTTTATTATGCATTTATGGGGGAGTGGGATAAACACTACGCGCTAACCCCGCTATTTTTTATTACCATTATTGCCCTGGTCGTCAGCTTTTATATTTTCAACCTCTACTCGTCCGAATCGGGCGATTCAAATTTTCTCTGGAAATTTGTGTCTGCATTTACAATCGCTGTGATGGGTATCTCAAGCGTAGTATTGCTAACGACCATCCGCTACCAGGGGGGGCTGGCCGGCCGGGGTATTTTATTTGCTTCGTTGATCGGTTTTTTTATCTGGAGTTTGCTGTTGCGATGGGGCTTTTTTCATTTCAAGTACCAGAGAACCCGGCGCGATGAATGGCTTTTTATTGGCGGCGCCGATGCGCTTCGGGCAATCTTGCATGATATCCGGCGCCACCCTTTTGCGGGGTCAGTTTCGCTGTTGGTCCCCTCGGTCCGCGAATTAAAAGACGAAACAAAAAAACTTGATTTAACGGACCAGGTTGAAATTGGAAGCTGGAGCTCTCTTGAAAAAAAATTAAACGGCAGAGTCAAAGGGATCGTCGTCGCGCAGAATACGAACTTGACTTCCGCTATGCAACGGCTTTTAATGAAGGCTCGCATTGAAGGCAGCCGCATTTACGATTTAACGGACTTTTATGAAATCGTGTGGTCGGCAATTCCGGTGTTGCAGCTAAAAGAAGGCTGGTTTGTCTTTTCGCACGGTTTTAACTTGTTACACAACCAGACGGGATTGCGGGTCAAACGGCTGATTGATTTAGCCAGCGCGTTTGTATTGCTGGTCTTGACGCTTCCGCTTTCGATTGTAACGGCCCTTGCCGTGTTTCTGGAAAGCGGGCGGCCTGTTTTTTATTCGCAGGTGCGTAACGGCCAGTCCGGCCGCCAGTTTAAGGTCATTAAATTTCGATCTATGGTTGTGGACGCCGAGAAAGGCGGAGCGCGCTGGGCTTCGCCGGGCGATAGCCGGGTGACCCGGGTAGGCCGCACCATTCGTAAATTGCGGTTGGACGAAATTCCCCAGCTCATTAATGTGATCCGCGGGCAGATGAGTTTTATCGGGCCGCGGCCCGAGCGCCCCGAGTTTGATGAAAAGCTTGAGAAAATCATTCCCTACTACAAGCTAAGATATACGCTAAAGCCCGGGCTAACGGGGTGGGCGCAAGTAAAATACCCGTATGGGGCATCCATTGAAGATGCGAAAGAAAAACTGCAATACGATCTTTATTATATTAAAAACTACAGCATATTTCTGGACTTTGCCATTGTCCTGCAAACGATCCGGGTTGTGCTGCACTTGAAGGGACGGTGACATTTGTGAAACAATACCGGTCATGGCATGATAAACTCATTGTTTTAGTCAAAGGAATCTTAATGGGGGTGGCTGATATTATCCCCGGCGTTTCGGGCGGTACGGTTGCCTTGATCAGCGGCATTTATGAGCATTTGATTGCGGCAATCAGCAGCGTAAAATTATCGCATGTACGGGATGCCCTGGTCTTGCCGCTGGCAATAGCGCCTTCGGCGCGCAACAAAGAGATTGCAAAAGCGGGGTGGCAAAACATAACCGGGATTCCATGGAACTTTCTTTTGCCCCTGGCTGCCGGAATCATCGGCGGCGTTTTCAGCATGTCGCGGATTATCCCGCGTTTGATGAACGAACACCCTTTTTACCTGTATTCGTTTTTCTTCGGTTTAATTATTTTTTCCATCACCATACCTTTCCGGCATGTTCATAAGAAACCGGTCGATTTGGGGTTAACCGCAGTTTTTACCGCCGTGACGTATGTCTTGTTAAATATACCGGGCCAGGTTGGCGTGGAACTTCAGGTTGCTCCCCAGACGCTTACGGGGACGCCGGGGGTTTTCTTTTTTTCGGGGGCGGTCGCCGTCTGCGCTATGATTTTACCGGGGGTTTCGGGGGCATACCTGCTGGTGATGTTGGGCCAGTATAAGAAGGTTTTGCACGCGTTACACGAACATGATTTTATATTGCTGGGGGCGCTGGCCGCCGGAATGGCCGCCGGGTTATTTACCTTTGTGCGTTTGATCCGGTATCTGTTGTTCCGCCATCATTCTCGAACCATGGCGGCGCTGACAGGCGTCATGGCCGGGAGTATCTTCAAAATTTGGCCTTTTTCATACTCTGCCCGGAGCGGGGCTTACGAGTTTATTGTCTTTTTCGCGTTATCGGCAGGCGGCGCTCTTTTTCTTTACTTGCTTGAGAAGCTGGCCCGTTATGTGGGCGACCCTGAACCGCCCGTTTAGGATTTGTTCTTGCCGAGGTCTAACCGGGGATAAGATTGCCCCGTGTCCGGGGCTCTGAAAAGATTGCTTGATCGTTATGGCTCTGCGTTAGAGCGCTACCCCCGGATGAAAGTCCGGCTGATTGCTTCGCACCAATCTCCTTATAATCTCTCTATCGCTTCGGCCAGAACCTGTTACAGCTCAAAAGGGATTATTATGCCCGAAGAGATGGATAAGGATGAGCGCGCCCGCGAGTTGCGCGATAGAATTGCGGAATCTACCATGGAAGCGGGCCATTTAACCACACGCCAGCACGCTCATTTTGTGTTTGGTTTGCAGGGCGTTAGCCGTAATTTAATCTGGCAGTTCCTGCATGCGCATCCTTATTATAATTCCGAGCAGGTGTCTCAGCGCTACGTATCAATCAAAGAGAGTGACTGGTATTCATTGCCGGCGGGGGGCGATTTGGCCGATATCCCCGGCGTCGAGCGCTACCATGAACGGGCCATGAAGGCGTACCGGTATTTTAACGAGCTGCTCGAGCCGGCGATTGAAGAAATTTATTATTCCATTTACCGGGGCCGTAAAAGCAAACGCGACCATTACCGCAAAGATATTCTAAAACGAGCGATGGAAATTTCGCGTTATGTGATGCCGCTTTCGACGACGGCCTATATGTATCATACGATTTCAGCCTTAACCCTTTACCGATATGCGCGAATGATGATGTCCGTCGGGCTGGATGAGGCCGTCGCCCTTACATTGCGGATGTTGATTGAAGTCGACCGGGTTGACCCCGATTTGATCCGGGAAGTCCCCGAACCTTTGGAAAATTCGGCGGAAGAAATTCGCCACGATTTTGCCGCCGCTCAAATTCAAAACCGAACGTTTGACGAAGAGTTGGCAAACGCGGGAGGATTAACGCGCTTAGCCGCTTCGACTGAAAACTCGTATGAACTTTTATCGAAGACGCTGAAAGCTTTTCGGGGAGAAACCGCGTCAGTTGAAGACGTATGCCGCACGGATACAAACCCGGCGTTAGGCGACGCATTTTACCCGGTGACGCTTGACGAACAAAGCAGGATATTTCAGCATGTGCATTTTACGTTTCAGAAAAAATTATCTCATACGGCAGATTCGCAAGAGCAACGGCATCGAACCTTGCCGGGTTCAAGACCGTTGTTATTCAGGCAAGTATCTCTGGAGCCCGATTATATTATCCCCGGCTTGATTCAACAGAACGATAAAATCAAAGCCGCGTACGAAAGCTACATGGAAGAGCAATTTTCCGAAATAAAACGGCTGGCGGGAGAGGGCGTACCGGCTCAAAGGTTGACCTATTTGTTACCCAACGCTTTTCCGGTACGGTTTTACGAATCGGGCGATTTAATGAATTTCTTTCATAAATGGAAATCAAGACTTTGCTATACGGCGCAAGAAGAGATATTCTACTCGAGTCTTGAAGAGGTAAAG
The DNA here is from genome assembly GCA_050304475.1 of Turneriellaceae bacterium. Classification (GTDB taxonomy): domain Bacteria; phylum Spirochaetota; class Leptospiria; order Turneriellales; family JAOUFE01; genus JBNLDQ01. The sequence continues at coordinate 198,958 of JBNLDQ010000003.1, read as the reverse complement.
CAAGTTATCCGGGAACATCCTTTTCTTGAGGGCATGCTTGGTCCGCCTTGCGTTTTGCGCAAATCAATGAAGCCGAGGTGCCCTGAGGGCCCGCGCTATTGCGGCGTGAAAGTCTGGAACCTGACTTTTGATCAGTACGACAGATCCATTTAAACGTTTACTTTGAAGCCGACTTGATTATTTTTCGAATGATTTTTTTGTCTTCATCGTACACATGGGTAAACTCCACACCAACCTTGTATTTGGTTTTCACCTTTTCCGTGTGAACGACGACCCCTTCGATCTCGGCGGTGTCTTTACCGTCCGGCGTTGTCAGCATCAGATAAATCTGGGCATATGGTTCGGGAGGTTCGCTTGTCTCGCAGAGAATACCTGCTTCGCTCAGGTTTATTCCGGTAGCCCGTATAAAATTTTCCTTTGTAAAAGACATTTCCACAAACTGAGCGATAGCAAATCTTTTAAATTTTCTTCTTTCTTTTTCCGCCATTTGAGCCTCCTGATCTGTTCCGGTAAACAGGGAACAGGGATTTTCGATCATGTAAACAACTTTTCTTTTTTTGATTTTCCGTTTTTTTAATATTTTTGCCTGCCAAGCGGCTTTGTTTGGTCGTTTCTTCTTTTTTTACCGGTTTTTTTGAAAAAAGCGGTAAAAAACGGCGACTTCTTGAATTATCCCCACCCAGGGTGGGGCTTTTGTTCTATCAAGATGAACTTTTTTTGTCGCATGAAAAAACCCCCCTCGCATGACAGGCTCTTTACCATGAAATTATAGTTGTCAGTTTACCTCAGTAGCATTGTTTTGGATGATATGAAAAAGAATTTATACCTGATAACCGCATTGATCTCTCTTTTTACTGTGGCAACGATCACATGCAAAGAAAGAGCGGCCTCAGGTGCCGGCGATCAACAAGAAGTCGCCCAAAAAACCGATAAAGGAAATGGCAAAAATCAAATGGCAATTATTAAAACCAGACACGGCAACATTAAATTGGAATTTTTCCCGGAAGTGGCGCCAAACCATGTAAAGAATTTTGTAAAACTTGCAAAAGAAGGATTCTACGACGGGACCATCTTTCATCGAGTGATCCCCGGGTTTATGATCCAGGGCGGCGACCCTAAAACCAAAGACATTGAAGCGCGTCCCTTTTACGGGACAGGCGGACCGGGGTATATGATCGACGCCGAATTTAACAACAAACCGCATGCGCGCGGTATTTTGTCCATGGCCCGTTCAGCCGACCCGAACAGCGCCGGCTCGCAATTTTTTATTTGCGTAGCCGATTCGCCCTTCCTGGACGGACAATATACGGTTTTTGGCCAGGTGGTTGAAGGCATGGATGTTGTGGATAAAATTGTAAATGAGGCGCGCGACGAGCGAGACAACCCCCTGGAACGCGTTGAAATGGAGATTGAAATCACCGAAGCGGATTAATCGCGCTTTCTCCGGGCGCCGGAACGCTCCGGCCCGGGAACCCTTGGAATAGAATGAAAAAGAATTTTGACAAACTGGCCGAACCTGCCAGTTTGCCGCAGGAGATAAAAATATGGCCCTTGTAAAAAGCTCGCAAGAAATTACAAACTCAACAATTGGCCCCAACTCATTTTTTACAGGCCGCTTTTTTATTAACGGAAGTCTTAAAATTGACGGAAAGTTTGAAGGAAAATCTCTTCAGGCTGAACAGCTTTATATTGGCGTTACCGGGAAAGTCAAAACCAATATTATTGCAAACTCCGTGATCGTTGAAGGCGTCATTCTCGGGAATATTACCGCCCGCAACCGGGTGATGTTATTGCCCACCGCTAAAATTTATGGCGATATTAAAACGCCCGAATTGATCATCCAGAACGGGGTTATTCTGGAAGGCCGGTGTACCATTTCAAACGACCTGAAACATTCCGCAAAAGATGTCATTGAAACGGAATACGGAAAAGACTCGGCAAAAGAAGCCGCCTTTAAGGCGAGCGTCGAACGCGCCAGGGGAAAATAAGGCGCCTCCGGGTTATGAAATCCGGCATTCATAGAATCATTGTATCCATGGGCGATATCTGCGGGGTCGGCTGGCCTTTGTTTTTGCAGATTTTGCGCCAAAAAAAAAACGTTTCTCAAATTCCCAGATTAAAAAATTAAACCAGCTTGTCGTTATTGGCGATCTGTTTTCAGGCCAGGAAGAAATCATCCGCCGCTTGTTTGACGTAACGCCGTTTGAGGGTGTACAAAATGCGGAGCGTACGTTGGCCGAAAGAGGCAAAACCGAAAAGCCGCTTTTTATGGCCATGAGCGAAGGCTTGCGCTTTCGCCCCGGTCACCCGACGGTTAAACTGGCACAACGTTCTTTTGAATCGTTTCAAAAAGCCGCTGCCGTGTGGAAAGCCCTGGGGAACGCCACTCTTATTACATTGCCTGTTTCCAAAGAGTTGATTTCACAAACGACGCCAGGCTTTCACGGACACACCGAAGTGATTGCCCGGTTATACAAAAGAGAAGGGGTCATGTGCATGTACCATCCTTTGCTTTCGGTGATCCCCCTGACGCAACACATTCCTTTTAAGAAAGTTCCCCGCGCCATCTCGCGGTTGGATGTCGAAAGTTTGGGCGACGCATTGTTGTTTTTTACCAGACTGCTAAAACCACGGCGGCCTTTTGCGATGACGGGCCTAAACCCACATGCGGGGGAAAACGGTAAAATCGGAGACGAAGAGTCATTATTAAAAGAATATATCCGGCGGCTACGATCGAGAAAAATCGATATGAGCGGACCTTACCCGGCTGACGGGTTGTTTATTGAAGCGAACCGGAGAAAATATTCTCTCATTGCCGCTTGTTCTCATGACCAGGCATTGATTCCTTTTAAGGCGTTATTTGGAGCCCAGGGGATTAATATCACGCTGAATTTACCGGCTTTACGCGTCTCCCCGGATCATGGTCCGGCTTACGAATTTGCTGGAAAAAATGGAGCCGATTCGGAAAGTGTCTTTAACAGCCTTGTTTTTGCGCTGGATTACGGAGAAAAATGGATAGAGCAATTTTGCTACCCTTCTTGATTTGGATTGTCTTGAGCCTGATACTGCTCTTGTTTCGAAGATCCATTCACTGGGCGATTCGCATTACGCCCCTTGTCTTTTTATCGGTGTACGGATTTTTTTGGCGAGCCGATATCATGAAAATATTTTCGTTGGAGCATTTTCCGTTCCGGGCAATTTTAACCGAAACTGTCGATTTGGCTTTTTTAGCTCTGTTTTGGATTTGGCCGTTATCGTTGATTTATACGCTCTATGCCGCAAATGACAAAGACAGCTCTATCAGCGTAATCGCTCTTTCTATTTTTACCGCCCTGGTTTGGGGCGCGACCTGGTATTTATCTTGATCTTTCGGCTTAATCTTTTGGTTTGAATCTTCGGGCTATTCCGGGGTTTCGTCCGTACCATACTTTCGCATGACCCGTACGGCGATGGCGTAGGCGATGAGATAGACAATTGCCGCCGAAAACAATACCAGGGGCATCCAGCCGATGATGATGTGTAAAATCGCTTCCCCGTAGTCCCACATAACCGCTTTGAAATCGTCAAAAGAGTTCCACATTTGCTGCAGCCCTTGCAAGACTTCTTCTTTGCGAAGCGGGTTGGCCTGAAAGAGAAATTCGCCAAAGCGCAAGGAAGGGATAAATAAAATCAGAAAGAAGGGGAAAGCGACAATGGAGCTGATATAGACAGCCACCTGATTCAATCTGAAAATATATGCAAAAATAATTCCTAAAATCGTATGCGTTCCGGGGATCGGAAAAGTCCCGACGATAAATCCAAGAGAAAATCCCCAGGCCATGCCGGTCGGCGTTAACCCATGCGTTACTAACGAGATCACGGAATTTTTAAAAAAGTTCCATTGGCGTTGAAAAATATTACCGGGTTTATCATGAATATATTTATCATGATCTTCCTCAAAGTGTTCCAGTTCTTCCGGTAGACGCATACGGCAAAACTATGGATGATCTCCTAACGTAAAGCGAATATGTAAAGGTTTGTATGATTGGCAAGCGCGTGAAAGAGTGGACAGGGAGAATCCAAAATGATCCTGCTTCATAATAGACTTCATGACAGGCTGTATGATAGGTTTGCAAACAAATGCCGGTTCAGGAACCAAAACAACCAAAACAACCAAAACAAACGGATATAATGAAAAGAAAGAAGAGCCGAATGTCTGCCCCGAATAACAACGGGAGACGTATTTTCTCGCGGTATTTTTTCGGAACTCTTTTTTCTTTTTTATTTTTAATTTCTATCCAACCGGCGTCGGCTTCAGGGCGCGATGGCTTGCAGCTTGGTCCGGCCCTTTGGGGGATGAACGAATCGTTTATTGCCGCCTGGGAAACCCGGTTCGGCTACACGGCGGAGTTTGACAAGGGCCAGGCGGAGTTTTTGTTGTATGTTCCAATTCTCTTGCGAGAATCGTATCTACCCTATCTGCCGGCGCTGCCCCCGAAAAAAGAGAGCAAGGAATACCATTGGGTCACGCAGACGCAAAAGACCGGTTACGAGCTGGTTTATTTGGAAAAACTGCGCCTTCAGTACAGAGAGGCGGCGCTTCTTTTCAGCTCGGGCGTACCGGGGGAAAACAGCGGTCTTACCTATTGGGATAATCCGTTTTACGGGCCGGACAGCGCTTTTCTCAGCAGGTATGTGTCGATTCTGTACCCGGGCGGCGAAATTATCGGGTCGGATGTTTTGACAAAATCGTCTCTGGTTCTCGGTAAAATACAGCTACAGCCTTTTTCTAAAAAGCAAATTTACATATTCCGCGATATGAATATTACTCCGGTGCTTTGGGGGGATAACGCTGCCGAACCCGGCTTTCAAAATTACGGGGCCGCTCTTGAGGTTTTATCGGGGGGCTTTCAGGGCGATATGATGCTCTCGGGAGCGATTTTATCCGCCCATGTTTTTCATTCGCAATTTCTTTCCGAAGAGTATTCAACGCGCGCGTTAGCCGGCATTTGGACCTCTCTCCCCAGGGTAGGCGTGCGTACGGGCTATGTCAACAAAAGCGAGGCCCACCCGGCGGGGCATTATCTTTCTCCGCTTTATCCGATTCGAAAAGAAGAGGTTATTGACGGCAACGAAAACGTCTGGCTGGAAAAGGGGCGCCGGCACGGCATATTGGCCGGGGTTTCTCCGGGGTTTGCTTCTCCTTCCGGTCTTACGGTTGAAGCGGAACTCTACCCGGAACTTACACCTGTCGCTACCGTTCGATTAAAGTACCATTGGAAAAAAGAGGACGATATTTTTTCTTTTGTATACTTGCGGGAAAATATTGTCGAGCTGGCCGATTTCAGTACTTATCGCAACCAGGATTGCTATACCGGTATTTACGCCGATATCGCATTGATTCCGGGGTACTTGCTGGTTCATGGCAATGTTCTCACCGCCTGGAGAAGCGGCGCTTCTAACCTGGCTTTGCGCATGTCCGTTTCAATGTTATTGTAAAATCAACTTGTGTGGGCGTTTTGGGTGAACAAAGGCCGTTATGGGGCAATTGTGTTCCCCGGCTTTTTGATATTGATGATGACTGCTTCGGGGGCTTTTTGTTGTTTTTCCACAACGGTGATCGCTTCTTCCATATCGCCGTCCGAATATGTGTATTGCAAGTCCACTTCATTGATGAAACGGCGCAGTTGATCGGCTTTGCCGTTTTCCCATAAGACGAAAAAATAACGCGTGTAAAAGTCATGGCTTGGGTTTTGTTTTTTCATTTGCGCAACATCGCCGAAATTTACCCGCCTCACCCCGGTCGTCTCTTGCAAAAGCAACAACTGAGACGGGTTGAGCATTTTTTTTGCCGCGGCATCCCATTTTAACAGGGCGTCTTTGTTGTTGTTGAGTAACATCCAATCGACTCTGGCCTTCAAGTATAACTGTAAAGACTCTTTTGAGGTATCCTGCGCGGAAATGCTTTTTCCGTCTCTCAGCCCCAGGCTGGTTTCCCAGTAATAAAAGTTTTGGCGGACAGCGATTACATTCATCGCTTTTTGAAAATAGCGATCCAGGGCGTAAAATTTTATGCGAGGCTCTATCCATTCGCTTGCCAAACGGGATTCTACATAACGCCAGTTGCGGGCGTTGAGAAAGTTAACAAAGCGTATCATGGTGGGCGTATCTACGGTTTGCTGCCACGCGCGGAACAACTGAAACGCGTTATTGTACTCTTCGAGATAGAGGTAAAGCAAGACAAGGTTTAAAATAGAGTAAGGGTGGTTGATGTTTTCAGTCAGGGTGAGTTCGGCATCTTTGTACTTTCCGTTTTGTAAATGGCGGTAGAGTTGTTTTTCCGTTTCCAATAACGGCGTGATTTCGTAATTTTTCGCGGGAAAAAGGTACGCGATATCTTGAGGTTTTAAAAACGAACTGGCAGGTTGCTTTACATAATAGATGCCGGCGGGGAGCGGTTTAAAGAAAAATCGCTTGATGGCCCCTTGTGCAAATACCGGGGCAAACGCGGGCGAAAGAACAGTAAAAACAAAGGTAAAACCAAGGGCGACTAAAATCGACTTTACGCTTGCGGGGGATCTCTTCGATTCAGTACTCATATTTTTTCCCCCACCAGGATTGCAATCTCTTGCGGATTTCATTTTCTCTTGCATTGTCGCCCGGCCGGTAAAACGCTTGGCCTTCGATTTCTTTCGGCAAATACTCTTGTTCCGAAAAGTTGCCGGGGTTGTCATGGGCATACTTGTACCCTTTAGAATACCCCATCTCTTTCATGAAGCGGGTGGGGGCATTTCGGATATGGAGAGGCACCGGCAGGCTCCCTGTTTTTCGAACCGTTTGTTGCGCTTCGCTGATGGCTTGGTACGCCGCATTGCTTTTCGGCGAGGTTGCTAAATAAATGGCGCATTGCGATAAAATAATGCGCGCCTCGGGCCAGCCTACCATATGAACCGCCTGGAAGGTATTGGTCGCCACCACAAGCGCGGTGGGGTTGGCGTTGCCGATATCTTCTGACGATAAAATCAGCATCCGCCGGGCGATAAACTCGGGCTTTTCTCCGGCTTCTACCATGCGGGCCAGCCAGTACACGGCGCCATTCGGGTCGCTGCCCCGCAGAGATTTGATAAACGCCGAAATGATATCATAGTGCTGATCGCCGTTTTTGTCGTAGCGTCCCATGGTTTGTTGCAGACTATTGAGAACGGTTTCATCCGTAATGGTGAGTGAGTCTTCCCCCCGGCTTTGGATGGTCAGTTCCAGGTTGTTTAAAAGCCGGCGGGCGTCGCCGTCAGCCAATTGCAGCAAAGCATTTGTTTCTTCCAGCTTGACTTCTTTCTTAGAAAGAATTTTATCGCATTGCAGAGCCCGTTGCATGATACCAAGCATTTGTTCTTCATTGAGCGGCTTTAAAAAATATGTCTGGCAGCGGGAAAGAAGCGGCGAAATTACTTCAAACGACGGGTTTTCCGTTGTCGCTCCGATCAAGGTAATGGTCCCTTTTTCAACGGCGGCAAGCAATGAGTCTTGTTGCGATTTTGAAAAACGGTGTATTTCATCAATGAACAAGACAGGGCGCGCATTTTCAAACATGCCCGACTTTTCCGCTTTTTCAATGACGTCCCGCACCTCTTTTACGCCGGAGTTAATGGCGCTTAACGTATAAAACGGCCGCTTTAATTCTTTGGAGATGATACCGGCCAGCGTCGTTTTGCCCGAACCGGGGGGACCCCAGAAAATGATACTGGGCAACGTGTTGTTTTCAATCGCTTTTCGCAAGATTGCGCCATCGCCGATAATATGTTCCTGGCCGGTGTATTCGCTCAGGCTTTTCGGGCGCATTCTTTCGGCTAAAGGCTCCATCTCGTTTGAAACAATGCAGGCTATTTTGATGATATGAAAAGCACTATTTGTACGTTTGTTCTAAACTATCGCTGCTTATATTATGTTTATATTAAAAGGCCCACACTGAATTTAATAAATTTGATGCCGGTTTCACTTTTAAAGGCGTATTCTATTCCGTATCCATGTTTTTTGTAACCACCGCTTTTCGGTGTCAATTATAACTCATTTTGTCAATTCAGGTTGGCCAACGTATTGCCTCTGCGCGCTTGTCTGGGCCGGCTGCGAGGTTTCGGCGATTTTAAATAAAAATTGAAAACGTTAGCTCTGAAAAAATAATTTACCGTCACAATGGAATTTGATACGTAACTCATTATGCGAAAAAAAATATGTTTCTTTTTGTTGGCGCTCCAGCCTTTTTTTCAACCGATGGTAAACGCTGCCTCAAAAAAAACGGCAGGGCCGAATATTTCAATTGCGGCTCTGGGGGGATTTTTCAACGGCGTCGGTTTAGGAATGGAGTTTTCGGCAACGCAATTATCGCGGTCATATCCGTTCGGAATGCATTTTGGTTTTGGCTACTTCACCCAGCAGAATTCCGGCGTGGCGACGGAAGCCAGAAAGATATTTATCAACGACAATACGAACGGGAACGACAATATTGAAAAATATGGTAAAACATTGTATCTCTCGTCCGATTTAAGCTATAAAATCATTACAAAGAGCGACCTTTCGGTGTCAATGTATGGCGGCGCTCGTTATGTCAGATATAAAGCTCACTTTAATTACCAGGGCGGCAATGAAGCCTTCGATGTTTACAACCACACTTGGGGGATGGGCGGCGGCTTGCGTCTTGATCTAAAGCTTTCGTCGAAAATATCGTTTGAAATAAACAGCGGGCTTGATTACTTTTTTCCGTCAATGTTAATTGGTCACGGTAATTTTTATTCGCCTGACGGTGTTGACGATAACCCGAGGAATGACTATACTTATACCGATGCCGACAACGCAATTAACCAGCCTGATACGAATCCGAAAATATTTGTCTCGTTGAAGTATCATTTGTAAAAATTCTAATATCGACAAAGGACTCTATCAATGCGACTGATTCAAGTATCTCTGCTCACTTTTTTTTTAACGGGTTTTTTCCTGGCCTACGGGCAAGAAGAAAATCCGTTATCTCAAAACAACGAGACAATGCAACAGGCGCAACCGCAAATGCAGCCTGCCGCCGAAAATGAGAATGCGGGCGGCGATGAAACCGCAGAAGAGCAGGCAATGCCGCTTCAGGTTGATGTTTCCGAACCGGAAGAAGATACCCTTTTTGTTTATATAAAAAAGGGCGGCGTAATGATGATCCCGCTGTTTTTGCTGGGGCTTGCCGGACTTACCTTGATTATCGAGCGAACTCTTTTTCACTATAAAAACCGCAGCTGGGAATATGTGACGATCTCGGGCCTTTTGGAGCAAACGGCAAATGAACTTTCCGCAACCTGGCAGGAGGAGCTGGAAAAATCTCTTTTGGATAAGCGCGAGCTTTATATGGACAAACTGGAAAAGGGGATGGGGCTTCTCCAGGGGATTGGCGGGATAGCGCCGCTCCTGGGCTTTTTAGGAACCGTGGTCGGGATGATTGGGGCTTTTTCCGCCATTGCGGCGGCCCGTACGGTCAACGCCAAAGTGGTCGCTTCCGGCATTCAAGTGGCTTTGATTACAACGGCCGGCGGTTTAATTGTTGCGGTGCCGATATTGATTATTTATTATGTATATTCTCATATCAACCAAAACCATTACCGCGAATCGAACCGGATCATTGAAAGTCTTTGTTCCGGATTGCCAAGTATGCTTTCCGATGACTCTGCAGATAAGACCGGTAAGGCGTCAGGCAAGCCGGTTTCGGTTTCGCCGCCCAAGGCGGACTGACGTCGACGTGAATCGCGCCAATAAATATGTATACTTTGCTCTTCGCCGCGTTCGGCAGAGTATGAAATCGCACGCAGAGCAGGACCTCTCTTCCATCGCCGATGTGGCTTTTTTGCTGTTGATTTTTTTTATTGTGACGAGCTCCTTTGCTTTAAACGAAGGGATTTTTTTTCAGTTGCCTTCCGCGTCGGCGGGGACAACCAGGGTCGATAAAGACGAGCTGTTTGAAATTACTCCCGAAGAAAGCGGTTTTTTGGTCGCCGGCGAGTTATGCGACAACCGGCGTCTGGATGAACTTTTAAAGTTAAAATTAAAAGAGAAGCCGAAGGTGATTGCGGTCATTTACATGAACCCCGACATTCGTTATGAGCGGCTAGTCGACGCTCTCTCGCTGGTGAAAACAAACGGGGTGACAAAAGTGTCGGTGAAAAATACAAACTAACATGTACGCTTACAAAAAACAAAACCCTTTTCTACGGAGGCTTTTCGCCGTTTCTCAGACTGCGGCGATGGCCGATATCGCTCTTTTGTTGCTTATTTTTTTCATGGTCACGACAACCACCGATATGCCCGATGAACCGGGGATTGTTTTGCCCCAGGCTGAAACCGAAGGGGCGGAACCCAATAGCTACTATATTACGATTACGCCCGACGGCCGCCTTTTCTGGTTTCATGACCAAATTACGCTGGAGATTCTCTCGAAAAAATTAATTGAGAACCGGTTTGACATTGAAAAGAAAGTGGTGGTATTTGCTCACAAAGATCTGCCATATTCGATCATCTCTCAGGTGCTGGATGTTTTAAAGGTTCACGAATTTAGAAACGTGATGTTGCTTTCCGAACCGCTTGAGGCGAGTCCATAACGTTACCGTCATGAAAGAAAACAACTCAAGCGCATTTTTCCCGGATACCTTGTTCCAGGCGTTTAAATCGGTTTACCAGCGTTTGAATTTTTGGCAAGATCAATACCCGTATCGTTTTTCGTTCAGCATTGCCCTTGCCATCACCTTGTTTGCTTTGTTTTATCACTCCTCCGAATTTGATGTGAGCGACTTTGGCGCATACCAGCCGTTGCAGATGGTCAATGTTCAGACAAAGTCGACGAAGAATTCCGAAATTTCAACGGAAGAAGGCGAAGAAGCGCAAGAAGATACCGAAGTCGCCGCCCTGGAATCCGTCGCCGTCGATCTCTCTTTTTACCCGAACATTGACCACCCGCGTAGCATTGTCCCGATGGAAAACAATTTCCCGGCAATCGCCAGAGAAGAAGATGTCGAAGCGAAGATTACCTATTCGCTTTTAATCGATGAGAAAGGCAATGTCAGAAAAATCGAGGTGATCGGTATCCAGCTTAGCAAAGAGCTGCCGGACGAGATGAAAAAAAAGATTGAAATGGAATTTTACATCGCCGGGATGAAAAATATGCAGAAGGCGCGCTTTACGCCGCCCATGATTGACGGCAAGCGGACAGCCGTGATCATTGACTTTCCGCTCGTTTATACTCTAAAAGACAACTGACCTTTTTGCGGTGTTTCCCAACAGGTCCTTTTTATTGAAACTCGAAGTTTTTAGACTCGGCTTGCTCTTTCAGGGCCTTCTTCATTTGAGTATCCAGAGCATCGCCCGCATTGCTTTGCGATTTAGCCTGTTCTTTTCGGATATAATCGTCGCGTTTTTTTCCGAGGTCGGTGATTTCATTTTGCATTTTTTTCCGCGCTTCAATACGCTCTTCGATATAGGCTTTTAATTCAGCGTCCGATTTTTTTTGCAGCTCCGGGGGCAACTGTTCTTTTTTTATTTCATCGATTTTAACCTGGCCCGATTCAACTAATGTAACGATATCCCAGGATTTAGACGCCGAGTATTGCGACTTTGCCTTAAAGACTTGCCGTTCCACCATGGCTCCGCTGGCTGCATGATCCGAAGCAAATTTGTCTTGCATTTCCTGTTCTTCGGCCGCTTCATAGCCCCCTTCGCCATAGGGGATATAGGTGCTATTTAGCTCAATCCCCAGCTCGGAAATCCGTTGATCGTACGGCGTTGATACGACACGCCGTTCGCGGTTTTGGTCGATGTTTAAAAACATACCGTTGCCCGCTTTAGCGGCCGCTTGCCATCCTCTGGCGTCGGATTCGCCGGCCCCGCCGCAATAAATGGCATTGATGAAAATATCTTTTTGTACGCCTGATGCGACCGCCTCTTGAAAAGAGACGGGCCCCTGGTTGAACTCTTCGTTGCCTGCAATAAAAATGGTTTTATAGACGTTGTCCGAATCTTTCCAGCTTAGTTTTTGCACGGCGTCCCGAATGACATAGCCGGCGTATTCCTGGCCGCCGTTGGTTTTCAGCTCAAAGAGCTGTTTTGAGACCAGATCCATATCGTCAGTGAAAGGCAACACCTGGCGCACATAACCGCGGGAAACATTCAGGTTATCGTTACCGTATTCGTAAACGGCAATTTGAATCGAAGGCGCTTTGCCGTTTTTTTCGCTGGAAGCCAGTTCGTTTACAATTTTCCATAACTGCGTTTTTGTCTGTAAAATTAACCCGTCCATGGAGTTGCTGGTATCGAGAAGAAGAGCGACCTGGATCAGCGCCGCTGAGGCAAGTACCTCTTCCATGGGACGGTAGGTTTGCACATCGTTTTTGCGCTCGTTGAGCTGTACGCCCATCTGCACGGCGTTTAGAATTTTGCCCGTTTTTGTGTCGACCAGGCGCGCGTTTAATTCGGCGTCGACTTCGCCGGCGGTGGCAAAAAGAGTGCCAATGACAATCGCCTCGACCTTGAGAAGCCCGCCAATTTCGGAAAGGTCTCCGTTGTCGCCTTCCAAAACCCCGGATAACTCAAGCCCTTTTTCTTCGAGAAGTTTTTTCAACAACCTTCTTTCCAGGACTTCCGGCGGGGCGTTTTGAACAAGCGCCGTGGTCAGCCGTTCGGCAATGACATCCGACAGTTGCGCATATTCGGCGGGCGCGTCTTCGGCCGTTTCAAAACCGGCGACGGCAATTTTGTTAATGCTACGCGGCAAGCCGGCAGTGAGTTGTTTGGCGATATCGGCCGCATCTTCCGCCATGAGCGGGGGGGCCAACGCCAAAGCAAACGTGAAAGATAGAATAGGAAGTAAAGCAAAACGAAAATATAGTGCAAAGCGGTGTCGTGTTGATTTCATGAGCTAAATTAGCAACAACATCGAAATTTACAAGAATAATATTTCTATGCGTTTCGGGGGTTAATTGACTGACCGGCTTAGCCAAAGATGGCGAAAAAATCAATACTGGTCTGCGCTGGTAAGTTTTTGTTCCATTGCATCGGCGTTTCTGGATACCATGATGAGCAGGCTTTTAAAAACTTCAACCTTCATGCCCCCGGCAACCTGAACGGAAAATACCATCATTTTACCGCCGTCTTCGCTTTCAATCACCTGGTAAGAGCCAAGATCGATTTCGGAATTGGCTACCAGCAGACTTTCGCCAATTTCCGCGCTCAGTTGTCCCTTGTACGAACCGACGGGCGACCAAATGTCAAAGTAGGGGCGGTTATCGACTTCGGTATTCAATATTGTGATTACCACCATTTGCGAGCGTTCCTTGTCGATCCCCAGGGTCAGGCGATAGGTTTGCGTTTCGTCAATTTTATAATCGATGCCAAGATAGCGCAAGTGCCGGTCGATTTCCGTTTGGTTGTTTTGATCGAGGTGAAAAGAAGTTAAAAAACGTTCTACGGTTTTATCGAACCCCTTTGTCTCGTACCCGGTGATGCGAAGCTCATAAAAACGGTCATGGACCAGGTAAAACCGGGCATAGACGCGTTCGGGTTCTTCCTGATCCCGGTTTGTTTTCGGGAGCTCAACCATAAGCTCGCGTCCCCCAAACGATTCGTAAAAAATATTTTTTTCAAACCCGAGCCGGCCCCCGGTTTCCCGTAAAATGGCGGTTCGCCGCTCGTTAAAAATGGAAGCGATATCGGTACGTTGGATATAGCGCGTAGGAAAGTCGGCGTAATAAAAAACCATTTTTACTTCATCGTTTTTCCAGACGAGCATGCTATATTCAATTTCGCCTGCGGTTGTGTTGAAGTAGACAGTATCTTCAATCGGAGCGCCGGTCATTTCAAAACTATACGGTTCGCCAGGCGATTTATACCGCGTCCATTCGGCGCCAAGCGCAGCCTGGTTGAAGATATTAAAAATGAAGAGTAGAAAGAAAAAGCGGTTCATTTGCTGTTTCATAATTTGGCTTCTTGTACCATCACTTTATCATGGCGCTTCGTGTATCTTTCGTTGTCGAAGCTCGCAGGCCCGGAAACCGCCCGTTTATTTCGACTTGGGTTTTAACAAGGTATAACCGAATTTTTTCGTGAAATGACCCCAGTTATCATTAACCTTGTTAATTGTGTCGTCGCTAAATTCGTACTTATGCGCCTTGTAATTTTTTTGCGAGTCGAAATGAGCCTTAAACGCCGGCTCGGCTTCTTTGTATCCCTCGATTCCCAATTGCGTATATATTTTTTTCATTTGGTCGACCGGGTTTTTTACAAAGTCTTCGTAATGAATTTCCACAAGACGATCTTTCCCCAGAAGCTTTCTGTGCTGCTCCAGTTTTTCACATAGTTCGCGATAATTGTCGAGGATGGTTTGTTGCATATCGGCGTCATCCCAGGTTTGCAGCGCGTAGATGGCAAAAACTTCGCGGTGGTAGCGCACATTTGATTCAAACAGTTCATAAGGATTCCGGTGGATCAAAACAAATTTCGCGTTGGGGTACATTTCCAGGATGTGGTCGATCCGGTAGGTGGCTGAAGGGTTTTTGTAAATAATTTGTTTCCCATGGTAACGGATGGTCATTTTTCGGGTAAACCATTGAAAGGCTTTTTTCCAGCGGGCCAACTCTTTGGGCATCCCTTCAAACGAGTTGTATTTGGAATAGTGCCGAAATTTTCTGGGGAAAATAAACCCGTTGTAAATGCCAAATTCATCTTTGGCCCCGATAGAGTATTCTTCTTCCGTAGGCTCCCAGGGGCTCATCTCTACGCTGTCCATCGGACGTTCTTCGGGAAGAGACATGGCAATAATCCACTCGGAGAATTTGGGGAAGGCAAGAAACATACCGGGCAGGTAACCTTCAATGTTAGAGACATACCCCTTGGACTTGTCTTTGGAAAACATGGTAATCAGGTAGGTTGTCCCGGAACGATAGTACCCAATGATGAAGACCGGGTCTTTTTCCACTTTCGTTTTATCGATTTTACCGTTAAAACGAATGGATTCAATTAAACGGAAGGGGAGAAAGAGCGTTGCTACGATAATACCATACAGAAAACGGGGAATGTACTTCACATGCATTCTAAACCTGTTTTGCCAGAGCAAACGAAAAATGTTTTTCAAGTAATAGCCCGCCATGGGCTCTTCGGTAATTATCCAATGGTCTTTCATCTCTTATCCTTCTCTCTATTCCTTTCTGTTAGATTGTGCTGTTTTTATACTTTCGGGGGCATTTGTTATGACACCCGGAAAAGAATTACTTTTCCCGGTATTTTTCCAGCCCATGCGCATTATGGATCAAAGCGATTAACTCATGTACAAAGCGCGACATAGGGGCTCCATCTACCATATCATGATTGATTGTCAAGGTTAAATGCAACATCTCCCTGTTTTTCAGTTCATGACCGACAAATCGGGGTTTTTTCCCCAGGCCGCCCACCATAAGGCTCATGGTATACGGGGTATAGGGGATTCCGTATCCGTTGGCATGGCCGAACATGCCTACCGAGCTGAGAACGGCGGTTCCGAATATTTTTCGGCGCAGGTGCGGTTTCCGGGTAAATACCAAAGCCAATAATATGCGTCGTATTATTGAGGGGAGGCGGGCAAACTTTTGGCCCGGGTTTTTCTTTTCGCCAATGGCGTTATCGTCATCGGCTTTTTTTGCCTCCCGGATTTCGCGTTCAATTTCTTCCATCCCTTTTGTGTCGGCATTGCGAACGATGTAGTTTGACGGAGAGAGCTTGCCTTCGACTTTTCTTTCTATTACAATGCAAAGGTCGACATTCTCAAATGAGACTACCTTTTTTTTCCCGTAATGGTATTTTTGTACGCCGGGGTTATCGGCAAGGGCTTGGGCAAAGACGGAACCCAGATAGGACGTTAGCGAAAGGTTGTTCCCTGTTTCCCTGCGGTATTTCCGAATGGCGTTTCGCAAGTCTGTGACATCCACTTCAAACAAGGCGCGGATTGGGTTGTTGCGTTCGGCTTGGGCGATGTATTCATTGATTCCCCTGCGTACTGAGGAGACGTTTTCCACTTTAAAGTTCATAAGAACCAGTCTATGACCGGAAATCAGCGAGGTTGTCAAGGTTAATTGAAGTCGTCTTTTATTGATTCGTCGATATGCATTTTGAAGAAAATTTTGGTTACATGGGAAGTTTCATTTTGAAATGACTTTTATTCAATTTTGAAAATGTGAAAAAAGTTGAAAAAAAAATGGAAAAATTGCTATTATTTTTGTATTCCCCACCTTTGGGCGGGGGGACTATTCTACGTTTTCGTATTTTGCTCCGGTGCGCGAGGAGACATAATCCAAAACAGATTCACAGCTTTTTCGTAAAAAAAGGTTGACCACCCGTATTCTGAAAAAACTGGATCGTATAATCAGTTAAACCCATTTCCGAACGACGGATCGGCGCAGCGGTTGGAAAATAAGCACAGAAAATCAAGAGGAATAGCCTATGTCTAAAGCGCAAAAAACTATGGTTGAAGGGAACGAGGCCGTTGCAAGCGTCGCTTTCCGAACAAACGAAGTAATCTCAATTTATCCCATTACACCCTCATCCAATATGGGCGAATTTTCGGATGCCTGGGCCTCGACCGGTAAGAAAAACATCTGGGGTACGGTCCCGACAGTGATTGAAATGCAAAGCGAAGCCGGCGCCGCCGGAACCGTTCATGGCGCCTTGCAGTCCGGGTCCATGACCACAACATTTACCGCATCGCAAGGGCTTTTGCTCATGATCCCCAATATGTATAAAATTGCGGGCGAGCTGACCCCTACAGTATTTCATATTGCCGCGCGAACGATTGCAACACATGCGCTCTCAATTTTTGGCGATCACTCCGATGCCATGTCTGTGCGCCAGACAGGCTGGGCGATGATGCCTTCGGGGTCCGTGCAAGAAGCGCATGACTTTGCGTGCATTGCGCTGGCTTCCACCCTGGATGCGCGCATTCCTTTTCTGCACTTTTTTGACGGGTTTCGAGTCTCTCACGAAGTTCAAAAAATTACAATGCTTTCGGATGACGATCTTCGAACGATGATTCCAGAAAGCAAGTTAATCGAACTGAGAAAACGAGCGATGACCCCTGACGATCCGATTTTACGCGGTTCCTCGCAAAACCCCGATGTTTATTTCCAGGCCCGCGAACGGTGCAACGAGTTTTATGAGAAAACTCCGGAAATTACGCAAGCGGCGATGGATCGTTTTGCCAAATTAACCGGACGCCAGTATCAGCTGTTTGAATACCACGGCGATCCGCAAGCCGAGAAAGTTATCATTATCATGGGCTCCGGGGCCGAAGCCGTTCATGAGATGGTGAAATACCAAAATAAAAATGGCGAAAAAACAGGCGTCGTTAAAGTTCGCTTGTTCCGTCCTTTCTCAATGAAATCATTAATTGAAGCGTTGCCCGATACGGTGAAAACCGTCGCCGTGATGGACCGTACCAAAGAACCGGGCGCGACCGGAGAACCTTTGCTGGTCGATGTGATCAATGCCTTTCACGATAACCGCGAAGAAAAGTATAAAAACTTTCAAAACGAAGTAAAAATCATTGGCGGGCGCTACGGTCTCTCTTCCAAAGAGTTTAACGCCGGAATGATTAAAGCGGTTTTCGATGAGATGGGCAAAGATTCGCCCAAACGAAGATTCACCGTTGGTATCCACGACGATATTTCCAAGCTCAGCCTTGACTTTGATCCGCACTTTTCGGTTGAATCCGAAGATGTGTTCCGCGGTATGTTTTACGGACTCGGTTCCGACGGAACGGTGAGCGCGAACAAAAACTCCATTAAAATTATTGGCGAAGGCACCGACTTTTATACGCAAGGTCACTTTGTTTATGACTCAAAAAAAGCGGGCGCCGTTACCATCTCTCACCTTCGTTTCGGAAAAGAGCCCATTCAGTCTTCGTACGAAGTCAACAAAGCGAACTTCATTGCCTGCCACCAGGAAGGTCTGATTGATCGCTTTGCCATGCTTGACTCCGCCTCTGACGGGGCTGTTTTCCTTTTGAACACGGCGTACAGCGACAAAGAGGTTTGGAAAAACCTGAGCAAACCGGTGCAAGAGGCAATAGTTCAAAAGAACATTAAATTCTATGTCATTGATGCATACAAAGTGGCAAAGATGTCCGGTATGGGCCGCCGCATAAATACCATCATGCAGACCTGCTTTTTTGCCATTTCAGGCGTACTGCCCAAAGACGAAGCCATTGAGTCGATCAAAGCGGCAATTGCCAAAACCTATGCGAAAAAAGGCGATGAAATTATTCAGAAAAACTTCCAGGCCGTTGACATGACTCTGGAAAACCTCCATGAAGTGGAAGTGAAAGCGGACGCGATTGGCTCAACCGCCATGCCGGAAGTCGTTTCGTCTTCTGCCCCCGACTTTGTGAAAAACTTTGTCGGGCCGATCATCCAGGGTAAGGGGAACGAGCTTCCTGTCAGCATGATGCCCATTGACGGCACTTTCCCCATGGGTACCACAACCTATGAGAAAGCGAATATTGCTCAAGAACTGCCCGTTTGGGACCCCGATATCTGTATCCAATGCGCGAAGTGCGCTTTGGTTTGCCCCCATGCATGTATTCGAATCAAGGCCTATGACAAGGGATTGCTGGATAAAGCGCCAGAGTCATTTAAACATATGGATGTGATTGGCAGTGATTTCCCGGAAAACACCGGGTATTCGATTCAAGTCGCTCCCGAAGATTGTACCGGTTGCGCCCTTTGCCATGAAATATGCCCCGCGGTAGACAAAGCGAACCCCGAGCATCGATCCATTATGATGGTGCCGGCAAAAGATGTCAAAGAACAGGAAATAGGCAATTGGGATTACTTTTTGTCTCTGCCTGAAGTGGACCGAAGCGCTATCAAACAAGATACCATCAAAGGCTCGCAGTACTTGCAGCCACTATTTGAATTTTCCGGCGCATGCCCCGGTTGCGGCGAGACGCCTTATCTGAAACTGGTAACTCAGCTTTTTGGCGACCGTATGTATGTGGGGAACTCAACCGGATGTTCTTCGATTTACGGCGGTAACTTGCCGACAACCCCGTATACAAAAAATGCCGAAGGGCGGGGGCCGACCTGGAACAACTCGCTTTTTGAAGATACCGCTGAATTCGGTTTAGGGTTTCGGCTTACCGTCGACCAACAACGCGAGCATGCCGAAAATCTGCTTCGCGACCTTAGCTCTCAAATTGGCGACAATTTGACGACCGAACTTCTTCAAGCGCCGCAAACAAACGAGCCTGAAATTTTTGCCCAACGGCAACGAGTGGCCGCGCTGAAAGAAAAATTAAAAGAAATCAACAACCACGACTCAAACCTCCTGCTTTCCATTGCCGACGCCATGGTTCACAAAAGCGTCTGGATTGTCGGGGGCGACGGTTGGGCGTACGATATCGGCTATGGCGGCGTCGACCATGTCATGGCTTCGGGTAAAAATGTCAACCTGCTGGTGATGGATACCGAGGTGTACTCCAACACCGGGGGGCAAATGTCAAAAGCGACTCCGTTAGGCGCCTATGCTAAATTTGCCGAAGGCGGAAAAGCGCTCTTGAAAAAAGATTTGGGCATGCAAATGATTACCTATGGTCATGTTTTTGTGGCGCAAATTGCCATGGGCGCAAACGAAAACCAAACGGTAAAAGCGATTATGGAAGCCGAAGCTTTTGACGGGCCCTCTATGGTTATTGCCTATAGCAACTGTATTTCTCACGGGTATGACCAACGCTACGGAATGCGCCAGCAAAAACTAGCGGTAGAAACCGGTTACTGGCCGCTCTATCGTTACAACCCGGACTATGCAAAAAAAGGCAAACCGATGTTCCGGCTTGACAGCAAAGATCCGAAAACCGACCTGGAAGAGTTTTTGTACAACGAAACCCGCTTTAGCATTCTCAAGAAAACGCACCCTGAAGCGGCCGGCAAATTTCTAACCGATGCAAAACTGGGGATAGCGGAGCGCTGGGAAAGATATAAAGCCTTTGAAGAGGCGATGAAAGCTCATGCAGAAAGGGCAAAATAAGAGACCTGACTCTTTGCAACATATTCCCAAAGGTTTTCAAACCTTTGTCAGCAATTGCGGCATTAAAGACGACTCGCTTGATTTGGGGGTCGTCTTTTCAGAAACGGAAGCTACGGCAGCCGCGTTATTTACGCAAAATGTTTTTGTCGGCGAACCGGTAAAAATCGGCCGGAACCATATTCAAGACGGCCGCTTGCAAGCTATTGTCGTAAACTCAAAAAACGCCAATGTCGCAACCGGGAAAGACGGTTACGAAAGCGCCATGCAGGTTTGCCAAAAAGTGGCGCAAGAAATGGAAATTGAAACCGGCCTGGTTTTGCCTTCTTCGACCGGCGTCATTGGCCGTCCCTTACCCGCCGGCAAGATTATCGAGGCTCTCCACCAGCTGCCGCAAAAACTAAAGCCCGCTTCGTTTGAAGAATTTGCGCAAGCCATCATGACAACTGATACTTTCCCCAAGTTTGTGAGCGCTCAAATCGGGTCCGCTAAATTGGTGGGGGTGGCCAAAGGCTCGGGGATGATTGAGCCGAATATGGCGACCATGCTCTCTTATTTTTTTACCGACGCTCAACTCTCGCCGGCTTTTTTAAAAAGCGCCCTGAAAGAAGCGGCTAACGTCTCTTTTAATAATTTGTCCGTAGATTCCGATACGTCAACATCCGATACGCTGGCAATTCTGGCGAACGGCCTGGCCGGCCCGGTTGACGAAAGCGAATTTCTGGAAGCTTTGAAAAACCTCTCGATAGAGCTGACAAAAATGCTGGCTCGCGACGGAGAAGGGGCTACCAAGCTTTTTATTGTCGATATTGCGGGCGCCAGAGACGCACGCCAGGCCAGGGGCGTGGGTAAATCCATTATCAATTCGCCGTTAGTGAAAACGATGATTTACCAAGGCGATCCGAACTGGGGGCGTATTGTGATGGCGGTCGGCAAAACGCCGGGGCTGGGCGATGTGCCGGCAGACCGGGAAGAATTGAAAATCCACTGGGGTGAAAACCGGGAGATTCCGGCGAACGGCCCGATTGATATTCTGGAAAACTACCTGAAAGAAAACGAAACGCTTCATTTAACGGTTGATCTGGAAATGGGCGATGCGACCGGACGTTTTTACGGCTGCGATTTGACCGAAGAGTATGTGCGTATTAACGCTTATTACACAACGTAAAATCCGTTACGGGAGTTGCCGGATCATCCATTTGCCGCCGTTCTTTTCCAAAATGAGGTTCCCCATCAGCCCGCTCGGGGGCCGCCCTGAAAAATCAAGCCGGGCTTCTATTTGATCCTGCCCAACGGCAAACAAGTCAAGCTTGAAACGGTTGGCTTGAAAAAGGTCATGGAAGCTTGTCATCTTATTGTTGCCGGTATCGACTCTCAACTGGTAACTGTCCCAATAGAGGCCATAGAAAAAATCGCCCTTGCGTTTCAGCCGTTTGATAAATTCCGCCCCAGGCATGGGCGATTTAATGTCGACATACACCGTTTCGCCGGCGGGGATAAAATCATTAAATGCCGCGATCTCTTTTTTACGAACGGCGTCGATAAACTTTTCAACCTGCTTTGCCGCCGCTAAAAACTCGTCTTCGCCGAGTTGATAATCGTTTGATTGAATCGTATACTGCAGTTGAAAATCGTAAGCTGAGCCGGTTTGGTAAGAGGCGCTTGCGCATTGAAATAAAGAAAACCCGAGCGATACCCCAAGCGATGCAAATAAAAAAGGAAAAACCAGATGCGCCGCTCGCGCCATTAAAAAATGTTTCATAATTACTCCGTAAAATCGAGCATGTAGTGGTTGATAAACCGGCCCGAAACTTCAGCGGTTGATTGCCGGTTGGCCCGTTCAAAAATCAAACGCAACGCCGGCATATGCTGGAACAAATTTTTTGGCCGTTGGAACTCATAAAAATCCAGCTGGTCAAAACCGTACCGGAAACAAATCGCCATCATGTTTTTCCAGTATGCGGTTTCGCTTGCCGAATAGTTTGCATTCCCTTCGCGGTCAATAAACCCGGCCGGCCATGCCGAATACGAAAGATTTTCCAAAAGTTCGCCTTCGCTTAAAAAGCAAAGATTTTCTCTGGAAGGCGAATAGACAGGCAGGTAGACCTCGGTATACAATTGTTCAATCTCTTCAAACAAAGAGGGCATGGTGGAATAAAAAGACTTTAAGGCGAAAAACCCCGCTTTCGGATACACCGGTTTCATTTGCGTGATAATTTTTCGGACAATGACGGGCACCTGGTAATCCATCCCGGTTTCGCCGGTTTTCATCAAAAGGTGCTGGAACGAAACCCAAAGGCCGCTGCACCCTTCGGCGATGACGACATTCTCTTCGAGAAATTTGGTATAGCTTTCGTACGGGTTTGGCGCGCCTTTCCATAGCCGGTCGGGGTCGGGCTCATGCCCCACGGAATCTCCGAAGATCGAGGCTTTTCGGCAAACCATATTTTTTAAAATTTTACCGCGCAGCCACCCCCAATACGAATCGTCCAGATTTTCGGGCAAAGGGATATCTGCAATGTCCGTGGAACCCCGAAAATAGAGTTTGTATTTTAATTCGCGGTCCGAGGGCGTGGGTTCGGCATCGGTAAAGATCTCATGCACCGGAGGCCACAAGGTTGTCTCTGATTGCGGTTTTAATTTATCCCGGTCTCCCGAATTGCTTTTGCGGATTTGATAAATACCGTCGCATTGTTCCATCAAACGGTCGTTGCGATATACGCCAAAGTGCAGAAAAATATAGTCGTATCGTTTGGCCAGTTCCCAGTAAATTTTGGTCCACTGTTCGGGTTCGAGTTCCCAATTTGACAGATGGTTGATATTTAAAATATCGATTTGGTGGTATTTTACCATTCGTTGCCCGAGAAGGGAGCGTATGTCGGTGACGCCGTCTTCGGTGTGCAAAACCGAGACCGAAGGGTCACGCTGGATCATGGAATAGACGCTCATCCCGTCGGGTTGCAGTTCCACAAAGATGCATTTTTTATGTTGTTTTTGCGTCAGCTCATATGCCGTTGAGAGAGCCAGGTGGATCGTTTGCCAGGTTGCGGGGCTGGATGAAAAACCGATGGTGCGGGGAAACTTTCGCCATAACGGCAGCGGTTCGGCACCGAAATTGCGTTCATACATAAGATAAGATTGCAGGGCTTTCATGTTTTCCAGCAAAAAAGCGGCAAACTCTTTGGTGGGGAGATAGGCGATCAAGTGATCATGCCCTTCGACGGTTTTGTAATTTTCACGCCGGTTTTGCACAAAGGGTTTGATCCCGAGCGCTTGCTCGCCGGGGTGAATGAATCTGCCGGAATGTTCGATTTGCCCCCGTTGTAAAAAGAAAGTGTAATCTTCGCCGGCTAAATCGTTTAGTTCGCCCAGCTTCCACTCAAGCTCGTTCAGTTTCTTTTTTTCGTCGAGAGAGAGCCCCAGCATCGAGGGCGAAAAAATTAAATCCATTAAATCAAGCCCCGCAGTTTGCCAATAAACTCTTTTTTACCGTAAAGTTCGATCGGTCGAGACTGGGCAAACAATTCGGCTTGCGTTGTATATTCGCTGGTTGTCAGGCATGTGGCGCGGGTGATGGAAGTTTGCCTCATTTTCTCATGCAGCAATCTTAATTCCTTTTCGGGAACGGGTTCCGTAGAACGATAAATAACAAAAATGGTTGTGGGTTTTTTGGCGCTCCGCCAAGTCGTCGATTCGGTCGTATCCGTCGCTGTTATGTTTACCTCGGAATCGGAAACCACATTGAGTTCGGTGATATGATACCCTTCGCGTTCCACAATATCCCGGCAAATTCGTTCAAACTTGGCCGGCGATGCGATCATGAAATCCTTGATCGAGTCATGGGTGCGGTACTCTTCATAATTTTGAAGTTTTTCGGCGACATCCCGGAAGCGGGGGTTTACTTCCATGATTTTTTCCCATTTGGCGATGGCTGTGTTAAAATCGCGGATTTTTTCGGCGCAGGCAGCAATCTGGTATTGAATGTTTAAACGCAACTCGATGGAGTTTTCCGAATACTCTTCCGCCATTTCAAGCTCTTCGATGGCTTTGCGGTACGCTTGCTTTTCAAAAAGACAAAGAGCCTTGCCAAGCAGGGCGCGGGCTTTCCACCCATCGTCGCGCGCCGCCGCGTCAAATTCACGGATAGACCAATCCAGGTCTTTTTGATTGCGAAGGCACTGGCCAAGGTAGTAATGAGCGCCAAAATGCTTGGGGTTGATTTTCACCGCTTCGGATAGAGCCGATTTCGCATCGCGAATGTTTTTATGATTATAGTTAATGACCCCGACATGGAACTGAGCGTCTTCATGGCTGGGGTTAATTTTCACCGCTTGTAAAAAGTAAGGCAGAGCCTTTTCGCTCAGGCCGGCGTTCTCAAAAAGCCGCCCGACCTGGTAAAAGTTTTCCGGGTCGTTGGGTGCCAGTTTGGTGAGAATCAAATACTCTTTTTTCGCTTCATTATAGTTGCGCGTTGTCAGGTAGAGAGCGGCCAAACGGCTTCGGATCAACTCTTCTTTGGTGCGGGGGTCGTTCATGGCGTACTTCATCGCTTGTTTGTACTCCATGATCGCTTCCTGGATATGGCCCGTTTTCGCATACGCTTCGGCCAAAAGAAAGTGAGCGTACGGGTTGTGGTCGTCTTCTTCGACAATGGCTTGCAGGCGCTTCAGGGCGATCACTGCCTGGCCCATTTCAATCATAGCCGCCAGCTCATCGAGCTTTTTTGGCATCACATAGGTTTTTAAAATATAAAAGACAAAAATTCCGGCAATGCCGAGAATTCCTACAATAAGAATAATAGTAACTACTTCATCCACGATTGTATCCCGATTCTTTTTTTGACGATTCCGTTACGTAACAGGCAACCGGTTTTTGCGTGCCCATGAATGGGGAACCTTTTTTGATCTTCCAAAATTGAATCCGTGAACCATTTTGTAAATCAATAAACACCGTCATTTATTTTCTTATCGGACTGTTTGCCGTTTTATCCGGTAATTTTATTTGGATTTCCAGACAGGGCAGGGGTAATTGATCCGCCTTAACAATTGAGAAAGACGAAATAGCGGCAGACCGACAACATTGAAGTAGTCCCCTTCGATTTTTTCAATAAAAACCGAGGCAAACCCCTGTATTGCATACGCTCCCGCTTTGTCCATGGGTTCTCCGGTTTGAACATACGAATCGATTTCCGTTTGGCCCAGCGGTTTGAAAAAAACATGCGTTGTTTCTGCCGCTTCCAAGCAAATACTGTTTGTACCGTGCTGCAATAAAGCGATACCCGTGAGCACTTGATGGCGTTTGCCGGAAAGGGCTTCTAGCATCTTCGCGGCTTCGGTTTCGTTCGCGGGTTTGCCCAACACTTCGCCGCCAATAGAAACAATGGTATCTGCGGCCAGAACCCCGCCATACTGCGAGAGATCAGACGCCTGTTTTACCGCCCCCTCGGCTTTTTCGCGGGCGATCCGGCAGAGGTTCTCTTCTAACGTTCCGTTTTGGAAAACTTCGCTGACCCCCGACGATATCGTGTCAAAAGGTATGTTTAAAAGAGAGAGCAGCTCGGCCCGCCGCGGCGAGGCGGAAGCCAAAAGAAGAGGAAGCGGTTGCGGCATCGCTCATGCTCGAAAGGCCGGGCGGCTTGTCAAGAAAACAGGAGTTATGTTGCCGGCAGTTTGCTTTTTATTATTGGACAAAGTAAATGCCTTTTTAAGGCTATCAACAAAATCCCGGCAACGAATAACGAAGACGGAAACCAGGCGTTAGTGAAATGCATTGGCAATCCGTCTAATTTGAAATGGGCCGTGTGGGTTTAAAAGGGGATAAATATTCCATGTTGCGCAAGGTTCACAAACGAAGCTTGATGGAACGGTTTCTCTGGCAACCGTTGGACCTGTTGATTCATTACAGCGCCAGCCAGAAAAACCGGAAAACCATTTTTGCCATTCTTCTGGTTACGATAAGCCTTTCAATTTTGCCCTATTTCTTTATCTGGAAATACCAGTTTTCCATTGATATCATTACCAATTTGCTCTATGCCCAGGGGATGACCTACTTTTTAAGCAACTTGTTGTTGCCAATGTTCCTTTCTTTCGTTGTTTTGTGTTTGCACCAGGCGGCGATCCTTGCCTTGCCCCTTGTGGTTCCGCATTTAACGTACTACCATGTGTCGCCTGTCTTTCTGATGCTGGCGGCGGTATATTTCTTAACCTACGCCTACACGAAACTGAAAAAGATCGACCTGGAAAAAATCAAAGTTCAAATCAGCTTGCTTGACGCCAAACAAGCGCGCATTGACAATCTTTTCGATAACGAGTTTTACGCCATTGCCGTTCATATGGATGGCAAGATTTGGGAGATTAACGAAACCTTCACTAAATTTCTGGATTATGAAGCTTCCGATATTATCGGGAAAAACCTGACCTCCATCATTGATCCCGCCGACCGCGAAGATTTTCTCCGCATGATGAAAGAACAAAAGAACTTTTACATGGAGTTGATGGGGGTTGGCAAAGGGGATACAAGAATTCCGCTGGAGATCATCAGCAAGCATTATAAAGAGGCGGGGAATGATCTGGAAATTTGTTTTATCCGCGACATGACTTCCAGGGTGTTGATCCATGAAGAACTGAAAAAACAAAAAAACTACCTGCAGAAAATTCTCGATGCCTACCCGCACAGTTTATACATTGTCGATACGGACGGAACGACCATCAAGGCTGCCAACAAACTGGCCCGCAAAGAGACGCGGGACAGAAGTTTCCCCAAGTACGGTTTTAATTCGGAAAACTGGTCGGCGGACTATGACCGGGCCCTGGAAAAGGCGAAGATTACCAAACAGCCCCAATCGATGGAACAGGAATATATCGACGGCAACGGTAATTTAAAAATTGTCGAAATTTACACCTACCCCTTTCTGGATGAAGAGGGAGAAATTACCCAGATCATCGAGACAATCATTGATATCACCGCCCGGAAAAAAGCCGAGCGGAAATTAAAAGTCGCCTTAAAAGATTTGGAGGACATGCGTTACGCTCTCGACAAGCATGCGATTGTAGCGCTAACGGATCCGGCGGGCGACATTACGTATGTCAACGATAAGTTTGTCGAAGTTTCGGGATACACGCGCGAAGAGTTGCTGGGTCAAAACCACCGCATTTTAAACTCGGGTTTGCACTCAAGAGAATTTTTTAAAGAGTTGTGGGATACCATTTCAAGCGGGAATGTCTGGCAGGGGGAAATCCGGAACCAGGCAAAAGACGGAAACTACTACTATGTCGCCTCTACCATTGTCCCCCTCATGAATGAATTCGGAAAACCGGTTCAATATATCTCAATTCGCACGGATATTACGGATCAGAAAAAAACCGAAGGGGAACTGAAAAGAGCAAAAGAAGATGCCGAAGAAGCGAACCGCGCCAAAGGCACTTTTTTAGCAAACATGAGTCATGAAATCCGCACTCCGTTAAATGCGGTGTTGGGGATGGCCGATCTCACCCTGGAAACAAAGCTGGATCCCCTGCAAAACGAGTATGTTCACCTTATTAAATCTTCCGGCGAAAACCTGCTTTATTTGATTAATGAAATTCTCGATTTTTCCAAAATTGAGGCCGGCAAGTTAGAGATCAATCGTCAACCTTTTATGATGAGAAGTACGGTTCGTTCGGTCATGCAACTTTTCTTTTACCAAGGGCTGGAAAAGGGTTTGAAAATGACGCTTGAGTTCTCTTCCGACCTGCCAAATGAAATGATTGGGGACCCCCAGCGGATCAAGCAAATCTTGATCAATCTGGTGGGCAACTCCATTAAGTTTACCGACCGGGGTAAGCTGGAAGTAATCATCTCGATTCACTCGATATCGTCAGAGCAAAAAGCGGAGCAAGGGCGCCGGAAAATGGTCGTGAAATTCCTGGTCCGCGATACCGGAATCGGGGTCAGCCCGGAAAAGCAAAATTTAATTTTTGAGAGTTTTACCCAGGAAGACAGTTCAACGACCCGTAAATACGGGGGTACCGGGTTAGGCACAACCATTAGCCGGCAATTGGTTGAATATATGGGCGGTCATATTGGACTGCGAAGTCCGGTGAACGATAATCCCGAGCTGGGCGGGCCGGGTTCGGAGTTTTGGTTTACCTTACCTCTTGAGGTGAACCTTGATCAGTTCCATCAGACGCAGCGGACAATCAAGGAATCGGACATCAGAATTGCCTATGTCGGTAACGACGAAACCGAACAACAAGTGGTTCGGGAATATGCGAAGAAAGAAAAAATCGAGACGCGGTTTTTTAGCGCGTACCGGGAATTTGTCGCCGCTCAAGAACCCGGCAAATGCGAGACCGATTTAATTCTTTGCGGCAGCAAGCCGGAGCAAACGGAGATGCAGCAACTCGTTTCGTATACCAGGCAAAGAGCCCACAAAGGCGACCCGGTGAAACTGGTGATGATCAACGACAGCCAGGCAATCGACGGCACGTTTGTTTTGTTTGAATCGTCCATTCATGAGTACATTGCCCGGCCATTAACCCGGATAAAACTGGAACGCGCGATGACTTGCGCTTTTTGCGACGATTTCGATTCTCAGGATTTTGAACCGTTGGCCGCTAAAAAAAGCGAAAATAACGCGAGCGTTGCAAAACCGGCGCAGACGATAACAGGGTCTTTCTCTTCGGTTCAGGTTCTTGTTGCCGAAGACAATGACATTAACCAGCTTTTGTTAAAGACAATGCTGGAAAAAGAGGGTTATTCGGTCACGTTGGCCAACGACGGGAAAGAGGCGGTACAGGCGTTGCAGAGCGACCCGGAAAAATATGATATCGTATTTATGGATTTACAGATGCCTGAAATGAACGGTTTTCAAGCGGCCGAAACTATCCGGAGCGAAATCACCGGTAAAGTTCCGATTATTGCCGTTACGGCCAACGCGTTTAAAGAAGATATCGAACGCACGAAAGAGGCCGGCATGAACGATTTTATTGCCAAGCCCTACAAAAAAGAACAAATTTTAAAGATGCTTGCCAAGTGGGTTGGCGAACAAGCGTTGCAAAAAAACTAACCGGGAAATTTTGCGGTGAAATTTATTGCCGGGGCGAGACAGCGCCAATAAACCGGGCTTTGTTTGAAAGGTCATTTTTTCGCTTTATATCGCCGAAACCGCTTTCTATCAATTGTTTTTCCAAATGCCCGATCACGCTTGGAGAAGTCTCGATGAAAATAGAACCCCCGGGTCGTAATTTTTCCCGGGCGCCGTCAATGAGTCGTTTGTGAAAAATATCCATATCTTCAAGCAAAAGAGCTTTTTGGGGTTCATAGTCGCGAACGCCGCTTTCCAAAACGCGATACTCATCGGGCAAGACATAGGGCGGATTGGAAACAATACGGTCATACTTGCCCGGCGGCAGGGACGAGTAGAGGTCGCTGTGGCAAGTAATTGCAGATAACGGGTCGATGTTCAGGCGTTTTATATTGCTTTGCGCGATACGCAAAGCGGCTTGCGAGATGTCGGCAAGAGCGACCTGTTGGGTTGCGCCTTCCAGGAGCAGGGTGATTCCGATTACCCCGGAACCGCAGCAAAGATCCAGCGTTTTGTCAACGGGGCCTTGTTGCATGACCCATTCGACCAATTCTTCGGTTTCCGGTCTCGGGATTAATACATCCGGCGTTACATAAAAATTTCTGGAAAAGAATTCCCGGTAACCCAGAATATAGGCCGTCGGTTCGCCGGAGGCTTTGCGAAGCATCGCTTCCGAAACAATTTTCAACTGTTCAGGCGCAATTGGCGGCTCAGCGTCCCCGGAGCCGATCAAGAGCCGGTGGGGTTCCAGATTGAGCAGTTGCGCCAGGATAACGCGGCATTCAAAGGCGGGTTTTTCAACCCCGGCGTTTCGCAGATAACGTTCGCATGCCGAATAAATTTCTTCAGGGTTCTTAAGATGATTGAGTTCAGGCGGATGCATTTTTTATGAAAAATCGGTTGATTATTGGCTGATTGATGCGTCTATTCACTATTCGGCATTTTATTTTACCGATTTTGCTAAGAGCATAGATGAAAAATGATTTGCATTGTATATTAAGAAATAAGAGTAAATAATATGATCACCCCGGACCCCGACATTGTAAAATTAAGCGCCAAATATGCAAAATCCATACTGAAGGAGTATCGCCCGGCATCGCCTGTTCTTAAAAAAATTGCCGGCTTGGTTGAAAAGCATGACCATTTTTTAATCACTACCCATATTAGCGCCGACCCCGACGGTCTGGGCAGTGAAATTGCTTTTTATCACCTGCTGAAAAAACTAAAGAAAAAAGTATTGATTGTAAATTCCGAGAAAGTCCCTTCCGGTTATCGCTTTATTGATCCGGAGGGCATTATCATGAATATGGATGAGCATGGCGTAAAAATGGACCATGAAGGTTTGCGTAAGTTTTTTTTGATGGTGTTAGACAATTCCGAGTTAAAACGTTCGGCGAGAGTGTATGAGCTGGCGTCAAAATACGGAATGAAATACTGCACCATTGACCACCATATTGTCGCAAAATCTCCTCAGGTCAACGCCGACCCGACGTATGGTTCGACCTCCGAACTGATTTGGGATCTCTATTACCACTTAGGCATTCCTATCCCGCAAAAAGCGGTTTTGCCGCTGTATGCCGGCATGATCGCCGACACCGGAAATTTTCGTTTTTCCCGGAGTTCATTTCGCTCGCACCTGGCTGCGGGAGATTTAATTGCGCGGGGCATCTCATCCGAGGGTGTTTATCGGAAAATCTTTGAGAGCGCTCCGATTGACCGGATGAAACTTTTTCAACGAATTCTCAGCGAGGCTGTGATTGATGTAAAAAAGGGTTTTATTGCCGGATTTGCTCGGCAGAAGATGTTTGATAATCTTCAGTTGGGCGATTCGCCGACCGAGGGGATCGTGAACCAGCTTTTGGCGGCGGACGGAGTCCGGCTTTCGGCTTTGATGACGGAAACACCGGACGGCGATTTAAAGTGTTCGCTGCGTTCGATTGGCAAGGTGGACGTTTCCATGCTTGCGGGGGAATTCGAGGGGGGCGGTCACAAGAATGCTTCCGGTTTGTTTTTAAAGGGGCCTTATGATGTCTCTTGCCAAAAGGTGTTGGCGGCGATTGAACTGTATCTGACTGACCTTCCCTGGGAAGAGTAACCGCGGCGCTATTGTTTTTTTGATTTTTTCCCTAACCACCCCCGCCCTGTTGGGTGGGGCCGGGAGTGCGGTAAAATTTTCAAGATGCAATGTTTGAATCGGCTTTTTTTAAAATATTTTTCGGTTATTAAAACAAATATTTCAAATGGTTCCCGATGATTTAAAGCAGGCCGGACGTTTCAGGTAAGCCAAACATCAGGTTGGCATTTTGAATTGCCTGCCCTGCAGCGCCTTTTCGTAAATTGTCAATGGCGGAAAGAACGACGAGAATTTGTGTAGACTCGTCATAGTGGACGGCCATGTCCAGAAAGTTTGTGCGCTGTACCCGTCGAAGTTCAATTGATTCAAGATCATCGTATATTCGAATAAAACGTTCCCCGGAGGCTCTTCCGCGGGCTTTTTCGAGAATTTGCGCCATGTCAACCGGCGATTTCGGAAAAAGATAAATCGCCGAAAGAATTCCGCGAAATAGCGGGAGAAGTTGCGGGGTCATGCGAACGCTTGGCGCCTTCTCAAAAAACGGAGCCGTCTCTTGTGCAATTTCAGGGATATGCTGGTGCGCTTTTGCTTTATAGGCGCGAAAGTTTTCATTGACTTTTGAGTACGGTAGACTATCTTTTTCGGCTCTCCCTCCGGCGCCGCTTGTCCCCGATTTGGCATCGACAATGTATTTGCAATCGCAAGCGCCCGTAATGTCGCGCAAGTAAAACAAAGGCAGAATTGCCGAAGTGGCGTAGCAGCCAGGGTTGGCGACAAGAGCGGCTTCTTTTATCTTTTCGCGGTAGATTTCGCTCATCCCGTAAATTGCGTTTGGCAATAGTTCCGCCGCGCTGTGATCCAGCCCGTAATACCGTTGAAACGCAGCGGTCTCTTTGAGGCGGAAACTCCCCGAAATATCAATGACGCGAACCCCGAGATTCAATAAACGGGGCGTTAGTTCCATAGCAGCCTGGTCCGGTACCGCTAAAAAAACCAGATCGAGTTCGGGAATTTCTTCATCGGTTTTGGGGTGAGCGGAAAAACGGATATCGCCGGTGCGGGCCAAGTCGAGCTCCCCGAAACATTCGCCGATTGCCTTGCCCGCAAACTCTCCCGAGGTGGCGTAGACCAGAGAGAGGTTTGGGTGCGAATTAATAATTTCGATCAGTTCGCGTCCGGTAAAACCGGCGGCGCCAATGATCCCCGTCCGAACTTGTTTGAGCATAATTGATGTTTATTTTTCAGGTTGGTGAGACACTTCGGGATGCCCGAGATGCGGGTCATCGTCTCCCTTGCCATAATGCGGCGGTTCGGGGTGTTCTTCCAGGTGTGCAGTAAACGCCGCTTCCATGTATTCCCGGTTGAGCCGGGCAATGTTCCGGATTGAGATCCCTTTCGGGCATTCGACTTCGCAGGCCGCAACATTGGAGCAGTTCCCGAAACCTTCGGAATCCATTGCCTGTACCATCTCTTCGGCCCGGTGGTGTCTTTCGGGTTCCCCCTGCGGCAAAATCGCCAGGTGCGAAATCTTGGCCGAAACAAACAGCATGGCAGACGCATTGGGGCAGGTCGCTACGCAGGCGCCGCAACCAATGCAACTGGCCGAGGCAAAAGCCTCGTCGGCGGTAAAACGGCTAATGGGCAGGGCGTTGGCGTCGGGAACGCCGCCGGTATTGACGGACACATACCCGCCGGCCTGTAAAACCCTGTCAAGCGCGCTGCGGTCGACCATCAGGTCTTTGACCACCGGAAAAGCGGCAGCCCGCCAGGGCTCAATGGTAATCGTGTCGCTTTCTTTCAGGTGGCGCAAGTGAAGCTGGCATGTCGTTAAACCTTCGCGGGGGCCATGGGCCCGTCCGTTCACAAACATACCGCAGGCCCCGCAAATGCCTTCGCGGCAATCGTGGCCGAAACTGACAAGCTCATGCCCTTCGTGCAGTAATTTTTCGTTTAGCACATCAAGCATTTCCAAAAGAGACATCTCTTCGTTTAAATTTTCAAGGCGATACGTTTCAAACCGCCCCTTACTATGCGCGTTTTCCTGTCTCCATATTTTTACCGAAATATTCATGGTCCCCTACTTATAACTTCGTTGCGATGGCTTGACCACTTCAAACTTCAACTGCTCTTTGTGAAGTTTATGTTCTTTATTTTTACCCATGTATTCCCAGGCGGCTACATAGCTGAATTTTTTATCATCGCGTTTGGCTTCGCCTTCTTTGGTTTGGTATTCCGTTCTAAAGTGCCCGCCGCAAGACTCTTCGCGTAACAGTGCGTCTTTGGCCATGAGTCGGGCTAAATCGAGAAAATCGGCGAGGCGGCCGGCTTTTTCCAGCGATTCATTGATCCGGTCGGAAGCTTTGTTGATTTTAAGATCTTTTCGGAACGTCTGTTGCAGTTTTTGAATTTCTTTGATCGCCTTTTCAAGTCCTTTTTTATTGCGATCAATCCCGACATGATCGGCCATGATGTGGCCCAGCTCGCGGTGAATTTCATCCGGCGTTTTGTTCCCGCCAATTGAAATTAAACCTGCGATCTCTTTTTCAACCGATTGCATTGCCTCTTGAAAGGCTTTGTGCGATAAATCCGGTTTTTGAAAACCGAGCCTCGCCAGATAGTCGCCTAACGTATAAGGTATCACAAAATAACCGTCGGCAAGCCCCTGCATTAAGGCGCTGGCCCCCAGGCGGTTGGCTCCATGGTCCGAAAAATTGGCTTCGCCCAGCACAAAAAGACCGGGGATCGTACTCATGAGGTTATAATCCACCCACAGCCCCCCCATGGTGTAGTGGGCCGCCGGGTAAATGCGCATGGGCGTTTGATACGGATCATCGCCGGTTAATGTTTCATACATTTCAAACAAGTTACCGTATTTCGCCTCAATTTCGCTCTGGCCCAGCCGTTCGATCGACTCGGCAAAATCCAGATAGACGGCTCTGCCGGTAGGGCCTACGCCGCGGCCTTCGTCGCACACCTCTTTAATATTGCGCGCCGCGACATCGCGCGGGACTAAATTTCCAAAGGACGGGTATTTTCTTTCGAGGAAATAGTCGCGTTCGTTTTCGGGGATCTCCGCCGGTTTGCGGGTGTCTTTCGGCTTTTTAGAAACCCAGATTCGCCCGTCGTTGCGCAGGCTCTCGCTCATGAGAGTTAATTTACTTTGGTAATCGCCGGAAGCCGGAATGCAGGTCGGGTGAATTTGCGTAAAGCAGGGGTTGGCAAACAGGGCGCCCCGCTTATGCGCTCTCCAGGCGGCTGTTGCATTGCTGCCGATGGCGTTGGTAGAGAGATAATATACGTTACTGTAACCCCCCGAAGCAAGAATCACGGCATGGGCGGCATGCGCTTCCAGTTCGCCTGTGATCAGGTTTCGCGTGATGATGCCCGCCGCCCTGGAATCAACGATAACCAGGTCGAGCATTTCCGTAAAGGTGTGCATCTCAACCTTGCCTTTGTGGATTTGGCGGTTGAGCGCGCCATAGGCTCCGAGCAAAAGCTGCTGGCCGGTTTGCCCTTTGGCGTAAAAAGTGCGGCTGACTTGCGCTCCCCCGAAAGAACGGTTGTCTAAAAGCCCGCCGTATTCTCTGGCAAACGGAACGCCTTGCGCTACGCACTGGTCAATGATGCTTTCGCTGACTTCGGCCAACCGGTAGACATTGGCCTCGCGGGATCGAAAATCGCCCCCCTTGATGGTATCGTAAAAAAGACGAAAAACATTATCGCCGTCATTTTGGTAATTTTTAGAAGCGTTAATGCCCCCTTGCGCGGCTATGGAGTGAGCGCGGCGCGGGCTGTCGTTATAGCAAAACGATTTTACATTGTAGCCCAGTTCCGCCAGCGAAGCGGCGGCAGAGGCCCCGGCAAGTCCGGTGCCGACGACAATGATATCAAACTTGCGTTTGTTTGCCGGGTTGACCAGTTTTAAATTAAAACGTTGTTTGCTCCAAAGTTCTTCCAGTTTTCCCTGGGGAATTTTCGGATCGATTTTAGCCATTAAGATAACCTCCCCAAAAGAGCGGCGAGGGGGATAGCCGCAAAGCCAAGCGGGACAAAAAATGCGTACAGTTTGCCCATCAATTCAATGACAGGCGTATACTTGTTATGCCGTAAACCTAACGTTTGAAAGGCGCTTTCAAAACCGTGCATCAGGTGGAACATCAAAAGCCCCATGCAAAAAACATAAAAAAGAGAGTGGGGTAAACTTTGAAACGCCGTAACAACGCTTTCGTACATCGTATGGTCCGACCCGATCACCCGGTGTTGGTAAAAAAAAGTTTCAAGGTGAATAATGAGAAAAACGAAAATGATCCCCCCGGTATGTTTCATCGAACGGGCATACCACGAGCTGTTTGCGCCCCATTTGTTGAGGGCGTATCTGACCGGGCGCGCCCTGGCGTTTTCAATGGAAACCTTGATTCCCATAATAATATGAAAGAAAAATCCGGCGGCTAATCCGTATTCAACTATGCGAATGAATACGCTGGAAAGAAGCGCCTTTGAGTAAGCGGTAAAGGAGGCCCCTCCGTCGTTTTTTAAAATCAGCAGGTTGCCGATCAAATGAACAGCCAGAAACACAATTAAAAATAAACCGGTGAGCGCCATAATCACTTTTTTACTGATGGAAGTGTGAAGCGCGTCGCTCAACCAGCTCATTGAGACTTTTTTGCTTTTTTTCATAATTCCGGTACTAAAACTGTTTAAAGCAGGGACGAAACAACGGCTGTCCACGCTTTTTTTATGTTAAACATGTTATAACCCCCGCCGCCGACGGCAAGCATTTTCCCGGCGCAATGTTTTCGGGCGAGTTCTTTGAGTTGCAGTGCGGCGTATTCATGCGCTTTTTCGGAGTAGGCCATATGGGTCAGAGGATCTCCCCGTAGAGAATCGCAACCGCACTGAAATAAAATAAACTGGGGCTTCTCATGCTCAATAAAAGATTCAACCTTGGCCCACTCGCGGAAGAAATCGTTATCGGTGGCGCCGGCAGTCATTTCGATATTGAGTTTTTTACCCTCTCCGGCTCCTTTGCCTTTTTCGTGGGCGTAGCCTGTGCCGGGGTAGAGCGAACGGCCTGTTTCGTGCATGTCGGCGAAAATAATGGCCGGGTCTTCTTCAAAGCCGTAAAAAACCCCGTCGCCATGGTGAGCGTCGATATCGACATAAGCGATTTTTTTTAACCCGTGGTTTTGTTTTAAATGTTCCAGGACAACGCCGCAGTCGTTAAAAACGCAAAAACCTGCGGCGCCTGTGCGGCGGGCATGGTGCAGGCCGGCAATAGGTAAAAAAGCGCGCTCAATTTCGCCGGCCATGATGCGGTTGGCGGCGTCCAGCGCAGAGCCTACCACGTAGGCCGCCGACTCGTATACGCCGGGGTAAGCCGGGGTGTCGCCCCGGTCGAGGTAGCCGCTGCCTTGCCTGGAAAGCTCTTTCACGCGTTCAATATATTCAGGGGTATGAAACAAGGCGATGAAATCATCGGTACAGGTTTTCGGAGCCGCAATTTGAACGTTATGATAAAAAGGCCGGTTTTCAAATTCTTCAAAAAAAGCGTCATGCCTGTTGTTATGAAAGGGGTGGTTTTGGCCGAATCCGTAGGCGGCTATTTCTCTGCCGCGGTATACGCTAACTGACTTTTTTCTCACTTGTCTTTACCGGGGCTTGAACCGTTGCAGGCTTTTTTTCCGGATCGGGGGCCTGCTTCTTTTCGGTTTTTTCCACTTGAAAAAACGTAACTTTCTTTTTCAGGCTATTGACAATGCGTTTGTTGTTTACTGCCGAAGCGGAAATTTCATTGGTCGCTTCGAGAGTGCCTTTGCTGTAATCTGTCACATTGGATAAAATTTCTTCAATCAACTGGACCTTTTCCTGGAAAGCGCCGGTTACGCGCTCCATCGTTGCCGCGTCCATTTTTACATCATGGACGTTGTGCTCGACTTTTTTAAAGACACCCAACTCTTCTTTTAAGGCAAAGAAGAGCTTACCAAAAAGTTTTTCAATGTTTTCAACGCCCTGCAAGAGAGTCAATACCGTGTGCGCCCCGCTTAGAATTTGATCCGATCCCGTTTTAATGGCTTCGTCGCTGTTTTCCAGCAGGCGGTTGATGTTCGACACGCTTTTTTTCGTTTCTTCGGCAAGCCGCGCAATTTGCTGTGCGACAACGGAAAAGCCCATGCCCAGATCCCCTGCGCGCGCCGCTTCAATGGATGCGTTCAACGATAGCAGGTTAATTTTTTCGGCGACATCATTGATAAAAGTCAGCACTTCTGCAATTTCAATAAAGACGTTATGAATTTGTTCCATTGTGTTTCGCATGGTATTCATGGAGTTTTCGCCGGCTTGCGCGATGGTGGTTGTCCGGACGACTTCTTCGTTGCTTTTTTCAAGCTCTTCAATCAGTTCGTCGCCGTACTCGGCCGCTTTTGTCATTTCGGTGATGATAGATTCGATTTTATCGCTTTGGGCAGAGCTGGCTTGGAGCATCTCATGCAACGAATTTTGTACAAAACCAAGGTTACGCGCGATATCGCTAATAGCGTCGTCTTCTTTTTGCGCGTTATAACGATACTTTTTCGAATTTAAGTCAAGCTTTAGAGTAAAATCTTCAATATCATACGAGGTCATTTGAATATTTTTAATGGTATTAAAAAGCCTGGACATAAAATCGTTAAAAAAGATCGCCGTGTATGCCAGCTCGTCCCGCGTATTGTAATCCATTCGGGAAGCAATATTCATTTTTCCGCGAACAATATTTCTCATGGTTTCATGAAGTTTTCGTACGGGCGTGAGCAGCATGTTTTGCATGCTGTAGAGGTTCACAAAAATAATGCCCAGAAAAATGGCGGCCATTACCGAAGACTTGACCAGGAGCAAATAATGAAGGTCATTACTTTCGGCATTATTGTCTGCAATCGCCAGCATTGACGTTAGTATAATAAAGATCACCGCAATGAAATGAGGGGTCAGTATCAAATTAAATTTGTCCCCGATGTTCAGGTCGTTGTATTTCCGGGAAAGCGGGATACTGCGCCCCCATTTTTCCAGGTTAATGACCATTTGAATAAAGAAGGACGCTGAAATAATAAATGCGGTAAAAAAATAAAGAGAGATGCAGTAGGCGTAATTAAATGAGGTAAACTCGTAGATCCCGCCAATCATGGCTGCCGGCGTGGTTAACGAGATAACCGGAAAAGAATAAAGAAAGTAGCGGGGAATGCGAGCCAGCGCTCTCTGGGCTTTGTCCGTTTTTTCCGGATCGTTCGGGGAGGCCTTGGCATCAACGATTTGGTGCAGCATGCGCGAAGCCTGGTAGGCTACCAGCGAGATAAGAATGGTGAATAAAAGCGGCCCCTGGAGGTTCGTAAACATGGAAATGATATCGTTCGATGTGGCGATATCCAGAAACCAAACGATCCCCATCCATATTACGAGCGGCGCCGTATATCCGGACAATATGATCTTGAAAATTCGATTGCTCTCAGCTTTGTCCATCTATAAACCAACCGCCATATTTTTACTCATTCGTCAATCCAATCTTGCGCCAACTCAACCATGCACCCGACAAATCAGCGGCATCTTTTCTCGCAAGTTTTTTCTATCTATTATATTTCGGTCTTTGTTACGTCATAGATGAACCTTTTTTCGGGGCGTTAGGCCGTTGTATGGGGTGTCATTGCGGTTTTTGCACAGCAAGAAGAAGCAAAATTGATTTTGACATCAACCCGGAATTTGATTTTTTGGCGCGGGGCGATTGAAATGACCTCAATGGCAAATTATGGCAAATCCTAAAGTGTATAAATCGGCCGGTATGCCGGCATTCTTTATTGTCGCTTTTTTTGTCATAACCGGCGCAAAACCGGTTGTACCGAATCTGCCTGATAAAAGTTTTTATCAATCAAGCCAATACTTTGTTTTAGCGCATTCGGGATTAAGCGTTAGAAAGCAACCGGACAGTAAATCCGAAAAACGGGGTTTGCTACCGTATAATGCAACGGTTCAGGTGCTTGAATTTACAAAAGTAAAAAGCACATTTCAAGGTTTGGAAAACTATTGGGCAAAAGTAAATTTCGAGGGTAAGACGGGTTATATCTTTTCAGGGTTTTTATCACGCTTAAAAGGCCCGAAATATGATATTCGATCGATAAAAGACTATGCCTTTGCAACTTTTCGGCAAACAGAGAAAACCCATGTTATTGAAGAAGGCGGCACGGAAGAGCGGCAAAGCGATGCCTATTTGAAACAACTCATTACAAAATTCGAGAAGAATATTATTTTGTCCGAATATACCGGATATGAGTCTTTTGGCGAACGCCTGTATCTACCCGATTATACGTTTCAAGAGGCATTTTTAATTGGCGTCAATATGGACTCGCGGTATAAAGATTTTGAATTCAAGCTGGAGTCTGACGAATACTGGAAAGATCATTACTATCAATGCATTTACGGTGCGCCTGACGGGTGCGTAGATCAGGGCGATTGTCTGCATATTGAAACGGATCAAGAGATGGGTCTGTACGTCGCGATTGGCGGCGGGTGCTAAAAAAACGATCCCGCGGAAATCGCGTAGTATTTCTCAAACGCCTGGCGGGCCTCCTCCATTTTGAGTGCGTTTTGCAGCCGGGCACAGCCTGGCACAAATGAGAAACTTTGCCAATTCTGCAATTCTAAAACTATAATAGAAAAATTGACATTTTTACTCTTTTTCCTAAGGATTTAATAAATTTTAAAATTAATGTTGTGCCGGCACAGGGGGATGATAAATATATCCTCAGTCTATGATTAATGCCAATATGATATCAACAGCGATATAGTTAAAGATAAAAGTAAAATGATACGCAGAAATAATAACAAAATACGTATTAAAATGTTTTCTTTTTTTTAACTCTTGGTCAAATCTGGTATGTCTTTGTTTTTACCCGCAAAGACACAGCACTTTCGTAGATAAATGTTAATAATTTCGGAGGGTCTATGCAGGACTACGCGCAAACCATAAAAACGCAAATCGACAATTACCGCGGTAAACCCGGTTTTGATGATTTTATCAAAGAAGCGAAAATAGAGACCGCAAAGGAGATTAAAAAAGATTACGAATTTATTCTGGAAAAATCTCCCGTTTTTTACAAGTGGCCGTTTCAGCCACTTGACGGTAAAAAACAAGATGTTCTCGATTTGCTTGTTGAGGCGGTTGCTATTCTTGAACAAGAAAAGAGCATTAACTATGTCATGCTCTATGAGAAGGTGAATGAAGGGAAAAACAACCGGCTTGCAGAGCCCGAGTTGGTCATGATCATTATTGCACGCCACCGGGGCGCGATGAAAAAAGCGGCCAATAGCCCGAACTTGTCGCAAATTGAAAAACAAATTTCGGCCCTTTGTTCGGAGAAGAAAAAAATGGACGACGGTCAATCTGTTGTCAACGGAACATTGCTAGGTTTAATTTAACGACAGAATTACCGGCAACAAACGATTAACGAAGGATTAAGAATGGAAAAGAAAAACGAAAATCAATTAAAACCGTTAAACAAAACATTATTTGACAATGTCAGCGTTGAGCAGCTTGAACAAATGCTCGATTCCGGGGATTCTCAACAAACGCAATTGCGCATCGAACCGATCAGCACGAGTTGTCCCCTGGATTTTTCGGATGAGGCCGGCAGCTTAACATCGACTGCGACCGGATGTAGCATGGACCTCTCATGTATGATGGACTGCTCTTGCATGTCCGATTGCGTAACGAACTGTACGGCCGATGCATGCGCCATTGGTGACATATGCTCGCAATGCGGCACACAATGTTATGTCGATTTTGGCAGTTGCGGCAGCGATTGCTTTATGGCTTCCAGCTGACGTTAAAAGCGCAAACAATTGGCAATCATCATTTATAATTAAGGAAAATAATATGGCACGAAAAGAGCGCATTGATAAAATTACCAAACACCTCAATCTTCACAAAGAAGAAGGGCAGACCAAAAAAAGAAAAGTATACGAAGAGAGCCGCCAGGCGGCGAAAAAGCAAATTAAGGAAGATCTCGGCGATGTCTTGCATCTCACCCCTTTTACCGTGATTACGCCCATCAGCCCGAAACAGGGCGACAGGGTTCAAACGGAAAAAGCCGTAAACGATGCGCTTGCATGGTTGGACAATGAAGAAGGGATCGATTCGGTCAGCGTCTACCGGTTGGTGAAAAAAAGCTCTAACCTTGACAGGCCGACCCCGCTGTACCTTTCTTTTACCAGGGTCAATGACAAGAAAAAAATGATACAAGCCCGCAAAGATAAAAAATGGGCCGAGCTTGAAGAGCAATTGACGTCAAATACCGGCTTGCAGCCCGGTGAAATCGGTATTGGCGTAAACGATCTTCTGGTCGACATTGATTAGAGTCGATATAAATGGTATAAAATGAAGGTAAGTGCGCTTCGAGCCAGCTCGTATAATATCTATACGCCTGTGCTTCAAAAAAAATTCG
Source organism: Turneriellaceae bacterium (assembly GCA_050304475.1). Classification (GTDB taxonomy): domain Bacteria; phylum Spirochaetota; class Leptospiria; order Turneriellales; family JAOUFE01; genus JBNLDQ01. The sequence goes on along the minus strand of JBNLDQ010000003.1, from coordinate 157,317 downwards.
GAGTTTTGATCCAGGGCTATTCCGGCGCGGTAGATAAGGTGGATATTGCCGTGCTGGAGTCGCTTCAAAACGATAGCCCGGATGATCTTGACCCGAGTACCGTCAAGCAACTGGTTACCCGCGGGTATTTGACTTCTAAAAGCGTTTCCGAAGAGCAAGCGCTGGTAAAAAAAATATCAACGCTTCTCAACCAAAGTTCGCAAAAGACGACCGGTTTCATTATCGCCCCGACATTGGGGTGCCAACTGCGGTGCAGCTATTGTTATGAAAAACCCGTGATCCGGGAAAACGTCGAAGAAAAACGCCAGACGATGACAAAAGCCCATGTTGACTCTATGTTTAAAGCGATTACCGGGCTAACAAAAAAATACCGGAAGCATGAAAAGACAATTACCCTGTATGGCGGCGAACCCTTGATGGCGGAGAATCATGAGCTGGTAAAGTATATTCTCGAAAAAGGGAACTCTCTGGGGTTTTCTTTTTTTGCCGTAACCAACGGCGTTGACCTGCCGCATTACGAAGATCTTTTGGGTAAAGATAAAATCCGGTCGATGCAGGTTACTCTGGATGGCCCCGAAGAAGTTCATGACAACCGGCGCTATGGCGTAAAGAAGAGCAAATCTTTTCAACAAGTGTGTAACGGCATCGACCTTGCCCTTAAAAAAGGATGCAGTGTATCGGTCCGAAGCAATGTCGATAGCAATAATATCGAAAAACTGGAAGAACTGCACCGGTTTTATGTTTCTCAAGGTTGGTATAAGTATGAATTTTTCCGCCCATATGCGCACCCCACCCACACTGCAACCGCGACTAAAAAACGCGTTACACCGATGAGCTTGCAGAAAACAATAGAAGGCCTGGGGGAAAAAATTTTACCCAATATGCTCTCTACCGGCTTTGCTTCTTTGGGTGTTTTCAAGTCGTTGCTCTTTTCAAATGCAAAGTTCCCCGGTCTTAAGGCGAACCCGTGCGGCGCGCACCGGAACACGTACATTTTTGCCGCAGACGGAAATATCTACTCTTGCTGGGACGAGCTTGGCGTACAGGAGCGCAAAACCGGTTTCTACCACCCTGATTTTAACCTGGGGGAAGAAAGACTCAAGGAATGGGAAGGGCGGGACGCCGCTTCGATTCCCGAATGCCTGGAGTGCGAATATATTTTTCTTTGCGCCGGCGGGTGCGCTCATCAGGCTGAGTTGGCTTCCGGTAAATTAAATGCGCCGCACTGTTTTGAATTTAAAGAAACGTTCCAGGCAAAAGCGCCCGACCTTTTTTTAGAAGCCGAACATCTGCTTGAGAAAAAGCAAGAGAAAAAAGGAAAGAGCTGCTCTTGCAAAGAGACTAAAGGCGCTAAAAAAGGCTTTATAGAGGCGGGCTCGCAGGCTTGTTGAACCGCTTTTATAAAAGAGGGGCCAAAGGTTGATGAGCGATAAAACGATAAAAATTCTTTTTTTGCTGCAAAACCCATCTCGCTATTATCCCGTGGTTTCGCCCTGGCTGCAAAAATACAGGATCGCCCCTCTTCTTGCGCTGGCGGTTGCCGTACAATGTTATCTCCTGTCTCGGGTTCACTTTGCCGGTATCATGGAGGGCTCTATTTTGTCCGGCTTGCTCGTGACCGGGCTCATTATCATTTCAATGTATGTTCATGAGTTGGGTCATATCGTTGCTTCCGTCTACCGCAAGGACCACCGAGCGATGATCTGTCTGAAGGGTTTTCAACTGTTCGCAATCTCGTCATATCGGATAGACACGGAAACAAATACGATGCTACCGGTAACCCTGCCGTTGGCGGGCGTTTTTTTTCAACTGCTCTTTGCATCGCTTTCAGCTTCCTTTGGCTATGCCTTTGGCGGGCCTGCCACCGCGCCTGCCATTGCGGCCATGATTGCCATTGATTTCATTGCTCTCTATGCGCTGCTCCCTTTCCCGCAAAAAGACGGAGAAGCTTTTCTGTCCCGGCTCTACGCCAAAGCGCCATATCGCCCGCTTATATTTTACCTGCGTACACGCCCCCGGGCCGTTGGGTTGGCGGTTTCTCTTTTTTACCTGACCCTTTGCATGAGTATCTCGGGCCTTGTCGTAAGCCATATGGTTGAAGCCGGCGCCGTAACAACGGCTCAAAGTTTTTTCCCGGTAAGCGGCGCGATTGTAGTATTTGTTACAACGTGGCTTACGGGGGCGGTTTTTATGAATGCGTTGCCCTTGTTAAAGGGATGATCAACCTGAAGCGGCTTGCAGGACCACGTTTGCTATTAGACGGCTTCACGAATGCGGGGGTCATTGCAATATTGATTTTCGCTTTACATTCGCCTTACGCCGTTTGAGTCTTGGTTTGCTTAAAATGGCGATATAAAAATGGACCTGAACTCTCTTATTGAAAAAATCACTAATGATATTATAAAATTGCAAGATGAAACGGGTTGCTGGAATGTGCTCAACGAAAAAGAGAAGGGGTACCCCGGGTTTAAGCACTACAGCCCTGTCTATAGCGCCACACTTTGGACCCTGATTTTTCTTGCCGACATACAAAGCCCGGCCGAAAATGAAAAACTAAAAAAACCGCTAACAGCCATTGCAAACCATTTTTACGATCAAAAAAACAATATTTTTACGATAGGCAAATCTCATTTTCCGATCCCGTGTTTAAATGGCAATATGATTTATCTGCTGCAATATTTTAAGATGAACCAGACCGAAACGGTAAACAAGGCGATTGATTTTTTTGTTTTGTACCAACGGTTTGATGACGGCGATTATAAAACCCCGGCCGGCGCTCCTTATTACTCTAACCGGAGTTGCTATGGCAGGCATACCTGTTTTTGGGGGGTTGTAAAACTTCTGAAAGGTTTATCATTTGTTCCGCGCAAAAACAGAACAAAGAGCGCGCAGCGTTTGCTGGGCAATTGCATTGATTTTATTTTGCGCCATGAGGTTTGTTTTTCTTCTCATGAAAAATCAAACTTTCTGCATACGAACATTAAAAAGCTGACTTTCCCGAATATGTATCAATCCGATTTTCTTGAAATTTTGTGGCTGCTGAAAAGAGAAAATGTAAAAGAGATACGGTTAAGCAGGGCGCTTGACCTGTTGCGAAGCAAGCGCAAGCCCAACGCCGGCTGGGATCTTGAAAGAAAAATAAACAACACAATCATTCCGTTGGCGAAAAAAGAAGGCAGCGCCTTTGTTTCGCAAAGGGCTGCCGAAGTGTTGGCTTTTTATGATCATGCATGAGCGACAAAAAACGGCTGTCATTTCGTTTAATTTAACTCAAATTTTAACGGCATCTCCATTACAATAGATACATGTTTCCCGTCGACAATGGGCGGGCTGAATCTTGCATTTTGTAATATTTTCACGGCGGCCCCGGCAAACTTTGCCTTTAGCGTTTCGGCTGCATCCTGGGGGAGAGATTTGCTCAAATGGGTGGCTAACACTTGCGCCGTTTGTACTTCGCCCTTTTTACCGATCAACAATCTGACGTAGACTGTCGCTTCTACCTCGCGCCGGCGCGCCTCTTCCGGGTAAATTTTTTGCAGTTTTCCGACCGGGCGAGGGGGGACAACATTCGGAAAAAAAGAGAGGTCTACCGCGTCTTCGGACTCGCTCAACCCTTCGGCGCGTTCGGTCTCATCGGGAACCGTCTCTTTTTCCGCGTTTACGTCGATCTGTTTTTTTGTCTTTCTTTTCGGTAAAGCGATTTTCTCGATATTGACCATGCGAAACGCATTGGCGATGTCGCGGTCTTTTACCGCTTTGTCTGACGGGGAATAAAACAAAACAAAAATCATGGCTATCGCCGAGAAGCAAAATGATATTGCTTGCGGGTGATTTTTTGTCTCTGCTTTCACGTTTTTAACGCACCTGCGCAAAAGCGCAAAGCCTATGCGGCGGCTCGTTCTATGTATCATTTCCATCATTTTTCTTCAGCCATAAAAGTGACATTTAAAAATCCGCTTTGCTGTAATGTTTTCAGCAAACCCGAGACAATGCCGTAATCGAGGTTTTTGTCGGCGGTAATTGAAACAGGCGTCTCTTTTTCATGCGCCCGGAAAGCCAATATATTGCGTAAAGCTTGCATGGTTACCGCTTGCCCGTCGCAATAAAGCGCGCCCTCTGTCGAGACGGTAATATACAGACTCTCTTGCTCGGCCGGCTGAACATAACCGGAAGGCGGTTCAACGTCGACGCCGGCGGGCGGTTCGGTGGTAGTCGTCGTCATAAAAAATACCAGCAAAAGCATTGCCATGTCGGCCATGGCGGCCCCTACTGTGACCGGTTTTACGCTGATCTTTCGCATCTTATTTATCTTTTACTTTATCTTTAACCGAAATGTTTTGAACGCCCGCCTTTCCGGCCAGGGAAAGGGCGTCAATCAGCCGCTCGTATTTTAACGATGGGTTCATGTATACTACATAAATGAGATTGTTTTGCGATTCTTTTTTTTGCCGTAAAAGTTCCAATGCCTCAAGGCCGGTTACCCGGTTTTGGTCTACCAGATAACCGTTGCCTAGCGGGGTGATCTCGAAAAGCTGTTTCTTTTCGACCTTTATGGCTCCCCCCGAGTCCGAAGGCAATGAGAGAAAAATCCCCATTCTCATTAAAAATGAACTGGTTACAATAAAAAAGATCAGCAGCAAAAAAGCCATATCTCCGATTGCGGATGTTTCCATTTCGGTATGAAGCATTGTCTTTCGTATTGCTTTCGGTTTCGCCAGCCAGGGGTTTTGGATGAAGTTCACGGGTTACTTCTCCGAATATGGCGGCAGTTTGCCCACGAGCGTTTGAATGACTTCATCCGAAAAGGCGTACTGCGACTGCACGATATGAGAAAACAAGTGATAAAAAGAAAGAGTTAAAACCGCGACGGCAAGACCACCGGCTGTCGTCACCAGCGCCATTTGAATGCCCACGGCGACAACCTTGGCATTCACAACGGCTGCCGAAGCAATGGCGGCAAAAGCCCGGATCATACCAATGACCGTTCCGAAAAATCCGATCAGCGGCGCCAGATTTCCGATGCCGTGAATCAGGTTGAGGCTCTTTTCCAGGCGATTGAAGTAGAGTTGAAGATGCCCGCGCAGATCGGTTTCCATCTCTTCTTTGTATTTTGCGCCGCTCATTTGAAACGTATTATATAGATGTTTTTCGAGCGGGGCCTTTTCCCAGGACTTGTGGGCGACGTAATAGATGCACCGCTCTCCGACCAGGGTCATCCCTAAAAGGAGCATTCCTAAAAGAAAGAACATGACCCAGCCGCCCTGTTGAATAACGGAAAAGAGATTTTCGGAACGGGGGCTCGCCCCGTTTTCAAACCCCGTCTCAATCTCATCTTTTTCGGAGACGGGGAAGTCGCCCGGGTTTGTTCCGGTTTCTGGATCGGTTTTCCGGGCAGTTTCCGTTGTCGTTGCCGTTTCCGTTACAGGCTCTGCCGCCGCTTTGGTTTCGATTTCCGTTGGCGTCTCTTTTGTCGTTTCCGTTGCATGCAGATGAAACTGGGTTAGCGCCCACAATGCGATTAAAACTTTTATACCAAGTGCTTTTTTCATGTTTTCATTTTCTCCTTACTAAGTTTGCGGGAAGTTTGCGGGCGTAAAGTCCGCCTGGTTGCATTCTTAAAATTTTGCTTCGACTCCGAAGTTTGGCAAGAAGGCAAAATCCGCGCTGCTCCCGTAACTCGGGTTGTTGTCGCTGTACGGTTTGTTGTATGCCCACTCCTGGGTGTCGTCCGGTTTAAAGTTATAGATGTTGATGACTTCGACGTACCAGTTTAACGAACCCCACTTGTATTGCGACGTGCGAGAAAAGCGGACATCCAGTTGGTGCTGGGGGGAACGAAACCTGGAATTTTTATCGCCATAGGCGGGAGCGTACCGGATGCGATTCGGGTTCGCGCTGCCGCTCAGCGTATAGGCAACTCCCCCGTCATCGCCGACAATGGGCGTTTCCGGGTAAGAGCTGTAATATTGAAAACGCAGACCCAACAGGCTGGCGCCATAGCGGATCCCGCTTACGGCTTTCAGGGAGTGGCGCCGGTCAAAATCGCCCGAAATCCACTTTTCGCCCAACGGGTCGGCGGGGCGGTGCGACTTTTGTTCCGAAATCCCGTATGTATAATTCATCCAGCCGTAGTAGTCGAGTTTGCGGGTTATTTTGTCTTTTTTTACCGTGATCTCTACGCCCCTGGTTCGCGCTTCGCCCAGATTTGAGGCGAGAACATTCGGCTTGGCCCCGACCTGAACCAGGTCGGAAAAGTCGTTCATGTAGCCTTCGAGCGTAATGGTATATTTTTCCAGGAACCGTTGCTCGATGGCGGCGGAACGGTGAACCGCTCTTTCCGGTTTTAAATCCAGTTCAAAGATCTGGGGGAGGTATTCAAAATAGTAGACGTTGGTTTGAAAAAAGGAGCTGTATTGGCCCCCCGCGACGGATATGGTCGTTTCCGTTGGGGCCGTATACGAGGCGCGCCCTCTCGGGTCGAAAATCGTTTGATTTTGCGTTTTTAAATAGTCTGTCCGAAATCCTCCTGCGACGGTCAGGCCTTGGTAGTTTACCCGGTTTTCAAGGTAACCGCCAAGAGTGTTGTTCACGGCGCTTTGTGAAATTTCGGCAAGGGTATAGAGGTCGGGGTCTGCCGGGTCAGGCGTGTCAATATACCATGTATTTTGAGCGGCCGGTACAATGGTGTTCCCCGAGGCTTTGAAGTCGTAATAGGTGAGATCAGCCCCGGCTTTGATCAAATAGACTTGATCAAAAAGGTCCAGGTAAAGATCGTCTTTGATACCGTAAATATTCGGGTCTGTCGAGATTGTCGTTCCTTTGCCCCATTCGGCCACTTCTTTTGATTTGTAAAGCCAATGCATATTCAATTCGTTGAGCGAAGTATAGAGTTTCATTTCGTTTTTTAATTTGTCCGAAGGGAAATAGGTGCAGGTGATTGATTGAGAGTGATAGCTGTTGTCAAAATGGCCGTACATATCGAGCGAGAACGGGTCGGCGCCTTCGTCAATGAGCTCTTCTTTTGTCTTTACGCGCATCTTGCCGTCTAACGTGGCGCTATCGTAGCCCCCGAAAAGGAGCATGGTGATGGAATGGTCTTTGTTGAGAAAATATTTGCCTTTGAATTGGTAGTCGTAATAAATGTTATGAAACTCAATGCCGTCGTCGCCTGTCATCGCTTTCACCAACGCCGGGGCAAAAAGCGACGTGTACCCGTAACGTCCGCCAATGATCCAGTACCCGGCTGTTTTTGCGTTTGAAGAGGAGCTATCCGGTTTGCGAATCGGAGAGAGTATGGTGGCATTTAACGAAAGCAGACTCAGGTCGGCATAGATTTCTCTTTTGTCAACCTGGTCGACGGTGTTGAACTGCAAGACCGAGCCGATCGGGGCTCCGTACTCGACCGGGAAAGCGGACGAGTAGATGTCGATTTCTTGAACAACTTCGTTATTGATGATGCTATGCAGCGCTCCGAAATGCCGGGGTTCGCGGATAGGAACGCCGTCGACATAAAACCGGTGTTCGGTGGCGCCAAGCCCCCGGATCGCCATCGAGCCAAACAAACCGTTTTGCTCGATCCCCGCCATGGTTGCAATGGCCCCTAAAGAGTCGCCGAAAGAGGCCGGTACATTTTTCATCTCTTCTTTCGCCATCGTATAACGCGAAATCTTCTGGATATCGCGTTCTCCTTCGATTGTAACGGAAGAGCCGCCAATGGTGTGAGGTTCCAAAACAATATCAAGCGTTTGATCTTGACTCAATTGAAGCGTGCCCCGGTGGGGTTTCATCCCGGGCGAGCTGACAATTACGGTATATTCGCCTGCGGGCAGGCGGATCGCATATGCGCCGTTTTCGCCGATTTCGGTTTTTTGTTTTAATTCGACAATGGCAATAGTCGCAAATTCAAGAGGATCGCCCATTGGATCCGATACCTGCCCTTGCAGCGTATATTCCGGGTTTTCTTGCGCTTGCAGTTGGGACGTTAGTCCTAATGCAGTGAATGCAATGGGGGCAATGCCCATGCCCCAGAAAATGCCATGCATCAAGATACCGTATCGTATATTTTTTATTTTCATTATCAGTTTCATAGGATATTCCTTGCAGTCCTTTGTTTTTATTTGCCTTTTGTTTTTGTCGCATCGCGCGGTAAGAAGTTCTTACCGCGGCTTTGCATAGCGCAGAAGATAGCACAAAAACAGGAAAAGGCGCAAGACACTAAAGTGTCGTTGTCTGCGGGATTCGGGTGTGGTTTGCGTTTTTTTTAAAGGCCAGATAGTAAACCGAGTTGGCGGGCGCGGGCAACGGCTTCGGTTCTTCTTCGGACGCCCAGTTTGCTGAAGATATTGCGGTTGTGACCCTTGATCGTATTGAGTTCCAAAGAAAGGCGATCGCCGATTTCTTTATTGGAAAGCCCGGACGCGACAAGATGCAACACTTCAACTTCACGGTCGCTTAACGGCTCTACCAATGCGGGAGCCGGCGTTTCTACATTGCGTATTGATTTTTTTGGCGAACTTTTGACCGCCGGTATTTCTTGCCGGGGTTGTTTTTGAAAAAAAGAAAGCAGGTGCCCGGTATATTTTTTAACTTCGGGCGCTACCCCTTCGGCCGGATTCTCTTTGAGCAAATCATTGAGTCGGGCCAGAAGTTCCATCATGCGCAAACCTTCGTCAATGAACACGCGGGCAAAGCGTTCGGGCTCTCCGATTTCCAGCGCCTGGGTCAGGGCGTCAAATGCCGCCGGAAAGTCGCCGGCGGCAGAGCAGGTCAGGCTTTTTTGCACCAGGATTTCAATGACGCTGCCGTATCTTTTTTCTTTTTTTGCCCTTTCTAAAAGTTTATCGAGCAAATGAAAAGCCCGGTTGATTGACATATTGCCACCAAGGTTAGCGCCGTCAGGCGTTTTTGTAATTTGTTCTCTTGTGATTCTGACGAGAGTGAGGAGCTCAAATTCATGCCGGTATGAAATTTCCAGATCGGGAATATGATTTTCTTCAACCCATTCCATGGCTTTTTTCAAGCGTCCCATTTTTACAAAAATTTTCGCTTTCATCGCTTCCATGGGGCGCAAGTTCGGTTCGGAGCTTCGTATTCCTTTGCGTTTGGCTTCTTCCAACCGTTCCAAGGCGTTTTCCATCTCTCCCGCGGATTCCATTATAATAGCCTGCCCCCGGTTCCATATCCAGGGCCAATAAATCGAGGAACACCGGTTGGCAATATCTTTGCTGATGCGGAGATGGATATCCGATTTTTCCGTCTCGCCCATTTCGTGGTAAATCATCCCCAGGCGAAAGTGTACCAGGCCCGCGCCATGCAAATCTTTGACTTTTTTTTCATCGGCGAGGAGCAGCAACTTGTGACAAATATCTCTCGCTCCGGTCAGTTTGCCGCAGGCCGTTTCCAGGTCGGCTAGGGCGTACCCGGTCGCTATTTCAAAATTCAGGTTTTCGGCTTTTTGCCAATAGCGTACCGTTTTTTGAAACGACTCTTTTGCCGCCGGTAAGTTGCCGTCGACCCAGTGGATCAAACCCAGCGAGCCTTCCATCGCTCCATGCCCCAGGTAATCGTCGCCTGGCATGAGTTGCAGGGCTTGTTTGATGTACTTTATCGTTGAAGGGATATCGCCGCGCGATTGCGCGTTATGGCTTCGCTGGCGGGCGATATTGCCGCGCAAGGCGGTCCAGCTTTCGGGGTTTGGCGAAGGGCTTTTTTCGCTGTCAATCCGTTCCTGGGCATGATTTAACCACTCTTCGCTTGCTTCCAGTTCTCCGACGTCGGTTAAGGCGGCCGCATACTGGTAGCACAAGAAGGGGTGATGATAAAGATTTTCTTTCGGTAATTTTTTTACCAGTTCCAGCCATGCCGGCAGCTGAAATGCCGCTTCCATTTCGGCGTATCCGATTTGGGCCATGGTTGCCGCTCTATCGGTATCGCCGGCTTCGAGAGAGTGAATGAACGCTTCGGCAAAACGGTTGTTTTTTTCATACCACTTGCCGGCGCGCAAATGCAGGTTCGGCAAATCGAATTTGCGGTTTGTTTTTTTTCCGGTTATTTCGGGTGCATGTTCCAGGGGATTCGGAGTTTGGGGGGACTCGGGCTCGGTCTTCTTGCGAAGCCTTTGCCGCAGAAGGTCATGAAAGAGATGGTGGTAACGGTACCATTTTCGTTCATTGTCCAGGGGAACCAGAAACATATTTGCCTGGTTTAATTTTTCCAGGAGCTCTTGCCCTTGCCCTGCGTTCGATTCCATTACGGCGTCGCATAACGGCCCGCACATTGACGTTAGTATGGATGTACTCAAAAGAAAATTTTGAACCGTTTCGGGCTGCGTTTGGAAAACTTCTTCCATTAAATAATCCATGACAAAGTGGTGGCTGCCTGCAAAAGAAAGAACAAACTCATGGGGGTTGTCTGCGGCCAGCATGGAGATTCCCGCCAGATTTAGCCCGGCAATCCACCCTTCCGTTCGGTTGACCAGCGCTTCAATGTCGTTTTCGGAAAGGTGCAGGCCCATGGTTTTGAGAAAAAACCGGGAGGTCTCTGTTTTGTTGAAACACAAATCGTTGGGCCGCAGTTCCGTTAATTGTCCCCTGGCCCGAAATTTAGCCAAGGGTAAATCGGGTTCTTCGCGGGTTGAAATTGCCAGTTGCATGGAGAAGGGCAGGTGTTCGATGAGAAAAGAGACCGCTTCGTTAATTTTCGGGTTTTCAATGACATGGTAATCGTCCAGCGCCAGCACGTACGGTTTTTCGATTTCATTTAATTCATGGATCAGGGTGGCCATGAAGGTTTCCATCGGCTCGGCTTGCGGCGCCTGGTTTTGCGCAATTTCCATCAGCCGTTCTCCCTTTTCGGGAAAGATGCTTCGGACCGCCGCCAGCATATAGGTCATGAACCGGACAAAATCGTTATCGCCGGAATCAAGAGATACCATGGACGCCGCTGTGCGGGTAGCTGTCAGCCACTCGCTGATCAGCGTGGATTTTCCGTAACCGGCGGGGGCGCAAATCAAGGTCAGTTTGCCATGCCGGCCTTCATTTAAACGTTCAATGAGAGTTGATCGGATGATTGCTTTTTGGCCGGGCGGCGGAATGTAGATTTTATTCTGTATAATCGGGTTTGGCATGGCGAAGCGGGAAGTTATGAAAAAGGTTATATGGCATTTATCTTGTTGCGGACATTGTGCATTTACCCCGCACAAGGCGTAAAGCATGATCTGCCGCGGAGTTTTGCCGTTACGATTTAATTTGAATGACCAGCTTTCCGCCCGCTTTGCCTTCGGCAAAATATTGAAATGCATTTTGTATTTCTTGCAGGGAAAAAACCCGGTCGATCATTGGCTTGATCTTTTTTTGCGCGAGAAGCTTTAAAACGGATTCAATGCCTTTGTTCGCTTCATGGGCAAGAAGCTCGAATTTTTTGGATGTGGTTTTTGAGAGCCATTTTCCGCAAAGAAGCGTGTTTAGTATGTTACCCGCGGAGCCCCCCACCATAACGTAACGGCCGTTATCGGTTAAGATCTTTTTATAGTCGCCAATTGAATGATGCCCGACGAAGTCCAGGATAAAATGATACCGCTCTGCGGTTTTGGTGCAATCGGTTTTACGAAAGTCGATTACATGTTCGGCCCCGGCCGCTTGCATGGTTTTTTGTTTCCATCGATTGTCTACCCCAGTCGCTTCGTACCCGTATAGTCTGGCCAGTTGCAGGGCGAATGTTCCTCCGCCGCCCCCGGCGCCGTTCACCAGCAGCTTTTGCCCTTTGACCTGTTTTTTGTCTTTCAGGTTTTCGTCTAAGCGGCGCAAGGCTTGCCAGGCGATGAGAGACGATTGGGGGAGCGCGGCGGCTTCCGTAAAAGTGACGTTTTCCGGTTTTCGGGTGAGGGCGTTTTCGGGAGCGCAAGCGTACTCGGCAAACCCGCCCCAGTGGTTGAAGAGGTCGCCAAATACTTCGTCTCCGGCCTTGAATTTTTTTACGTTTTTTCCCGTTTTTACGATAACGCCGGCTACGTCTGAGCCAAGCACATGGATTTTCGGTTTCAAAAGACCCCAGATGCGGGTATAGATTGGCTTGCCCGTTAAGAATTCCCAATCGGAAGAGTTGATCGAGGCGGCGTAAACTTGCAGTAATACTTCATCTTCTTTCGGGGCGGGAACCGGAATTTCTTTTAGTTGTAAAACATTCGGTTGCCCGTATTGTTCATACCATGCCGCTTGCATTTTAACCTTCTTTTGACGTTCATTTGATATTCTGCGGCATACTTGAAGTTTTTACTTTCAAGGGCAAATAGAAAAAGTATATGCTTCAACCAGCTTTCTAAAACTTGGCTGAGCCAATCGACGAAGCCGGGGTTTTTCTCAAGATGGCATGATAGACAATATTGCTATCAATCGTTTTCTATCCAATGAACAATTATGGAGTGAATGACAAAATTATCCAGAGAAGATTTGTTTCTAAAGATCTGTACCAAGTTCTCGCCGGCATGCAAAGTATTTGCAGGTATTTGATCATAAAAAACTTGCCATCTTTTTTCTTTTGCCTTCGTTGCAAGGTTAATGCCCGGTAAATCTTTTCCGTTCACCCTGATCGTATGGGCTTGGTTATCGACATCATACGACCGAATCAATAAATACGCATCATCTGCGGGTCTAAGTTTGCTGCCAATTTGGAAAACACCGCTCTCTTTTCTCGTTTGGTCGCCAACCCAGGTAAAGTATTGATTCACTTCGGGTAAATCTTCTTTATTGTCCCCAAGGTGTTGCCCAAAATAAAGAGATTTCATATTCATTTTAGCCATAGTATTACTCCTTTAGTAAGTACACAATAAAACTATTATTATTATAGCGAAAGAAAATGTCAAGTCAAAATTAATGTAAATGTCACCATGTCAGGTTCGAAGGGGCTGAGTATGAAGTGGTTTTGGAACGGGAGTAACAATATTATGAAGTGCCAAACATTGTAATGAAAAAGCCAGAAACAAAAAACATTTTATTTAATGATTTTGACCGGTAGTTTGGTTACCGTTTTGGTCATCTGTTTTGTTATCGGTAATTACGATAGATTCGGCGTCGAACATGATCCATATGTTATTTTCGAGAATCAAGTAATATTCAAACGTGACCTGTTTTATCGTGCAGCTCAATATTTTTACCGTGATAAAATTTTCCTGGCTTACGATATCGATGAGCTTGCCGGGCATGGCGGATTTTGCGGACATGCTGTTTGCGCTAAATTCCTCGCATTTTCCATTATGCAAACTTTTGATGTTTGCTTCTGTCAATCTGGCCCCTTCAAACGGAACGGCGAAAAGGGCAAAACAATGCAAAAATAAAAAGCCAAGCGAGAGAACGGTAAAAAATTTCATTGGGTAAGTTGGTTTCAAAAGTAAATATGGCAAGCAATAAATGAACAGGCGAAACCGGCCGTAAGGAACGGCCGGCGGCTTGCATACCGCAAATATTGCCATGCAAAAAAGGATAATGGTTGATCCGGTTGAAATGAAATCGCCTTTAATTTTGTTCGTATTGTTTAAACAGCATGAGAAGATGGAAAATTTTATCGGTCTTGCTCTGGATCAACTTTCTTTTTTCTCCCAATATCTTTAACTGTCATTCGGAAAAAGAGAAAGAAAAAGAAGGAGGGCATGTTTCCGGGTATATCAAAGACAACCTCGGGAACCCGGTTTCCGGAATGAATCTTACCATATCTGTAGACATCATTACACTGGGCTGTTCGAGCGGATACAGGGACAGTCTGGCAACAACGACAGATTCAAGCGGGTTTTACAAAGTGGAAATTGAAGATATTACGAAAAGATATGAGGGCGACAAAACTGTTGAAATTACGGTCGTAGCCGGCGGCTATGGCTTTGAACCAATTTCCCGCGAACTCGAGCTCGAATTTACAGATACAATCAATGGCGTCAACTTTACGGCGATTCCGCGGATTGAAATCCTGGGGAGCGTTCTGGCTGCTAACGGAGGTTACGCAGTCCATGAGGTGGAAGTGATCTTGAGCGGAGACGCCGGCGCAAATACGATAACAGACTACAGTGGAAATTTTAAATTTGAAAATCTTTTACCGGGAACCTATACCGTTACCCCTAACCTGCCTGATGCCAGCCCTCCTTCTTACACCTTTGTAGTCGCAGAGTATACCCCGCAAACGCACATTGCCGATTTTACAGCGTCGTTCTATGCTATCTCAGGCGCGATCAGTACCCCGGCTGGTATCCCCGTTCGAGGAGTACCGGTTACACTTAGCGGTACCTGGAGCCGGCATGCGCCTGTCGTTACAAACAGCCTGGGGGAGTTTACCTTTTATCGGGTTTCCAATGGAAGCTACAGTATTACGCCTGAGCCGCTTTGCGCAGGCTTGAACTATACCCCCGCCCAGCTGAATGTTTTGGTCAGCGGGGCTTCGCTCATGAATCAGAATCTATCGCTGCCTGATCAGCCATTGAGCATATCAGGGACTGTAACCTCGGGCGGCGCGCCTCTGGCAAATGCCGGCATATCGATCATGGATCCGGGAAGTCTCCCGGTATCTTCCGATCTTAACGGGAATTATACAATTAACAACCTGCAGGCCGGGATGGAGTACCGGGTCACTGCCCAGCTCGCAGATTATTAATTCCCCCCCATACCTCTGGTGACTTTGTGCCCGCCCGGGGTCAGTCTGAACATCAACGCCACAAAGACTTTTATCATAGGTACTGATTTAATCGAATTCAGTATGGTTGACCCTGGCGGAGAATTCGTCGTGCCCAAAACAACATCAGCTCGTCTCGTAAAGTTCAGTTCATCGGGAATTCCTTTGTGGGAAAAAATCTACACGGATAGTACCGGGAGCCAACTCATGTTTGAAAACGGCATTGTCCCCGTTCAAGGCGGGTATACCATTGCAAGCAGCGTTTCGGGCGGTAAAATCAGCCTGAGCCATTTGGACATAAATGGAAATGTCCTCTGGCATGAAATTTACGGCGATCCCGATCTGGTGCTGTCGGCTCAAGACCTGGAGCAGAGCGCCGATGGAGGTTATATTTTACTCGGAGGCATTCGTGGGGCTCTTGAGACGAATCTTGATGCTCTACAGTTGAAAGTGGACAGCAACGGCAGTCCTTTATGGCAGAAAAGATATACCCTGAACGGAACCGGCAATTATCATCATTCAGTCAAAGCGACATCTGACGGGGGATACCTTGTTTTTACCAATAACAACAATACTTTGACTTCCGGTACCCTTTTGAAACTTGACGCGAATGGAAACGTTCTCTGGCAGAAAATCAATTTAATGTCTTACTCAATCATGGATGAAATGTCAGACGGGTATGTCATTATTTACAAGAACAGCAGTTATAGTACAATTCAGAAACTTGACCCGGATGGAAACCTTCTCTGGGCGTATGACTATGGAACCGGCATAGCGGATTTATCGTACGAAATCAAAGGTAGCGAAAAAGCAAACGATGGAAATCTTTTATTGGGAGGAACGATCGAACGCATCTCCCCGCCTGTGACAACATTCAGCTCACTCGTAAAGCTGGACAACCAGGGTAATATCCTCTTGGAACGGGCCTTTGCCAGCCAAACCATTGTCGAACACCCGGTTCAACTGGCCGACAACTCATACATGTTGTTTGGAAGCAGATCCGTACATAAATTGAATTCAAACGCAGATATCGAAGAGTGCAATATTGCAATGAACTATCCCATCAGCAGGTCGGCTAACAGTTACACGCTCATGAATGCAAGTTCCACCGTTTTTACCCCACAGATTACCGCAGCATCATCGGCTCTGACAAGCAGCGTTCCCCCGCTATCAGGTTTTACGCTCGTCAGGCTGATCTGCCCAGTGAAGTAAAAATATTACTGAGCCACTAACGATTGCATTAACAGATTGGCTCAAGATTCAACGCATCAAAGGTTTGAGTAATAAAGTTAAAAAAAATTCACTATCATTTTCTGATAACTTTTCCGCTAAAGGTATTGGAATTATAGATGCTATGATAATTAGTTATTCAAGTCGATAGCTGGTTAAATTATGGAGTGTAGATAAACAGCTATTATCTTTCGATAATAAATCATTCATTTATTTACCATAGCCCGCGCCAATGTCATCTCACAGAGCTTTTCTGCTGCGCGCCGCATGCGTGGCGAAAAACAGTTAAAATACATGAATGGGCAAACGAAAAGAGATCAATTGATTGACGCAAGATGAAAGCTTGATTAAAATGTAACCAATATGAGATTATTGAAATACAGGAAATTACGTTTGGTTGTATTTGCAGTTTTCGCCTCGTGCCTTTTCGTTTCGTGTAAAAAAGGCACAGGCAGCGGGTTGCCGGAGCCCTTTGCGTCATTGCTGGAAAAGCAAACAGGTCTTTCAAATGTAAAACAGGCCGTACTGGTAATGCCGGCCAAGTCCGGCGGTCAAATTGAGAAAGCGCAAGTATCGATTTTGATGGTTCAAAAAACGGCAGACAGTTGGGAGAGGGCAGGCAGTCAAATCGATGGGATGGCCGGCAAAAACGGAATTGCGGCGGAGGGTGAAAAAAAAGAAGGGGATGGAAAAACCCCTTCGGGTATGTTTTTGCTATCAAGCGCGTTCGGGTACTCAAGCGCAGCGGACACAAAGTTGCCATACCGGCAAAGCGCAGAAAATGATCTATGGGTCGATGACCCTGACTCACCATACTACAATCAATGGGTAAGCAATGACGTAGGGGCAAAATCTTATGAAAAAATGCGCCGGAAGGATCATTTATATCAATACGGAATTATCGTCGACTATAACACCCGGCCAATCGTACCGGGCGCCGGCAGCGCCATCTTTTTTCATGTGTGGCGGGCTCAGGGAAAGCCGACTTCAGGTTGTATTGCCGTATCGGAAAAAGACATACTCAATTTATTGCATTGGCTGGACCCGGAAAAAAATCCCGTTGTTGTTATCGGGAAAGCGGAGCAGGGTCTGTAAAACAAACGCTGGATTTACCGGGCGGCCCCGGCCAGGCAACCCGCCGCGCGCGCCATACGTACCTGGTTTGCTTTTCTGCGATTTAAATGATAAAGTATCTTGGAACTTTTAATTTGTAGTTTAAATATGTATCGCCATGAAGAGAAAGCAGGAAAGTCTCTTCTTTCGTTATCATTTTATGCACCATGAAAACGCCCGCAAAAGAGAGGGCCAGTAAAATCAAATTTTGAAGTAAAATCGCATATGCGGCAAACATCAATATATATGACAAAAAGTAGGGGTTGCGCGTATAACCGTATATGCCGTCAGTGACCAGCTCTGTTTTCTGATCCTCAACAACGCCGACTCTCCAGGAATTTTTTAAGTGAACAAGGGATAAAACCGAAATGATTAAATTTGCAGATATAAAAAAGAAAGCCAATATGATTGCTGCCTTTTTGCTGAGCAGTTTGATTTCGCCAACTGTTATTTGAAAAAAACTGAGGGCCAATGAAATCGCTATGAATAAAGCGAAGAAAATGATTGAAACAGTAGCTTCAACATTTTTGCCCCTGATTTGTTTGCCGGTATTTTTACGCAGGATATAATTTTTTGCAACAAACATCCCTTGAAAAATAATCTGGTGTATTGCGATAGTGGAAAATTCCAACATATGCCGTCCTTTTGCAGATATGAAAAATACTTAATAAATAGTTTTTAACGAATGAGCTGCAGGCTCCGAACCGGGTAAAACTCTATAGAATCGATTGATAAAGTCAATGCCAATTTATTTTTTGAGGTAGCGACGCTTTGGCGAATTTGTTGATTATCGCCATAAAAATGCATACTTTGTTTTTACGCCGTATGCGGGAGAAAATGAAATCATATTTATCGATTCTCTATGACAAGTTAGAGAACGCTTTGCACCGCTCTGTATCGAACAAGTATTTTTCGCTTTTGTTTTTATTTGTTTTTTGCGGAATTCTCGTTGTCATTCAGCTCAATCAAATGTTTCGTTTTCCGCCAGTGTTACAGTCCATGATTCCGGCGAGTAAAATGTCTGCCGTTGAAATTGTTCTCAGTTTGATTTTATTGAAAGAACTACTGGATATGATCTTTGCCATCTCATATTCGGTAACGGACGCCCAATTGAAACAACTTGAGGTTTTGTCTTTAATTTTGTTGCGGCTGTCGTTCAAGGAGATACCGGAGTTTGAGCAAATTACGTTGATGCACCTTGGCTTTGACCATCCCATTGCCCATTTGTTCTCATACGGGCTCAGCTCATTTGTTATTTTTATCATTATCCTTTTGTTTTACCGGATACCGCGTACGCCACGCGAAGATGAAGAAAATAACAATTACATTTTTTTTAAAAAGATCATCGTTTTGCTGTTATTTATATCGTATATCTCTATCGGTATGTATGACGTTGTTACCTTTTTTCAAACGCATATGTATCATGCATCTTTCGATACATTCTTCAGGGTCTTTTTGTTTGCCGACATTGCAATTGTGATTTACTCCTTTGGGCAAAACCGGCTTTATGCAACGATATACCGAAATACAGGGTTTGCGCTGGCCACGGTTCTTATCTTGGTCGCCCTGGGCTCGCCCCAGTATTTCCAGGAACTCATTTCGGTAATTACGGCTCTTTATGCCTATGCGCTTGCGTACGCCTACAACCGCTATTGCATCGCTTGTAAAATCAAGACGGCCCCGTGAAATATGTTTATGGCGCGCCGGGGCTGGCAGCCCACTCTTTTACCCAAAACATTTCGAGACAGTCATGCGTCACAAACGGGTCGCCAAGGGCGATTTGTTCGCCTTGAGAAAAAGAGGCGGCTCTAAATTGAATGAGCCCCCCGCTCTTGTCGGAAAATGGGCCGCCTTGGTACCCGGGTAACGAGAGCGATTTCCAGTAAGCGATATGATCGTTGATCCGTTGCGGCAGATTTTCCGCCGCCGGATTCATGAAATAAAAAAACGCCAGGCAAATGGTTTTATCTTCTTTGTTCATTGAACCTCCTCGCTGAAATTTTCCAGAACGATAATATGGGAGTTGTCTCCGGCGATATCGCCATGTTCCAGGTTTCGGGGGATCGTGATGATGTCTCCGGCGCCGCCTTTGAGAACGGTTTTGCCGGCCCTGATTGAGACAGCGCCGCTGATGACGATAATGTGTTCATTGGCTCAGTTCTCCCCCAGAATGGTTTTAAATATTTGAAAGGTTGTGTCTTTGAATTTGTGCATCTCTTCCGGGGAAGTTTCGCCGAATATTTTTGCATTTTCCCGGTTTAACGCTTTGATACACTTTTCCCAAACCTCGTTTCCTTTGGTGGTGATATGAATCAAAAGAACTCGTTTGTTCTTTTCGCCGGAGGTATGCGTTAAGTATTTCAGCTTTTCAAGCTTTGCTACAATTTTTGATAAATTCGATTTTTCATAGCCGAGCATTGAGATGATTTGGTTCCGGGTGATCCCGTGATTCCGCCGCACTTCGTTTAAAACATTCAACTGTTGTTGGGTTAAACCGTAATCGGCGATCACGCGGTTGCAGATTTTTTCCAGATTGGCGCCGATCCGTAGCAAGTACCGGATCAAATGGTTGGCGTTTGTCAGCTTATCCAAACAGGTTTCCATGGAAACAATATGTAACTCTAACCGCGAACGTCAAGCGGTTTTATGTACGCTTAGCGTTGTCTTAGGGCAAAACATTTGAGAATGCGTATGATTGGCTGCAAATATATTATTAAAGAAGAACGAAAAGCCGCGCCGTACCCCGAAGGGGGGCGCGACCGAACATGTAGTCGCGGCAGCGTTAAATGTGAGGCAATGTCGAAAACGAAAAAGTTTTGACCAACGGAAAAGTTTTGTTATCGGAAGTTAACGCTATTTCAATGAATATCAAACCGATACAAAATCATATTCGTATAGGTCTATATGCATCTATTTTATCCGTTTTTTATCTATGCTGAAGCTGCCAACGTATGTACCATTTGGCCCAAAATCCGTATCAAATGAACAGCGTATCAGGTATTGAAAGTGGGGCTTGAAATCTATTTCAATTATTTCTGAGTAGTCTCTTTCATCATAGCCGCTTCGACTTACACAATTGAATTCAACTTTATGTATACCGGTTTTGATGGCGATTTTTTCATTTGCCTTCAAAGTTACAGATTCAAGTTTTTTCCCATCGACGGCTATGATTTGCGTCACTGGCTCTTCCCCAAATATCATAGACGCAATTAAGGGTTGGTTAAATGTTTCTAGTATTGCTTTTTCCCCTGAACTAACATCGGATAATTCTTTTGTAGATAGTTTTGTTGTCCCGCATGAGTTGATTGCCAGCGCAAGGGTTAAAATCGTAAAATTTATGATTTTCATTGTATCCTCAATTCTCTATTGATAACAACTAAATACAAAGTATACTGTCGAACATAAAAATATTCGTAAACAGCCCCAAAGTAAATAAAAATAAAAAATTTGTTATTCTTGCCAGTTTGCGATCTCGTCAAATAAGTATTTCAGCGGTTATCCTTTGCAATTGTGTGAGTACGCAATGTGCGAGCTTAAAAGCAATCTGTAATAATTTTACATAACGCCGGCGTCTTTTGCATAGGTGGCGAATCCGGGCGCCGGTCGATGCGAGCGAAATAAACCTCTATTTTGGCGCGACTTCGGGCGGAGGAGTCGAGGCCGATGTCAATTTGGTTGAGCAAACATTGCTTTACAATAGAAGTATTATCTATTAAAAAGTAAATACAATATAAAAGATTTCTGTTTGCGAAACCTGAGCGCCCGCGTAGTCGGGCGCGAACGCGAAAGCTCTGTTAGGCGTAGATTTATGTAGTAAAATGAGCTCTACAGGAGGTAGAGCGAAAAATTGACATTTATTTATAATAATTATATTATAGAATTGGCGTAATGTCTCGCATATGAGACACATGGTTAATGTAAAAAAAGTTGTATTTGATAGTAATGCAAGAAAAGAGATTCAATCATTTCCAAAAGATATTAAAATGGAATTAGGTAAATAGCTATTAATCTTGCAATCGGGAGAAAATATAGCGATGCCATTATCCCGGCCAATGCCATCAATTCAAAATGGTGTTTCCGAACTTAGAATAAAAGATGAGACAGGGAATTATCGAATTTTCTATTACATCAAATTGAAAGATAAAGTTTTAGTGTTTCATGCTTTCATGAAGAAGACTCAAAAAACACCTAATAAAGAAATAGATACAGCAATACTTAGATTAAAAATTATGCTATCAGAGGAGAAGTAAATGAAAAAAATACAATCTGATAAATTAACCGCCAAAAATGCCGTAGAACTTGCGGAGATTTTAGGTTTGTCTGCAAACGAAGGTGCCGAAATGGAGTTTCGGGCAAACCTGAATATTGCCATTGTTAATAAATTTAAAGAATCAAAATATACTCAAGAAAAATTGGCTAAAATTGCCAAAGTTTCACGAACCAGGTTAACAGCACTGTTGAATTATAATACTCAAGGATTATCGACCGATTTTATGATTCGGGTACTTAGTGCTCTTGGATACAAGGCAAATATTAAATTAACCAAAATTGCTTAAAGATAATATAGGTGTCAATTTAATGGGTGTTTGTTGGGTAAGTTGCGTTACTGATTTATTAAGTAATCATGCATACATTAAACGGCCTTTGGGTTTTGGAATCGGTCGTCCAAGTTCATGCGCAGTTTCTATCCATTCTGAAATAACCAGTCGAGCATTTGCAACGGCCTGTTCATATGTATCCCCATCCGCTATACAACCAGCTAATTCAGGTACTTCAACGATATAAGCCTTATCTTCCTCACTCCAATAAATAATTAACTCATATTTAATCGACATTGGACTCTCCTAACCGGTGATTTGCCAGAATATTTCTGATCTGTTTAACTTGATATCCTTTTGCCTTACTTCCTTTGGGTTGTAAATTAATAATCTCATTGATTCCATCAAAAGTGAAAATATGGTGATCTCCTTTAACGCGCTCATCAAAACCAAGACGAGTCAACAAATGACAAAGTTCTGCAAATTCGATATTATTGTCTGAACCACCGGCAAGAATTTTATATCTCAAATTTGTGTATTTTCCCATTTATTTCATTCTCCAAGGTAATCATTACTATTGCAATAGAAAGAAATTATGCATTGGATAAAAAATTTTAGCCTTATGCACAATTAATTTGTTAATCTGCCCTTTCCAGATAAGCGTTCATATTTGCTTTGCTGTGTGTCGGTACGCAGCCATCATTGTAAAGATAAATACGATCCCCCTCTGTATTTCCATTATATGAAATTTTTTGTAAAATCTTTGGGCCAAGACCTTTTAATTTAACTGAAACTGGATAATCTTCATAACGTATATAATCGCCAGTATTAAAGCCTACGGGCTTATATCGACGGTTTAAAATCACCCATTCACCATTGGAAAATTTCTTAATGCAAAATGGAAAGTAGACTGATCGAAAATCTGTTGATGTACTAATGGTCAGACCTCTTGTTAAATAATTCAATATATTATACTGTAGGATAAAGTTAAATAAGAACCCTATAATATATGAAATATTTGATTTGTTTCAAGATGTCAATGAGTATTTGATTTACTGCGAGCACATGAGGTGCGAGCTTGAGAACCAAACCGCATTTATTACGCCTAACAGAGCTTTTCTGCTGCGGGCGCGACTTCGCGCGCCCTCGGGTTTCGGCAACGTCAAGAAAATCTCAAATCGTTACCGGAAGTTGAGCGGTCG
The DNA here is from genome assembly GCA_050304475.1 of Turneriellaceae bacterium. Classification (GTDB taxonomy): domain Bacteria; phylum Spirochaetota; class Leptospiria; order Turneriellales; family JAOUFE01; genus JBNLDQ01. The sequence continues at coordinate 134,585 of JBNLDQ010000003.1, read as the reverse complement.
GTTAATAAACTTCTTCGTGTTTTCCAATATTTATTAATAAAATATTATCTTTTTCAATAATGAATTCCAATGTAATGCGATATACAATATTTATTGAAACTGAATAAAGGTCTGACAATCGCCCTTCCAATTTATGTAGTCGCAATGAAGGATGATAAGGATTTTCTTCCAGAAGTTCCAAGGTTTTTATATATTGCTTTAATAAATCCGGATGCTTTTTTAAGAATTTTCTAGCCCTTTTATTGTAAGAATCTGTATATATAATATTAGCCACTAGTAATTCGCTTTATATGTTCTTCAACAGATTCTTTTACATAATTTCCATCTTGAAAATCCTTTTTGGAGTCTATTAATGCAGCCTCTAATTCACATTCTCGAAGGTAATTATAGTGATCTATTGGAATGACAATATATTGAGTTTTGCCATGTACCGTAATAATCGCCTCATCTTCCAGTTTTGTAGCTTGCTCAATAGCTGATACGCCCTTTGTTTTTAAATCATTTGCAGTAATAATATTGCTCATAGTCGTCTCCATTAAGCCCTATAGATAGTACTATAAATAATACTATCAGTCAACTGTTTTTTAAGGTTATTTTTCGAAATATGTATACCTATCTAAGTAGACAAAAAATTATCACTATCGGTTCTCACAATAGAAAATATTACAATATTGATGAAACAACACTTCGTCAAAAAAAAGCTACCAGTATATTCTATAACAAAGTTTTATTTTTATTGAAAGGTCAATACAATTCAAGACTTTGTAGGGCAGCGCTTCATATTCCGACATAACATAATCCGGAATTCTCTTTTGAATTCATTATTGGTTTTATTGATTTAAATTCGTTTAAAAATCGAGTAAATACATCAAAAGTAATATCTTTGGTAAAAGACGTACTCACATACCAATGTGAATAATATACACCCTCAATTTTCGATAACGTTTCTGAGCTTGCTATGACGTTTTTGAAAGCAGGCCCCAATCGGCGCGACCAAACGAACTTCACGCAAGGGAGCGTTCGATTGGAGATGGCCTGGGTTTCAAAAATGTGCCCAAGCGGCTGGATAATTCATACGTAGAAGTTGAAAAATTATTACGTATGAATATCTTTGGACTATAAGTTGCCGCGCCGGGCCGTTCATTGATTCGCTAAATGCGAATCAATGGGCTGCACAATAAGAGCGTCGGGGGGGCGTAAAAGGCAAAGCCTTTGAAGCGAGGGGGCAGACTTGCCCCCGTTTTTAATTAAGACCGGACTGCAGCCCCGAAGGGGCGCGCGACCGAACGGAGGCTTAGCGGCAGCGACCGTAGTGAGGAAGTGTCGAAAGCTAAAATGCTTTCGACCGGCAGAGAAGCTCTGTTGTGCGACCGTTTTGATGAGTATTCATTCAGATACATTATACTCAATCTTGTCCACAATGCCCTTGTAATACTCAAAATCACCTTCCGGCAAATGCCATACTATTTTCACGTTCTCGCTAATTTTTAAATCACCTTGCATTTTATAACTCTCTGCTATAGCTGAAAATTTTACTTTTTTGTATTGGTTTTTAGCTGTCGAATAGTAACGGTCATTTGTCTCGAAGCGGGTAAACAAGCCGTTCTCGTCAAAATAAAATATACCTGTCACTTTTATGCCGTTGTCTTCCAGTATTCCTCTAACTGCATATTCACTTAGTTGTTCCCATTTTACATTTTCCAATAAAAGATAACCGGGAATAAACATGAATTCTGCAAATACTGTTATCAGGGCTGATTGTGCTGTCTCCTTACTGTTATCAAAAACGACCCTGAACATATTTAAAAGCTTTCCGTTCATTTCACCATAACCGTTCCTGTAAAGATCGCGCGCTGCAACCGGCATCGATGAGAATTTCATATAGGCTGCACGTCCGATTGGTTTTACGGAATTGAACTGACTAGTCTGTAATTTACCCCAGTCTTTTTCAGGAGACATTCGAAAATAGCTTTCACTCCAGTATATATTTGCATTCACTGGGACAGGAGTGTTTATGTATCCGCATACGCGCAGGTATTTTTTTAGCGGAGCCGGCAAATGGCGTATACGGTCTTCTGTGAATGTTTCTACGGCAATAGGTTTATTGAGTTTGAGAAACTCAACCTTGTCTTTTAAGTACACTTTTTTCATATTTGTGTATCCTGTTATCAATAGAATTGTTAAAAAGGATAATACTATAATTGTGGACAACAATCTATTGCCTTTACAAATATGCTTAATATTGTCTGTAGTCAGTCTCAACATAGGCTATGATGTAATCTTTTAGTTCTACTCCAATTTATCATGGAAAGGTTTTCTGTCAAGTACTCCGTACAGATGATGGAAGATGCAGTAATTTTCTCACTTCTTTTAATCTAGGTTAAATAGATAAATATTTTTCAGAGATACCAATTTTCTCCAGGTTTTGAAATACTACATCAAAATGTTGCACAAAACTATTTAAACGCATACAGCACAAAAGAAGAGGTAAGGGGCAGAGAACGCCACTTGAGTTTTGAGAGCAGATGATAGCGAAAGACCGGCGCCCATTGCCGGTAGTCGCCGGCTTTGCGAAAGCGAAACCGCATTTTTTTTAATTTAGGCAGCAAGCCAAAATCAACCGGAATGTACTCTTTGAACCGGCGAAACCCGATGCCTTGCAACATCTCTTTTAAGCCTCTGGCCGAATAGCAAGTCAAATGGCCGGGCAAATAGTAGTGGTAGCCAATCCCCTCGCGGATAGCCTGCCACGCTTCCATATTGGCGGTTTGGATCAGGCACAACCCGCCCGGCCGGAGCAAGCGGTACACCGTTTGAAAATAAGATGCCGGATCGGCCAGGTGCTCGGCGACCTCTATCAAGGTAATGATATCGAAACCCGCCGATTTTTCTTTTTCGGGCAGCGCGCTTGCAATATCGCCGCGGGAGTCATGAAAGAGCCCTTGAAAGTGGTTTTTTAATTGCAATGAATTGATAAACCGGTTGCCGTTTTGTACGGCAAATTGAGAGACATCGATTCCGTACGAGCGGCAGGTCTCGCCGGCCGTCGCGGCAAAACCGCCAAAGGCGCAGCCGATATCGAGAAAACGCAATTCGCCCGGCGGGTAGCCGCGGAAATGCGATAAAACGGTTTTTAGCCGGGCTTTCCAGACATGGCGGTCATACAAAAAGCTTTGCCTTTCATCGCGGTAGCTAAACTCTGCGTTGCCTTCGTAATAATCCCGGTCATAGAAAGCGCCGTCGTTTTTCGGAAGAGGGTGCCGGAACGATGAGCTGCAAGAGCGGCACCGGTATACGGGGAAGGGCGGGGTAAAGCGCTCAACCATGCCAAAGTATTCGGTTTGCCGGCGGCTGCATACCGGGCAAGCGGGGGCGTCCAATCGGGCGTTGCTCAAAGCGAGGCCTCAATCATATGGTGAGCGATGAGCCCCTCTTCGCCTAACGGCCGTCTGGCGATAAACCCAAACCGGATCTCGGAAAAACCGCGAAAAAGGGCGGCCGCTTCTTCCTGGGTAAATAACCTGGCGGCGCCCCCGGCCAAATCCCCCTGGTCAAGTACTTCTTCCAGGTGCGTATCTTCGGTCGAACGCAAGGTTCCGAAAAAACGTCCATAAGGCCGTAAAATGCGGCGCACTTCGCTAATTGCGCCGGCAATCGATTCATCGGGCAAATAGTGAAATACACCCCAGCAAAGAATTAAATCAAAAGAGGCGGAAGCAAACGGCAAAGATTTCGCATCGGCGCACACAACGCCTTCTTGCCCGTGCAGCGCGTTGAGCGAATAGTCCATGCCAAAAGCTTTCCCCGGAAAGGTTCTCAGGTAGTTTAAATGGCGCCCGCTCCCTGCGCCCAGATCGAGAATTTGAGGGGGGCTCGTTGCTTCTTCGCTTTTTTCCGCAAAAGAATCAAAATAGCGATTTAAATAACGCACTACATTTTCATCGGGGACCGACTGCTTTGATCTGTCGCGCCGGTAGTGTTTTTCCCAGGCAGGGAGATTATTGTTATACATGCAATAGGGACACGCTTACAATGAAGTAATGTAGGGCAACGGGTTTACATGTTTTCCGTTGATGCGCACTTCAAAATGCAAGTGGGGTCCGGTTGCCCGGCCTGTGGCGCCTACCTTGCCAATGATTTGCCCTTTTTCAACCTTTTGCCCTGCGTGAACTAAAATAACGCTCATGTGAGCGTACACCGTTGCATAGCCAAACCGGTGTTTGATTTGAACGCGGTTCCCGTAACCGCTGGCGCGCCCGGCTTTGACTACGGTGCCTGAAGCGGCGGCATATATCGGCGTACCGACGGCGTCGGCTAAATCAACGCCCAGGTGAAATTCGCTGCTATAGCCAAACGGAGAAAACCGGGGTCCGTAAAAAGAAGTAAAATGACCGCCTGACATGGGCCAGTAGTAGGGTAGATTTTTTTGGACGTCTTCGCGTTCATTTAGAAATTGTTGCAAGACGCTGAATAAATGAACGGTTTGGTTCATATCCAGGTGAAGTTTTCGAAACGACTCCATTTCGTCGCTATAATGAAAATCTTTCACTTCGTAAATTTGCTCAAACTCTTTTAAAAGTTGCCGGCTTTCCGGGTCAAGGTCGGCCTGCAAAACCTTGTTTTCTTTTAAATCATGCATATAATCGGCAAAGGCCATGCTTTCCGAGTCCATCTCTTCTGCGGCCTGGTTTTGTAAGAAGGTATCGCTGTAAAAAATAGGAGCGTCGTCGGTCAGCATCCCCGCCGATTCGTACAGTTCGAGTAATTTCTTTTTCATTTCATTGTGCCGCAATGAAAGTTCCGCCAGTTTGGCAATGTACTGCTCTTTTTCAAGATAAAAGGTCCGGTTTGTGTCATAGAGCTGGCTTACTTCCGGTTCCATATCTTCTTGCAATTGAATTGAAACGGCTGAGGCGGCTACAATGATAGCGGTAATGAAAATTCCGAAAAAGATGGTTAGTTTGCTCAATTGCAGGCTGATGATATGCGATTCGCCGTGCGGGATGATCATGAAAGTAATTCGTTCATGACCTTTGGCTTTGATCTTGTTCCAAATTTTTTCCATTTGATTGCCGTTACTGACGTTTTTTCCGAAATTATAGAAAGAAAACGATTTTTCGTCCAAAATGGTACTTGTTTATACCATGTCAAATCTTATACAGATCTCCCTTTATTCATATCGTCATTTCATTTGCTGAACTTCATGTCATATCGGATTAAAGAATTGACCGGTGTTCTTTACATTCGAGGATGGGGCCGTAAAGCAACCTCAGGGAAATAAAAAATCATGCGGATGCATGTGGTTATACAGTAAAAGCATAAGGCAAACAAGAGGGAAAATATGAAGAACAGGTTTTGGCGTAAAATTGCTCTCGTCGGGTTTTTATCCGTGATTTTAGGGGCGATCAGCTTATGCAAAGAAAATGAAGCCGAAGCGTTTGGCTTTAGCGAAGGCGCAGTCTCGCTGGAAACGGCTCTGGCCGGGGATAAAATACAGGTCTCTTTGTTTGTAAACCCCGGTTTTGGCATACAAAAAGACGGGCCGCATGAAATTATCATTTATACATTTGATCCCGCGCATACAAAAGCGGCGAGCTTAAGTGAAAAAATTAAGCTCTACGGTTTAAAGCGCGAAGTATTGAGCCCGGCCGTATTTACCGGCAAAGAAGCCAAAGAAGACGCCGAATATTTCTCTGCCGTTAACCCGGTACTTCTGGAAAAACCGGCGGCGTCTCCCGTTGCGGTGCGGGCTCGCATTTACTATTGTTCGTTTTTAGATAACTTTTGCAGCGTTCAGGTCTTGGACCGGATGATCGATTTTCAGTAGCCCGTGTTTCAAAAGAAAAAATTGCCAAAAGTGGCGATCCTGATCTCAGGGCGCGGCAGCAATATGAAAACCATCTTGCAAAAGGTGAAAGAGAAAAAGCTGCGCGTAGAAGTGGTTTTGGTCTTTAGCGACAAAAGCGATGCGCCGGGTCTGGCCCTTGCTCAAGAGTTTGGGGTAAAAACGGCTACTTTTTCGCCCAAAAGCGAAGGGGGGCCCGAGCTGTATGAGCAAAAACTGGCAGCCCTCTTAAAAGAAGAGGGGGCTCAATGGGTGATTTGCGCCGGGTATATGCGTATCCTGGGCAAGACCATGCTCTCGTCTTTCAAACACCGTATCATTAATATTCACCCTTCTTTATTGCCGGCTTTCCCGGGGTTAAAGGCGCAGCGCCAGGCAATTGAGTATGGCGTTCGTGTTTCGGGTTGTACGGTCCATTTTGTCGACGAAGGGGTAGATACCGGCCCGATCATTGCGCAACGTTGCGTTGCGGTCGAGCCCGGCGATTCCGAAGAGAGTCTGTCGCGGAAAATTATCCGTGAAGAACATGATCTCTATTGGCGCGCCATTCAAATGGCCGTGCAGGGCGTCGTATTTGACGGCCGCCGGGTTGAGTTTAATGTTCGCTCTTCTTAAGGTATGAAACGGCAGAAAGCGCCGGTTAAAATAGCAGGTTTTCACAAGCTTGAGCGCAAAAGTTTAGCTTAGCCCATTTTTACGCAACAACTTTAGACCATTCATGCGGCGGCGCAGGGTTTGCGAACGTTCCCGGTAATGCGCTTCTTTTTCGGGGAAAATTCGACCCAACACCTGATAAAGGATCTCTTCAAAGTTTAACCCGGCCAGCAGGTGGCTGCCCGGATTTTCGCGAAATCGGGGCGTGTTTAAAAATACCATATGGCGGCTGTTAAAGCGCGCCGCGGGAATCTGGTCGCAGAGGCGGGCAATATTCGAGAGCGATAATCCTCCGCCGATGGAGGTGAGCAAGCCCCGGTTGTTGGCTTTCTTAACAATGTTGGCCGAGTATGATATCACTTCGGGGTCGTCGATTGGCAGGTGCAAGCTACGGCTCAGGTCGCTGCGGCCAACGGTAATTTGATGCAAATGCTGCATTGAAGAAGATTCAAGCATGGCGCTCAGGTTTTGCACCGCGGTGATGCTTTCAATGTTAATCGCCAGGCGGGCTTCCGCTTTCATCTCTTTCATGATTTCTCTCGCCGCCGATACAAAGTTCGTAAGCGCGTAAACCGTCTCAATCATGGGGCCCAGAATCGTATTGACTTGTATGCGCAGGCAGGCGCGAATATCGTTTCTGGCCTCGGGGCCGCCAATTTTTACAATCAGGGGCAAATCGCCGGCAACTTCTTTTAAAAAAGCGATCTCATTGAAGTCCATGTCTTCTATTTCAGTGCCTGTTTTCAGGGCTGCCAGGTGATGCCGCGCTGTGAGAGATTGCAGTTTTTCCTGCAGGCGTTTGATTTCTGCCGAACGGTCCATAGTTAATTCATCGGCAGATTTCGCCGTTTTCGATTGATAATTATTTTGAATACCGGTACAATAAATTTCATTATTTTCAGCACGTTTGGTGACGATAAAAAGAGAATGAAGAGGTATCGCTCGGCAGGTCTCATAGGTATTCTGGTCGCCGCTATTGTTGCGACTCCTTTTTTCAATGTTTATCCGGAAATTCGCCTCGACTATTATTATGACCAATCCGGCATGTATACAAAATTTTCGGACTGGATTCCCAAGCAGTTGCACCAGTGGAACCCGGAATATGTGGAAGATTATTTTCTGCTTTATAGTCTTAGCACGATCTATGGCGAAGAAGAGCTGCGCCGAAATATCTTTTTTCTAAAAACCGCTTTGACCCGCCGGTTTCGCCACCCCTCGCAAGCTTTGTGTAAAATTGAAACGCAAGAGCAATACCACAAATACCGGTTGCTGATTTTCATGCACATTAACTTGAAAATCATGCGTTCTTACTTGCGGATCGGTTCGCAATTTGACAAACGCCACCTGTATTTTTACAACCTCGATTTTGCGGACGAGCTAAAAGAGTCGTTTGCCATTGCCGAAGGGTTTTATCTTGAGGCGATCCCCTATTGGAAAAAGGCGAAAAAGCTGGCTCTCGAAGCCGGCCGTTACGGTTTTGAGCTCGACCTCGGTTATCTTGAAACCATCCGTTTTGATATTGAAACGGGCGAAATGGACTACGACAAGATTATCCGCGATCACCTGGCCAAGTTAAACCAGAAACAAAAAACAGTGAACGACTTTCTTGCTGAAATGAATTAGGCGTAGCGTTTTGCCTGGCTTCGGGTGAAATTACTCTTTACGTCTCAAACCGTGAAAACAAACATCTGAAAAAAAATGGCGCGCAAACCCTTGCACCCCGGAATATCAATATAACATTCTAAACAAAAGATAATCATGTACCGGTATATTTTAGCGACAGGTTCAAACCGCGGCGATCGAGAAGCATACCTGCAGGCCGCTTGCGATAGTTTAAACCGTAAAGGGGTAAAAGTCTTGCAAAAAACCCGCACAATGGACACGGCGCCGGCCCATGTGAAAAACCAGGCCCGGTTTTTAAACCAGGGGCTTTTGGTCGAAACCGAATTGGTGCCCGAAAAGCTCCTGGATTTGATTCAAGCTGCCGAACAAGAGATTGGACGTACCAAAAGCATTGCTTATGGGCCGCGTGAAATTGACATTGACATTGTGTGGTGGTCCGAAGGAGTTTACCGGTATCCGGGGCTGGATATTCCCCATCCGTACAATTTGGCAAGAGAGTGGGTGAAGAGAATTCTTTTTGAGTTGCTCCCAGAAAAGGAAAAAGGAACAATAATGCCGGAATCATCGATACAATACCCGGCCGATTTTCGGTTTAAGAAAGAAAAAGGCGAGAAGATTGTCGCCATCACGGCCTATGACTACAGCATGGCAAAGTCGCTGGCGCGTACCTCGGTTGATATGGTGCTTGTGGGCGATTCCCTGGGTAATGTGATCCAGGGGCGGGGGTCAACCATTGGCGTTACTCTCGATGAGATGATATACCATGCCAAAATGGTAAAAAAAGGGTGCCCCGACCTTTTTATGACCATTGATTTGCCATTTTTAAGCTATCATGTGAGCCCCGAAGAGTCTGTGAAAAATGCAGGCCGGGCCATTGTCGAAAGCGGCGCCGAATCGGTGAAACTGGAAGGCGGAAGCGAGCGAATTCCGATGATCCGGGCAATTTTAAACGCAAATATACCGGTGATGGGCCATCTTGGTTTAACGCCCCAATCGCAATTGAAACTCGAAGGTTTTGGCGTTCAGGCCCGTGAAACGAAAGAGGCGCAAAAACTCCTCGAAGACGCTAAAGCGCTTGAAGAGGCCGGTGTGTTTGCCATTGTTTTAGAGAAGATTCCCGCTTCGCTGGCAAGCGAAGTGAGCAAGGCCATTCAAATACCGACCATCGGCATCGGAGCGGGCGCCGGGGCCGACGGGCAAGTGCTTGTCTTGTATGATTTGCTCGGCTTCGACCCGGACTTTTCGCCGCGGTTTGTCCGCAAGTATGCAAATTTCTCCGAAGAGATGATCAAAGCGGTAGAAGCATACTCGACTGATGTGCGCCAGGGGAGCTTTCCCGGCGAGTCGGAATCGTACCGGTAACGGTTTCATATGAAAAAATTTGAATACAAAGAGCTTGACCTTCGCTTGGAAGGCACCGGGGGCATTGAGTCGTGCTATCTCGTAAAAAATTTTAACATTGCCTTTGATTTCGGGCGGGGGCCGATTGACCTGATTGATATTCCCGTGGTGTTTTTAAGCCACGGCCACCTTGATCACGCCGCGGGGATAGCCTACTATTTTAGCCAGCGTTCCCTGAAAAATCTATCGCCCGGCACAGTCTATGCGCCGTCCAGAACCGTCGGTCCTTTGCGTAAGATATGCAAGCAATGGCAAAAAATCGAAGGGTTCGGGTACCGTATCAACATACGCCCCATGAAACCGGGGCAAAAAATCGAAATCATGAAAAATTACTATGTTGAGGCGTTTGAAGCCAATCACCGTGTCGCGGCCCTTGGTTTTGTTTTAATGCGGCGTGTAAAAAAACTTAAAGAAGAGTATAAAAACAAAAAAGGCTCGGAAATACAGAGCTTGCGCGAATCGGGGGCGGATATTTTTAACGAAACCGAAGCGCCCATTTTAGCGTATTCGGGCGATACCACCATTGAAGCGGTTTTAAAGAGCGAAAAGGCGCGCCAGGCCAGGGTTTTGATCATGGAATGCACCTACATTGACAAAGAACGCCCGATTGAACGAGCCCGAAAATGGGGCCATACCCATCTGGATGAAATTCTGACGCACCGGGAAGCGTTTGAAAATGAACGGATTATACTAACGCACCTTTCCAGGCGATACCCTCATTCGTACGTAGAAAAAGTTTTAGATGAAAAGATTGCCCCAGGCGAGCGTAAAAAATTCGTTTATTTACGGTAGGGCGAAGAAACTCAGGTTTTAATAAAAAAGAGGGATAAACTTAGAAATAAGCAAGACCGGGGTTTTGGGCGATACAAGAGTCGAACTTGTGACCTCCTGCTTGTAAGGCAGGCGCTCTAACCAACTGAGCTAATCGCCCGGTTTTAATTTACGATTGTTCCGTTTGTTCCGCTGCAGGTGCGCTTTCTACAACCGCTTCCGGCGCAGGCGCGCCAGGCGCAGACGTACCGGTAGAGCTTTTTTTCATCAAAGCGGACAGGCGGGCTTTTTTACGCCCGGCATTGTTTTTGTGAACAATATTGCGTTTTGAGGCTCGATCTATCAACGAGCTAAAGCGGCGATAGCTGGTTTCGGCTTCTTCCATTTTGTTTTCGCTGATCAGGTTACGTAATTTCTTTTCTTCTGTACGAATGGCAGCTTTTTTCTGGCGATTGGCCAGGCGTAGCTTGATATTTTGACGCATTCGTTTTTTAGCTGACTGGATATTTGGCAAGGCAGTTCCCTCCGGTATTTATAGTGAACTTTTGAAAAATGACTCCGGGTGTCAAGAAAAATATGGCTTTTAAGCCCTCATTGTTCTACTATTGTTCCACAATTGTTATTCGGTAAAATAGACCTTTAAGATAATATCTACGGTTGAGCTGCCGATCTTAATATCTTCGGCTTTCAGGTCTTCCGCAATGGCAGAGCTGGTTGTCGAAGGGTTTTCTTTTTTCAGCGCTACGACGCGGTCAATGATCGATTGCTCGACTTCCCGCCGATTCAAGTCTGCAATTGTCAGGTATTGCAAGCGGCGGAGGGTCACTTCCATGCGGTCGATTTTTTCAAGCATGAACTCCGGATCGCGGCTGTTTACATAGGCGCGGGGGTCGGCAACGGCTTCGCTAAGCTTTTCGTTAAAAGCCCCTTCGTCAATGTAAATGCCTTTGATGCCGACAAAAACGCGGTCGACCAGAATGCGGAAGTTATAGTACAAACTATCGGCATAGGTGAAAAACATACCGGCCGTCAGGTATTGCGAATAGTCTTCGCCGTTGACGGTATAGGTGGCCGGGTAAATTAAAATTTCCAGGCTGTTTTCGCCTGCAACCATAAAACTGATGGAGCGCAGACTCATAGATTCCCAATTTGCAAAGGTATCATGCAGTTCCAGAATGTTTTCCAGGATAACATCTTCGAATTCTTCCGCAAAGGTGACGGAAAAACGGCGTTGGTCCGCGTCTTCCAGAACGACGAAATTTTGGTTGTCTTTCATCCCGCGCTGGACGACGGTAAGGTCGTACTCTTCCCAGTTTTGTCCGTACAGGTTTGTTGAAAACAAGCCTGTCAGGAAAATGGCAAGTAGACCGGATCGTTGTATCAAGTGCTTCATATTGTTCATTCTCATTGTATTTCCCTTGTTTTAAGGATTTTCATCAGGATCGTCATTCGCAGGACCGGCAGGCGTATCGCTTGTTTTCGGTTGGTCGGGTTGACCTTGGTCTGTTTGATCTGTGCCGACCGGCGCCGAGTTTGCCGGCATTTCGTTTGCCGCCCCGGTATTTTCGTTTTCAGGATTTAATGCGTCTTCCGTTCGTATCTCTTCGCTTGCGGGCGCGGTTTCGCCGTTGATCTCTTCGTTCATGACGCCCGGCTCGCCCGGAACGTTTTCGGGAGTTTCCGAACCTGGGGGCGCTATTTCCGGTTCTTCAAACATGACTTTTTTTTGCATGTAAATTTTATCAAATGGCTGAATGCTTTGCCCCGGAGTAAGTTCAAGCACGCTGGCGACCAGTTTGCCGTAGCGCATTTCAAAAACAAGGGTGCCGATAAATTCGTCCGAATTCCGGAAAATGAGCCCGCGGTCGCCCTCTTCGATATCAACCATCGCTTTCATTGATACAAGTACGTCTAACTGATTGCCGGCATCGATAACAATACCGCTGTCGGGCGATTTTTCGGTAATATGCTCGAAAGCGGTATGGTACTGTTCTACCATAATGGCCAGTTGGTTGACCAGCCTTTCGTATTGGCTAATCATGAAATACCCCGAGTTTTGCATTGCGTCTAACGAGGGGGCGACGTGGTTTTTATACGGGATTTGTTGCAAGCGGTCCATGAGAGATTCATACTCGGTTAATTTGGCTCTCAGGTTTTCAAATTCCCCTTCGGTAAGGATACCGATATGGTATAGAGATTGCCGGTAATCAAACAGAGTCGGCTGCTCAATCGTTTTCTCACTTTTTACTTCTTTGATAATTTGCCGCAATTCGGTTTGTTTAAAGTATGGATTGTACCGTAAAATAAGATTGGCCATTTCCCGGTTGTGCTCGTCTTTGAGCTTTCGGATTTGCATTTGCTGCAATCTCTTGTAGTTGTTGACAATCGATTCGGCTTTGTTTACTTCTTCTTCCAGCTTTTCTCTTTTCGCTTCGAGTTCGGCTTCTCTTTTGGCAACGTTGCTTTCTTCGGATGCAATTGATCCGGCGAAGTCTTTTTCAACCTCTTCAATTTCTTTTTCCCGCGCCAGCTTTAAATCGTCAACCAACGGCTTGGTTTCAGCCGCCGGGAGCTCTTGCGCATAGATGTTGTCGATTTTTTCCGCGTAGTCGGCCCGGACTTCGTCAATCTTGGTTTGCCGTTCAATTTCTACGGCGGATAATTTCTCTTTGGCCAGGTTTAAGGCTCTCTCTTCCTGGCGGGTTGATGTCAGCATCTCCTGCAGGTTCAGTTCGTCAAAATCGCCAAAACCGATGGTGGTTTCCATGTACGACTTCTGCACAAACGAAGTGCCAAGGTAGGCGCCGCCAATTACAATGGCTAAAAAGGATGTAATAACAAGGTAAAATTTTCCATCGCGATTTTTTTTCGCTTTGACAATTTCATCTTCAACCGAATATTCCGGAGAGGCCGGCGTCGTATCCCGTACTTCGTCAGGAAGAAAATTGTCTTTGGAAAGACGGATTAAATCGTTTATTTTGTTTTCATTTCCCATATGCCATTCCAGCCTCTTGGCGCTTTTGCATCTTTTGTCCTTTTGCGAAATTCTTCGGCCACTTTCAGGTTGCACTTCTTGAAGTATTCAAACGCTTTCTTCCATTTTCCGACGTAATAAAGTTTCAACCCTTCTTCAAAGTTTTCCACTTCTTTTTTCATCTCTGTCGTGAGCTGATCGACAGGGATTGGCCAATAGATTTTTTTGCCCGTTGTTTTTCCTTTTACCTGGACCGTATCGATTTCCATAAAGAAGATAGGCATTCCGTCCACATTGTCTTCAATGTCTTTTTTTACATATTCCGAACAAATGACAGGCAGTTGGTAAATTCTGGTCAGGCCTTCAAGGCGAGAAGCGGCGTTCACATTGTCGCCGATTACCGTATTGGTCATTCGCACATAAGAGCCAATGGTCCCGTAAAAGACCTCTCCGCCGTCAATCCCTACGCCGACTTCCAGCAATACGGCGCGGTAGACTTTTTCTTCTTCGCGCGAGAGTCTTTTTTTCCTCTTGATAAGCTCCGTTCTTTTGGCTGCCATGGAGTCGCGCAACGATTTGGCCAGCGCCTGTATATTATACGACGCCAGAACCGCCTGGTATGATTTGTTTAACCCCTGGTTTTCATAATCGTCCAATGCGCCAAACACGGCAAGCAGGGCGTCTCCAATGATGGCGCCAACAACCCCGTCATGGTCAATGACTTCGCGAATGGCGTTGTCATAGTGAAGGTTGAGCAGTTTGATAATATCGGTACCGAGGGTTTCCGTAATGAAAGTAAAACTTTTAATATCGGAAAATACAATGGTCAAATCTTTTTGTACGCCCTCAAGCTTTACCTCGCGGTCGCGGTACGCTTTTTGTACGATATCCTGGTTGGCAAATTTCCGGAAAATGTTGACCAGGTTGTTGATGGTGCTTGAAAGCGTGTTAAAAGCGAAGCCGAGGTACGAAACGTCGTCGTTCGTCGCTCCGGTCATATCGATAATGTCGAGTTTTTGCGTTTGCACCATCTCCATGATGTTTGTGGTAATGACATGCATTAATCGTAAAATTGAATTGAGCAGGTAAATACCCACCAGGGCGCTTGCCGTTGTAATCAATAAAATAATCGCGCTTACAATGGTAAAAATCTTACGCTGGCTGGAATAAAATTCGTTCATCTCTTCGCCGCGGATCAGGTAGACGTCCCAGTTTTTATTGTACTTGTATGCGGCAAAATATTCGTCGTCGTTGTATTGGATGGAGATAAAACCGTCGGGAACGCCCTGTTCCTTGTTTTTAATCATTTGCGCAAGCGACTGAATGTCGGTGAACTTATCGATTTTTTCAATTTGGGATGCGTGAAACTCGATGGCGCCGTCGGCATGTACGCCAAGTAAGATCGCCTTTTCGTTTTTTAGCTCGTTTAAGCCCCGTTTTTCAATGCTTTCAATGGAAGCTTCGCGGTTCCCCTGGATTTGGTAAATCTCATATTGCGTGTTGATATAGGCGTAAATTGACTTCAAGTCTTTGGCCAGGAGCTGTTTCATCTGGCTGACCAGCTCGGTACGGTTAAAGATCAGGTTAATGTAGTTGGAAGAGAGGTTGGAAACCAAAATAATGAGAGTAAAAGTGATCGTGATTTTTGTCGTTACCGGAATGACCCGAATGTTATTGACTTTTTTACCGAGAATCATCTCGATGAATCTAGTATACCAACCCAAAATTGTAACCTCGTTTTGCATTACAGACCTATTCTCCAATCTGTCAACTATAAATCACGAAAATTGTTTTTAACCGGCAGTTTTCACGAATGGAACAAATACAACCGGAAGAATCGGACGCTGTTTTATTCTACTTTGCCCCGTTTTTTCGACTCCGGTCTTTTCGACCAACGTTAAGTTTTGCGTGTGTCCGGGGCGTCCTAACGGTAAAATCATCCTGCCCCCCGGCTTTAGTTGATCGATTAAATCGGGCGGGATTTCGGGCGCAGCCGCCGCTACCGAGATGGCGTCAAAAGGAGCCTTCTCGGACCAACCGTAAAAGCCGTTGCGGCAGGCGACCTCAATGTTTTTAAACGGTTTTAAATTATTACGCGCCGTTTGCGCCAGTTCTTCAATGATCTCAACGGCATAAACAAAGCGGGAAAGTTTTGAGAGTATGGCGGCATGATACCCGCACCCGGCGCCCGCTTCCAGAACGACGCTATTTTTTGTTAAAGATAAAACCTGGGCCATGAGTGCCACAATAAACGGTTGCGATATGGTCTGACCGGAGCCGATGGGCAGCGGGTGGTCGCCGTACGCCGAATCGGAAAAAGTTGCCGGCAAAAAGCGGTGCCGTTCGACTTCTTCCAGTGCGCGGATTACCTCGGGGCTGATTTCTTCTATGCCTGTGTACCCGGAGGTTTGCCGGGCATGGGCCGCGATGTCGCGGATCATTTGGCGCCGTTGGGCTTCAAATTTCATGCTCATTTTTTCCGGAAAGGGGTCGGAAAAACACATTATGCTTGACTTTCTATTTTCACGCTCCCTTTTCTCCATGTGAGATCGTTGCAATTGCCCGGACAAACCTTTTTTTCCTTTCTTACCGCTCTTTTATTGTTATATACATCAGCGGCCCCTGCCGGCAGGGTTTATGGCCAGCCTGCCGAAGAGTTGACAATTTCAACGCCGGAATATATCGACGCTACCTACGAAAAAGCGCTCGAGGCTTTTTACCTGCAAGAGTATGAAACGTCGCTTGCATACATTCGCCATGTGATCCGGGCCGATATGTCAAATTATCAATTGCGTTATCTTGCCGCCCATAATCACTGGAAACTTGGCAATTTTGAATCGGCCGAAGCCCACTTTAAAGCGGCAATCCAGGCATCGCCTGCAGAGCCGGGCTCTTATATCGATTACGCCTTAATGCTGATCCACCAGCGCAAATATGGCAACGCCCGTTCCGTAGCGGCAGGCGGGGTCAAAACGCTGGAACAAGCCGGGCAGAAAAACCCGAAGCTGTACAATGTGCTTGCCCGTTCATGCCTTCTGGCCGGCGATTGGCCGGCGGCTTTGCACAATGCCGAAAAAGCGAAAGGTGCGCTTGACGCCAATGAAATCGGGGTTAAAGATAAATTGGAATCCATGGTCATTGAAGCCAGGGTTCATATGGCTATGGGGCAATACGAAAAAGCGGAGCTATCGCTTTTATGGGCTTCATCTTTAAAAGAAAACAACCCGTATGTCCAAAATTTGCTGGGATACCTTTATACGCAGTGGTCGCTTGCCGAAGAAAAAAGCAACCCGCCGCTTGCCGAAGATTTAAGAAAGAAAGCCGAAGAAATGTTTGCCCAGGCGCTGGATAACACCGATACTCTTGATGAGTTTAAGCCGGTGATCCAGGAAAATGTGGCGGCATTGGTTCGTTAAGTCGAAATAAAAATTCTTTACATACTGCCGGCTGGCTTGTATATTATCCGGCTACGCCAATGAATTCTACACTGGAGATGTATTACGACTCTGTGAGTGAAAAAAAACCGAAAGTATTTTTTCAACATTTTGGTTGCCGCCTCAACCGGTCCGAAACCGGTGTGATGGCGCAAAGCGGAGACGGCGAATTTGAAACGGTTCATGACGAATCGGCTGCCGATTTTATTGTTATCAATACATGCACGGTGACCAACCGGGCCGATCAAAAGAACAGATCGGCGATCCGGCGCGCACGCAAAAATAACCCCAATGCTTTTATTGTTGTGACAGGGTGCTATGCGACTACCGACGCGGAAACCCTGGAATCGATGGATGAAGTTGGCGCAGTCATGGGCACTTCGGAAAAGTTCAGGATTCCGAGTCTGATTAGAGGTCAAGTATCGACTGAAAAACCGCCAACGGATTTGATTTACTTTCCCCAAACAAAGCAGAGCCCTCAATACTCGGCTCGTTCCTACATGAAAATCCAAGAGGGGTGCGATTACCGTTGCAGCTATTGTAAAATACCGTACGCCAGAGGCAAAGCGATCTCGCGCGAAATCGAATCGACGTTAGGCGAAGCGAACCGCTTGATTGAAACGGGTTTTCATGAGATTATTTTAACCGGTGTGAATATGGGCCAATACCAACCCCCCGGTGAAGGTTCGGAAAAAACCGGTTTGTTGGGGCTGGTCCGGCAGGTCATGCGGGTGAAAGGCAATTTTTTATTGAGATTGAGTTCGCTTGAGCCGCAAAACTATTCTCCCGAACTTTTAACGGCCATGCCGCGCGGGGATGATCCGTTTGCCCAGTTAATCAAGGGGAAAAAACTGGCCCGTTTTTTACACTTGCCGGTACAAAGCGGTTCCAACCGGATTTTAGAAGGGATGAACCGGAAATATCGCCAGGAAGATTTTCTTAAAATCGTTGCCAGCGTGCGGAAAGATGTTCCCGAAATTCATCTGGGGACAGACATGATTGTCGGTTTTCCCGGGGAGACGGAAGAGTGCTTTGAAGAGACTCTGGCAATGGTAGAAGCGTGCCAGTTTGCCAATATCCATCTTTTCCCGTTTTCATTGCGCTCGGGCGTCGCTATTGAACGGCGTTTGAAAGATCCTTCTTCGGATTTGCAGGAAGTTGGCAAAGAAACGAAGAAAAAGCGAATACAAAAGCTGACCGAACTCAAAGAAAAGTTTGCAAAAGAATATGTAGAAAAAACAGCCGGTAAAACTTTTTTAGGAATTGTCGAAAACCCGGGAACGGATGTTCCGCTTGAACTGGTTACGGAAAACTACGTAAAACTTACTGTCCCTTCGCCGGATGCCGCCATTCAAAAACAAAAACTGCAAAGGGCGCAACTGGTCGCTCTGCAATACAACCCGGATAAATCGATAGCCTGGCTTGAATCGCTTGATTGATCGAAACTCATTATCAATACTTTTACGCTTCCGGCTTAAATCGTTTTTTTAACTCTTCGATTTGAATTCTTTCCGAAAGCGATTTTTTTTCACGCTCCATCATCCGGTGAAAGCGGTCAGTCAAAAGGCGGTAGGTCGCCCAAAGCGTTTTTTCGGTTTCCGAACCAATTTCCCCGCCGTGGCAATGGTAGGCATAGCGGTTCTCTTTTTCAAGCGAAAGATCCACCCGGCGCATGGTTGAGAAAGCGCCGGTTTTCGGGCTTTGTTTTAATAGCTGAATTTGAAAGTTTTTATAGGCAATCAGGCGGCAAAGTTCTTTGCTGACCACGGTCGTTTCTTCTGCCTCTTTGTCGATGCTGCTAACCCTTGACTAACCCTCAGGCTGCCCAATTGAGGCGAATGAAGCGGCTAGCCTTGCGCTGCAAAACCGGCCCGTTTTTGCGGTTCTTTGTCGCTACCGGCCGGAGCGGAAGGGATGCCTGAGGTAAGATCCATCTCTTTCCAGGCGGAACGCAGGTCTTCCAGCAATTTAATGACATCAATTACGCCCTCTTTCTCTTTTTTCATGTTTGCTTCGAGAAGTTTCTTTTTCATGAATGTATAAAGGCTGAGCAGATTTTCCGCAATTTCGCCCCCCTTGTCCATGTCGAGAGATACCATCAGTTCGGTAATGATATCCTGGGCGCGCAGCAGGTTCTGGTTTGCTTTATCATAGGTTTTAAAGTCATCCAGAAATTCCGCTCCTTTTTCCAGAAAACGGATTGCCCCGTCATAAAGCATGACGACAAGTTGCCGCGGGTCAGCTGTTTCTACCTGATTTATCTGATATTCCTGATGTGCATTTCTCATGATATCTCCTCTGCGTTCTTGCAATATTATCGGCGGGAAATGAAAAATCTATAATCAAATAATCGGCAAATGGAGGGGGGAACCGCTAAAAAGCGGATGAAACGTCAAAAGAAGAAAGGTTTCTCCTTTAGTTAGATTTATTTTTTCGGGTATAACGGACCAGCAGCAAAAGAACTGCCAAGAACAACCCAAGCGCAATAAAACCGCTATAAATTCGAATGTAGGTTAAGAGTTCTTCCCAGTTTTGGCCCAAAACATAGCCACCGCCAACGAGAAGGCTGTTCCAAAGCAACGTTGCTACCAGGAAAGCCGATAGAAAAAGAGCAATATGCATTTTCACCATCCCGGCGACAATCGCTACAAAAAAGCGAATCCCGGCCGAAAACCGGGAAAAAACCACGGCGACGAGCCCGTAGCGATTAAACCAGTCATGCGTTTTCGTCAGGTGATCGGGCGAAAACACTTCTTTTAAAGTTTTGCTGCGCAGGTGGCCCAGGAAAAATTCCATGATATGGATACCGAAATAGTACATTAAAGCAGCGCTGGAGAGGTTCCCGAGAATGACGGCAACGGCAATGGAAAGAAAACTGAGGTGGCCCGAATGAGCCAGGTACCCCGAAAACACCACTACGCTATCGCCGGGGTAAGGGGGGAAAATATTCTCAATAAAAACGCTTACCAGCAGGAAAACCCAATAAAACTCGGGGGGGACAGCGGTAAAAAAATCGGTATTCATTTTCAGGCAGCCTGCTTTTCAAACTCGTTCGAACGTATCGGGATAATTTGACTCTTTGTATAGCAGTTTTGGCCAGCGGGCTAAAGGCGAAGCAACGGTTTACCCGGAAAAATTATTTCCCCCACAAGACGGTATCTTACGCTATCCCGAATGTCAAAACCGGATCAAAGTAAAAAACCGCGGTTAGACCAGTTTCACTGGCGCCACTGGGATAATTGGGAACCGAAAATTCACAAGTTGGCCTGGGTGTTGGCTGCGTATATTGTGGCCGGTTCCGCCGTCTATGTCTGGAACGAGCAAATTTTTTTCAGCATTAACGGTTTTCAACCCGAGTTGTTCCAGTGGCTCATGATGCTTTTTTCCGTTTTAGCCGACGGCTCTTTTGTGTTTATGATCGGCGCCGTTTTTTACCGGCGAAAAAAAGGGTACTTCTGGGCGCTGATTGCGGCGGTTCTGGTGTCCGGGGCTGTGGTTCAATTCATCAAGTTTTTTTACCCGGCGCCCCGTCCGTTTAAGTTTTTTGACGGCGGTATTTTTACGATGGGCGAAAAGCTCTATACGCGAAGCTTTCCGTCGGGGCATACCACGGCGGCGTTTGCCCTGGCTCGCTACCTGCAGGCGGGAGAGACCCGAAAGTGGCAAGTCGCGGCTTTGGTTTTTGCGGCGCTGGCCGGCGTTTCGCGGATTTATGTCGGGGTACATTTTCCTTTTGATGTCTATATCGGGGCCGGTTTCGGGTATGCCGTTTGCCACTTGTTTATCCGCGCTGCGGAAAAAAGAAGGGCGTTCGCCAATCGTCCCGAATACCGTTATGCGCCAGCCGTTATTTACGGCATTGGTTTGACTGCCGGCGCGGTGTTCCTGGTGTATACCTGCGATCATTACTGGCCGCTGCAGTTGGAAGGCGCCTGGCTGGCCGGGGCGTTGAGCCTGGTTTTGGCGTTTTCGCTTATCCGGGAAATCATTCGGAAATGAAGAAAAAAAAGCCCTGGTTTGTATGGTTCGCCGGTTCGCTCTTATTTCTTTTTTTGATCTTGTGGATTCATGGTCTTTTCACAAGCCGTTCCTGGCTTGCTTACGCTTTTCATCTTCTTCGCCACCAGGCTTATATTTTTAGTCACGCAATTGAGCTTGATTCGCTCGCAACAAAATACCCGGAGATGTCACCCCGGCAGCGCGCCAAGATTGGGCTGATCTTGCGGGCGAAAAAATATGGCGGGCAAATATACGGTCTTGAAAACTCGCAAAGTTTTGAGCGCCTTGTACCGTTGCCGCGCGATACATTGGGGTGGAACCTCACCGTAGCTTACCCTCTGGAGTGGCGATTAAAAACATTTGGCGCGCCGGGGGTCGCCGAATTCGGTTACATCGGTTTTTTCGACGGCAAATTGAAAGACCGGTGGAAAGAGAGTTTTCGCCAAAACGGTTTCGATGTGTATGAAAACAAGATAGGCGCTTATTCCACGTTAGGTATTTTAGCGGACCCATTGTTTTCCACGTATCTGGATTTTTCCGATTACGGTTTGGTGCGTCTGATTTTTCATGAGATGGCGCATGAGAAACTCTACTTTTCTGACGATTCCGATTTTTCCGAAAGCCTGGCGTCTTTCATCGAAGAGAAGGCGGCCAACTTGTTTTACAAAGAGGTCTTGAAAACGGCAGGGCCGTCGTTTCATAAGAAAGAAGCAAGCCGCGAGTATGAGCGTTTCATTGCCGTGATTGAAGAGTATAAGAAAATGCTAAGCGCCGTTTACGAAAGCGACGCCGCGCGCGAAGAGAAGCTGGAACAAAAAGCCGTTCTGATGAAAAAGCTGAAAAATGAAATGAAATCAATGAGCGAAGAGTTCCGTTATACCGGCGCCCCGCGGCGGTTAGCCGCCATAGATACGCTAAACAATGCGGTTTTGATTCAAATTCGCCGCTACCACCCCCCCATGCGCGGCGGTTTTGAAAAGCTGTATGAAAGTTGCGCGCAAGAGCCGGCGCCGAAAGATACGTCCGAAAAAACGCAGAATTCGCAATTCTACCCTCTGCGAAACCCGAATGCAAACGAAGTCTTTGTTTGCTGGTTTACCCAATTGAAACGCCTGCAACAATGCACTCCGGAGACCCGGCAACAGTTTATGACTAGCGGCGAAATTTTACTTGAGCAGTTGTATGAAAAGTGCATATAAACGATTGGCGATGGCCGCCCGCCAGCGGATTTCGGGCGATTAATTTTATTGACAGTTTATGATTTATGAGCATAAAGAGCTATGAACCGTTTTCATCGTCTATACCAATCCGGAAAAATATCCGAAGCCACCGTTATTTATCCGTATACATACCAGAACCCGTACTATGTGCTGCCGCCGATTGGCGCCGAATATGCGCAAGCTTCTCTCGAGTCGTGCGAGATAAAAACCAGATTATTTGACATGAGGTTTGAAGAAAACCTTGAGAGCCTGAAAGAGTCGATTGCCGGTTCCGGTTTGGTATGCCTGTTTGGGCATGTGGAATATAGTCCGTTGTACGGTCACTTCGATAAAAATGTAATCCAGGAAATTTTTGATATCATTCCCCAAGGTATGCCGGTAATTGCCGGGGGGAAAGGTTTTTTTAATCATGAAGCTCCGCTTGAGAAATTCAAACAAATCGATCTGGTCACGATGGGGCAACCCGATGCCGCAATCAAAAGTATTCTTTCGGAAAAATCAATGAAGAGTATTTGCAATATTATGTATCGCACGAAAGAGGGCGGCATTGTGAAGAACAAACGCGAATATACCGATTTACCTGAATCGATTTACCCGCGGCGCGATCTCAGAGATCAAAAATATTTTTATCATGCGGCGGGAACTCCGCTTGATATGCTATGGAGCGGTTACGGCTGCAACCACCGCTGCACCTTTTGCAGCGAATTCGGAAAAGATTATGACCGAACCCCCATGCGCTACCGGGGCAGAAACGCCCAAAGCATTTTTGAAGAAATCAAAACTATCGACGCTCCGATTGTAGCCTTTTACGATGACAATATGACCACCAACATGGATGTTTTTTTAGAGCTTGCCGATTTGCTGATTGAGAATAAAGTCCGTAAGGTGATCGCCACTTCGGGGAGAGTCAATCATGTCGTTAAAGCGGGCGTAGAAGGAATCCGAAAACTCGAAAAAGCGGGCGTGTTTGCCCTGAGCCTGGGGATGGAATCCGTAAAAGACGAAACCTTGAAACTATACCGGAAGGGACAAAATTACCAAATGCTGGAAAAGTGCATGGAGATCATGAACCGCACCAACATTGTCGTCAACGGCACTTTCTTGCTGGGCTCGCCCGGCGAAAGCGAACAAGATATGATGGATATATTGAGTTTTGCGAAAAAAGTGAAACTTGACAACATCGGAACAAACCGCTTGTCGGTGGCAAAAAATACGGTACTTTACCAACTGCTTGAAAAGAGCAAAGAAAAACTCCCGATGATTACCGGCTCAGAGCTGGCAGACATTAAATATAAAATTAAATTTGGCCAGAGAAACCCTCTGCGAATTCTGAGAACCCTGTTGAAGATTTACAAAAACAGGGGTGTGAAATTTGAACCTACCCTTATCTTATTGAACTTTATCAACATCGCGATTTCTCATACCTGGCTTGAAAAGACATTGGCGCTGCCTTTGGTTGTAAAAATGTTTTCTCGGTTACTGAAAGTATTGCCCCTTCGTCCGCTCACCAGAACCGTTGCGTACCTGACAATGCCGCTCATTGACGCGTTGTTGTTTGCGGGTTCTTATCTTAGCCGTCTTGCGCCCAACACAAACTTTTTGCCGTCTCTGTTTTTGCACCTGAAAGAAGGTTTGTTTGAGAAGCACAGGTCGTTTGCCCAAAAGCTCCGGTAAGGTTTGAAATTTCAAATCAAGTTATATTTCGCCTAACGTAGTGTATTTAAAGCCTTTGTAGTGTTTTAAACCGTAATTGAAAACCCTGTCCATACTGGAATGCGCCAAAAGAATGATTCCGGCAAATGCGACCGCCGGCGCGCCAGCGGTTATCCCCGCCAAATACGCAAGCACAGCAAGACCGCGGTGGTGGGCGATATTATACATGATGGCTCCCGCTTTATTGTTCGCCAGGTAGCCGAGCATCGAGGCGTCGGGTATCATCAAGGCGGCGGGAAAAGCCCACCACGGGTAAGGCAAATCATGGAATAAGTAGACAGCCAGCAGAAAGATCGCCAAATCTTCCAGGCGTAAAATTGTTTTCATCGTATTTCCCCTTGTCGTTTCTTTTTGATTGTGTAATGATTTAATGTAAAAATAAATTGACGAATGGCAAGTTCAAATGACTTCTCAATATCTTCAGGCAAACCGAAACCCTCTTTTAACTCCAGATCGATAAAACCGTGCAACAAACACCTGAAATGGCGTATCGTATGAATTAAAGAAGTTCGTTTGATGTTGTAGGGTGAAAACAAAGCGGCAAGCATCGCCAGTAAAGTTTCCGCTGTTTGCCGGTAGCGGTTGCTGCGTTTTATATGCGTTAATTGCATCGATTGGTAAAGGCCGGGGTTTTGAAGCGCAAACTTTCTCGAAGATCGGCAAAATTCAACCAAAGCGTCATCACCCGATAGACCGAAACAATTTGTCCGTGTGATTTGAATGAGTCTATCCTGGCAAATGATACCCAGCTCATCGATTAAATCCCGCAGGCTCGCAATGTGTTTATATAACGACGGAGGCTTTACGTTGAACTCTTTTGCCAGACCGGCAACAGAGAGGTTCTCGAGTCCATTTGCGTTAGCCAATTCAATGGCTTTTTCCACGATTTCCGTTTTATTCATTTTGACTATATTGGCTATGCTGTAGCTAATATAGGTTGCTAAATGGCTAATGGTATTAGCCTGTCAAGAAAAAGTTACCGGCAGAGGGTCATCTTATTATTTTAAAAATCTTGCTTACTTTTGCGCTTTGAATCCGCTTCCGGCGCAGCGCTTAATAGGGTCCGTCATAATTCCATTTTTCAATCGATTGAACCAACTTTTCATTCTGAAAAATATCCAGTACATAGGCATTGCCGGCATACTCTCTGCCATGCTTTAAATAAACGGATAATTTTAACGTAAACTCCGGATCAAGCCGAACGAGACAAAGGTATTTGGCCCCGAGAATCGTATTTTCCGATTGGATGTAGTCCAGGGTTCGATTTTCATTTTTTTGATCCGTTTCTATTGTTTCATTCGACAAATCCGTTTCCGTTTCATTTGCTTTTCTTTGCAAACCCCGGATCGAACAATCAACGGAAACACCCTCATGGTTAAAAAAGGCGATGACCAAAGCAGGTTGCTCCGGTCCGGTTTCGGTTTTTGTTTCGGCGCGATACTTTAAAACGGCTTGCGGCGTCTCCGAGAAGGGGGCGCTAAAGTAATCGCTTTGCGTTTCAATGCCGGGCACATAAACATGGATAAATTCCGAATAACGGGCCTGCCGGGAGTAGCCGATTTTTTCGCCATTTTCGCCATTTTCACCAATAATAAAATACGAAATTTGTGCCGGAGCGTTTGCAATCGTATGATCGCCTTTGAAATCGTACCAATCGTTTGTAAAAGGTTCAATATAAATTGCCCCGGAAGAAAAAGCTTCCCCGATAAAGACATTGCTTAAAATCGATTTAATGGTAATTCCGCTGACTCCGGAAACGCCTGATGGGCCATGGCGGCTAACGTCTTTCCGGTTGTTCGTTTCGTGAAGCGGGCCCTCTTTCGCCTTGCAGTGAATCAAACCAATGGCGATGCACCCGAAAAAAACCGTGTTTAAAATGCCCCGACCTGTTTTACTTTTCATTGGTTTACGGCAGCATTGTAATTTTTGCCGATCGCCGTAAACCAAAAAAACGGCGATGAAACGCCTTACGAAAGGGGGAAGGGGGCAAGCCTGCCCCCTCGCTGCAACCGCCTGCGGCGGTTTTCGCTACCCCCGAACGTTATTTGTTTTTGCCCGCCGTCAAGGGCCCGCCGGCAGGTATTGGAGTTTCAACTGCGCAGCCACCGGCCCATGATCGCTGGGGTGATATATGGAACCATCTTCAAATTCAAAATGCGCATAATCCAGGATACTTAAAAAGTTAAAGTGATTTACCATATCTCCGGTGGTGCTGATCATTATGTGATCATGGTGTCCTGCGAATACCGGCGTCATACCAGGAGATCCCGCTATTATATTCGCAGAGTATGCGGAAGAAAACGATGGGGCTGTGTCAATTGCCGACAATTCGGTATAGAACCTGTTTAGCGTACCGGGCTCCTTGCCGCTGTTCATATTAAAGTCGCCCATGATGATAAACGGAATTCCATTATTCAAAGATAACGCCTTTACATACGCAATCAACTGAGTGGTTTGCGAACTTCTGGCGGTGGTATCTCCTGAACAATCGCCTGCATCCATATGAATATTATAGATGTCAATGGAACGCCATTTACCGCCTAGATTTGCCGAATAACGCTCATGAATAAATCCTTTTTGAGCGATCTCGTCATATTCGCAGGATAAAAATCCGTTGTCACTCGTCCATGGAATATGCACGGAAATCGTTTTCACCCAGGTCAGCGGAGTGCCGTTAATTGTCAGCAAACCGTCGGAAAGAAAATTGGCAAGCTTGGGAAGAGTAATTACAATTTCCGAGATTAAAATGGGCAATACACAAGAGATAACAGCGCTCGGTTCCAGAAGAAAAAGGCACCCGGTAATGGTGGGAACCATGTCGCCCAGCCTGGAAATACCTACATCTGACACCAATGTGTAGGCCAGATTTTCTGCAAAATCGCCTACATTGAAATCCCCCGTCATAATAGACGCCAGAATAATCAGCTCAAATTCGTTAATACCAAAGAGACCGGCCGGATCAATAAAATCGAAATCCATCGCATGAGGCATAACCAATGAAGTAGTCACCGGTTTCAGGCACGATAACAAACCTTCCAAAAAGTAGCCATGGTAAAACCAGTCTTCCTGAACTCCGATAAAATCAAAGGTGTTCCACCCGGAATAACAGCCTATCCATTGGCCCATATAATTTGACCAGGTAACCACCCCCGGGTGTATCGTTTTCTTATCATGCCCTATCCTGAGATAATCGGGCAGTCCCCAGATATTTTGAGAAAGCACTTTGATATCTTTTGTCAACGCCAGGTTCATGGTCTTATTAATAAAAATCGGACTCGGTAAATTGCCCGTCGGAATTGCATCAATCGGATAATAAGGCGACTTTATCCCCAGCAGATTGAAAAGACTGAATATGGAAAAATGGCTTACCGTTCCTTTCCACTCATCGGGCGTATCGCCGGGGGCGCTCTGAATGATATCCCATAAGCCGCTTTGCGGGTTAAAATAATAGACGTTCAAGCCGGACTTCTCTTCCGCCGTCATGCTGCGGATTTTACTGTCGCGAAAGATCATGGTGACCGGTTTCAGGAACTGTTCGCCGTATTGCACGTTTAAATCGTACGCCCCGGTAATCCGGGTAATCGACTGTCCTGAAACCGGCGCCAGAGGGTCGGGAATTCCGGAGATTGTGATCCAGCGGGTATCCGGCAAAGCTCCGGGAGGTATCACCAAGGTGAAATTGCCGTCAAGAATTGTCATGCTGCCGCCTTCCGGGCCAATCGCCGAAACGGCGTCAAACTCTCGAACCGAGTCAATGGCAATTGTCGGCCGCAATTCATATCCGTTCTGACCTGCAATAAAACGTAACGTACTGATATCAAAATCAAGATAAATCTGCAGATGTTTGTAGCTTTCTACCGTAAATTGATGGTTTAATTTAATGCCGGTTGTCTGGCCGGAAGGAATATTCAGGGGGTATATGGATACCGTTCCATTGTTTTCCACACTGACGGTGTTGAGGTTTCCCAAAATCAATCGCACCTGAGTATAGTGGCCCGGCGTGATGGCCTGTCCGCCCAAGATTTCATTTACATTTTCAGTTAATTTCAATAGGTCAAATGATCTTCTTTCATTTTGCAGAGAGAACCAGCCAAGCAACTCATGATGCACCTCTGTACGTAAAACATCGAGCTGAATTGCCCTGATTGTTCCCGAAGAACCGGGCTGGATCGCCGCGTCTAAACCGCCTGTTTTGTTTGAAAGCGAGACCTTGTTTGCCGTCAGGGCGCCCGCCACGGCCGTTTGTATTTTCATTTGCACAAAAGTCTCATTATCGCCCGAAGAAAACGACCGGGAAGTTGTCTTGGTACAAGCTGAACTAATGAAAACAAGAGAGAAAAGAACGCAACGGGTAAAAATTTTATTTATCATATTGCCCCCTGAAGACCGATATTAATTATTATTATAAAATTGTCAATGTATATAAAATATAATTAATAAAAAAATAAACATGAAAACAATACAAAAGTCATCATTATTAATGAGAGAATTGATTGGAACAGCGGCTTTTCAGCGCTTAACGAAGGAGAAGGGGGCAAGCCTGCCCCCTCGCTTCGGCTATTTGGGTCTCCCAAATGAGCCTGCGCTTCCCCCCGACATTTTATTGCAAAAGTTATCTCCGGACGGGCGCAGTGCAATATGTATAATATATTACGGGGTGGTTTGCGATTGCAGCATGCAGTAGGCCAGATGCTCTCCCCCCGGGTCGGCCGCCAGTACGTTTATATAATATACGGTGTTGGGGTTTAATCCTGTTAAAGTAAATGTACGCACGTCATCGAACCAGTCCAGGGCCAGGGTCCCGTTTGCGTTCATGGATGCTTCATCGCCGATATCGGGCGAGAGGCTGTAATAAACCCGGTATTGGGCGTTATTCGTTATATCGCCATATGCTGTAATCCGGTACCATTGAATACTGATTGTGCTCGTTGTCGCGCTAACGGTTTGAAGAATGCAACCTTTTTCATGAAATGGCTCTTGAAATTGAGGCTCAACCGGCTGCGAAGTAAAGACGGTTGCCGCCGACGCGCTTACAAGTAACAAAATTTTGCATGCGCGTAAAAAACGCTTTTGAAAAACCGGGTATAGACTTTTGGCCGTAACCCAGGCTATTGGCAAAAATGTGAAAGCGAAAAGATCGGTCGGGTCGGTATAAATTTTCCAATAAACTGCGCCTAACGTACAAAAAGAGACAAACTGTTCCGCTACGTTAGCGGCGTCAGGCGAAATGTTAATGAGAAAAAAAACGGCGGGGGCAGCCCAAAATAATAAATGAAACAGCCTGGCGCTTACGGAACCTGCCATGGCTGCGAGAGCAGTCATCAAAACCGGAACGACAATCATTCCGGCAAAGTCGCTTAGCTTGCCGGTCATTGCAGAGGGTAACGCGGAGCCTTTGAAAAAATGATCGTTGAGTACCAACACGCATAAACTAACAAAAAAAAACGTTAGCGAAATTGATTTTCGTGAAATATGTGCGCCTGTATCCCTATTCATTGCAATATTATTCTTGTCTTATGGATTTCTTATCATACTTTGGATATCGTGACAAGAATTTTCTTTTGGGTATCGCTTGGCATTCTGTTTGCCGGCGGATTCTTTTCGCCCGAAATCAACGCAATTGACATGACATTCGATCTGGCTACGGGGGCAAGGGGCGGTCAATCCGCCAGGACGATTTCCGAAGACAACGCTCAAGCCATCGCCAAACGTTTTAACGATATCGCCAAATCAAAAAATATTTACGGGGGTTTTCACGCGAACGATTCTCGTAATTTTCCCGGTCTTATGGTTGAGACCACGGCGGCGCTCTGGGTTTTGCCCTGGCTGGCCTTAGAAGGGAGCGCCGGATATTACGGAAGAGATATGGCCGTTAGCTCCGTAACATCGTCTTATTATACCGACTATGTAGAGGCCGTTGCAACCCGGCGCGATATTCCGCTTACGCTAGGGTTATTGTTTTCACGCCAATTATCAGACAGACTTTATATTATATCCGGAATAGCATACTTGAGAGATTATATAGATTTCAGCTTTGAATATAGCGATCCGTACCGTTACATTGGCAATTCGTCAAGCAGCGAGCGATACGAAGTTTCAGGTTTACAAGGGTTGCTACGCTTGATGGTTTATACTGTCGGTCCGGCGGGGATTTACATTGAAGGCTCGTACTTTTTTACCAATGAAAAAGTACGCTTTTCCACGGATTTTACCGAAAGTGTTTTGTCTCCCAATGTATTGGTCATGAAAGCCGGGGTTACGTTTTTCCCAGGCAAATAGAGAAAACGCTCAAGCGGTCATCATTTTATTATCATTTCGCCATCATTTCATGAAACCGTTGAAAAATCGGCAAAGCGTCGTTGGGGCCGGGGCCGGCTTCCGGGTGGTACTGAACGCTGATGATTTTCCGGTCCGTCAGGCAAAAACCCTCGATGGTGTTGTCGTTCGGGTTGATCTCGACTTCGGAGTTCCCCTCGGAAAAAAGAACCGATGTAAAAAATTCGTTTGGAACGGCAAAACCGTGATTTTGAGCCGTGATCATAACGCGGTTGCCCCCTCTGGTTTTGACGGGCTGGTTGCCTCCATGGTGACCGAACTTCAGCTTGTATGTTTTGGCGCCTAACGCCTCAGAAAGCATCTGGTGCCCGAGGCAGATACCGAATATCGGCTTTTTCATTTCAAGAATGCTTTTGATATTTGTTATCCCTTCCGTTACGGCGGCGGGGTCTCCGGGGCCGTTTGAAAGAAAAAAACCGCCAAAAACGTCCGGTGAAAACCCGGCCCATTCGCTCATTGGCTTGCCCCCCGGAAAAACCGTCGGGTAGATATTCGCTTCAATTAGATTTTTTAAGATTGAAAATTTCAAACCAAAGTCAAGAGCCGCCACCCGAATCATTGGCGAAATATCGATGTTGTTTTCCTCGACATAGCGCTTTACAAATTCATTGGCCGCTTCGCCGGAAAAATCGCCCGCCAGGTTTTGACCGGCCATATCCGGGTGGGCTTGTACTTTTGATAAAAACTCTTTGTATTGTGCCGAACCGGTTTCAGGGCGGCCTGAAAAAATGCCGCCGCGCATCGAGCCTTTCTCGCGGATATGGCGAACAAGAGCCCTGGTATCGACCCCGGTCAGGCCAGCCAAGTTCCGGTCGATTAAATATTGGTCCAGGGTTTTTACGCTGCGAAAGTTAGACGGCTCTTCGCAGTAGTCGCCGACAATGATCCCGTCCAAACGGGGGGTCTCCGATTCGTTGTCTTCATTGTTCACGCCATAGTTGCCAATCGAAGGGTAGGTAAACGCGACAATTTGTCCTTTGTATGAAGGGTCGGTAATGATCTCCTGGTACCCTGACATGCTCGTGTTAAAAACGACTTCGCCAATTCGGCCGCCCTGGGCGATAACGCCTATTTTTTCGCCGGGAAACATCCGCCCGTCATCCAGGATCAAACAAGCCGGTTCCCGCTGTTCGGGTTTTTTGGTTTCCGGGGTCGGTTTTATCTCGCTTTTCATTTGCGTTTTCCCTTTTGTTTTTTACGTTATTTATGCAGGCGTCGCTTTCCCCTGAAAGGTCAAGAGGCCGGCGGTAATAAAAAGTTTTCCAGCATTTTTTTGCCGCCTTCGGTTCCGAAAGACTCCGGGTGAAATTGAATTCCCTCAATGGGGTAGTTGGCATGGCGGATACCCATAATTTCAAAATTGTTGTCCCCGTCTGCGTTCCCGTTTGCTTCGTCTTCTTTCAAATAAACGCGCGAGGTAATCACCAGCTCTTTCGGCAAATGATCGGGAGATACCACCAGACTATGGTATCGCATAACTTCCAGATTGTCAGGCAGCTCCTTGAAAACGCCAAGAGAGTCGTGTTCAACGGCAGAGACCTTGCCATGCATGGGCACCCGGGCGCGGACCACCCGGCCGCCAAAAACATGGGCGATTCCCTGCATGCCCAGGCAAACTCCGAAAAGAGGGGTCGTCTTGCCCAGTTCCGAAATCACCGAAGCGCAAACTCCGAAATATTCGGGAACTTCCGGCGTTCCCGGTCCGGGGCTGATAATGATTTTGTCGTAGCCTTTGCTTCGGATCTCGTCAAGGGTGATTTCATCATTGCGGTATACATCAAGCGTAAAATCGCCAATGCGGTTTTCGAGAATTTCGCCCACATATTGGTAGAGGTTATACGTAAACGAATCGTAGTTGTCAATGATCAATACTTTCATTCCATAAACTCCTCAAGGGCTTTGGCTACGGCCCCCGATTTGCGCATGATTTCCATATATTCGTTTTCCGGTTTTGAGTCGTAGACAATGCCCCCCGAGGCGCGGGAGAAGGCGCGGTTTTCTTTGACGTATAACGTCCGAATCGGGATAACTTGCGTTGAGTCTCCGTTAAATCCAAAGTGGCCGACAGAACCGCCGTACGGACCGCGGGCGTCGTCTTCGATTTTTTGTATAATTTTAACGGATTCGATTTTAGGGGCGCCCGAGAGCGTGCCGGCGGGAAAGTTTTTCGCCAGCCCCGAAAACATATCTTCGTTTTTACGGATCAGTCCGACCACCTCGCTGGAGATATGTTGAACATGAGAAAACCGCTTGATGTCCATAAGACGGCGCACTTTAACGCTGCCGTACCGGGCGATTCTGCCGATGTCATTTCTGTGAAGGTCAACCAGCATATTGTGTTCGGCAATCTCTTTCGGATCATTTAAAAGCACACGGGCAAGTTTTCGGTCTTCTTCCGGGTTGGCCCCCCGTTTCGTGGTGCCCGCGAGAGGAAATGTTTCCACTTCGCCCTGGCGCAAGCGAAACAACAATTCGGGGCTGGCGCCAATGAGACGAATATCGTCGAACTTTAAATAAAACATATGGGGCGACGGGTTGATTTCCCGGAGTTTGCCATAGATCAATGTATGATCGCCATCAAGATCATAGTCGGTTTGAAAGCCGATTTGACACTGAAACGTATTGCCGGCAATGATCTCTTCAATCGCCGCTTCTGTCATTTTCTGGTGCTCTTCTTTTGTTTTTGAAGCCCCGATTTTTTTAACGGTTAGTTTTCCGGCGGGTTCGGGTTCATCGGCGATTTTTTCAATGACGGCAAGACGATTGTCATGGTAATAAAAATAGAGAATTTCCCCGGTCATAGAATCGTAGATGAGACCGTCGGTATACAACCCGAACACAAAGCGATCAAAGTCGGGGTGCGTTTTCAATTGAATGCTTGGTTCAAAATAGGGGATCGCATCGTAGCCGATATAACCGACGAGCCCCCCGGCATAGTTTCTACAAATGATATCAGTGGGTATGATCTCGCGCAGGGCCTCATACGGGTTATCGACCTC
This sequence comes from Turneriellaceae bacterium, assembly GCA_050304475.1. Classification (GTDB taxonomy): domain Bacteria; phylum Spirochaetota; class Leptospiria; order Turneriellales; family JAOUFE01; genus JBNLDQ01. Next base: position 101,616 of record JBNLDQ010000003.1, on the reverse strand, counting down.
ATAGGTTTCGCCGTTGATCGTGAGGTTTTCATTGCCCCGGATAATCATTTCAGGGTCAAAACCAATGACACAGTAGCGCGAGTCCGAATTTTCTTCGCCCAGGCTTTCCAGGATAAAACAATGGGGGTAATGGCGTTCTATTTTTCGGAACAAAGAAAAAAAATCAAGATCGTTTCTGAACTTCCGGTAATTGGGCTTTCGGGGCAGTTCAATTTTTGGTAGCTGTTTGGCCATGATCTACAAAGCATTCTTAAAAGATGGGATAATCCGTAAATGAGAATCTTGCCGGGATCTTTGCGCTTTTCAGGAAGACCGTTTGTTGAAAAATGAGCCATGGGAACGATTAAGGATATTGAAAAGGGCGGCGGCGAGATTATTCGCGTTGAAGTGTCCGAATTTAAAGGAACAAAGTACCTGAACCTGCGGGTCTGGTATACGGATAAAGAGACGGGCGAATATAAACCGACCCAAAAGGGCATTGCCGTAAAACCGGAACTTTACCAGGAGCTAAAAGAAGCGGTGCTGGCTGCCGAATCCGAAATGGTGTAGCCGCTTTCAGGGGGCGGAAGGGGGCGTTTCTTCCGGCGTTTGCAGTTCTTGCACCAGCACCCAGGGGGCGACCACGACCGAAAGGACCTTGCGGTTTTCTTCAAACCAGGTTTGCGCTGTGCCGTCCTCTACCCTGCTTATCTTTTTTTCATCTATCCATTTTTGAAAAAGAAGTTTGTCGTCCATTGCCATCGCCACCGCCGTATCAAGCAGGTCCAGTTCGGGGTTTACCTCTATGACAACGCCCGAGGCAAAAAAACGGGCCAGCTCGTTCCATTCAATAGGGGCAAGTTCTTTTGCGTAGTGCTCCCGCAGGTTTTCTTCATTTTTCGGGGTTTCGCTCATCGGGTTATCGCGCTATTGCGGCAGGCGGTGGCAACGAAAAAACGGAATCGTTTGACTGCCGCCCTGCCGGGTGAACATTGCCCCATGACCGAATCTACGCAAAAGCGTTTTGGCGAAAAACCGGCCCACTGGATCATCATCGCCGCTCTATCCGGCGCGGTTGTTGTCGCTCTTGGCGCGTTGGGCGCCCATGCCCTCAAGCGCCAGTTCAATGAATACCAGCAGGGAATTTGGGCCAAGGCGGCGCTGTATCAGATGTTCCATACCATGGCGCTCTTTGCGCTTTCTCTCATGGCAAAGATATACCCAAGTGTAAAACCCCGGCTGGCCGGGCTCTCTTTTTTAACGGGGATTTTACTTTTCTCGGGGAGTCTCTACCTGTTAGCCCTGAGCGGGCTGCGGTTTTTTGGAATGATCACTCCGTTTGGGGGCGTCTCTTTTATCGCAGGCTGGGCTCTCGTTGCGTATGAAGCAAAACGTTTGAGCGCGCTCGAATAATGCCGATTAATTTTAATCAGTATTTAACATTAATAAAAACAATACCGGTTATTGCGTTACGTTTTGAAAATAGTTCCCGCCAGAGTGATTCTCATATTTTTTAAAATCAACGGGCTTTCCTTTGGGTGAAATTGCCTTGTCCGATCCGGGGGCATTTTCTAGCGGCAATCCATACAATAACGAATAGATGCCGGCCGCCAATGATCTGGCATATGTATCGGGGTGTTGGGTAAGCCTGCGGTAGTCGTTCGGATTATCCAGAAAACCAAGCTCCAGATAGGCCGATATGGCATTGATATGAGTCGGCATGGTCCAGGGCGAGAGCGTCGGTCTTCGTAAAACCGGCAACGAAGATTTGGTATCGACTTTATCTTTGACAAGCCCTTGGCGAATATATCGTAAAAGTTCATTGCCGGCATAGAGGTTGTCGCCTCCGAGACCCTCTTCGCCCCCTTCTCTTCTCCAGCGCTCCGGTTCCGATTGTTCGCGTTCCCAAAAGGGGCCTGCCGGTTGAAAAGAGGCTAAGTCGGGAAGTTGCCGGCCGGGCAGGGGCGGGTTGTCCCAGATATCGTCTTCATACGCCCAGGTGAAATAATTATATCGTTGCCCCTGGTATTTTTTGGGGTCCGGGGTTAGTCCGTTGGTCGTAGACCAGTAACCGGTGAAATAGACCCATGAATCGCATAGAAACCACTGAAAGGTTGTCCGCGAACTGTTTGGCGAAAACCAGTAGCGGTAAGGCGATTTGTCAAAGTCGTTTGCTATTTTTCGCCGCGTCTCTTTATCGGCCCTGACATATTGCAGGGCTTGCCGGTAAGTATTGTAACCGGGCGCAGCGACCGCCGTCATGGCTCCGGTTTTTGAGCCATAGCCCGAGTTAATGTGCAGCGAAACCACCAGATGCGGGTTTTGTTCGTTAATCCGGCTAATTACCCCCGGCGCTCTTTGCCCGGTTTTCTTGCCGTCTTTCATGAGCGGAAAGTCGTACTCGCGGTAGGGGGCGTTGTAATCGACTGGTTTTTCAAATTCGTTTTTTTTGCCTTTGCCAATGAGCCCCTCCGGTTTTGAAAGAACAACACGAACCGGTTCTTCCGGGAAAGGGGCGTTAGGCGCAAACTCTTGCAGTAGTTTGTGGAACTCTTGTCGACCTTCGTCTGTGTGAGTGAGTTCCAGATAGTGCGCGACTTGCTTGGCCAGATTGTGAACAATTTCGCTTTCGTGCTCGCCCCGGTATGAAGTCCCTTGCTGGTAGTATATTAAATACTCTTTGCGAACAGGGTCGTACTTGTCTCCGTGAACTTGTTTGGGAGCGATGCCGGCGCCGCCATGCCCTGGGTCAATCACCACCAGATAACCTTTTTGTTTGGGCGACGCCAACCCCAAGACAAAAAAACCGCTGGCGACAAAAACCAGCCCCGCGATCAAACGAAACCGGCGTTTTCGGCGAAGCTTCGAATCATGCGTTTGGTGTCGTTGGGTCTTGATTTTAGCAAAGTCCATAGGTTGATCGCAGGTCGAAAAAACAAAAGACACACCGGGTTATGTTCCCGGCGGTTTTCTTTTGGCGGTAAGGTTTCGGATATTCGTTTTTAAAGTATCATAATAGGCCTCGCCAAAGAGCGAAGCCAGGTATTCAAATAAGTAAAAAGAGTCGCTTTTTTCTGCGATAAGACACGCGCCCTCTTTGGCCACCAGCGTTTCAAAAAGTTCCTGGCCCGTCAGGGTGGTTGAGCGCAATTGAGCTTTCGCATTTGACATTACGACGATGGGCGATTTTTTTTCAATCACGCCTTGCAGAGCCTCGACAATTTTCTGCGGCCGGGAAGATTTGTTCAGCCATTGACCAACGGCTTCCATTCCTTCTTTTTTAACGCGTATGGATAAATCCAGGTAGTGCAAAACAATGAGTTCCGCTTTCGATGTGTCAAAATTCGGTTCGCCAATTTTCCCGGCAAGACTTTCTGTTAATAATGTTTCTCTCATGGCAGTTATCGTTTATCGTTCCTTTTCAAAATTGCCGCAGAACCTCCGCGGCAATTTTACGGTTTCGGATCGCCGTCTCCTTTACGTCTGGTTGGCCATCTCCTTGATTTTGGCAATGAGAGAATCTTGCGCAATGGCGACATACTCTTCGGGGAATTCCTGTTCGGAAAGCGAAGCTGCAATCATCTCGGCCAGCGCCGCCTCTTCTTGAAGGTAACGCATGACAAGCGCGATTGTGTTCCCGCCTGAACCGGACAAGCCGCAAATAAATTCGCGCGCATCGTTTTGAGCCAGGCGCGGGATAATCACGGCCCATTCGTCAAAGCTGAGGTTATTTAAGGCGTTATCGAGGGCGGTTGTTTTTTCCGAAAGAGGCTCTTTGTCCCAGATTTGATTGACAAAAGCCGAAAGATCGAAATCTTCCGTCGCTTGATCTTCGTCTTCACTATACGCTTCCGAAGCGGGCGCGGCGTTCTCCGAAGCGTTCGGAAAAAATTCGTTCGTAAAGTCAATGGAAACCAGAATCTCGCCTTCGTCCTCGTCGCGGGCGTCATCATTCCCTGCCGGCTCGGGCGGGGCATCAGCGGACATTTCAGCAGGGGCTTCCGGCTCTGGCGTTTGAGCGGGTTGCTCTACGCCAGCGGTAAATTCATCAGGCTCTTCAATGATGATGATCTCTTCGTCATCTTCCTCTTCTTCTTGCCCTTCGCTTTGATCGCCTTCGCTACCCGGCGTTCCCGCCAATTGGGCGGCTTGTTCTTTCAGCCCTGCAGGGAGTCCTTCATGTATGTTTTCGGGCATGTCTTTGCTTCCTTCATTGCCTTCTTTGAGGCCGGGGGCTTTTTCCGCTTCGGGTTCGGATAGATCGACTCCATACTTCTGGGCGAGCGAGTTTTTAATATGGTCGCCCAAGGCTTCGCCCACTTTATTGAGGATCGCCTTTTCGCCCATGAGCAAGTATGGCATCGTTTCTAAAATTAAAATGCGTTCGTGAAAATCGCTATCGGCATACGACCCGCGAAAAATATAATTTTGAAGAATGGGTATTACTTTTTCAGGCGGGACAGATCGGGAATAAAGATGAATGACTTTTCTCAGTAAAAAAGAAGCTCCGGGCGCCATTTTTTCGCCCAGGTTTGTCAGCCCCCTTTGAGACGCGTCTACGGCAAATTGAAAAATTTGCTCTGCCAAATGGTAGAGTTTATTTTCCGCAGCAGCGTCCGTTGCCTGTGTTGCCGTTTCCATGAATATCGATAGTTTGAATGAGTTGGTTCTCTAGTCAAGCGATTAACAATTCATTTTCGGGGCATGGTATTGGGTTCATTCGTGGCATGAGAACCGGATAAGGCAAGGCCTTGGCAAAGAATTGACAGGCCGTCTTCTCATGAGGTTTTGTCTAGTTCTTATGGACGATCGGAATAAAAAAGAACTGCCTCCGAAGTACAATCCGCACGGGCTTGAAAAAAAATGGTACCCGTTTTGGGAAAAAGAAGGTCACTTTTCCTGGAAAACAAACGCGAACGGGACGATAGAGAAAACGGATTTGGCGGCTGCAAAAAAAATCAAAGAGAGCGGAAAAACTTTTTCGATCGTTATTCCTCCCCCGAATGTAACCGGCAGTCTGCATTTGGGCCATGCTTTGAATCATACCATTCAGGATATCTTAACGCGCTACCACCGAATGAAGGGCGACCATACTCTGTGGCTCCCCGGAACGGACCATGCCGGCATTGCCACCCAAAATGTCGTTGAAAAGCTATTGGCGAAAGAAGGCTCTTCCCGTTGGGAGCTTGGCCGCGACAAGTTTGAAGAGAGGGTCTGGCAGTGGAAAGAAGAGTCAGGCGGCATGATTACCCACCAGCAACGCGAACTGGGCGAGTCCGTAGACTGGAACTACGAGCGCTTTACTATGGATGCCGGTTTGAGCCATACCGTGCGCGAAGTTTTTGTTTCATTATACCGGGAAGGTTTAATCTACCGGGGCGAACGCATTATCAACTGGTGCCCTCATTGCGTTACGGCCCTTTCCAATATTGAGGTAGAGTACCAGGACCGCAAGGGTAAACTCTATTACGTGAAATACCCGCTGCTGCAAGGCGGCGTCGAAGGCGAAGACGCGATAGCCAAAGCGGCTCAAAAAGCGATCGAAGACGGCCATTATTTAACAGTAGCTACGACGCGCCCCGAAACCATGCTGGGGGATGAGGCGGTTGCCGTTCACCCGGAAGACGACAGATACCGGGAGTTTGCCGGTAAAAAGGTTCTTTTGCCGCTCATGAACCGCTTGATCCCCGTGATTGCCGATGATTTTGTCGATCTGGAATTCGGAACCGGCGCCGTTAAAATTACGCCCGCCCATGACCCCAATGACTTCGAGGCGGGGCGGCGGCATGATCTGCCAATCACAAGAATTCTAGATGATCATGGAAAAACCAATGACCTGGCCGGCCCGTATGCCGGGGTCTCCCGCGAGAAAGCCCGCGAAATGGTCGTCAAAGATCTTGAAGAGCGCGGCTATCTTGAAAAAACGGATGATATAAAACATGCGGTGGGCGAGTGCTATCGATGCCAAACGATTGTCGAACCCATTACATCGCAACAGTGGTTTGTCAAGGTCGGTCCGCTGGCCGAAAAAGCCATTGAGGCGGTCAAAAGCGGAGAAGTCGAATTTATCCCCAAACGTTGGGAAAACACCTATTTTGAGTGGATGTACAATATCCAGGACTGGTGTATTTCACGGCAGCTATGGTGGGGGCATCGAATCCCGGCTTACTTTTGCGAAAGTTGCGGCGAAATGCATGTCAGTATCGACCAGCCGGAAAAGTGCGGCGCATGCGGCGCCCCGGCCATGCGCCAGGAAGACGATGTTCTAGATACCTGGTTTTCTTCCGGTCTTTGGCCTTTTTCCACCATGCTTTCCGAAGAAGAGAGCCGCGCCAATACCGGCTGGCCGGTAAGCAATCAAGAGCTATCGCTTTTTTACCCCACCAGCGTTTTGGTGACCGGGTTTGATATTATCTTTTTCTGGGTCGCCCGTATGATCATGATGGGGTGTCACTTCATGAAAGAGGTTCCTTTTCGGAAAGTCTATATTCATGGTCTGGTCCGCGATGCGGAACGCAAGAAAATGAGTAAGTCGAAGGGGAACGTAGTCAACCCCCTGGAAAAAATGGAAGAATACGGGGCGGATGCGTTTCGTTTTTTTCTCGTAGCGATCTTACCCGAAGGCAAAGATATTATCTATGATGAATCGCGCTTGAAGGGGTATTCTGCGTTTACGAACAAAATCTGGAATACGGCCCGTTTTATCTGGATGAACCAGGACGCCGGTTACGCTATCCCCGGGAAGGCGCCCGAAAAGTTGGGTAGCGCCGAACGCTGGATTTTATCGCGGCTGAACCGTACAATGGAGAAAACCCGCGACGCCTTGGAAAACATGCGTTTTGCCGATTATGCCCAGGCTCTATACGATTTTGTCTGGAAAGACTTTTGCGACAACTACGTAGAGCTTTCTAAAATATCATTAAAAGATGAATCGCGCGCTGAAACGGCCCGGTATGTATTAAACCGGGTTTTTATTGACGCCTTAAAACTATTGCACCCGGTCATGCCGTTCATTACCGAAGAACTCTATAGTTACTGGTTCCCCGACCGGCCTCTCATCACCGCTGCCTGGCCTGAAAAACACGAAGACGCCGATGCCGAAGCGGCCCATAAAACGGAACAACTGCTTCATCTGATTTACAAAATCAGAAACCTGCGAGGCGAACTGCAAATTGCACCCGGCGAAAAATTTGCCGCATATGCTACGGTTGCGCCGGAATACCGCGATGAGGTAACCGCCCATGCCGCTCATATTGAACAATTGGCCCGGCTCTCGTCTTTTGAAGTGCGCAATGAAGCCGAAGGGTTAGACGCAATCGCTTCTCCGTTTGATTTCGGGACTCTCTATCTTGATGTAAAACACATGATTGATCTGGAACAAGAGAAGGTGCGCTTAACGAAAGAAATGACCAACCTGGAATCGTACATGAGTTCGCTGGAGAAAAAACTGGGCAATGCGGATTTTGTCAACCGGGCCCCGAAAGAACTGATCGATTCGGAACAGGAAAAAAAAGAAGCGACGGTTCGCAAGTTGTCCGAACTAAAAAATCTGTTAGGTTCGCTAAATTAGCCTGAAACGTTTGTTTGGTATCGTTTTCGGCGGAACCGGGAGATACCCGGGAGATGTTTTGAAAAAAAAGCTGATTTACACACCCGGATGAATTCCTAAATTACACATTGAGCGGCAAAACCTCATTTTGCAGGGTTGCCGGTAGGTGGGGTATGAGAATTTCCGTACGAATAGCGGTGGCGATGTATTTCGCCTTTTCGGCGTATTGGCTGGATGCGGCTCCCGCAAAACTGAGTGAAATCCGCGGGCAATACATGGGGAAATGGCTTACCTCTATCGTAGATCCCGAACATTCCCTGACACTCGAAGACGTTCTGAAAAAAAAAGAGAGCTTTGTTCCCTGCACTGCTGACATCCCCAGTTATGGGATGACAAACCAGGGGTTCTGGTTTCATGGAGAGTTAATTAACGACACCGATACCAATGACTGGGTTTTCCAGTTCGGTTTGGCGAATGTAGATGAAGTCGACCTCTATTTGCTCTATCCCGGGCAAGAACGGGTGCAAATGAGAGCCGGTCAGGCCGTCTCTTTTTTCGATTTTCCGTTAGAGCGCGCCAAGCCGACATTTCCGTTGGAACTCTACCCCGGCGAGAAAGTCGAGTTTTATTTTCATGCCGCCGATGCGGGTATTCTCTCTTTTCCGTTGAAAATCGATACCGCTGAAGCCGATATGGCAGAGTTTGGCGACGAGACCATGGTCATGGGTCTTTATTTCGGAATTTTAACCGTCATGGTGCTCTATAATCTGTTCTTGTTCTTTAGCACCAGGATGACATCTTATTTTTACTATTGCATTTATTTGGTTGGCATGATTATGTCGATTGCGATTTACCGGGGGTATTGCGATCAATATTTTTGGCCAACGGCTTCGGTATGGTGGAAAAACTACTCCGCTTTTTTATTTTCGTCCGCCTTCCTTTGCTATGGCGCCATTGCTTTTATGGCCAGCTTTCTTCAAATTACCGAAAAAGATACTTTTATCTATCGTTCGTACCGTTTTTTGCGAACGTATTACCTCGTTGCCGGAATCGTGTATGCATTTCTTCCTTTAATATACTTTGTTCATCTTTGGGCGATCTTTTCCATGGCGGGGTTTATGCTTTCCATTTACGCTGCGGTAGTCTACTACCGGCGCGGGTATCAACCGGCCAGATTGTATCTTTTGTCATGGTTAGTCTTGATCATTGGCACTTTCTTGATTTTACTAAAATTCATGGGCGCAATTCGCACCAACTTTCTTTCGGAGTACGGGGTTCAAATTGGCTCTGCTATGGAGGCGGTGCTTCTTGCATTGGCTCTGGCCGACCGCATTCGCTTGTTGCAAGCCGAAAAAGAAGAGATCCGTCTCGATTCGCTGCAAAACAGACATCGCGTTGAAATTTTAGGAATCAAGCAAAAACTTTATGAGCAAGATCTTGATAAAGCCCGCCGTATTCAGGCAAGTTTGATCCCGAAGTTGCAGAACGATATCAGGCTCGCCGGTTTTTATCTGCCAATGGAAAAAGTAGGCGGCGATTACTTTGATGTAATTGCCTTTGATAAGAAAAAAGAGAGGCTCGGACTTTTTATCAGCGATGTTTCGGGGCATGGGGTTCAAGCGGCTCTTCTCACGGTTATGATCAAAGGGATCGTTCATAACCATTTGATGAATACCGATCTTGGCGGACTTCCTTCCGGAGGGCCCAACCGGATGATGGAACAATTGAATAAAATGCTTTTCCCTTATCTGGACGGGAATTTTGTTTCCGCATTTTACGCTATCCTTGATACAAAAAAAAGGTCCATTGCTTTTACCAGCGCCGCACACCCGCCGCCAATTTTACTTGAGCCGGATAAAAAAAACGGAAGGGCAAAACTCTCTTTTTTAAACACTTCGCCGCAAGGGCCGCCGATCGGGTTAGCCAATGAAGTTTCGGATTTCCCGTATAAATACCGGGTAAAAACATTGAAGTTGCCAAAAGGTTCACGGCTATTGTTATATAGTGACGGCTTCACCGATACGATCGGTTATGATTATGAAAATATGGAAGCGGGCATCGATTCTTTTGAAAATACAGCGATTTACCCGGTCTTGGCCAAGACTCCTAAAGTGACGAACCGCGAGACCATCGAAGATCTGAGCCGGGTGATGATTGATTGTTCAAGGGGAGAAATGGCCGACGATATTTGCGCTTTATCCATTCAAATTGACTAACCTTTATTCTTTTTTTGAAACCCATGGGCTATCTTTCAGGTAGAATCGCCAGGGCAAATCGGCTCCCGAGCTGATTCCGATTCTGGTGGTTGTGACAATTTCACCCGGCGGGGCGTTGCCGTCCAATAGATAAACGGGCGGGTTGTCCAACGGTAGTCCGTTTTGTTCGGTGGTGATTTGAAAAGCCTGGCAGAATTTAGCGGGTCCGTTGGTGAGGTTGCGGGGGTTGGTTGTCTTTTTTCGAGATTCGTACATCGCTTCGACCCCTTCGAGGGGTTCGACCGCCCGTATCAAAACCGCCGCCCCGGTCCCCGCCGGCTCAGAAACAATATTTAAACAATAGTGCATCCCGTAGGTAAAATAGACATATAACCTGCCGGGTTCGCCGAACATGACCCGGTTTCTTTTGGTCTCCCCCCGGTGTGCATGGCATGAAGGATCGCCGTCCTGGTGGTATCCCTCGGTTTCGACAATCCGTCCGGCCAAACGCATTGAACCCAACTCCCGGACAAAAATCTTGCCTAAAAGGTTTTGCGCCAATTGAAGCGTCGGCTGCCGGTAAAAATCGGGAGAAAGGAGATTCTTTCGTTGGAACGGTTTCAAAGCCATGGCTCAGGAAGAGCGCTCTCTTGTGCTGTCAAGCAGGCTTGCCGGGTTCTCTCTCGGGAAAACAGATTTTGCCGGCTGTCAAAAGAAATGATTTAAAAACAAATAAAAAATAAAAAAAAAGTGTACCAGATATGCTTCGCTATGTAAATTGTAAAGTAGGGGAAGAATTCAGGGAAAATTTGTGTCTCTGTTCGTTTTGAAATTGGCGCCAAGATCACGATGAACAGATTCTTTGGGGGAGAGTATGAATCGGAAAATAGGAATTATATTACAAATGGCAGCGATATTGTCATTTGCCGGTTTTGCCGGAAATTGCGGCGATATTAAGGAAGCCGTGCAAGAACTAAAAAAAGGGATTACAAGTTCTTGCGGCGACGGCATTGTCGATCAGAGCTTGCGCGAACAGTGCGACGACGGCAATACTGTCTCAGGCGACGGATGCGATTCGCAATGTTTTCTGGAACGCAATATCTGCGGGAACAGTGTTGTCGAGACCATCAATGGGGAACAATGCGATGACGGCAATCTGGTTGCAGGCGACGGTTGCGACGCTACCTGTCACATAGAACCTTATTGCGGCGACTTTATCGTTACTTATGCGATTGGCGAACAGTGCGATGACGGTAACTTAATCCCGGGCGACGGATGCGACGCATCATGCCAAACGGAAGCTACCTGCGGTAATGGTATGCTGGAACCGGGCGAGCAATGCGATGACGGCAACCAAATTGACAATGACGCATGTAGCAATTCATGTACTATCAACGCATTGAGCGGATTTCCTGCCTTAAACAGCATTAGCTCTACGGGTACGCCTTCCGGTTCGAACGGCGGTTTTCTGGATGGCGATACCATTACGTTTACGTTGAATGTCAGCTCAACCGATGAAGTTTGGATTGACTTTATGGAGATGGATTACACCAATTACTCTTATACAACCTATGGTTCAGCGTCATCCTTTGGTGCGGTCGGTCAAACAACGTATACGATCCCGGTGACTATTGTCGGATCACTTGCAGGGAGCAGAATCTCGCCGGTTATTCTATTAGTGAACAATGTAACCGGTGATATGGTTGAATACCGCTGGTCGATGCTTTCGCCAACTCACTTTGTCTTGGTCGATTCAGTCAGTTGGGTGGATAATTTCTCATCTGTCCCGTTGTTGATATATGACATTGACTTTGGCGTATGGCCGCCTGTAGGGGCTATCGCAATCACGGTAGACGCCGGTGTGATGCAAACAGTTACAATTCCGACAACAGGAATCTTTGCATCATTCCCTGTCACCCAGGGGACGCAGTATACCGTTACATGGGATGATTCATACGACGGATCAGGGATATACCCTGCGGATGCCATGGTCACCGCCTGGTATGAAAGCCAGGCCTTGATTTTTCAAAACAAGGACTGCGGCTTTAGCACCACCAACTGTACCTGGGAGGTTCCGGTGGGGCCCTATACCTTTTTAGCGTCAGAGACGGGGAATGTCTATTTGTGGATTATCCCGTATGACGCTTTCAGCGCCGGGAATATTGGCGTTCGCGTAGATTCGGGAGCCGGCGGCGGAGGACCCGTTACAACACCCCTTACTGTAGGCGCCGCCAATGCAATCAACGGCAATTTAACCGGCACGATGGATACCTATGCTTTGACAGTGACTGCCGGCAATACCTACTCCATTTGGTGGGATGATGCGTATGAAGGCAATGGCGCTTCTACCCTGGATGTTTGGGTTGACGTACTGGATTCGGCTGGTAATTTTATCGGTAGTGCGGACAGCGGGTTCTTTAACGCAGGAGTTGTCTATCTGGCCCCTATTAACGAGGATATCACCATTCAAGTAACACCTTACTATTACGGTGATATGGGAACGTATAGCATTTGGGCGACCTCTCCTTAATTTGAACCAGCCCTTACCAAAAGGGAGAGGAAAAGCGGGAAACGGTTTTTTCACCGTTATCGGATATTGGGCCTGTCGTTGGACAGGCCCAATTGTATTATAGGTTTTTTTTTCATAAGTTTTTTTTCACTTCCAGACTCACTTCAGCTGGTTTCGGATTATTCCGGATTTTATGAACGGCGCTTTTAAGATTGCTTGAATGAAAGCCGTAAATAAATTATGGAGACAATACGATGAAAAAGGCATGTTTTTTATCGTTATTAGCGAAACGGGCCGTTTTTATTGCTTTTGGTGCTTTGATTGGCGTCTCTTTTACGTTTTCTTTGTCTTCTGGCCCGGTTTGGGGGGCAACGGGGTGCAATGAAAGTTTAATTCAAACCGAAAAAAGCCTGCGAAAGGTCTATTTTGCGTTGCGTTACTCCGATTCAAACTGCCATTACGATGCCCGGACCCTTTCGCGGTATGCGGCAAGGGCGTATCTCGCCGGGCGTTTCGCCGAAACGTTGTGGGCGACTTCTCTTGGTTTGAGTAGGGCCGGCGATGACGATATTCGCCTGGAACTTTTATTATACCAAGGCCTGGCGTATGTGGACCTTGGCAGGTATGAAGAGGCGATTGTCCCGCTGAAAAAGGCCGGTTTCCCCGAAAAAACTCCGAAAGACGGTTTGATTTCACAACGGGCTCATATGGCTTTGATTGAAGCCTATTTCCGGAAGGGGAAGAAAAGTGTTGACGAGAACGTAAAATATCTGGTAAACTCTTTTTACTATCGGTATCCGGAAAGCCCATACAAACAACTGGTTCAACAATGGTATCGGAATGAAACCGGTGCATGACGCCACCGGAACCATAAAAAATTATTGCGTGGTCAATGCCAGCTTATTGAATGGTTAAAAAAAATGTAATTTGTGCAGAAAGTAGACGGGGGGAGCATTATGATTCTCGAGTGGAAGGAAAAATATTCGGTAAAAATAGAGCGTTTTGATAATGCTCATAAAAAATTGATTAATTTAATCAATGAAGTTCATGAAAACATGAAAGCCGGGAAAGATATGGAAATTATCCGGAAGGTGATTATCAATTTATTTGATTATGCGGAATCCCATTTTCAGGAAGAAGAAGAGCTGATGGTGAAATACAACTACCAGCACCTGGAAGCCCATCGCAAAGAGCATGAAAAATTCATTGGCGAAATTTCAAACATGCGGGAAAAGCTAAATTCAAGCAGTAATTTAGTGAATATTCAGTTGTTGTATTTTCTGAAAGATTGGCTGACCAATCACATTATGAGTACTGATATGAAATATTCGGAATTTTTCCGTGAACAGGGTTTTAATTAAAACTCCGGTTTAGCGGCCGGTGTTACTGAGATTGATATTCTTTCAATCCACGAACTGCAACAATAATTTAACGCTGAATCGCAGCCGCCAAGACCGATTATTTTTGGCGGCTAAAATAAGGGACGTATTCTCTGTCTGTACCCTGGATGTGATTTACAAGCCAGGTTTTTAAAAAGTCCATCATGTCTTCGGGGAGAGTAGTGCTTCCTTCGCGAAAAGCGGCCTGGAATTCCAGCGCCTTTTCAACAAAGGCGTCATGCTCTGCCTTATGACTTTTGTAGTCAGTGTAATTGGTTTTGATCATTTTCATCTCTTCGGTAACGAAATGAAAATTCACATACCGCAGCATGCCATCGATGATTTTTTTCAGTTTTTTCTCATCTTTTGAACCGGAGTTAACCGCTTCATATACGTCGTTTAAGATCTCTACCAACACTTTGTGTTGCTCGTCGATTTCATCGATCCCCAAGGCGAGGTCGCTGCTCCAGTTGATCCATCTTCCCATCTATTAGTCCTTCAGTGGAAATCTTATTCAAGTCAGTGCAAGATTTTCCGGTTGTCTCCCATGCAATTGCATGGCCATTCGTAAAAGATAGCGTGGTGACTTACTTCAGACTGTCAATATAAATTTCACGATTCTTATGCTTTTACTGAAAATATTCCCGGAGTATGTTTAAAGACAACTTGACAAATTGTGGATCATGATTGATTAGGCATTTCTAATAATGAAATAGAACAAATAAGATATGGTGGCAGGCATGGAAACGAACTTGAATAAGTTTCCAATCAAAGTGTGAAACGGAGTGCGTATGGAACCTGGGGATGACAGGGCAGCAAAAGAGGGAACGAAAGAAACAGAAGAAATAATACCGACAGATACAGAAGATGGACTTGAAAAAACCTCGCATCTTACCGATCTTTTTAAGTTAATTTTTTCACCTAAGGATTTTAAAAAAGCTTACCAAATACTGGAAATTCCAATCCGGACCAAACTGGTGGGAATCATGTCCACCGTCAGTATTCTTAGTTTGTTTGTAATCACGATTATTGCGATCGATACTTTTGAAGCCGATACGATCAATCGAATTTACTCTTCTAATTTACAGACGACGAAACTATTGTCCGAAAAAATTGAAACCGGATTTCTCACGCACATTGACCAGGCGAAACTTATGTTTTCGATTTATGAGCGAGCCGGCCGAAAGGGGCAGGTGGAAGCCCGCCGGTCCGTCGTGCGCCAGTTTTTTTCAGGCGATACGGATCTTTTGTATGCGGCTGAAATTCAGGGGGCCATTAACGGCGATGATATATTAGCTGACTTGCAGACCGATTTTTACAGCGCCGCCGCCTTGAACCGGGCGGGCATTAACGTAAGCGCCGTAAGAAGAAATACTTTGGGCATGGAACAAGACATGGCCATGGCGTTTCGCGGGTTTGTTGTCGTGAAAAACGTTTCGCCGCTGTACAATTTACCTGTTCTATGCATTATCTCGCCCGACATTGACGAAAACAACCTGATCTCAAGATTAAAGATTGTGTTAGTTAAAATGGAGCAAATGCTGACGGCATTTGAACCGCGCGGGTATACCAAGATCATTATGATTGACAATGAAGGTTTTGTTGTCGGTCACTATGATGATTCTGCGGTAATGAACCTGGAAAATGTGGCAAACCAGACCGAAATCAAACGAATTCTGGAACAAACATCGCCCAACGGAACGTTCCGTTACCTGGATGAGGAGCAATCGGGTCAGTTTGCGGCTTACCAGCGTATGGAAACCGGGAACTTGCTGGTAATTTCCCAGGTATCGGAAGACATTGCGTTGGAAGCGTCCAATATCGTTAAAATCAGATCGGCGCTAATCACTGTCATTGTCTTGATTGTCGTGATTACCCTTCTTTACTTTTTTGCCAAAACCATGTCCGAACCGCTCAAGCGTTTGGTCTTGGCCAGCAATGAAATTAAAAAAGGCAATTATAGCCAGTATGTGAAGGCGACTACCAGAGATGAGGTAGGCCACCTTACCCGCTCTTTTAATTTGATGACCCAGGGTTTGGAAGAACGTGAAAAACTAAAAGGCGCCTTGAACAAGTTTGTGAACCCCGAAATTGCGGAACAAGCCATGAAAGGTGAAATTAAGCTGGGCGGCGAACGCAAACAAGCTACGATTTTCTTTTCGGACATTCGCTCTTTTACCAAAATATCGGAAAGTTTGCAACCGGAAGAGGTTGTGGAATTTTTAAATGAATATATGACAATCATGGTCGATTGTATCAACCGGACAAATGGCGTGGTAGATAAGTTTATTGGCGACGCGATTATGGCGGTTTGGGGCGTTCCCAGCAGCAAGGGGCACGACGAAGAAAACGCAATTAACGGGGCGCTCATGATGCGGGCTTCGCTCATTGAATTCAACAAAAACCGCGGCGGCCCGAAAAAACCGGTGATTAAGATCGGGTCGGGTTTAAACAGCGGGCCGGTTCTCGCGGGCCAAATCGGTTCAAACGACCGTTTGGAGTATACCGTAATTGGCGATGCCGTGAACCTGGCTTCCCGTATTGAGGCTCTCAACAAACCCTTCGGCACCGATATCTTGATTTCGGAAGAGACTCATTCGCGCGTAGAGGGTATTTTCAACTGTGCGCCCATGCAGAAAATTAAAGTGAAGGGGAAGTCGGCCCCGCAGCAAATTTTTGCAGTACTAGGCCGGGTTGACGATCCCAACGCACCGAAAACGCTCCGGGAAATGAGGAGCATGGTTGGCATTGATTTTACCGAACCTGAAAAAGGCAAGGCTGCCGTTGTCGGGGACGAAGAAGAAGTCAAATACGAAATTCTGGACGAATCATGACATTTAGCCGGACCGACTTTATTTTTCTGACAACCAACGCGTTGCTATTGGCTCTCTGCGTTAGCGTTCTCTCCTGGCATATGAATCTCAAAATCGAGCGATCCGGGGATGTCGAACCCGTGGGGGTTTTGACATTCAAAAGGTTTGAAGTTTTGCGAAAATACCAGGAGCGCGTTGTCTGGGAAGATATTGAAACTCAATCTCCCGTTTATCCTCTGGATTCCATTTTAACAAAAGAAAATTCCGACGCGAGACTGGAATTAAATAACGGCATTGTTTTTGATCTGGCGCCTAACTCCATGGTAGTACTTGAAAATTTTAAAAACAAAACCGCTCTGAAACTGAAAACGGGTAAGGTCAACTCTGCGGGAGCCGCAGGCAGCGAGTCGGCGTTTATCTTGACCGAGCTTGGTCAGGCAATCGATATCAGCAATGCGGAAGCCTCGATGACCATTAGCGAAGAAGGAGCCCTAAGCATGGCTGTTAATTCAGGGGCGGTTATGATTGAAACCGAGACCGGCGAAAAGCAGGCCGTAGAGCAGGGCGAAAACCTGTCGATTGATAAAGAAGCGAATATTAAAATTGAAAAAATCAACGTGAATATTGTCGAGCCGGCCGACGGTCATGTGATTATCATGGGTGAAGCTTCGACGAACATGCGGCTACAATGGGAAGCGCCTGAAGCGATACCCGACGCCCGCCTTGTTCTTTCTAACACGGCTACCTTTGAGAAAAAAAGAGAATTGAATGTGACCGGCGAAGATTCAATCGTCATCACAGCCCGCCCCGGCACCTATTTCTGGAAAGTTACCGGAGCAGGCGAAAACCGGCAATTTGCGTCGCCAACCGCGGCCGTTAACGTCGTACAGGATACCCCGCCGCTTTTGATTTCACCGGTAGCCAATCAAACGATTGAATATTTGGTTGAGTTGCCATTGGTGACACTAAACTGGCGTAACTCGAAATTGTGCCAAATGAGCCGTGTGAGAATATCGAACTCGGCCGATTTTAGCGGCTCGTACAATCAAAATATTGTAACGCCAATGGTAAGCATGAACGTGAAGGTGCCCGAAGCCGGGACCTATTATTGGAGCATTGAATGCAATTACGGCCAGGCGGGGATTGTCAATACAATCAAATACCCGGTGCGTTCGTTTGACGTGGTCAAGGTAAGCACGGCAAAACCGCCCGTGTTAATTACGCCTAACGGAGCCGAACTTTATATGAATAAGGTCGAAGAAGGCGACGCCAAGTTGAGTTGGAATGCCATACGCGAAGCCGACCGTTATCTTGTCTCTATTTATAAAGACCGCAATAAAAATGAATTGGTAACTTCTTTGGAAACCACAAAAAATGTATTTTCCATTCCGGAGAACCTCGGGCTTGAAACCTTTTACTGGACTGTCACCGGCGTGATGGAAACCGGCGATAAAACAAGGGAATCGGAAGTCAGCTTTGTGAAGGTTGTTCCGATGGAAGAGATTACCTTGATTGAACCCACCCAGAATTTTGTGGCCGGCGTGTATGTCGATACCCGAAGAAAACAGGAACTGGAATTCGTCTGGAATCGTCTGAAAGGTTCTTTCCAGTACAAGTTGGAAATCGCTTCGGACCCCGGTTTTGATAGTATTGTGCGAACGCTTTATGTAAATACCAACTCAGCCGGTTTGTCCGATTTTCCGGACAATGGCGTTTACCACTGGCGCGTTTCGGCGTATGATGTCACCGACACGAAACGGGAAAAAAAACTGACGGCCAGCAAACAGAGAAGTTTTGAACTGAAAAAGTCGTTGATTACTCCCAAGATTGAATACCCGCGGCCCGGCGCTCTGGTGAAAGGCGATGATCTGGTGAAAATGAGATTCCGTTGGGAAGAGAGCCCCGGCGCAAACCAGTATGTATTTAAAATATACCGTAAAAAAGCCGATAGCGCAGAGATCCTGGTATCGGAGTTGCTTCGAAACAACTTCTATGATTTAACAAGCGTGACATCGTTTAGCGACGGCAGTTTTATCTGGGAGGTCATGCCGCAATTTGTGGAAGACGGCAATGTGCAACTGACCGGTCAAAGCTCGTTTGCCACGATGAGGGTAACAGGATTGACCTTACCCAAGCCGGAAATTTTACCGGGGCGGCCTGATATTATTTTATCGATACAATAGCTGCGGCAACCTGCCGTAAGATTTTCCGCAGGGTAGCCGGGTTAGAGTTCCCAGCCCAGTTGAAAAATCCGCGTCGATTCGGGCGGCAGGTCAAGGTTTTGCAATTGTATTAAATGGCCGGGGGGGGTGAGTACATAAATCAACCCGCCGGTTCCGGAATAAATTTTACGGGCCCAGATATTCATTGCTTCGCTATCGCCTTTTGAAGAGACATAGAGACGATTGTCTTCTACAAAATAATAGTAGTCTCTGCCGAAAAAGAGCGCATCTTTCCAGTAACGTACAGGGTATGATTTTTCCAAATCGCCCGGATGATCGGGATCATAAAAACGGATTTGATGGTTGTTGGCCCCGCCGGTGATGACGCCGGGGTATGACTCCCCCGGATAAAAATAAATCCGGCTTGCCGAAGCGTCTTTGGACAATAGCGACATTTTGCGATTTTTCAGCGAGTAGAGCTTGTATGAACCGGCCGAGCCAAAGGTGAAAAAAGGAATATTGGCAATGGAAAATTCAAAACTGGCCCAGGCGGGCATTCCGGGGATAGGCGGATCCGGCGTTTTTTCAATGTAGTTTTCTATGATTTCATGGTACCCAAAATCGTATGCAAAGATTTTTCCTTCGCGCATAAAGAGCAATATCCCCTGGCTTGAAATCCCCGGCCTTTGCTGGCAGTCAACGGAGGTTTCATAAGACTCTTTTTCCCATTCGTCAAGGTTCCAGCTCAGCAAACGGCATTCCGGCAGTTCCGGATTTTTCACGGTAAAGGCGGCGTAATGTCCGTTGGGCGAAATGGATGCGGAGTGGATGTACCCGGTCAGGCTTTCGCTTTCAAAGATATCGCCTGCCGGACGGTAAACTGCAATATAGCTTTTTGTCCGGTCGCCCCGGTTGCGGACCGTTAAAACGGTTTTACCGTCCAATGACACAAAGAGATCCGTATAGGTATCGTCCAGATCATCGATGAAGAATTCGTCGGGGAGCGAGACATCGAATGCGTTACGGTACAGCTCCAGGGCTTTTTTCGCATCCTGTTCTTCCAGGGCCGATTGCGCCCGTTCGACATAATCTTGCGCCGAGGGCGAACAGGCATAGACGCCCAAAACCGACAAAAATGACAAGCCGAGAAAGCGTACAGCTAACGGCCTTTTGTTCCGGCTAAAAGAAATATTGATCATGTATACCTCGTTATCGTTATGCGACCGGGAAAGGCAACGCGATGGCGCCGGTTCGTGCCATACGAACGATTCCGTATTCGCGAAAGGCTTTGATAAAAGAATTAATTCTTCTCGGGTTGCCGCTCAGCTCAATCATAATTTCCGCTTCGGTCATATCTACAACGGTCGCCTTAAAAACATCGACCAGACTGAGCAATTCCTCGCGATTTTTTCTGTTTGATTGAACGGTCATTAAAATCAATTCTCTTTCCAGCGCCGGGGTTTGCGTTAAATCTTCAATGGAGATAACGTCCATGAGCTTGTAGAGTTGTTTGACGATTTGAGCAACCATTCTGTCGTTCTCGTTGACAACCAAAGTAATCACAGAGCGCGCCGGGTTTTCGGTTTCTGCGACGGAGAGCGAATCAATGTTGTACCCCCGCCGGGTAAAGAGGCTGGAGACATGACTTAAAACACCGGAACTGTTGTTGACCATAACCGATAGTGTATGTTTCATTTTTTTGCCTCCGGAGCGCGGTGCGGGATAATGGACCAGGGCTCGCCGGGTTCGGAGCCTGGGTCGAATTCTTTCATTTCTTCGTATTTATGCCCTGCGGGAATCATGGGGTACACCATTTCGCCCTCGGGAATCATGACTTCAAGTAACGCCGCTTTTTTGGAGTTGAGCAGAAAATCAATTCCCTCTTCGATCTCATCGGCCTTGCTGATCCTTTTGCCTTCGATTCCGTAACTATTGGCAAGCGCTATAAAATCGGGGTTAAAATTCTTTAAGACAGAATGAGAGTATCGTTCTTCGTAAAACAACTCTTGCCACTGGCGAACCATGCCTAAAAATCCGTTGTGGAACAGGACAATTTTAACGGGAACGTCATACATTGCCGCCGTTGCCAGTTCCTGTATATTCATTTGGATAGAGCCGTCGCCGGTAAACAAGATAACCTCATCGTCAGGGCGCCCGAGCTTTGCGCCTAACGCTGCGGGCAGACCAAAGCCCATGGCGCCAAGACCGCCGGAAGTGATCCAGTTGCGGGGTTGGTTCACCGTGTAAAATTGCGCCGCCCACATTTGGTGCTGTCCTACGTCGGTGACGACAACAGCGTTTCCGTTTGTTCTTTCGCTTAAGCGGTGGATAAAATATTGCGGTTTAATTTGATCGTTGACCCGGTTAAACCGCATGGGGTTTGACTCTTTGAGTTCTTCAATTCTTTCGAGCCAGCGCGCCGTTTTACCGGGGGTCGGTTTGATCTTTTTTTTCAATTGATCGAGAACTTCGCCCAGATCGCCCTGGATGTGCAGGTCGACATGAACGCGCTTTTCGATTTCGGCGTCGTCAATATCGATTTGAACGCGCGTAGCTTGCGCCGCAAACTCATCGGCGTCGCCTGCAACACGGTCGTCAAAACGAGCCCCCATGGCGATGATAAGATCGCATTCCAAAACGGCAAGGTTGGCGTACGCCGTACCATGCATTCCCAGCATTCCAAGAGAAAGATCATGCTGGCCCGGAATCGCGCCCAGACCCATCAGGGTTGTGGCGACGGGGATCCCCAACGATTCGGCAAAACCGGTCAGCTTCCCGGAAGCATTGGAGGTAATTGCGCCGCCGCCGGCATAAATCAAAGGCCGGCTGGACCGTTGGATCGCTTCAACCAGTTTGTCCAGATCGCCGGTAACAGGCGGCGTTTCGTAATGAAAGGCGGGGATATGAAATTCGCCGGCCGAAGTTACCTCAGTCGTCTCAGCCTGTATGTCTTTCGGGAAGTCGACGACTGTCGGTCCCGGACGGCGCGCTTTGGCAACCGTAATCGCTTCTTGCGTAATCCGGGCAATGTCATCGACATTTTTAATTAAGGCGTTGTATTTTGTTATGGGAATCGTCATGCCGTACGTATCAGCTTCCTGGAACGCATCGGTGCCAATGCCGGCCGTAGCGACTTGACCGGTAATATATAAAACCGGGTTCGAGTCCATTTTAGCGTTGGCGATTCCGGTCAAGAGGTTCGTGGCTCCCGGACCGGAAGTGGCGATAGCGACCCCCAGTTTGCCGGTTGCGCGCGCATATCCTTCTGCGGCAAAGGCCGCCCCTTGTTCGTGACGCACGAGGATATGGCGAATATCTGAATGATACATTGCGTCATAAAATGTGAGGATTGCTCCGCCGGGGTACCCCCAGCAGATATCGACGCCGTTTTCTTTAAGAAGATCCAACATGATTTCGGCGCCATTTTTTTCGCCGGCGCCTTTTGGTGCATTTTTAGCCATATCCGTTTTCCTTTTCGGGCAAAGCACTCTTTGAAATTAGAGATCCTTTGCCCGATTCGATAAAATCTGAAAAAAAGACAGGGCGTCAAGGTAAATTGAAAAGGGAAAAACGTTTACAGGGCGGGCAGGCCGGTTTGGCTATCCCTCGAAAACGGTTCGTCAGATGAAACAACTCGTTAATTTTTCAAAAATGGTCAAACTTTCGCATACCCTGTTTGGCTTGCCTTTTGCCCTGGTCGCGGTAGCAACGGTTGCCTGGCAGGGTGAAGTAAAAATCGGGTTACGGGAGTTTTTATATATCGTGGGCGCCTTTACGGCGGTGCGCAGTTTTTCAATGGCTTTCAATCGCATCGCCGATGCGGTTATTGACAAAAAAAATCCCCGGACAAAAAACCGTGAAATTCCAGCCGGGGTGTTGAGCGTACAAACAGTCTGGTGGTTTGCCGGGGTTTCTTTGGCGGCGGCATGGGTCTTTGCCTGGTTGCTCGACCCTCTTGCTTTTTATCTCTCCTTCCCCGCGCTTGTTTTGCTTGCAGGCTACAGTTATGCGAAACGATTTACCTGGCTTTGCCATTACTGGTTGGGCGGCGTAATCGGAATGGTTCCCTTGGGGGTCTACATCGCCTTAACCCGCAGCGCTCCCTCGGTGGCGTGGATTTTATCGGGAACCCTGGCTCTTTATATTGCCGGTTTCGATATTCTATATGCATTGCAAGACCGCGAATTTGACAAGCACGAAGGTCTTCATTCCGTGCCCGTTCGTTTCGGAGTCGAAGGCGCTTTGCGGATTTCCGCTTTGACCCACCTTTTCTCATTGGCCGGTTTTATCTGGTTGGGTTTCCCGGCAAAATTGGGAGCCATTTATTTTGCGGGGGCGGCTGTGATTGGCGGCTTAATGCTGGGCGAGCACCTGATAGTAGGGTGGGGGAAAAAGGTGCGCCTGGAGAATATCCCTGTGGCCTTTTTCCATTTTAACAGCGCCGTTAGCGTTTTATTTTTAGCTTTTGTCGCCATCGATTACTACGTTCAGATCATAGCGAGATAAATCAATAAAGGGAACCGGAACCATGTCTAAATCGAATTTTAAAAGGTTGTTTATCGCCTCGACCGGGGGCTCGGGGGCCGGGTACCTGTTGCGGCTTTTCCATCGATTGCGCAATATTCAGGGGCATACCGATTGGGCGGGAACGACCCATTTTGGCGAAGTGTTGAGAGCCGAGTTTGAAGATGTGCCAAAGCAAATCAATGCCGAGACATTGTCCGATTTTTCAAGCAGGCTATTTGGCGAGGCAGGCGAAGTAAAATCAGAGAACAACCATTCGGCAAATTGCCATACCTGGCGCAGTTTTAATGAAACCGAATTTTCGGCCCCGGCCGCCAGCGGGTCGGCGCCCTATGATGCGATGGTGGTTTTGCCTTGTTCCATGAAGACAATGGGGGCCGCGGCATCGGGTATCGGGGGGAACCTCATTGAGCGGGCTGCCGATGTGGCTCTCAAAGAAAGGCGTAAATTAATTTTAGTGGTTCGCGAGACTCCGTATAACCTGGTTCATGTCGAGAACATGCAACGGTTGATTTTGGCAGGCGCCGTGATTCTGCCCGCGTCGCCCGGGTTTTACCATCGCCCGGCGGGGATCGTTGATTTATATGATTTTATCGTTGATCGAATTTTTCAACAAATTGGCATTGACGACCGAAAAATTCAACCTTGGGGGAAGGGGGGGCCGCAAGGCGATCCGGGGGATAAGGATTCATGATTTCGGATGCCGCATTAAAAATTGGCTTTTTTTAACACCCATCTTTCGCGGCGGTAACCGTGAAGCAGTTTTCGCGCTTCGGTTTCGGTTAACCCAAAGAGGTCTTGCATTACCAGAATACGGATATCATCGCGGGTATAATCGTACAAGACAATGTCCATGGCGGAGGTAAAGAGTTTGCGGTTGTCAAACCCGCGCTTCCCCGCTTCTTTGATTTCAAAAAAAGATTTATCTACATAGATGGATTTGAGAGCGGCATAGGCAACTCTGGCTTCCGGCTTTTGCGGGACAGAATCGTCGGCGATGACGGAGCGATAGTGCGCATCCATCTTTTCGAGGGTTTTGCGCGTCAGGCCGTACGGAGAGAGAACTTTGAGTATGGCCTCTTGCGGCGATAAGCCGGCAATTTGTTTTAACCGTTTCGCTTCATCGCGTTCTTTTAAAATTTTATCGAGTTCTTTGCGAATCTCTTCCGGGGTTGATCCGGAGAGTGAGGCGATTTCAAAAAGCGTACTCGAATTTCGATATGACGGTTCGTTCAGGTATTTAGCGCGCAGATTATTTACAGTGGCTTTTGCAAATGAAGGCGACTTTTCGGCAAGATATTGGTAGATAAAAAGTTTGGCCGCATTGCTTGCTGGTGAAGTTCGGTTGAGCAAGAAGATTTCCTGATCCGGGTTTTCGGCATAGATGCTGTCATGAAGAATATTGAGCGCTGCGAGACGATTTTGTTCCGAGGCGTTTGAATAGGCGTAACGAATCAAGGCGTCCACCATTCGCTTCTGCTGGTCTTTCAATCGTTCGATCGTCTCCGCTTTTGTTGCGCCTGTCTCTTCTTTTTCCGTTTTGCTTTTTTCATCGCTTTCAGGCGCGGCAACATTCTCTTGATTTTCTGCGCCGTCCGGTATGGGTTGAATCGCTAACGTATCGCTCGTTTCTGTTTTTGATTTTTTTTTATTTTTCTTTTTTTCTTTTGGTGTTTTTGATTTCTTTGCGCTTGCTTCTTCCGATGCCGCGTTTTCTTCTTTTACCTGCTCTTCTTTTTCGCTTTCCGGGTTCACTTTCGTATTTTCAGGGGGAAGAGTATCGCCGGTTGTTTTTTCGTCCGGCTCTTGCGTATCAGAGTTCCGCTCTGCCGGAGACTGCTCTGTGGGGGGCTTGGATTTTTCCGCCGGCTTCTCTTCGATCTCTTTGGCAAGAGCTGCAATCTTTTGATTTAAGTCCGAATGTTGGCCGGCGATGGCTGACATAACAAGAGGGTCAAGTTCGGGATCTTTGCCTAAGACAGCGATCAGGGTATCCCGGCCAAGGTCTGAGTCAATCATACCGAGGCGTTCGATTTCCGGTTTGGTAACAACCCCATATTGTTCCCGGTTGGAGGCAATTGCTTCTACGATGGCGTTTTCGGCTTCCTGGTGGTGGCCAAACTTTTGCTGTTCTTCAAGGTTTTTTAAAGCCAGTTCCCTTTTCACCAAATCTTCCGAGGTCGCTTCGTTTTTGAGCAGTTCTATGGCTTCGGGCCGGTCAATGTCGCCGGCTTCGTCTATGATGAGGTTGTGAAGGTCCGGTTGCTCTTGAGGGGGCGAGGTCGCAAGAGCCCGTTCGATGGCTTGCCAGCTTTCATCGCTGCCTTCGGCGGCTTCTTCTTTTGCTTTTTGGAGAGTCTCGCGGTCTTTGACTTGCGCGGTTTCGCAGGCGCTTTGCCAGAAAAAAACGGGAACGACCAGAAATAAATAAAAACGATTTTTCATCTTGGTTACTTTGATCCGGAAATTAGTCTATCCTCTTTATATCGGGTGTTTTTTCTTATTTTTATACGATTTTACTTATCATTCTATTTTCTTATCATTATATCCACCGGTGTGGAATTCCACAACGCATATATTGAAGGTAAGAAAACAATAGGTTTTTGTGTTTATCACATGAGGTTTTCATATTATTTTAACTTTTTATGCAAACAGTGAGAAAAATCGCAAAATAACGTAACTTATTCATTGCAGGGTGAAAAATTCTTATTAAAAAGTTCCCCACCCTTTTTTGGGAGGGGGGCGGGTTCGCGGGAATTTTCATAAGACTAGCTTTTTTCGGCGTAAATAACTTCGGAAGGAAATCCCATCTGCGCCACATACTGCGTTTTTATTTTAACAAAGCCCGCCTTTTCTAAAAAAGGCGCCATGGCAACGCCGCGGCAACCGGCCATTGTCGAAGGAGTGAGCCGGTAAATCCATTCGTAAAGACTATGAGAAAAACGCCGCGGTAAACTCATATTCATGAGAACCAAGCGCCCGCCCGGTTTTAACGCGCGCCGAAATTCCGACAAAATGGGCAGAAACTCCTCTGAGGGGATCAAATCAAACATATAGCCGTTCATGACCACATCAAAAGAGTTGTCTGAAAATTTCAGTTTGCGGGCGTCCCCCGTTTGAAGCCGGGCGTTCTTGCATTTGAGCCGCTCGATTTTTTGACCGGCCCGGTCTAACATTCCCAGTGAAATATCGATCCCTTCGTTGACGCCCGTAGCGTTTGCCTTGACAATTTCTTCAAATAAAAGACCGGTCCCGACAGCCACCTCAAGCACCTTTTCGCCATTTTGAATACGGGCAAAATCCAGAGCTGTCTTTCTCGCCCGGGCTTCGGTGAGTTTACCCCAGATATCGTAATAGGCCGCTTTTTTGTTGTAAAGTTGAATGACGGTGTTTTGATCTAACTTGGCGGTTTGCATTTTATTTATATTTTTTGTTTTTTCTTCTCTCATAGAGGCTCCCTGATCGATAATATGATACGCTAAAAAAAATCAGCAACATTTAGCCAGATATTTCCCCAATTGCGCCAATATTTGCCGTATTTTTTTCCCATCCGGATAATAAAAGACCGACTTGCCTTCCCGTTTGCTGAGAAGCAGTCCGGAACGTTTCAACTGCTTGAGATACTCAGAGGCGGTGGACTGGCTGATCGACGCTTTTTGCGAAACTTCATTGACAGTTTTCGGTTTGCCGTCAAAAAACAAAAAAAGGATATTTCTTCTTGTCTCATTAGACAAACTCTTAAAAAAATCTTCCAAAATTTGATCTTTGACAAAGTTCATATCGTATTATCGCAATATGTAGATATTAATAAAAAGCGCCGGGTTCGGCAATTTTTTTATATGGCAATGCCGCAGCATACAACCCGTATGCGGTTAAAATAAATCGTAAGGGCTGAAATACTTTGCCGGCCGGGGCTCGGCATACTTTAAATATTGCAACGTTGTTCTTAAATTCTTATGCCCCAATAATCTTTGAATTGAAAAAATCGATAACCCGTCTTCGATAAGGTGGGTTGCAAAAGAGTGGCGTAACGAGTGCAAGGTTGCGTGGCCGGGCAATCCGATTTTACCAGCCACATTGCGAAATTCATGCTGGACAGACCTGACATGCATTGGCTTGCTTTCGTCCGGCATATGAAACAGAAATTCGCTATCGTAAAAATTTTGTCTGGCCGGAAAAACCCATGTTTTGCCGGGGTTGCTCTTTACAAGCTCCTGGATCATTCGCCATGTCTTTTCTGACAAAACCGTTTTTCTTTTCATTCCGCCTTTTCCGTTTTCCACGTTTATTAACATATCCTTTTCATTAAAATCATTGATCTTTAAGTAACAGGCCTCGGATACCCGCAGCCCTGACGAATACAACAACGCAAAAATGACGCGGTAAACTTTTTTTGAAGCCCCTTCGATCACCTGCCTGACTTCGCCTCGCGTCAATGGCCTTGGTTGGCTCCTTTCGTAGCGCCCCAACCGGGGGATACGATCCATCTCCCAGCCCGCTTTGATTGTTTTGGTAAAGAAAAACTTTAAAGCCGAGTAATAGCCAATGACCGTTGAACCGGCTACGTTCCTGTTGTAGAGGGCGAGCAAGAAATCATTGATATCGTCAGGCGTGACAGATTCCGGTTTTTTACCTAAACACTTTAACGCATTTTTTACGTTTTTCGAGTAAGATTCGATTGTTTTTTTTCGCAGACCAGCAAACCGCATGTCTACTTGCAATTGTTTTATGTAATCCATGGGTCTGATCTATTTTTCAGGTTCCGCTCGCAATCCGAATCATGACATGTGTATGACTAACCGTCCGGGGGGTGGCCGTTCGATAAACGAAGCAAAGACCCTTCGTGGGCCGGGTTATCGAAAAATGCCAATTCGTATGCCGCGCTGAAAACGGGGCTACAATACATGAGTAGCCGGTAGGCGTACCCGAATTTAGCGCGGCGCCAGCGGCGCTTCGACTTGCTGAGAGACAATGCGGTTTCGACCGCTTCGTTTGGCTTGGTACAAACATTGGTCGGCAATTGAAATTAAGTCGTGGTATTTATCGCAATCTTTCGGGTGGCAGCCGGCGACGCCAATACTTAAAGTGACATAGGGATCAATGGGCGAAACTTCATGCGGCAATTTTATTTTTTTTAGCAAATCCCGGATCGATTTTGCGACTTGCAAAGCTCCTTCCAAAGGGGTTTCGGAAAGAACACAGATAAACTCTTCCCCCCCGTACCGGGCCAAAAAGTCCGACGGGCGCGACAGAGATCTTCTTAAAACATCGGCAACGCGAATCAGGCAGTTGTCCCCGCTCAAATGGCCATAGTGATCATTGTATAGTTTAAAATGATCGACATCGATTAAAAGAATGGAAAGGGGGCGCCCCGAACGAACGGCTCGCCGCCATTCCGTATCGGCAAATTCTTCGTAAGCGCGGCGGTTATAAATTTTAGTAAGGCTGTCTAAGCGCGCCAAATCAAACAGCTCTTTGTTGGCTTTCTCCAGGGCTTCTTTGGTTTCGGTTAACTGGTGGGTCCGATGCGCCACTAATCTTTCCAGTTTATCCCGGTTTTGCCTGGCCGATTGTAAAATCTTCAGCCTTTCCAAGCCCATCTCGCCGATCAACTGAGTCAGCTCTACCAGAAAATCCATGGTTTTTTTAACCTGGTCCGTTGTAAAAACGGGGACACGGCTTAAAGCTTCCATATATTCCTGTTCATTGAAGCCGAACTCTTGCGCCTGCGCCCGAAAATATTCTACGTCAGGCGGCTCAAGAAAAAACTGCCCGGTGTAAAAATTCCCGGCATGCTCGCGATTCACCAAAACAGGAATCGCAACATCGACAAGTCCGTTTTTGCACAGATAGACATTGTAACTTTTTCCCTTCTCCAGTTGACCTGCAAGAATCGTATCGCTTTCCGTACACCTGGTTGCGGTTTTTGGGTGAACCCTGTGGAAATTCGTACAAATATCCTGCCAACCGGTAGCAATATGGACATTGCCATCCAAATCAAGCAAAGCGGTGACGATGCCGCTATATTGAGTGAACCCCTCGCAAATGCGTTTCAGCGTAGGAATATCAAAAATTTCCGTAAATTTGTATTCCACTTCATCTCTCTTTTTCTCTATTTGTAAAAAGTAAAAAGCTATGTTTAAAAGAAAAACAAACTTTATATTATAAGTATATCCCCGATCAAGATGCGAGTCAAGAAAATGCCGTTAAAGGTTAAATAAAGCGAAATTTTTAATAGAGAAAAAGGGGGCAAGTCTGCCCCCTCGCTTCGGCTTTACCCACGAACCCTCCACCCCACCCATATATGGGTGGGGGCCTGGATAGTGATTTTTTTCATCCCCTGGTGCATTGATAGCCGTTTTCGAGGTTTTTTTTCGCTTTCGCATTTTTTTTTGAAAAAAAGCGTGGGAAATCCTCCGTTCCCCCGGCGATGTAACGTGCGATTTCATCCGATAAAAACGTACCTGATAAAGCGCCCCAACGTTATTTTTCTAAAACTACAGCGAGCGGTTGCGCCAACCAACCGGTTGGTTACGGCGGTTAGCCGTTTGGACGGATTAATTTTGAAAGGCGTAAAATTCATTCATGAGAAAAACAGGGTTCTCTTCCAAAAAACCGCACATAATCAAATATAAGAGTACGCTTTTTTTAGGGGTTTGTATCTCTTTGACAAATGCGTCATGAAAAGAATCCTGGATAGGTATCCAGTATGTATCCCCGTCGCTATCAATGAATTCAATTTCATTTTTAAATAACGAAAGCAAATCCATTTTTCGGTATTTTGCATACATCTCTAAAAATTGCACAGTATCGCTTGAAATCGGCCTTGCATTGCCGGTCCATCTTCCAATGACACGAAAAGGTATGCCGCCGCCAAGCATGGTAATATGCAAAGCTATTCCCTTATTATCTTTTTCTATTTTCGTTTTTTCGCCGGCTACAATCACATTGATTGTGCTGATTGGGTACTGATCCGCATTTACGGCAAAGAGTTCAAAACAAAATAAAAAGACAAACAAAGGAAATAGTATTCTCATGAAAATTCTCCGGTTTCGCAAATTCGATGTATAAATTTCTGCGGTCATTTTACGCAACAAGTGGCATAAAGAATTGTAAGTTCCAAATGTAAATCTTAAAATTCACAAGACACACTGCCCGAAGAGAGTTTGCCTGCGCGGTGATATTTTGCGCATACAGAACAATTTATTTCTTGTGAAAGAAAAAAATCAAAAGATGACCGATTTATACAGTGAAACCTGAAAAATCCGGCAACCTCCCGGCCCCGCCCAACAGGGTGGGGGTGGTTAGGGAATTGTTTCTAACGCGAATAACAAATCATTTCAGGTTGGCGCGGTGGACCAACCGTTAAATAATTTATCGTGGTTATGTTGAAACACAGGTCGGAAAAATTTTCCCGGCCTGTGTTGTCGTTTTATCGTTTATTTTATCTTTTATGGAACTATCGATTGACCGGCTTCCTGAAATGCCCCCGTATTGGTAGTCCCGGCTCCCCAGCAAGAGATACCATTTGCATCAAGCGCGCAGGTATGATAACTGCCGGCTGATATCTGGGTTGGAGTCGTTAGTACTGGCACGATCGATTGACCAAACTCCGGATCTACGCCTGTATTGGTGGTTCCCCCTCCCCAACAAACCAACCCGCTTGCATCAAGCGCACAAGTATGAAGAGCGCCGGTCGCGACCTGGGTTGGACTTGTTAGAGCAGGCACTATGGACTGGCCATACTCCGGGCTTACTGCCGTATTGGTAGTTCCGGCTCCCCAGCAAACGACCCCGGTGGCATCAATTGCACAACTATGAAAGTTACTCACCGAGATCTGGGTCGGGTTGCTTAAAGCAGGTACCATGGACTGACCAAATTCCGGAAATATCCCCGGATTGTTCGTGGTTCCGGATCCCCAGCAAGAGACACCATTTGCATCAAGCGCGCAAGTGTGATAAAGACCGGCCGAAACCTGGGTCGGATTCGTTAGCGCCGGGGGCGTTGCCTGTCCTTTGGAGTTCCATCCCCAGCAAACTACGCCGGTTGCATCAATTGCACATGTGTGATTACTGCCCGCTACGACCTGTGTAGGGTTCGTTAACGCCGGAACTGTTGTCTCTCCCAAGCCGTTGCTTCCCCAGCAGACTACTCCTGTTGCATCAAGCGCACATGTATGAGTCGTGCCAAGCGTAACCTGGGTGGGGTTCGTTAAGGCGGGTACGTTTGTCTGGCCGGAACCGTTTGCCCCCCAGCATACCACACCGTTTGTATCAATCGCGCAAGTATGGTAATCACCCGCCTCAACCTTGCTGGGTGAGGCAAGTGTAGTACAATCTGCATTACAACTTGCGCTTGTCTCTGAACCGGCGCATACGCCGTCCCCGCAAGTCGTACAATCATTTGCACAACTTGCCAATGTCTCCGACCCCCCGCATATCGAGTCACCGCAGACATCATTCGTAGTATTACTTGTCCTGTTTGCATTACTTGTAGTATCTGTATTACAAACGGAAAAAGCGAATACTAAAACGATTACCGGAAAATATATCATTTTTTTCATATTAGCCTCTTTTTCTATTTTTTTTTTTGAATCTAGTGTATCAAAATCAACTATTTTGTAAATAAAATTTTATCAAGCTCTTTGCCTTTCCGTTATATGACTTGAGATCATTGCTCGGCGGCCCCCCCTTGTTCTTTCGGGTCGAATGTTTTCAGTTTTAAGGCGCTTTCGCAGCCTGCTTGGGTGTGTTATTTGAAATTTATGCTGGCTTAGAAAAAACAAAAAAACTTGCCCGCACAAAACAATACTTATATTATGTTAACATGCTTGCCATTGCAAGAAAAGCGGCAGAGAAACCCAAAAAAACACCGGAGGTGCACGGGCGTAAAATCATCCATATTGATATGGACTGCTTTTATGCGGCGGTTGAAGAACGCGACAACCCAGAACTAAAGGGGCGGCCCGTAGCGGTGGGCGGTTTTCTCGAAGGCAGAGGGGTCGTTAGCGCGGCCAATTATGAGGCGAGAAAATACGGGGTGCGCTCGGCTCTCTCGTCGGCGGTGGCCATTGAGAGATGCCCGCATCTCGTATTGGTGCACCCCGATATGCAAAAATACAAAGAAGAGTCAAAAAAAATACGCGCAATTTTTGAGAACTACACAGATCGCATTGAGCCGCTCTCGCTTGATGAAGCTTACCTTGACGTCACCGGCTTGGAGTTATTCCGGGGTTCGGCGACTCTTCTGGCGGCTCAAATCAGAAAAGAGATTTATCAAGCGACGGGGTTGACTGCCTCGGCGGGTATCGCCCCGAACAAGTTTTTAGCCAAGGTCGCCAGCGACTGGAACAAACCCGACGGCCAATTCGCGGTATCTCCCGAAAAAGTAGACTCTTTTATTGTTTCGCTTCCCGTTGAGAAAATATGGGGCGTAGGCAAGGTGACCGCCAAAAAAATTCATGAACTTGGCGTTTCCACTTGCGGCGAGCTGCAAAGTTTTTCCCGTTCAGAGTTGAAAAACCGTTTTGGTAAATTCGGCGTTTTTCTTTATGACATCTGCCGGGGCATTGACGAGCGCGAGGTCAATCCGTCGCGCGAGAGAAAATCTCTTTCCATCGAAAGAACTTTTGGAAAAGATATTTCGGCTTTAGATGAGTTGCTTGAGAAGATGCCGTCTCTTTACGAGCAGTTTCAAACCCGGCTTTCGCGGGCGACTGAAAATTTTACTTCAAACTCATGGCGGCGCGACCCGGTTAAAACCCTGTTTATCAAAATCAAGTTTTCCGACTTCTCGGTTACGACGGTTGAGCGTTCTTTTGGTTTGGTCGAGGTTGAATCATTCATCGCCCTTCTGAGAGAAGGGCTTGCACGAAACGATTTGCCGGTTCGATTGCTTGGGCTTGGGGTTCGGTTCAAGCCCGAACCGAAATTCTTTTGCGGCGCAGACGGGCAGTTGCTATTGTTTGAGAGAGATCTTCAGTCTGTACGGCTGTTTTAGCGATAAAGCGGGAAGTTTTAAATCAGGCGAAACTATTCGGTAACGCCAATGGTCGTTGCGTCAATCGAACGCTTAAGGGGATCCAGCGTACGGTTTTCGACAAAGCATAACCCGGGGCCGTTTTCGTTTGGCACAACCAGGTAAGCGAACTGTTCGCGGCGGGCGAAACGTTCGGTCCGGCTATACCCGCAACTCATGCATACCAGACGGTGCATTCTTTCCGGAGAATATGCGTTTTCAGTGCGCTTCCTCTCTTGCCAAAAGAGAGCCATCTCTTGCGAGCATTGGGGACAAAGTTTGATTTTTTTGCTTTCTTCTTTTTTCATTTGCGCAGCCTGAAATATTCGGGCATAAGCATGAAAACGGCGTTAGCCGGTTAGCAAGATTCTTTTAGAAGAGACTTTACGCCGCGTTTTTGAATCGTGCGCAAGGCGCGCGTAGAAACGTTCATGGTTACCCATCGTTTCTCGTCTTCCAGATAGATGCGCTTTTTATGCACATTTGCCTTGAATTTTCGTTTGGTTTTTCGGTGGGAGTGGCTTACGTTATTTCCCGTGCGGGTGCCTTTTCCCGTGAGTTCACATCTTCTGGCCATAGTCCGGAAACTGTTTAAACCGCTAACATTCTGTCAATTCTTATCCGGTAAATTCTTGTCTGGCGAAAAAACGAAAAACGGCCTTTAAACCAGACGCGCGAAAAAATCCTGCATTCTAGCGACGCCCTTTTGAATTGTCTCCATAGAACAAGCGTATCCAATGCGAAACCCGTTGTCGTAACCAAACGCAATCCCCGGCACTACGGCCACCAACTCTTCCTGCAAGAGTTGAGCCGATAACGCTTTGCTGCGGCTTGTTTCCGGAGCCTGCTTTTTCATCAGCTCTTGAAATCCCGCGGTTTCGGCAATTTGACTGAAATCGGGAAATACGTAAAACGCGCCTTTGGGGTGAACGCACCGCAGGCCTTTGATTTTTTCGAGCTCTTGCAGCAGATAGTCCCGCCGTTCCTGGAACGAAGCTACCATCGGTTGAATGCAGGTTTGGTCGCTAATCAAAGCGGCGGCGCCGCCCGCTTGCGCAAAGCTGGTTGCGTTTGACGTGCTTTGCCCCTGCAGCATGGCCATGGAATCAATGAGCGTTTGGTTTTTAGACGCGCCATACCCCAAACGCCAGCCTGTCATGGAATACGCTTTCGAGAGGCCGTTGACCACAAAACATTGGTCGATCAAATCGGGGGCCACCATCGGGAGATTGTAAAATTCAAAACCATCATAAACGATTTTTTCATACATATCGTCGGTTAAAATCCAGATGTCGGGGCGCTTTTTAAGAATCTCGGCAAACGCCGCCAGCTCATCGCGCGAATAGGCGATGCCGGTCGGGTTCGAAGGCGAATTGAGAATGACGGCCTTTGTTTTGCCGGTGATTGCCGCAGAGAGTTTTTCGGCGGTTAGTTTAAACCCTTCTTCAACGGTTGAATTGATTATGACGGGCAAACCTTCCGATAGCGAAACAATGTCTTTATAGCTAACCCAGTACGGACCGGGGATAATGACTTCGTCTCCGGGGTTTAAAATGGACATGAAAAAGTTATAAATGACATGCTTACCGCCAACGCCGGCAATAATTTCCCGGGGCGTGTAATCCAGGTTATGGTCTCTTTTTAATTTTTGTACAATTGCTTCTTTTATTTCGGTTGTACCGCTCACAGGGGTATATTTTGTTTCGCCCCGGTTGAGCGCAGTGATGGCGGCATTTTTAATGAAATCGGGCGTATCGGCGTCCGGTTCGCCGCCGCCAAAACCGGCGACATCCAGTCCTTCCGATTTCATTTTTTTAGCCAACGCGGTAATTTCCAGCGTGGGCGACGGTTCAATTTTACTTAACCGGTTTGCTAGCGTTAATGACATAGCTTCGGTTTTATTTCAGAGTCCCGGCGACAAGCCCTTTTATCTCTAAAGAGCGTTGCCGGTGAAATGATTTCCTTTTTTTTGGCGTTTTTTTTCAGGCCAGGGCTCTCTGACTTCTTCGGGCGAAAACAAAGCGAAACGCTTTACGGCCTGACTTTTCGGGGTAAAGTGGAATATCTAAGGACAAAATGCCAAAATATTATCTCGAAACATATGGCTGCCAGATGAATGAGTATGACAGCCTCATTGCCAAAAAGGTCTTGGGCGACGCCTCGTTTTTACCCGCAACGAGCCCGGACGAAGCCGACGTTATTTTACTCAATACCTGTTCGGTGCGCGAAAACGCCCACACTAAAATATACAATCGGTTGCAATCGTTAAAACACCTTTATAAACGCGGCGTTCGCGTCGGTATTCTCGGTTGTATGGCCCAAAGTCTCGGCGAAGAGCTGTTGCATCAAGATCTGCCTGTGAATTTTGTACTCGGGCCGGACGCCCTTCGGGAACTGGGGGAAAAAGCCGCATCAGGCGAATCCGGCGCCCAGGTAAAGCTTTCCCGGAGCGAGACCTATGATGACATTATCCCGCCCATTGATTTGCACACCGGGATGGACCGGGTTTCGCTTAGCGCGAATGTGGCGATCCAGAGGGGGTGCGATAACTTTTGTACATTTTGCATTGTCCCCCACACGCGCGGGCGGGAACGTTCCCGCCCGCCCGAATCGATTATCCGGGAAATTGAAGCTCTTTCGGGCGCGGGGATTCAAAGCGTCGTTCTTTTGGGGCAAAACGTAAACTCATATCACCATGAAAAAACGTCGTTCCCGGAGCTGGTGCGCCGGATTCTGGAGGCGACCGATATCAAGCGGCTTTCGTACACTTCGCCTCACCCCAAGGATTTTCCGGAAGAGCTGATTGAAATGACGGCAAACCAAAATCGCTTGGGGAGCCGCATTCATATCCCGCTGCAGTCCGGCGATGACGAGGTTCTTGCCCGCATGCGCCGCGAGTATACCCGCGGCGAGTTTACCGCTCTTGTCCGGAATTTTCGGGCGCGCGTTCCCGGCGTGACTATAACAACCGATGTGATCGTGGGGTTCCCCGGCGAGACAGAGAAACAATACCGGCGAACGTTAGATACCATGGAAGAGTGCCGTTTTGACGACGCCTTTATGTTTGCGTATTCCGAACGCAAAGGAACTTCGGCGGCGCTCCATTACCCGGACGATGTTCCCGAAGAGGTAAAGAAAGAACGGCTTGAAAACATGATTGCAATTCAAAACAAACGTTGTTACGAAATCAACCAGGAAGATATCGGGCGCGAGATTTCGATTTTAGTCGACGGAGTATCGCGCAGGAACGCCCGCGAACTTTCCGGAACGGGACGCAACGGAAAGAGGGCGGTCGCCCCCATGGCAGATAACGCGACGATTGAAAACTACCTTGGCAAAGAAGTTCGGGTTCAAGTGACATCGGCGACGGCAAAAACCTTGCTTGGCGTTTTGCCCGATTGATTTTTCAATAGACCGGACCCCGGGTCGATCAAACAAATGCAATCATTTGCCTTCGGTATACCCGCCGGCGTAGTCGATGACGCACATCAATTCATAAACTTTATGATAACCGCAGGCGACTCCGGTAATCTTAAAATCGGCGTTAAAGATGTTTTCACGGTGCCCCCGGCCCGGCACCCCGTCGTCAATGATAAGTTCCATCACCATGTCTCTCCCGGAACCTGCTCCATAAGCGATATTTTCGCCGGCTGTCAAATGCCAGGCGCCGTACCGGTTGATTCGATCAAAGGGCGAACTTTTGTCGCTCCCTGCATGACCGACGGTTCCTTTTGGTCCGGTGTCTTTTACGTGATCTGCTGCGCCTTTTGACATACCTTCCGAGTATTCGAGCGCCGGCAGAGGTTTTTGTTTTAACAATGCCGCGATGGCTTCTTTGACCGGCGTAACGCCTTCGTTGGTTTGCCAGTTGACTCCGTCTTTGTAAATCATTGTTGAATTTCCGTGAAAAAGTTTTTTGTATTCGATGAGGTGTTCGGCAAATTCTTGAGGGTTGGTGCGCGCAAGGTTGGTTTGCGTAAAAACCTCGCGGGCAATTTTTTCATAGTTCGGTTTGTCGTGCCGGTTGCCCGGAGCCGCGAGCAGAAACCAGGGGGCAATGAAACAGGCAAGGCCAACCGCTAAAAGCCTGTAAAGAAACGCCCGCCCGTTTCGGGTTTTTCTTGCAAAGATGCCGCGGGTCATACGGCACCTGCCGTAGGCAGCTCAAGCATTCTCTCTTTTTCGTCAAAGATAAACTTGATGGACTTCAGGTAAAAAAGCGTTTGTTCGGCGGCTTTGCCTTTAAACTTTGCCGTAATTTGTTCGCCGGCGATTACCGAATCTCCCAGTTCGTCCATTGTCGATTGGGTTACTAAAACCGCGTTTTTTCTGGAGTACTGTTCGGCCCGGGCAGCCGTGTTGACGACATCGCCCAGTACGGTTCGGTCCATCCGCGTTGAGGTTCCTACCGAACCAAGAATTACATTGCCGGTGTTGATGCCGAGGCGGATTTCAATCGGTGGCTCGTCGCGCAGCAAACGGAACTCATTGAGTTGCGCAAAGTTATTTTGAATTTCAAACGCAGAGACGACCGCTTCCGAAGCGGTTGAAAAAACGCATAGAATTCCGTCGCCAAGAAATTTATCCACATACCCGTTATGTCGTTCAATGGTTTTTACAATGGTTCCCATCGAGAGATTGAGAAGTTCCATGACTTTTTCAAATTGAAGTTTTTCAATATTTTGCGTGAAATTCACCAGATCGGCAAACATGATAGTTAATTTCTTTTGCTCATCGGGCAGTTTTTTTTCGCCTTGCCGGGCCGTTTCGCGGGCTTTGACCAAAACGCTGCTCGGGATATAGGGCGTAATTAAACTGTACATATAGGTGTTTTCAAATAAAGAGCCTTCGGAAAGCTGCCGCCCTGCGCTCTGGACATTGACTTCCTGCCAAATGGTGATGACCCGGTTTTCCTCGTCAAGATACCCGTTCATGTTATAAAGTATTTCGAGGCCCGAATCGCCGTCTTTTAACGAAACCCGGTAGTTGTTAATGCGGCCCGTCATTTTAATGCTAAAAGGGGAGTAAAAAATATTTTCATAAAATGCCGGGTTTACCATATCCTCAATGCTGCGGCCCGGGTCGTCGAGATGAAACTTTTCTACCGCCGGACCTTTGGATTCAAGTAAGATGCCGTTTAAATCAAAGACCAGGATCGAATACCCCAGCACATCGAATGTTGTCGAAATTACATTTTGAAACCATTCGGGTTTGTTCAGGTTCCGGATATAATTCCGGGGGGAACGGCGGTGCAGCAATTCGTCGACAACCGTAAAGACAACCCTGTTTCGATGACCTTTGTGGATGATTTTAAAATTTTCAAAGGAGATGCCTATCCCCCGGAGCTTTATCAATGCCGCGGCAAGTTCCAGGGTAAGCGTAGTGGCCGGGCTGGGTTCTCCGCCTTGCCCCGGTTGGGTGACATGATGGCGGTTGATCTCATCTACTAAAACCCCGATGTTGCGGGCGTCTTCCCGCGAGAGAGAGCCGGGGTAGTGTACGTTTAACTCCAGGCCGGAATCGCACTGCACGGCGCTGACCGTTACGGCGATTTTCTTTTCTTCGCAAAGGTTTTGAAAATTATGAACGCCGTTTGTTTTTACTTCGTTCTCGTACATCTCTTTGAACCCTTTGGCGTCAAGATCGTCCAGCCCCATCTCTTTGAGCATATAATGCCGAAAAACATAGCGGAACATCTCTTCGTGGGCATAGCGTATGATCGCGGCGATTGCCGCTTCAAGCGAGGTGTGAATATACGGGTTTGAAAAGCCCCGGAATGTTTCCTGAAGTTTTTTATTTAAAAGGCTTTCTTGCTCAAGGTTGAAATCGGTCATAGAAAGCCGAAATAAAAATTTGTGATCGACCTGCATTCTTTCTCCTTTTCGACCCGGGGAAGCCGGAACTTTTATATGATCGGCGCGTTCGATAATATAATAATTACATAATATATGGCAAACTGTCAAATTAGTCAACATGGTCTACTATCTTTTCATTTAAAAAGAGGTGACAATTCATCGTCTCAATGCATTTGCGATATCATGAAAAACATTATTTTAGTCATGAAATGCATGGCTGTTCCCTTGTTTGCCCTTTTGCTCGGTTTTTGCGATCCCGGAACGGGCGGGTTGCTCAAAGGCCCATACGCAAAAGAACTTCTCGGGAAAAGCTTTTCCCGTTCCAATCCGAATGGAGAGACGATCTACAAATTTACGGAAAAGGCAATTGAAATCAGCCAGCAGGCTTCCAGTATGACGCGGACAATTGAAATTCGCAATCTGGATAATGAAAAACGGCGGATTATCGCTCAGCCTGTGCCAAAAACCGGCGCGGGAGAAAACGCCGGCCAGATGATGTCTCAAACCTATACTATTTATTTCTGGCAAATCCTGGAAAACGGCAACTTGAAAATCATTCTGCCCAGAGACAACAACAAACGTTCTTTGGAAGAGGCCGAAGGGGTCGGTTTCCCCGATGCCGGAACTTCCGTCGCCATTGAGTTTGAGCCGGTGAACTAAGCCGGTGATCCGATTTTTTTGAAAGAACGGTTAAAAAAAACCCGGAGAGATTGGCGGTTTTTCCCCGGTCACTCCTGGTTTTTCCGGTAATGACTGGGGGCGACGCCCATGGTTTTACGAAAGGCGTCATTAAAAGAAGAAAGAGAATTAAATCCGACATCGTAAGCGATGCTCAGCACTGTTTTTTCCGGTTCCAGCAAAAGCAGGCGGCAAGCCGCTTTCACCCGGTATTTGTTGATAAACGAATTAAAATTCATCCCTTTGTGCTCGTTTAAATATTGAGAGAGCTGGTGCGAACTTAGACAAAGCCTTTCGGCTACGTCTTGCAGAGAAAGATTTTCCCTCGTGTAGAGCGATTCTTCATCAAGCAAGATTTTCAGGTTATGGTCCAGGCCGTCCAGATCCAGATTTTTCAACAATGACTTTTCATATTTTGCGGCGTATTTTCGAGTGCGTATTTCAAATGCCAGTTGCGACAAAAACTTGGGGTAGCGTTGAGAAAGCACGTAAATGTACACAATCGACAATGTGGTCATTAAGCTGGTGATGCCCAGATAGCGGATTTCTTCAGCCAGTACGGCGTAAGCCGCCGCCGAGCATGCCAGCGACCAAATCACCGCCAGGATTCCGATATGGCGCGCTTCAATCGACTTGGAACCGCTAAGCGATCTGATGTCCCGGATAATCAACGCCAAATAAATGCAAATGATGAAATCGCCAAGCAGAGCGCACTCCCGGATCAAGGGGGCGTATTCCATCTTTAACATTGCCTGGGCTTGCGACAGTTTCACGTCATATGGCGCTGTCCACGTGGGGATTAAAAAAAGAATAACAAGCATCGCCGGCAAAAAGTGTACGATGTGCTTTGGCCGAAGAAAAAAGTCAACCGAGCTGATCATGCTGACATAGAAATAGCAGAGCGGGCCCAACATATAGATAAAAGGAATGGAAGTATGCAAAAAATGGGGGACCTTCACAATTTCCTGGGTTACCATCAACCCCAAATAAAAAATTACCAAACCGACCGAAATAAACAACAGGGTGGGGACAATGTTGTTTCGATGCCATGGTCGAGCGAGCTGCCCCAAGCCGATGATAATGGAAAACCAGGCTCCGAAACTGTGAATTGAGAATAAAAGCAAATCCATGAGGCTGAGACCGGAATGCCGTACGCGATTCATTTTAACAAGAACTAATATTGGCCGAAAGCCCAGTTTGCCGGCGGGGCGCTTTTTTCGTCAAATGAATGTAAGGTAAAAAAGAAGCCGGAATTATAAATCCGGTAGATTTTATAAAAAAGAAATGTATAGTTCATATATGCTAAAAAATCTGTTGCAGCAATGGTTGAAACTTATCATTGATCGTCCCCGCGTCTCTCTGGTTTTTATTTTGCTTTTGACCGTTTTTCTTGGTTCCGGTTTGAGAAAACTGCAATCCGATAACTCAATCGAGTTTTTAATGCCAAAAGAAGAGCCGGTTTATTTGTTAGGGGAACGGGCTAATATTGCATTTTTAAAATCGAAAACATTTATCATTACCTCCATAGAACCCTCGGAAGGCAGAGAACTTTTTTCGCCGGAGCTCTTTCACCATGTCAATGAAATGGTGAGCGAACTGGAAGAGTACAAAGAGTTTAACCTGGAACAGGAAAACGCCCGCCTTGATGCGCTGGTCGCGCTTGGTAACGCTCAAATCGACGCCGCAGCGGACCCGGCAAAACCTACGGAATCCGAAACGGGCGAGACGGCGCAAGCGGAGCAACAAAGCGATTTAATTGCCGAAGATATTGAAGCGCAACTTGACGAATTGATTTTATCAGGCAACGGCGGGGGCTCGTCTCTTGGCGGAGAGATGGACCAACTGCTCGGAGACGCGCCGGAAAATGACTTATGGGATCTCGACTCGCCCTTACCCGAAGATCGTTTTGCAACCCCGATCCGAAAGCAGCGCCGGTATGATCTGAGCGGTTACACTCCGGTGAGTCTTGCTCAAATCCGCGCCGCAATGGACCCGGCGGCAAGCCGTCAGGTTGATACCGTACTAAACAAATTCGGTCTGGAAGAAACCGGCGAAAACGAACCCCTTGACCGTAAAACATTTGCACGGTTTTTAAACGCCTGGGAAGAAATGTATCTTTTTAAATCGATGGAGATGGTGCATACCTTCATGAACCCCATCACCGGCGAAGACATCTCCGGAAAAAACAACGAATTAAAACCCGTTGATTTTATTGAGACCGAAAAGGGTCTTCGAGTCTTACCGCAGAGCAAAGCCGACTTTGAAGCCTATCAAAAGAAGATCGAGATGAACCCGTTAAACAAAGATCTTTTTTATTCGACTGACGGCGACGGCAATGTCCGGGCACTCTCCTTTTCTCTCGTCTTAAAATCGTTATTGCACTATAGTAAATTTTCAAGCTATCTTTGGCCCTTGATTCGCAAGTATGACCGGGAACCCG
The DNA here is from genome assembly GCA_050304475.1 of Turneriellaceae bacterium. Taxonomy (GTDB): domain Bacteria; phylum Spirochaetota; class Leptospiria; order Turneriellales; family JAOUFE01; genus JBNLDQ01. The sequence goes on along the minus strand of JBNLDQ010000003.1, from coordinate 59,515 downwards.
TGAAAATGTATTCCAACGGTTCGATTATTGTCGAACGCTTTATGGACGATTTTGTTCAAAAAGATCTGGCGACCTATATGCCGCTGGTTTTGCTGATTGTCATTTTTACGTTTTATTTGAATTTTCGTTCGTTACGCGGGATTGTTTTGCCCACTCTCACGGTTGTCGTGGGGGCCATCTGGACCATGGGTCTCATGGGCCATGCCGGTATCAAGGTTTCGCTTTTAGTCTCGATCTTACCGCCCCTCTTGATTGCCGTGGGCAGTTCGTATTCGATCCATATGTTTAACCAGTACATGCATGAACTCCCGGCCATCGCAAACAGCGCCAGTCATAAGCAAAAAAGAGAAACTTTGCTAAAATGCATGACGCATATTTCGGTAACCATCTTGCTGGCGACATTAACGACAATGATTTCCTTCTTAACGCTTTCCATCAGCCAGGTCACCTCGCTGCGCGACTTTGGCATGTTTGCCGCCGCCGGCTCTCTTTTTGCCACGCTGCTATCGTTTGTTTTGATCCCCGCGTTTCTGGTTCTTTTGAAACCGCTTAGCCTCGATAAATTTAGCGGTGAAAAAAAGACAAACCCGGTTGTCGTGAAAGCGCTGGAATTTCTGGCGCACCTGAGCTTAAACCACCCGGGTAAAGTCATTGCCGTTTTTTCGTTTTTATTTGTAATTGGCGTTATCGGGCTCTTTGACATTCGACCCGAAACCGCTCCCATGTACAATTTTCGGGACGATTCTTATATCCGAAAATCGGACGATCGTCTTGGCGAATTGTTTAACGGTACTTTTGCAAATGATCTTATTATTGACTCGGGCCGCCCGGGCGGGGCGAAAGACCCCGAGTTTTTAAAATTTGTCGAAGGCGTCCGCGAATGGATGGCCCTGCCGGAACAAAGAGACGAGTATAATATTCTTTCTACGATTTCTTTTGGCGACTATATCAAACGCATGCACATGGCGTTTCATAACGACGACCCGGCATATTTTAAAATCCCCGGCAGCGCCCGACAGATTACAGACTATCTTGAAATTTTTGCCGGCGACGATCGAAATTCGGACGGCAGACCGGATAGCTTTGAACAATCCGTCGATTCCGAATACCGGCGCGTCAATTTGGTAATTCGCACCGGTTCAAACGAAAAACGTCTTTTTAGCACGGCAGTCAACCAGGCGATTGAGAAGCGGGTTCTCTCGTACATGAAGACGTTAGACAACCCGCAAGATAACCCCGGCGGCTATACCTGGTTTATGGCCGGCGCGGGTATTAATATTTCTATCCTGGCCGACTACATCATTACAAGCCAAATGACCAGCGTGATTTTAAGCTTGTTGATCATCGGGTTCATTACCTATCTCTTGTTTCAAAGCGCCCTGGCATCGCTGGTTTCGATTATTCCCATCAGTTTCGGGATATCTTTGGTATACGGGGTGATGGGGTATTTGCAAATCCCGCTCGATATCCCCAAAGCGATTCTTTCGTCGGTCGCCATCGGGATCGGGATAGACGATACCATCCACTTTATGAAGACGCTGTCGCATCATTTAAAAAGCAGCCGTTCTTTACAAGACGCCATTCGAAAAACATACGAAGAGGCCGGCGTAGCCATCATGTATACCTCGTTGGCGTTGATCTTCGGATTTTCAATTCTCACCTTGTCGCACTTTAAGCCGATCTTTTTTCTCGGCATTTTAGTCGCCGCGGTGATGATCGCCACGACGCTAGGGGCCTTGTTATTTTTACCGGCTCTTGTGCAGGTTTTACGTCTGCAAATCCGGAACATAGAACTGGAAAACGGCCTTGAAGAAAACCAACAGGATGATACGCCTGACAACCCGCCCGGTGAAAGCGCTGAAGCGTTAGGCGCCGCGCAATAGAGATGAAATACGAACGAAACACAAAAGGAGCCATATAATGAAATTCAAAAAAAACAGATGGATCGAAGGGGTGTGCCTTTCAGTTCTGCTGGTATGGGCGGGGCCTGTTCAAGCCGATGAGCGCGGCCGCGAATTGATGGAAAAAAATGACGCTCTCCCCGAAGCGAAAGATTCACGAAGCCAATCTGTCATGGTCATTTACCGGGAAGGGCAAAAACCCGAAACCAAAGAGTTCCAGGGAGTTTCCCGCAAATTCGGCGAAGAAACCAGAACGCGCTCTACGTTTACCAAACCTTCCAAAATCGAGTTTTTAAGCTGGTCTCAAAAAGGGGGCGACTCGATCCAGTGGATCAAACTTTCGAGCGGCGATGTCAGAAAAATTGCCGCGGGCGATAAAGACAAACCTTTTGTCGGCAGCCACTTTTATTATGAAGATTTATCGAGCCGGCATATCGATGACTATGATTACAAATATTTAGGCGAAGCGAAGGTTGGCGACACGCCTTGTTATAAAATCGAAATGCGAAAAATAAACGGCGCAAAGGTGTATGAAAAGGCCGTTGTCTATTTGCGTAAATCGGACTATTTTATCATTCAGGCTGAACTTTATGAACCGTCAGGTCATACCAAAACCATGCGGGTTGAAATCGTTGAAAAGATCGACGGCATCTTAACGCCGAAAAAAATCACAATGGAAAGGACCGACGGCAAGGGAAAAACCGTGATCTATACGCGCTCGATCCGGTACAACCAGGGGGTCAGCGCCAGCTTGTTTTCCCCGGAAGCGTTGTAATAAAAAGAAGCTGGGGCGGTAATATCGATTAATGGCGCCTAACGGATAAGACGAAATGAAAAATTGGAATCAAAATAAACGAACAGGACGCCTTTTACGGCTTCTCGTCATTGCCGCTTTACTGGCGGCGCCGGCTCGCATGCAAGCGCAAGACGAAAGTTTCTCGGAAGAAGAACTCGATGCCATGTTTCTTTCAGGCGATTCGGAAATCCCGGGGTTGTCCTCCTGGAGCATCGACGGGTACCTCGAAAGCGAAAACCAGGTAGGTTGGGATAACTCCATCTACAAACTCGAAGCGCGCAGCCGGGTAAACTTTAAATATGGCGATTCGTTTACGTACGTCTTTGCCTCGGTTGATTTGTTTTTCTACCCGGAAACCGGCTCTTCGACAAACGGGCCCGGCGGTTACCATAACGGCGAAATCAACGCCACCGAGTTTTACTTTGCCGCGGGAGAAAACTTCAGGTTCAAGGCGGGGAAACAACTTTTTTTATGGAGCAAAGCCGACGCCTTTCACCTGCAAAACTACCTGAACACACGCGACCTGCGCGAGATGTTTTTTAAAGAAAAAGACGAACGCTACCTCGGCGTCTTTGCCATGGACCTGCAATGGATTTTAGGCGATTTTGCCGTTGAGGCGGCCGCCGTCCCTTTTCATACGCCTGTTCTTTTCCCTGAAGCGGGTTCGCTCTGGGCGTTTGATTTCGGGTCATCTTCCGCCGGTTCAACAAACACAGAATTTAACCCGGACTATGGCGAACCGGGCACGCTGGACCCTTCCTGGGCGATTCGCGCCGGCGGTTCGCTTGGTATAGCCGATTTTCATGTCTCCTATTTCAACGGTTTGAATTCCGGGGTGATCATGATCCCCGAAGCGCATTTCAGCCTGCCGCCCGGCCCGGCGCCCGCAAGCGTTGTCTTGCGCCCGGACCATAGCCGCGTACAAAAGATCGGGGGTGATATTGCCGTGGCGTTTGACAAAGTGGCGATCCGGACCGAAGCGGTTTACTCGCCGGACTACCCGGCTTTGTACCGCGATGAAACCAAAGTGACGCAGGTGCAACAAACGAACCCGGTTTCAGGCCAGCCTGAACTGGTCGTCACTCGCAAGGTTGATCATGTGGCGAATCTCGCGTATACCGCCGGAATCGACTATAACCTCTGGGGAGATTACGGCCGGGTGTTGGTTGAATATACGGCAACGCAATATTTGAAAAATGAATCGTTATACGAAGAGGAATTTTTTAACGATTTTTTGCTGCTTGTCATCGAAGATAAATATTTCCATGAAAAGCTTGAAATTTCTGCAAATATTATTACCAAACCTGCCAACTTTAAAGAAGGGTATATCCCCTCAGGTCAGGTGACATGGTTTGTCCACGACTCGCTGAGCGTGGCATTGGGAGCTACCGCCTTTTACGCCGACGGCGATCGGTTTATGGAGCTCTACAAGGATTTGGATCTCATCTATTTTAGAGCAAAGATGAGTTTTTAAGAGAAATAGCTCAGGCAGGGTGTCAGCGCATTCCTGCCGAACCACGACTCCAGGCGGCCGTTACTCTCCCACCGTTCGGCCGCCATACTTTTTTAAAAGCAAACCAACGGCCAGAGTTCCCGGAGTTCCCAGAAGTCAAAGAAGTCAAAGAAGTCAAAGAAGTCAAACAGAACGCCGGATCCGGCGCCAGGCAAAACATAAATTAAAAATGGCGAAACCCGGAAAGACTCCAGCGTTCGATTTGAGTCAAGGGCACTTCGCGGCCAGAATCGTAATAATGAATTTCGTATTTTTCCGATAAAACCGAATCGGGTTTTGAAGAATCTCCGGCGCTCTTCAATACCTCTTCAACCCGGCCAACCGTGCAGAGACCGGCTTGCGGGTCAATGGAAGTTCCCCCGGGTAAAATGGCAAGAACGGCAAAATCTTCCGAGGCGTTGAGCGTCAAGCGAAGCCGCTCTTCGTCCGATAGGGCGCTTAAGCCGGGGTGCAAACCTACCGCGTCTAAATCTAACCGCAAGACCAGGTTGTTTTGTGCGGCGAGAATGGAAACCGATTCATGAAACGTGTCGGACTGATCCAGCGAGGCGAGGGCGCCGTATTGGTGGAGCCAGCCGTTATCCCAGTTGGCCGCCGGGCGCCGGTAGCTTTCGGCCAGCGGCGTTTCTCTGCCGGCCTGCAACTCTTCAAAACCGCAGGTTGACCCGCCGATAGCCCCGCTCATCACAAGCAAATCGCCTTTTTGAATGGAGCTGTTTTTCCGGCTTATGAAATGACCGGCCGGACCCGAGGCGGTGCCCAGCATTGTCATGGTAAATACATTGGTTGCAGATAACGTGATATCCCCGCCAATAACCGCCACGCCTTTGGCGTGAGCCGCGCCAATCAAGGTATTGATAAACCCGGCTTTTACCTGGCCGGAAGGGCCGGTTGGTTCCAATGAAGACTCCATGAAAGCCAGACTCCGGGTGATGCTCAGGTTTAAAAGAGCCCAACGGGGTGTGCCCCCTTTGGCTAAAATATCCGAAGCGCTCATCTCAAACAACTTCACGGCCGCGTCAGGGTAGCCGCCGTAAGCCAGATCAAAATGAACGCCTTCTACCAGAGAGTCGGTTGAAATGATTATTTTGTCGTGTTCAAGAGAATGGGTCAGTAAGAAAGCGGCGTCATCGCCAATCCCCAGGCCGGGAACATCCGGCCCGTTTTCGGTATTCTTGCGGATTTTTTCAATGAGCTGCCTTTCCAGGTTCATTTTGTCTGCGAGCCTAACTCGGCTGAGCGACGGGCGCTGCGTTTGATGGCTCGAATGATCGCCCGTTCCATTCCGAAATCTTTCAGCGTTTGCAGACCGGCTGCCGTAGTTCCGCCGGGGGAGGTAACGTCATGAATAAACTCCTGGGGCGAACGGCTTGACTTTTGCACCATGCGGCCGGTTCCCTGGACAGTAGCCGCGCTCAGGCGCCGCGAAATATCGCGGGAAAGCCCCAAAAGAACGCCGGTGTCTTCCATCGTTTGCATGAACAATTCCACAAAGGCCGGCCCCGAACCCGAAAGAGCGGTAACCGCATGCATGTCATTTTCATTTTCCAGATAAAAAGCGTCTCCGCCGTGCATAAAAACTTCGAGAGCAAAAGCCCGGTCTTCTTCCCCGGCTCGCTCTCCGGCGCATAACGCGCTGATCCCTTCTTTTACCGTCAGCGGAACGTTAGGCATCACGCGAATGACCGGCCCGCTGACTTGCCGCGAATCTTCAATCGCTTGAACCGGAACCCCGGCGGCAATTGACATGATCAAACGGTCATCCGGAACCGCAGCGGCAATTTTCGAAACAATGGCCGGCTTAACGGCAATGATCACCGGTATTTTAATATTCCAAATGGCATGGAGGTCCGTCACAACCTCGATTTTTGACGGAAGGCGAACTTCCTCAACATCATAGCCAATGACTTCATAGTCCGATTTCGACAGCATCCGGGCGATAGCCGCTCCCATTTTCCCCAATCCGATGACTGCAACCTTCTTTTCCATAGTAGACCTCTTATATTAATTTCCCTATTTTCTCACCATACCGGACAGTTTGGTACTTTGTCAACGAGTTAAGCTCGACCATCTCCTTTTCAAACAAAAGTATGACAGTCGAACCGATCTCAAAACGTCCGAGTTCGGCGCCCTTCTCTATAGGAATCGGCTTCATAAAGGTTTCCTGAAATCGTTTTTTTCCGGCTTTTGCTTTTGCATCGAAAGGCTCATGGTATGCCAAACGGATAGAACCGACATTGGTGGCGCCCACTTTAATCATGGCGGCCGCCTTGCCCGCCGGCGTTGTCATGTACGTGATCACTCGTTCATTTTTAGAAAAAAGACGGCGGATATTGTTCACCGAATACTCATTCACCGGGTAAAGTCTGCCCGGCAGGTAACTGCAACCGGTAATGTTCGCCGCAAGAGGCGAATGAATCCGGTGGTAATCCCTGGGCGAGAGATAAATGACGACAAAGACACCTTCCAGAAAACGGGCGCGGTAGCCGGCCTGATCGATGAGTTCGTCCAAATGAGAGCCTTCGCCCTTGGCTTGAATCACCGTTGCGTTTTCGAGAGTTCCAAATGTCGTCACGGTCCCGTCAACCGGCGAAACAATTGAATTTTCACCGGGGTCGACGGGGCGCGCCCCCGGTTTTAATCGCCGCGTAAAAAATTCGTTAAAAGTATGAAATTCCGAAAGTTCGTTTTGAGCTTCATTCATGTCAATATCGTACTTATGAACAAAACGCTCGAGAAACGGAGTCAGCCGCTTCTTTGAAAACCGCTTTTGGGCCAGACGTCCGGTCAGACGCGAGATCGCTTTGAGGGGCAGTATTTGTAATAGCAGACGCAACATAGATCGGCAAAAGGTATATGTCGGGATACCTTTCGCAGTGTCTACAAATTTCACGATTCAGCTTGTCGCAATTGCCTGGCGAGAAAACGGGCCGGGCAAAGGGCGTGGGCGACAGAACGCTCCACAGGCAAAGGTTCGCCAAGAATCAGCGAAGCAAGCCACTCGGCGCCCAACTGCGAGTAAAGAATCCCCCGCGAGCCAAGCCCTGAAATCGTATATAAACCCCGCAGCCAAATATCGGGCGCATTTGAGCCGCTTTGTTCCGAACGCAATTTCTCGTAAGCATCGCGGGCGGCCCTGGGTCCGTTTTGCAAAGGCGCAAAAACCGAAAGGTATGTTTCGCGCTCGGGCAAAGCGCCAATGAGGGGGCGGTGATCGACAGCCGCGCTTCGAAACGAAACCCTGCCCCCGCACTGTTCAAAAAGATTTGAAAATGAAGAACTCTTTTTTTCCCGGTCCCGGTTTTCTGTCAGGGGTTCGGTTATGCTCCGGGGTTTCTCCTCTTTTTCTCCGGGCTCTTCAGGTTCTTCAGACGCGCCGGAACCTAAAAAAGGCAAAACAAGGGCGGCGCGCCGCGCAATATCGGCGTTCTCTTCAGGGCGCAATACGCCGTCTTTGGCGTTCTCGACCTGTTCAAATGTCGCCCCCAACACATGGCGGTCGTTTTCGGCCGGTATCATATACGCTTCCGCATTGACCGGAACCCGAAGCCGGGCGGTGGCGGGCGTCTGCGGTAAATAAAAGAGCTGTCCGCGAAACGCCGAAAGGGGCAACCAGGCGGCAGGTTCAAAAAGAGTAGCGCCGTAAGAGTTAGCCAGAATCACCAAATCGCCTTCATGGGTATTGCCAAGGCTGTCGGTTAAAACCCACGAGGTTGCGCCCTCTTTTTGCAAGCGCTCCAACCGAACGATTTTTACGCCCGTTTGAATTTTGACATTTGGGTTTTTCTCACCATGTGTACCCGCATCCGGCGCGCCCTCATCAGGTATTTTCATACCGGGCAAAGCTTGTTTATGCGGCGATTCAATCGGATAACTTTGCGCCAGTTCAAGGTTGGCCAGGCACAATTTTCTCGGAGAAAGTGACCCCGCCAGCGGAAAAAAACGGCAGGCCCGGTTGACGCTCACCCCGGCAATTTCAGAGGCCTCGACGGCATTCACAAATCGAAAGTAAGAATCGGCGCAATCTTCTTTTCCCTGGTTTTTTTCTTTGCCGGCTTGCAAAAGGCCGGTTTGCAGAAACCCGGTATCGAGTCCGGCGCGTTTGAGACGGCGCAGGTGCGAAAGAAGATAAAAAAAGGCCGAGCGCGAAAAAAGAGCCGGGGCGGTGTCGTCTGCGTGAATCACCGGCGCGAAGATGCCCCGAGGGTTCCCCGAGGCGCCCAGAGCGATGTCGCTGTTTTCTTCAAAAATAACGGATGGCACTCCCCGCCGGGCAAGGGCTTCCGCCATGGCGCAACCGGCAAGGCCGCCGCCAATGATCAAAGCTCGTCTCTTTTTTTGTCTTTCTTTGGCGGATGGTTTGGCGTCAGATGAATCCCTTTTTGGCAAATCGCCATTTGAAAACCCGGCTGCGAAAAAAGAGGGGTCGTCAAGCCATGGCTTGGTCTTTGCCGCACCCAGATAAGGCGGCGCCCCAGCGCCCCGGCGATCATCGCCGGTAGCGGGGTGGTTAATTTCAGTAGCGGTGGCTGTGAGCATTTCGCGTTTCTTGCCAAAGCCGGGCCGCTTTTGCGGGTAAAACCCGGCCTTTTGCAGGTCGCGCCGAACCTGACCTGCCGCGGTAAACGTCGACAGGGTGGCTGACGGATGCGATACGCTACGTAGCTTTTGAAATAACTCCGGGTTCCACATCCCGGGGTTCGCCGAAGGCATGAAGCCGTCGAGGTACCAGGCATGAACCCAGGCATGAGCCCAGATATGAGCCAAAGGACGGTTATACAAATTTCTATTTAAATCCGTTACGCCAGAATCTTTCATGCCACCCGCGGCGCCCCCGGACGGCCATGGCGGCCATAAAGCGCCCGCCGCAAGGTAATCCGAAAAGCGCGAAACATCGTCAAAGACCAAAGTCAGGGTCATTCGATCGTGCAAAAGAATTCGATACGCCCCGGAAAGGGGCGGCGGGTAGGCGGTTAACAACTCATCGAGCAGAGAAAGCGCGGGCTCATGATTTGCCAGACAAGGGCGCAGGGCCTTATCGATATCAGCCGCCTTGAGAGGGAACTTTTCGCAAGAGATATAGTGCAAGCGCGCCATTGGCGGGGCGTTTTCCAAAAAAGAGAGGGCGGTAACGATAAAATTAAGCCCGCTGCCGAAACCGGTTTCGCCAATGACAAACGGCTGATAGGGGCAAAGCGATTTCCAACGCTCGGGGAGCCGGTTCCCCCGGAGAAATACATATTCGCTTTCGGCCATGGCGCCCCCCAGGGCAGGGTCGCCCGTATAATAGATATCGCCGAATTCAGGCGAGTAGGGGACGCCGGCGCGCCACTCGATCGGAGGGTTCTTCATTTCCATAAGCCAGAAAGGGGAGATTTACCGCAAAGTAAAACGTACCCTGAATCGGACTGAAAATGGAAGCGGCGGCCGGAGTCAAGTTTTGTTGTGCAAGTTTATTGAGGCATTTCCGAAGGGTGCCCGGAAGCCGACCAATGCATGAAACCGCCGGCGATAGAGTAGGCGTTTTGATAGCCATTGGCGCGCAAATAGTTGACAGCTTTCATTGAGCGATTCCCGGAGCGGCAAATGACATAAATGGTTTCATTTTTGTCATAAGGCACGGCGGCGCCCGAAACCAGATCCGGGAGAGGGACTAAAACCGAGTTGGGCACATGCCCTTCATTGTACTCGTCGAGAGACCGCACATCGAGAATCTTTAGTTCGTTGGCGGCGTAGATTTTAGCCACCTCTTCGACGCTGATTTCCGGGGTTTGGTTTTGCGCGACGGGTTCCTGGCAGGCGGTAAGCGTCACAGCAAGAGCCATGGCAAGAGTTAAATTCAGATAGGCTGAAAAGTTTTTTAAAATTTTGTTTTGAATTTTTGTCATATTCCGAATTCCTTTATATTAGATAAGCTTAATATAAGACGCCGGGCCGCTTTTGACCAAAAAATCTTAAAAAGTCATTGAGTGTTATGGCAAAATGGCGGCAGCGCAATATCCCGTAACCGAAGTTTTGCCCGAAAACGCCGCATAGCGATCGAGCGGCCAAAGGCAGACGCCTTTGGCCCGCCTATCCGGAGGCGCGGCTATTTCATGCAAAGAATTACGCTAAATTTCATAAAACGATACAAACATTCGACTCTTTGAAACCCCGCTTCTTTGAGCCATTCGACTGTCTCTTCGGCGGAATTTTCAATGTCGAGTTCTTTTCTTTTTAACCAGGCGCTTTTATCTTCGGGCTTGATCCCGCTCTGGTCAATGTAGTCAAACCACCATTTGTCATACAACTCGTTGATGAGGCGATCGCGGCAAATAAATTGATCCAGGGTCAAAAAACAACCGCCGGGTTCCAGGCTTTGGTAAATATTTTGATACAGTTTTTTTTTCTCCGGGTGAGTCAAATGGTGAATGGAAAGACCCGAACAAATCAGGTCGTATTGCCCCTGCGGCAAGCCCTCCGCATAGTCGCATTCGAGGTAGAAGAAATCGCTTAGCCCTTGAAATCTCTCCCGCGCGACTTTCAGCATCTCATCGGAAATATCGGCCAGCGTATAACGGGCGTGCGGGTACTGTTCGTAAACGAATTGCGTCAATAACCCCGTGCCCGCGCCTAAATCGAGCACCTCCGAGAACTCTTTTTGATATTGCCGCAATAGCGAAACCCCGGTTCGATAGTAATCGTCAAACGAAGGCAAAAAACATTTTCTCTGCGAATCGTACTTTTGCGCGACCAGGTCAAAATTTTCACGAATCCGGTTATTCATTATGAATTATTTATTCGGGGTTCTGTTTTATTTCACACAATAAAAAGCCGGCACAGTAAACCGGAATTTTCGGATATAAAAAGTTTAAAAGACTAAACGGCAAGAAGAAATATAATTCCGAAAATGGAATAAACGGTCATGGCTACCACACATGTACTAATGCCGGACTTCTCGAATGGAGATCCACAAACCACCCCCGCCCAATGGGTGGGGAGAAATTTTTCCGGAATTTATCAATAAAATAGCGGTTTTCCGGTTTTTTTTTCAGAAACGGGGAATTTTACCAATAAATTTTATTGTGACGCAAATGACTTGCGCTCCCCCCGAAGCAACCCTGCGCCACAGCTTTTATTTTTTACAGGCCTCAACGCTTTTTACAAAACCCCGGGCAAATAAATTTTATAAAACCGGTTTGAGACGTAAACAGAATTATAGCGCAGGGCGGCCCCAACAATGAAAAATACATTGCAGATGATATTTGTCTTTACAAATGCAATACTTTGCCAAAACAAGCAACGGTTTATTCGAGTGTCTGTATGAATATTGAAAAAGAGCATTCCATTTTCGCCGATATCGATTTGATTGAGCAAGAAGCAAAACATCAATTTAAATCGGCAATGGATCAGGATTTTGTTGTGAAAGGGGCGATGATGCCCGATTGCCATACCGGTTACTCTCTACCCATTGGCGCGGTAGTTGCCACGAATAGCGTAATTTTGCCTTCATGGGTTGGGTATGATATCGGATGCGGGATGTGCGCCTTGCCAACGAATATAGAGAAAGACTTGGTAGAAGAACATAAAGAAGAGTTGTTTGATTCAATTTACCGCTCAGTGCCGGTCGGGTTTCACCACAATAAAACAAAATCGCAATGGAATCATATTCCCGAAATGACAAACCAGACCCGGGAAATATTCAAAAAAAATGGTTTGCTGCAACTTGCTTCTCTTGGCGGAGGAAACCACTTTATTGAGATTGGCTACGATGAAGATAACAAAACCTGGATCATCATTCATTCAGGGTCGCGCGGGATCGGTCATGCGGTTGCGTCTCATTATATGAGATTGGCATCCGGAGACGGAAAAGCGAGAGAAGGGCATTTCGGCTTTGACGTAAATTCTCAAAACGGAAAAGATTACATTGTTGACTTAAACTTTTGCCTTGCATATGCCCTGGAAAACAGAAAGCAAATCATAGAAAGAGTTGAAAGAGAATTGAATTATTATTGCCATGGTTCAGGCGATTGGTCAAGGTTAATCAATAGAAATCACAATCATGCAGAATTAAAAGACGGAATGTGGATACACCGCAAAGGCGCCACGCACGCAGAAGATGGAATGATGGGTGTGATACCCGGCAATATGCGCGACGGCTCGTTTATCGTCAAAGGGAAAGGGAACCCCGATTCGCTATGGTCAAGCTCTCACGGGGCAGGCCGCGTTTTGGGCCGCAAGCAAGCCCAAAGAGAATTAAACATCGCGGATTTTGAAAAAACCATGAAAGGCGTAAAAGCCAGGGTTGGTAAAAAAACATTGGATGAATCGCCCTTTGCCTATAAAAACATTTTTGAAATAATGAATCTTCAGAAAGATCTGGTTGAAACATTGCACCACGTCAAACCGATGATTAACATCAAAGGCTGACCTGACCGGCAGGCGAACTTTGTTTTGCTGGGCGCGGTAAGGTAATCTTGGTTAGGTGCAATACCAACTGTTCTTTACACAGACCGGGTAATATATTTTGAAATATAAAATTAAATTGGCTGATCCCTCGATTGCCACTGGAGTTTCATTTATTTATACGGATGCCAAACGAATTTATCGAATAATACCAAAGACTCTTTGCATAGATCGCAATAAATCATTTTCATTGCTACGGCCACTGCCGTTGGGCCTTGGCTTGCTCGCGCATGCAGGCCTTGGTTCAATATCAACAGGGGGCAAGCCTGCCCCCTCGCTGCAACTGCCTGCGGCAGTTTACGCGACCCCCGACATTTTATTCTAACGTCCCCGGCTCGCTGCGCGAGCCGGCGGCCCGGCGCAAATCAGAGATTTATTGGCGCACGGTCCCGCCAATTTCGGATAAAGCGCAAAATGACTTGCAAAAACAAGCGGTGACTCCGGGCAACCGGCATCGCCGGTTGCGTCCACAATATGATTTTCTCATAACCAATGCTTAACGCCTCTTTGATAGCTTCATTGACAAGAAGTTTTCCAAGCCCATGATTGCGAAACAACGGTTTTACGGCAAGCAAGTGGATTTCCGCTTCATTTTCTTTCGCAAACATTTTCGCCGGAGAAGTTGGAGGGACTAAAATAATCATACCCGCAAATGAATGATCGAAACGCGAACGCGCGCCAATCATTTTCCCCCTGCTCCTGACAGCGGACGGTTCGAATATTTTTTCCGCCCTTTCGGTAACAGTATAACCTTCGTTCACATAAACGCTCCATAGCAATTCCGAAATTTCATTATCGCTTATCGATAAAGATTCAGCCGTACCAATTTCAAAATTCATAAATTTTTATGATACTACCGGCATTCCACGTGAAATGTCAACCGATCCTTTGTTTGCCGGCAATGGCCTCAGTTGAATTACATTCGACATTCATTTCACGTCAAGTCTTATAGAATAAAATACCAATAGAATAAGACATACATTAATACAATAATAAATGTATTGATATGAAGTCGGATTGCCCGATGCAAGACGCAATTGCAAATAAAGTCCTTGACATCATGTGCCTGAAAAGGCGTTTTCAGGGAACGTTACGAACAACATTTTGATAGCCCGACAGGGCTCATGTCAGAAAAGTCAACTTGGTCTTTCGTCAAAGAGCGGAACAATAACTAAAAGTCAGCTTCGTAACGGTGCAATAAAAGAGAATAAACATTTAAGGAGTTTTGTTATCTTATTTGGCAAGCCAAATAGAAGTGACGGTATTTATTTATATGATCTGGTTTCTCAGTGTCCCCCGCTGGATCTAAACTCAAAGTACGTTTATCATTTAGTCGCCGCACATTTTAAAGATACAAGTGTCGTGGTTCGCCCGCATTCTCTTGCGGAAAAAGATCAAAACAACCCGCAAAATCAACAGGCTTTGTCCGGGCCGGCTCAAAAAAAACCGGTCGGGTTCATATCAGCCTATTGCCTGCCTTCGGTTTCATGCGAAGAGGGCGAAACGAAGGGTAATATTTTATTTATCTGGCAGGTGGCGTTATTGCCCGAATACCGGGGGCGGGGGCTTGCCGCTCAAATGGTCGAGCATCTCTTGCAAAGAGAATGTTTAAAAAACACGCAATATATCCATACGACAATTTCTCCTTCCAACCGGTCTTCAGAAAACCTGTTTCTCAGGCTCGCCCAACGGTTGAAGGCGCCTGTTTGCAAAGAAGAGTTTTTAAACGAACAGGATTTTATTGTTCCCGCATTCAATGGAGATGATGAAAAAAATAAAAATAAAAACGGCCCGGAAAAAAACGAGAGCGGGCATGAAAAAGAGATATTATACAAGATTGGCCCGATCGACCCCCAAATGGTAAAAGAAAATATTTTGCAAACAACAGGGGAAGGCAAAAAATGAAAACGAAAAAAAGCATGAACAAAATGAAACATGCAAAGAAAAACCAGGAGAAAATATGAGAATTATTGAAAAAATGGAATCGGATGTACGAAGTTATGTGCGATCTTTCCCGACGATATTTGACGTTGCCCGCGGGGCTGAGCTTTTTGACGAACAGGGAAATCGCTACATCGATTTTTTTGCCGGCGCCGGCACATTAAATTACGGGCACAACCACCCGCAGATCAAACGAGCCATGATGGAGTATCTTGAGCGAGACGGCGTGATCCACGGGTTGGACAAAGCGACTGTCGCGAAAGTGGCGTATTTGCAAAAGCTCAACGATACGATTTTTAGCCCGCGCAATTTAGAGTATAAGGTTCAATTTACCGGGCCCACCGGAACCAACGCCGTCGAAACGGCGCTGAAACTGGCCCGCATGGTCAAGCGGCGTTCCAACATTATCTCTTTTACCAACGGGTACCATGGGTTGACCATGGGCTCTTTGTCGACAACCGGCAACAGCTTTTACCGCGACGAGTCGTACGGCCTCAGGGTCAATACGGACTTCATGCCCTATGACAAGTATTTCGGAAAAGAGGTAAACACTATTGAGTATGTCAGAAAATTTCTCGAAGACGGCTCCAGCGGGGTCGACTTGCCTGCGGCGATGATTTTAGAAACGATCCAGGGCGAGGGCGGGGTCAATGTCGCTTCAAACGAATGGCTGCAACAGTTGGAACAGCTTTGCCGTGAATTCGATATCTTGCTGATCATTGACGATATACAGGTAGGAAACGGCCGAACCGGCAATTTTTTCAGTTTTGAAGATTCGGGGATCAACCCTGACATGGTAACCGTATCAAAATCAATTGGCGGCGGTTTGCCGCTTGCCATGCTTTTAATGAGGCCGGAGCTCGACCAATGGCAGCCGGGCGAACACACCGGAACCTTTCGCGGCAACAACCTTGCTTTCATCGCGGCAACCGAAGCGTTAAAATTTTGGGATACCAGCGACCTCACTGACGCCGTGCATTACAAAGCGAAGATCATGGAAGAGGAGTTGGAAAAAATAGTGGAAAAATACCCGGATGCAAAATTTGCGTTGCGCGGCAAAGGGATGATCTGGGGGCTTGAAGTGGGCCAAACCGGCATGGCCTCCGAGATTTCCAGGGCCGCTTTTGAGAAGGGGTTGTTGATTGAAACAGCCGGTTCGGACGGGCAAGTTTTAAAATTTCTGCCGCCGCTGATTATTGAAGAAGAGATGCTGCGAGAGGGGATTAGCCTGATTGACGGCGTCATTGAAAACTATTTAAAAGAAAGAAAAGAGATGGTAACGGGAGGCTCGTTTGATCGTCCGCACCAATCATGAGTTGATTGGCACCAAACGCGAAGTCAAGGCAAAGACGGGAACCTGGACAAGCCGCCGCATGCTATTGCGCGAAGACGGTATGGGTTTTTCGTTTCATGAGACCATCATCTATGCCGGCACCGAAACCAGGATTTGGTACAAGCACCATCTGGAAGCGGTTTACTGCGTTGGCGGCGAAGGCGAGCTTGAGGTGATCGATACCGGCGAGAAGTTTGCAATCAAAGACGGCACCATGTACGCCTTAAACGAAAACGAGAGTCACTACTTGAGAGCCAAGAGCGACATGAGAATGATTTGCGTCTTTAACCCCCCTTTGCAGGGAACGGAAGACCACGATGAAGATGGCGTCTACCCATTATATAATGAGTAGACATTGAAACAGGGAGTAAAAATGGAAGATTTGTATCCGACACGGCTGGAAGAAGAGAAGATATTGGAACGAAAGGACCCGGTGTTTTTTGGCGATAAAACGTCAAACGTACCGTACGGGCTAAAGCCGGATGAGGTTGGCTATTACGAACAAAACGGGTTTTTGTTGTTCCCCGAATTTTTTTCGGAAGAAGAAACTCAGCAGCTTTACCAGGAGTACGCGGCCCTGGTGAACCTTGAATCTGAAATCCGGGAAGAAGAGTATATTTGCGAACCAAATAGCAAGTTGCCCCGTTCCATTTTCAACCCGCAACGCTACAGCCTTCTTTTGGAAAAACTTTCACGGGACCCGCGGATATTGCAAAAGGCGGAGCAGATTCTCGGGGGCGGGGTATACATCCACCACGGGAGGATCAATATTAAAAGACCAATGAACGGGAAATCTTTCCCCTGGCATTCGGATTTTGAGACATGGCATGCCGAAGACGGTATGCCGCGAATGCGGGCTGTGACCGCCTGGGTTATGTTGACCGATAACAATGAGTTTAACGGGCCTTTGTATTTGATCCCCGGGTCGCACAAGAAGTTTGTCGCTTGCCGGGGCCGGACGCCGGGGTCTCACTACAAAGACTCTTTGCGAAAACAGGAGTATGGAGTGCCCAGCGTAAATGCGCTGAACGAGTTGACCAGGGAATCAACGGTAGAGTCGAAACTGGCCGGCGCCTACGGCAAGGCCGGGACTCTCGTGTTTCACGAGTCCAATATCATGCACGGTTCTCCGGATAACATTTCGCCCTGGCCGCGAACCAACCTGTTTTTCGTCTACAATAGCGTACATAACGCGCCCGCTCAACAACCGTTTGCCGCCCGAAATTTTCGCCCCGAATTTTTAAGCAATACGGAACGAGAACCTCTTGTAGCTGAACCTGTTTAATCTTTATTGTTTGTACCGTCATTCATGTAGTAACGCCGGAATATTGCCTGGTATTTTCGTCGGGGTGGCGGAGGCTCATTTGCCAGAGAGCGCCCATTTTTATGAAATCGCTTTAAACTGAAAAAAATCCACTAAAAAGACGATTCTTTATACAGAAACTGAAAAATTTGCTCTTCTTCCGGCCCCACCCATCAGGGTGGGGGTGGTTAGGGAAAAAAACGCAAATAGCCGGAGCCAGGGGCAGACATGCCCCTTTATCATTTGTCTCTCGCCATTGATGGCTTTGACGGTATTCGTGCATTTTTGCACGTCAGGGCCGCTTGGTTTTTTTATTTGTAAGGTTTAAAATAAAAAAAGCCTCCAACAAACGTTGGAGGCTCAGAGTCGTACGGCGATATATATTTGTGCGCGCTCCTCAAAGGGGAGGAGCGTCAGGTTATCTCAAAAGCTGTAGGATGTTTTGAGGTACCTGGTTGGCTTGGGCCAGCATGGCTGTGCCGGCTTGCGTCAGGATTTGGTAACGCGTAAAGCTCATCATCGATTCCGCCATGTCTGTGTCGCGGATTCTCGATTCTGCAGCCTGGATATTTTCGTAAGCGTTCATTAATCCTTTCGCTGTGTGTTCAAGCCTGTTGTAGTAAGCTCCCAGGTCGGCTCTTTGTTTTGCAATGATACGCAATGCTTCGTCTGCCAAGCCGATCACTGCGTTTGCTTTGCCGGGAGTTGAAATTGAGATAAAGGTCATTACCGTGGGGTTCCGCAGCTTTAAGGCGGCGGTCGTCATTGTTTCAATGAAGACTCGTTCGCGTTGGTGCATGTTCGGACCCATGTGGAACCACATACTGGCTGTCGGGTTCAAGCGGGCAAATGATCCTGTGAGAAGTCTCATTTTGTTGAACTCGGCTTGCGAGGCGATACGGTCGATTTCGTCGATCAGCTCGGAAACTTCGACCTGGATCAACTGCCGATCTTCTTCAGAGTAGATACCGTTTGCCGCCTGGATCGCCAGCTCGCGAATCCGTTGGATGATGTTTGAGGTGTTGTTGAGGTATCCTTCCGTTGTCTGGATAAAGCTCATGCCGTCCTCTGTGTTCATCTCGGCTCTTCGCAACCCACGAATTTGCGTGCGCATTTTTTCGGAAACAGCCAGACCGGAAGCGTCATCACCGCCGCGATTGATTCTTTCGCCGCTGGAGAGCTTCTCGATGTCTTTTTGCATTTCCCAGTTTTTGAATTTGAGTGTTCTGTGAGCGAAAACCGCGCTCATGTTGTGATTGATAATCATCTGTTTCCTCCTTGAAACTGTTGGTGTTCTTTTGTTACCTTAGGCTTCCCTGCCATTTTTTATACCTATGATTGCCTCATCTTCACAAGGTTCGTTAATTGATCACATTTCGAAACAATCTGTTCAGCCATGGTATCCAATATATCTTCGTACCCTTATAAAAATCCTGTAGCTTTTTTTTTGAAAAAAGTAAAAAAAAAGTGAAATAAAAAGAGCGTATAAAAGTAAATTTCACAGCTTTTTGAAAAATTGCGCGAATAAATTCGATTATTTAATCAAGGTGTGAAAAATTTGGAGGGTTTGCACCACCCTCCCTTTTTGGGTGGGGGGAGGGTTCGCGGGAAGTCTTACCAGGGCATGCGCGCGATTTTATCATTTTTTCGTCTGGCGCTTTGCTATGATCAACCGGAAAACTTTTTGCGTAAATTCTCGTTGTAGAGGTTTTGCTTTTCTATTAAAGAAGCAATGCTTTGCCCCTGCAAAAGTTTAAGCAGCATGGGGGCAATGGTAAACATTGCGTCATGGTAGCCAAGCTCCATGCGATCGGTCATGCTCCCGCGCGAAAAATCGAGCGAGCCGGTTCCTTTGATCTCTTCGAGCGGTTGGCTGGGGTATATCTCTAAGATAATTGTATCTTCCATTTGCTCTTGGTACGCGGAGTAGTCGACTTTGTCGATATGGTCATGGTATACCACAATGATGATGTCGCAATTTTCGTCAAAGGCGGGTTTGACAGGCGTGTTGACGACGTTGTCGGATTTATACAAAGGGATATAGATGCCGCCGTCGAGATATTTGCGGTTGTTGATGACGACCGGCTTGTACATAAAAGGAATGCAGGCGGACGCCAGTAAAATGCGCAACCTGTCTTTGCGGCTTGCTTCTTTTAAATTAAAATATTCCGGTTGGTATGTATCAATGTTATAGGCGCAGGCATAGGTGTTGATGGGCGAGCTTGCGATGATTTCAAGGTCAATGTGTTTTTTCAATACCCGTATAAAGCCATTTTGTGAAAAAAAGTTAATGTCTTGTTTCAATACGAACTCTTCGATGTCGGACGAATGTTCCCAGTCGTTTATGATTTTTTCAATCGGAGTTTTCAGGAATTCGGAAATATCGGCCAGGGTTCTTTTGCCTGTGTTTTTGTATTGGCGCGAGGATAAAAAATTTTTAAAGTTGGCGTCTTTCCATGTCTCAAGCCATGTCTCCTGGTTGTCCGTTAAAAACAATACCGAATTGAGCGCCCCGATTGAGGTTCCGGATATAACTTTAACCAGGCTTGAAATGCCCAGCTCTTTGAGCGAGTGAAAAACCCCGATTTGATATGCGCCTTTGGCGCCGCCGCCGCTTAGCACCAGGCCGATTTTATGATTGAACAACAGCTTTATATTTTGAAAGATCATTTGTAGATGTAATACCGTGGATTGAACTTGTTATAAAAATGGCTCACTTGGTATAGTCCCTTTTAATTAAATCAATCGTTGCCGGTTAGGCCGTCGCCCATTGCGTTTGGTTGCTCTTGAAAGTAACTTCGGAAAACACGAAATTCTTTTAGATAATACAAAGCGATGATTATGAGAATCATGGTCAGGGTCAGACCGGCGTTAGCCAGCAGTTGGTTTTTAGCGATGGCAAAATATGAAAAGGAGGTTGCGGAATTATTCATGGCGATATGGGCTATGGATGTAACCCAGACATTACGCGTTTTTACATAAACATAAGAAAGGTAGGTAAATGTGCATATTGACCCGGCGCCCAAAATAAAGAAATTTAAAAGTTTTTGCCAGAAAGTAAAATTTGCGGGAGGGGGAATAACCAAGATGAGGGGCCAGTGCCATGCATACCAAAGTAAACCGCCCAGTAGAAAACCCGCCCAAGGCGTTATTTTGAAAAGCAGGGGGAACATAAACCCGCGGTGACCGAACTCTTCTCCAAACCCGGTTATGACGCCCGGTATGATATTAAAGAGGGTCAAACCTCCGAGAAAAAAAAGAAGTAACATCATCTTCGGGGTAAACCCCGGAGGCAGTGTGGCAGAGATATCTTGCCCGGAACCGGCGAACTGCTCTTCCAGTTTTTGCAGAAATACCTCGCCTGAGAAGTCCCAGGAGATGGCGCCCAGCAAAGTAAATATCGCAAAGGATACGGCTGTGATACCCAGTGAAATCAACCAGAATTGAATATAATCTTTGAGACGGCCGAAACGTAAATTTGCATCGGTAAATTTGCGTTGGTAAAAAAATGTGCGAGTGATGATGGCGGCCAGGGCGGGCGTTATCATATAGAGTTGAGCTAAATATGCGCCTTGCTTTTCGAGTTGCATTGCGCTTGCGATAACGGCAAAACAGAGAAACGCCAAGATAAACAGGTAAACGAGCAGCGGAGAATTTGTACGGATCAACTTTGTTTTTAGATTGCCGGTTTGCATTTTCGCCTCCAGCTAAATAAAGTTACTATCGTTTTGTCTAAAATACAACCTTTTGAGCGGCTTTTGATACCCTTTTTTAAAGTAAAATGCTCAACATGCCCCCCGCTGGTCTGGCGGGGGGTTGTTAAGGAAAATCAAAATATAGTTTTTAAGGAAGAATTGTCAATTATAAAGCAAAGTTTTGGGCGTTCCGGCGGAAGTTATAATCATTTTCCGACATTTCAACATAAACGGGCTTCGGAAAACTGTCTTTGCACATTTGGCAATCGTTCCAGTCGCCGTCATGGCCCAAATCATGGTGGTAGCTGCAAATCGTATAACGGCGGTGAAAAGGGTGGCATTTGCTTGTTTTGCCGTTTGCCGCTACCGCGTTATCCATACAGACCCATTCGCCGCAGCATTCCGTTTTCTCCAGATTTTTAGTCGATCCGCAGATCCCGCATTTGATATGTTTTTGATTCATTTTTTTTGTTTCCTGTTTCTGACCTTTCATTATAAGATTAATAGAAAGTATAAGTATTTTTTTATATAAGTCAATAGGACCCAAGTATTAAATTACGGAAAGGAAGGGTTAGCGGAAAGAGGCAGCGCTGTTGGTTCATTTGCGTTGAAAAAGGCGCTTTGGAGAGGTTCCGGGACGTCAATCAGGCGGGTGTGAAAATGAGAAAAAAGTTTTTGCAATGAAAAATCCTGAAAATGTCCCGAAACGAATTCTTTTTCCAGGGCAGACAACATGTGCGGAAAATAAACTGCGCAAAGGGGTTCCGCTTTTTGTTTGCTTCCGGGTATTCGATACCCGATAAAATCCACCGGCTCTTCCAATGAGTTGTATTTTTCCATAAGCATTTCAATCACATGCTTTTCCATTTGAATTAAATCGACAGCCAGTACCAAAAGCGGCTGCCCGGGGAGCCGGCGATGAGCGCTGAGGATACCAAGCAAAGGTCCCCGGACGCAAAGATCGGGATTATCAAACACAAAAGTCGTTTGCGGTTTCTCCGAAAATGTTTTTTGGTAGGTCTCTTTTTGGTTTTCTCGAACGGAGATCCATACCTCGCCGGTAAAGGGCTGTAAAAGCGCTACGGCTTTTTCCGCCCAAGAGAGAGCGCCCTGGCGCAACATCCCCTTGTCAAAACCCATTCTCCGTGAAAGCCCGCCGCACAAAACCAGGCCTGCCGGCGGTTTTTTAATTGCATCAGGTTTATAGCCCGGTTTATGGCCCGGTTTATGGCCCGGTTTATGAATGAGAACTTCCTTGCCCATCGTGCTGCCCCCCGTGTAACATAGAGTGGGCATGAAAGATACCGGGTAAAATAGCCTGCAGGCTTTCTCGAACACCCGCTGAGCTGCCGGGCAAACAGAGAACCAAAGTTTTGTCAATGGACCCGGCAAGAGAACGCGACAGCATGGCTTTTTGAGTACGTTCAAAACCATAGCCGCGCATAGCTTCGGCGACGCCCGGCAGTTTCTTCTGTAAAATAGGTTCAATTGCTTCGGTCGTATTATCTCTGGGGCCGAGGCCGGTGCCGCCGGTTACCAAGACAAAAGCGACGCCTTCTTCCGCCCACCCCCGGACTTGTTTTTGAATTAAGTCAATTTCATCGGGTACAATCTCATAGGCGTCAATCCGGGCTCCCCAATCTTGCAGCATTTCGCGAATGATCTTTCCCGACTTGTCTTCTCTTTCTCCGGCGGCTGTCGAGTCAGAGCAGACCAGAATTGCCGCGTTTTGTCCGGTCTTCTTTTTTTGGTCTTGCGAGCGCCCGCCGGTTTTTTGATCAAGCTGCATTTTCCGGATTTCCATTTTTTTGCCCAGGGGTTTGAGAAGGTCGTAAATCGCCAATAGCCCGGAAGAGAGCCCGGACAAAGCTTCCATTTCAATTCCGGTCCGCCCGATGCTTTTCGCTTCCACCGTAGCCTTGATCAAATGTTCGCCGTTCTCTTCCGTCAGGCGAAATTCAACTTCAAGCGAATCAATGGCCACCGGGTGGCAGTGGGGTATGATTTCATGCGTGCGTTTTGCCCCGATAAATGCGGCGGCGCGGGCTGTGTCGTAGAGGTTACCTTTGGGGAGACTTTTCTCTTGAATTTTGCGGGCCACCTCTGCGTCTACGGCGATCTCTCCGCTGGCTTTTGCCGTTCGTAGGCTGACTCTTTTTCCGGTGATATCGTTCATGTATTATCCTTGTCTTTTGTCAGGGCGCATTTTGGGGCAGCCGGCGGGAGAGTTCCCGCGCTTGGCGGCTTTTGGGAGTCTTTTTTCCCACGCCCCACCCCCGCCCAAAAAAGGGAGGGTGGCGTAAAATAATGAAATTTTTCCACCCCTGCCAAGTAAATCGTCTATTTCAATGAATTTTTTTCATTTTGCGTGTAAATCAAGAAAAAACAAACAAAACAGCCAAAGATTTCAAGAAAAGATAAAGGTATGAATGAAAACGCCGGCCAAGTCCGGCAAGTTTTCATTTGGCGCTGCCGCAGTTAAATGCTCGCTGCAAGCCTGGTTTGTCTAAGATAAGGGGGCAAGCCTGCCCCCTCGCCCGAGCCGGGGTCTCGGGCTACCCCCGACGATGATGCGAACAGTTTCGATTTGACCGGAGTTTTGTTTCGGTTAATGCACTATGAACGCCAGGCATCGCCACACAATAATGTATAATACATATGAAAAAGATTGTGAATAAAAACGGAACCCTGATATTTTTTTGCGCCAGTAACGGTCGCGTTAGCCGGGCGGAAAATATTTGCCGGAATAAAAACGCCGTAAAATTTCATACTTGGCAAGCCGTTGTTTGAAACAGTTCTTTACAAACAATCGCACGGCTCGAAAGCGTTGATATGATTTGGCCGTCGCCATCCGTTATGCCAAGCGTCTTATACGAGGAATAAAATGAATAACTGGCTTGAAAATAATAAAGAACAAATTGAATATTTTTTAAACTTCAATGACATCATATTGATAGGCAGAAAGTATCATATCGATCTCTTGTTAAAATTAATTCATTATTATGATAAAACGGAAAATTCAAATATCCTGGACTTCGGGTGCGGGGACGGCAGCATTTCAAAAATCATCTTAACGGCTTTTCCCGATAACCGTGTCGATCTGTTGGACGGTTCCGTTGAAATGATCCAAAGTCTCAAAGAAAATTTCAAAGAGCATAACTCCGATATTTTCCACATGGATTTTAATCAATGGATGGATCAAAATATTGAGAACAAATATGATATTATTTTCTCTTCCATGGCGATACACCATCTGGATCATTACGAAAAAAACAGACTGTTTACGAAAATACATTCGGCGTTAAAATATGACGGGTTGTTTGTCAATATTGATGTCGTTAAGCCGGCGACGAAAAGCATAGAAGATTTTCATTTCATGATGTGGGAAAATTCAATTTCGGAACAAACGAAACAAAATGCGGATGAATTTAAAAAGCATGAAAACTTGCCGTCCGTTTATAAAAACAAAACGGAAAATAAACCGTCCACTTTGAATAGCCAGTTAAACATGCTTGAGAAGATCGGTTTTGAAGATGTCGATTGCCATCATAAAGACGGTATTTTTGCGATCTATTCCGGTGTAAAAAAATAAACCGTTTCCGGTTTCTCAAGCATGGGCAAAACTGCGGCTTGCAGCGTGCGGCGTCAAATCCGCTGTGATTCTACCGGTTGTTTGATCGATTTTAAGATTTCGCCCCGGTTTTTTTCCGAATGAAGTTTACTTTCTTCATTTGCGAAACCTTGCCGGATTATCTTTAAGCGGGTTTGTTTTTTCCGTTTTGCATTTCATCCGGAATTTTAAAATCTAACCTGAAAAACTCCCGGCGAATACAGAAGCCAGGTTATGGAAAAAGATCAGCTTGATATAAACTAAAATGCAGCTTTGCCGGCGGAGCTTCCGGAAAATCCCGGAATACCTTGTCTTACCTCCGGAGTAGCGCCGGCATTATGTCTGCTTTTTTTTGCAAATGCAAGAAAAAGAACGATAAGCAAAAAAAAATTAAAAAACAAACAATTTTATAAACTGGAAGGGAAATTTCAACCGCACTCCCGGCCCCACCCACAGGGCGGGGGTGGTTAGTGGAAAGAAAATACCAAAGGCCGCCCGCAAAACCGGAACAAAAAATGGATAAACCTTACCGGCTCATATACAATAATTTTACCGGAAAGCCGCAAGATTTTGCTTGAGGTGTTGGCGGATGCCTAAAGTATTCGTATATTAGAATAAAAGAATAAATAAAAATATTTGACTAATTATCGGAGAAATGTAGTCTGCCCCGGTTGAATAATTGAATATATCGGAGGAAATATGGCAACACTGGAAATCGAAGGAAAAAATCTGGATGTCGATGAAGAGGGATATCTAACCAATCTAAATGAGTGGAGCGAAAATGTAGCCAATACCATGGCTCATAATGACAACATTGAACTCACAGATGCCCACTGGGAAGTCATTCATTTTTTAAGAGAGTATTACGAAGAATACCAAATTGCGCCCATGATTCGAGTGCTTACCAAAGCCATTGGTAAAAAATTGGGTCCTGAAAAGGGAAATAACAAATACCTGTATGAACTTTTCCCGGAGGGCCCGGCCAAGCAAGCATGTAAATATGCAGGTCTGCCAAAACCGACCGGCTGCGTGTAAACCGGCGAAGGGGCGAATGGCATTTAATTAAGGGGGAAAATGGGATGAAAACAGCATTGCGGGACAATCGCGCCGAATTTCTTCAAGCCTGGCATGAAAAACTCATGGTAAGGCTTACACCGGCTGCGGTAGTTTCTTCCGATGAATCTCATCGCCGCCGCATTGCACAAATCTCGTCTACCGGAAATTCCGGGGACCCTAAAAACCGATCCGTTTACCGTGAACTCGCCCGCCTTTATGATCAACTGGAAGAGCAGCTTGTGAATAGCAAGAGTTTTCCGAACGGTAAAAATGAAGAGCAATGTTTTCCAACCGGAACCATTGCCCGGCATTTTGCCGTTTCCGGTTCCGATCCCAAAAATGCGTCTGACTATCCGTTTGACCTTGCGAGCATTGTGTTGGCAAGCGAAAACAACGTTGGCAAAAGAGAAAAACAAATTTCCAATCGCCAATCTGCCGGCTCCCCTCTCCCCGGCGGTTTTAACGAAAGGTTTTTTTTCTCTCTCTTGGAACGGATGTCATTTGACGCCCGGCAAAGTTTTGATGAGGCGCGTCGTTTGATCAACGAGTTAAAAAAAAGAGAACTTGCAAATGGCGCGCTAGCCGGACTCCCCCGGGGGGCTCGTTGCCCTTCGGCATTGCCCGGGGGGACGCCCGGCGATGTTGCCCCGGCGAACGGGCCGGGCGCGGGTTCGGCAAACCTGAACAGCACTGCGGTGATTGGCTTTTAATATGGGGTTATTTTCGTCTCTCTTCTTATCTTTGGTTGCACTTTTGTTGCTTGCTTTGGGGAGTTTCATAGGCGCTTTGGCGGGGTTCCATTTTTTTCTTGGCGTCCTTTTGCCATATTTTGCAGTTTTTCTTTTTTTAACCGGTTTTCTCTATCGCGTTTATTCCTGGGTGCGTTCTCCGGTTCCTTTTAATATTACCACGACCGCCGGTCAGCAATCTTCACTCAACTGGATTGCGGCAGATCGTTTTGAAAACCCTTCGTCAAAGAGCGGCGTTTGGGGGCGCATGTTCCTGGAAGTGTTTTTCTTTCGTTCTCTTTTTAGAAACACCAAGGCCGTTCCGAAGAAAGAGCGGGGCTTTGGTTTTGTCGCTGAAAAGAGCCTTTGGGCGGGAGCGCTGGTTTTTCATTGGGCTTTCCTCTTGATCTTTTTACGCCACTTTCGTTATTTTTTCCCGGACATTCCGCTTTTTGTTTCTATGGTGGAACGCTTTGACGGTCTATTTCAAATCGGTTTGCCGGTTTTTTATCTGACTGATGCGCTTTTTCTGATGAGTCTTGGGTTTTTATTTTTAAGACGCATCTTGCTTCCCCGTGTCCGTTACTTTTCGTATGCCGCCGACTATTTTCCCTTGCTCTTGTTGATCGCCATTGCCGCCAGCGGGATCGCCATGCGTTACTTTGTTCATATCGATATTGTTCGAGTGAAAACATCCATGGTGTCGCTTTTCACACTTGAGCCTTTTGCCGACCCCGATTTATCTCCTTTGTTTTTCACTCACCTTTCGCTGGTCTCATTTCTTTTTATTTATTTTCCTTTCAGTAAACTCATGCATATGGGCGGGATCTGGTTTTCTCCGACAAGGAATATGAGAGCGGATACCCGCCGCCTTCGTCATGAGAACCCATGGAACTACCCGGTAAAAGTCCATTCGTATGAAGAGTATGAAGATGAGTTTCGGGAGCTCATGGTCAAGGCCGGTCTGCCGGTAGAGCGCCAGGGTTCGCCTGACGCTAACGATTCAAGTCAAGATCCGGAACTTGCGTCTGCAGAGAATCATTCTAAAAAATCAAAAGGGGAGACGCTCTCATGAAAAAAACGCCGGAAGAGCTTGCCCAGGTTGATTACCAACTTCCGGCGCAAGCCTGGGAAAAAGTTCCCGCGCGCTTTGAACCGGGGACATACTGCTATGCGGAAAAAGCCGAACCTGCGCGCACCCTGGGTTTGCCAAACCCCCGAGATTGGGATCCCAAAGAAGTAGACTGGAAACTGGCGGATGACTGGAAAGATACGATTATCCGGGGGATGGAAAGCCGCTTGGAGCGTTTTCGCTCGTTAAAGCTTTTCATGGATATTTGCGTACGTTGCGGCGCCTGCGCCGATAAGTGCCACTTTTACCTGGGGACCGGCGATCCGAAGAATATGCCCGTGATGCGCGCCGAGCTTTTGCGTTCGGTGTATCGAAAATATTTCACGCCAACCGGCAAACTGTTGTCATTTTTAGACAAGACGGCTCGAGCCCGCAGTCTCGATGAAGAGGTTTTGAAAGAGTGGTACCAGTATTTTTACCAGTGCACGGAATGCCGCCGCTGCTCGGTGTTTTGCCCCTATGGGATTGACACGGCTGAAATTACCATGCATGCGCGAGAGTTAATGCATGAAGCCGGCGTGGGGATCAACTGGGTAACGCAACCTGCCGCAAATAGTTTTCAAACGGGCAACCATCTCGGACTAAAACCCCATGCCATTGTCGACTCCATTGAGTCGCTTGCCGAAGACATCGAAGAGATCACCGGTATAAAAGTAAACCCCACTTTCAATCGTAAGGGGGCTGAAATTTTGTTTATCACGCCCTCGGCAGATTTTTTCGCCGACCCCGGTATTTATACCATGATGGGCTACCTTCTCCTTTTTGAACATATTGGCCTTGACTATACGTTAAGCACCTATGCTTCCGAGGGCGGTAATTTCGGGCTTTTTACGTCGCATGAAATGATGAAGCGTTTGAACGCCAAGATGTTTGCCGAGGCGAAACGCCTGGGCGTCAAATGGCTTTTGGGCGGCGAATGCGGTCATATGTGGCGGGTGGTTCACCAATATATGGAGACCCTCAACGGACCCGCCGATTTTCTGGAGCAGCCCGTCTCGCCAATTACCGGGACCGAGTTTACATTTGCCAAACAGACAAAGTTTGTTCACATTGCCGAATTTACGGCAGATTTGATCCGGCACAATCGTTTGAAACTCGACCCGTCACGCAACGATCATCGCGTGGTAACGTTCCATGACTCGTGCAATGTCGCGCGGGGGATGGGGATGTTTGAAGAACCGCGGTATATTTTAAACCATGCGGTTCGCCGTTTTGTTGAGATGGATCCCGAGACGACCCGCGAAAAAACCTTTTGCTGCGGTTCGGGTTCGGGGCTCAACACCAATGAATTTATGGAAACGCGCCTGAAAGGGGGGTACCCTCGAGCGGCGGCGGTAGGCGAGGTGGCCGAGTCTCATGGGGTGAATTTGCTCACGGCCATTTGCGCTATTGATCGCGCGGTTTTCCCTTCGCTTTTGAATTTTTGGACGCCTGGCGTAGCTACCAGCGGGTTGCATGAATTGGTGGGCAACGCCCTCGTGATGGAAGGGGAAAAAGAACGCGATACCGACCTTCGGTATGAACCGTTAGTCGCACCAACGGGGGCGCCTGATCCCGGGACCGCGGAAACTTCAAAAACCGGCTCAGCGGAGGGTGTCGATGCCCGTTAAACGTTATCTTTTATCTGGTTTATTTTTACTATTGTTGGCGGGGCTTTACCCGTTTCGAAACCAACCGGCGCAAGAATCGCCAAATGCGCCCTCTGCCGCAACGTCCGAAAAGGCGCAATGCGTTGAGCCGGTTCATTATATGCGGCGAAATCACATGACTCTTTTGTACCAATGGCGAAACGATGTCGTGCGCAACGGGAACCGCGTTTATGTAAATTCCGATGGAAAGTCATTTGAGAAAAGTTTGCAACGGACTTGTTTGGGCTGCCATGACAATACCCGAAATCTTCAAAACGATACTCAAACCGCTCACACTACCCGAGCCGGTCAAAACTCCGGAGACGCAAAAACCTTTTGTCAAAATTGCCATGAGACGGTAGGGGTTCGCGTTGATTGTTTTCAGTGCCATACGGGTCATGCGGGTAACGCGGATCATGGCAATATAAAAACCTTGAAAAATGCGGCCGCCCGGGCGCAAGGCAGGGGGACGCTCAAATGAAGCTAAGTCGCAAGCAGTTTTTTCAATGGGGCGGCATTGCCGCGATCCTTGGTCTTGGCGGTAAAAAAACCCTGCAAGCCCTTGCTCTTTCCGAAGCGGCGCCATCGCAGCGGATTGCAAATCAAACGCAAGTGCGCTATGCTCTTGTCATCGACTCTTCAAAATGCAAAGAAGGTTGTACGAGCTGCTCCGACGCCTGCCATGTGGCGCATAACGTTCCAAATCACGAAGATAAGAGCAATGAAGTCAAATGGATATGGAAAGAGAAACCGGCTGCGCTTTTCCCCGAGATTGATTTTACGGTCCAGGGGGGGATCAACGCCAATCGTTCTTTGCCTGCGCTTTGCAACCATTGTGAAAATCCGCCTTGCGTCCGCGTATGCCCGACCCAGGCGACCTTCAAGCGCAGAGAAGGGGGGATTGTCATGATGGATTACCACCGTTGCATCGGTTGCCGTTTTTGTATGGCGGCCTGCCCGTACGGGTCGCGCAGTTTTAACTATCGCAACCCGCGCGAGGGCTTGGCAAAAATCAACCCGGAATATCCGACGCGAAAAGCGGGCGTTGTCGAGAAGTGCAATTTTTGCGAAGAAGAACTTGCCAAAGGCGGTCAACCCCGTTGCGTCAAAAGCTGCCCGGAAAACGCCATGATCTTTGGCGATTTAAACAACCCCGGCTCAAAGCTCCGCAAGGTATTGGCGGCGAACCCTTCGCTGCGCCGGCAAGCATCGTTGGGGACAGGGCCTTCCGTTTTTTATTTAAATCGAAATTCCGACAGGGGAGCCTTATGAGCGAAGCCGGTATCTTTTCCCGGGAAGAGCGAAAAAGCCCGCTTTACTATGGCTGGTTGGGTTTTCTGGCGCTTCTAGCGGCGGCCGGGCTTGCGGCCTACCTGGAACAAATTGAAAAAGGGTTGTCGGTGACCGGGATGAGCCGCGATATTTCCTGGGGCTTTTATGTTTCCAATTTTACGTTTTTAGTCGGCGTGGCTGCATCGGCGGTGATGTTGGTGATCCCGGCTTACCTGCACGGGTATGGCGAGTTTCGAAAAATTGTGATCTTTGGCGAATGGGTGGCCGTTTCGGCCGTCGCCATGAGTCTTATGTTTATCATGGCAGACATGGGGCAACCGCAACGCGCGCTGAATATTCTCTTGCATCCAACCCCGCATTCCATTTTGTTTTGGGATATGATTGTTCTTTTTTCTTACCTGGGGCTGAATCTCGTTTTGGGCTGGCAGTCGGCGCAATCCGTGCGGAGTTTTCTCAAACCTCCGGCCTGGGTGAAAAAAGCGACTCTTCTTTCAATACCGCTTGCCATTGCCATTCACACCGTAACCGCTTTTCTGTATTCGGGGTTGCCAGGGCGGCATTTTTGGTTGAGCGCAATCATGGCCCCGCGGTTTTTAGCGTCAGCGTTTGCTTCGGGTCCGGCTTTTTTATTTGGCCTGATTTTTATTATGGAACAAAGAGGGCTTTTTTCTCTTTCGGATTCCGCTTACCGGACGCTTCGGAAGATCATGACGTATGCGATGGTCGCCAATCTTTTGTTTTTATTTCTTGAATTCTTTACGGCGGCGTATAGCGGCGTCCCTTCGCATCTGCATACGCTTGAATATCTCTATTTCGGTTTAGATGGAAAAACGGCGATGAGACCATGGGCCTGGCTCTCTCTGGCGTTGGGAGTTGCGGCTGTAATCATTCTACTTTTTTCTTTGCTTCCTTCGGCGGAAGATGCCGGTTTATCGGAAAAAAAGGAACCTCAATTGAAAAGAACCGCCCGGAAGCCGGCTTTGGTCGCCGCTTTGTTTATCTTTGTTTCGACCTATATTGACAAGGGGCTGCTTTTAGTGATTGGCGGCTTTATTCCGAACCCGTTGGGGCATGTTACCGAATACAGGTTTACGGGAACAGAGCTTTTGATTAGCGCCGGAATTTGGGCGATCGGGCTTTTTTTAATCACCCTTCTCTTTAGTTTTACTATAAATCTGGAAAAACGAAAATCAAGCCGGGAGGAAAAAACGGTCTAACTTGGCGTTTTACTGGACATATTTTCAAACAGATAGCTATATTATAATAAGGTAATAATTGAGTAACAAAACGGAGGATCAAGATGAGTGAGATTGTAGCAAAAGAAGAATTGGATTGCCGCGGACTAAATTGCCCGTTGCCTATTTTAAAAACGAAAAAAGCGATTGAAGGACTGCAAGTTGGAGAGGTTTTAAAAATGACAGCGACGGATCCGGGTTCCGTAAATGATATGGATTCCTGGGCAAAGCGAACCGGCAATAAAATTGTAAACCGCGAAGAAGCAAACGGCGAGTTTACATTTTACATAGAAAAACAATAAACAGAAGCAGGAGAGTACAAATGGCCGATATTAAAAAGTTAACAATGGTAGCGTCAAAAGGGACGTTAGACGGAGCTTACCCGCCGCTGATTTTGGGTTCTACGGCGGCCGCTCTCGATATTGAAACATCGATCTTTTTCACCTTTTTCGGGCTGAAGCTATTATTAAAAAATCCAAAATTAAAGGTAACCCCGGCAGGCAACCCCGCCATGCCGATGAAGATGCCCTTCGGGCCGAAATGGTTTCAAGGTATCTCATGGCCGATCCCGAACGCCATCGTCAACAACCTGCCATTTTTTGACGACATCGCGACAGGCTTGATGAAGAAGACGTTTAAAAACAAGGGCGTTGCTACGATACTCGAACTCAGGGATATTTGCATTGAATCGGGCGTTAAAATGATCGCCTGCCAAATGACAATGGATGTTTTCGGATTTGAAAAAGAAGATTTTATTGACGGCATTGAAGTCGGGGGCGCAGCAACGATGCTCGAGGCGGCTTCCGAATCGCATATGCAATTTTTTATCTGATTTCAAAGGAGACATTATGAAATTCGGAATACTGGTTCAGAGCGGACCATACAACGAACAGGCCTCGGACACCGCCTATCATTTTATTGAAGCGGCGATGCAAAAAGGCCATGAAATTGTCGGCGTGTTTTTTTATAACGACGGCGTTCAAAATGCAAATAAGCTCATGGATCCTCCCACGGATGATCGCCATATTGCAAACAGGTGGTCAACGTTGGGTGCAAAGGGCGTCGACCTGGTCGTATGCATTGCAGCCGCCAAGCGCCGCGGCATTACGGATGAAGTTCTGCCTGAAAATATGCGCATTTCGGGGCTGGGGCAACTGGTCGATATGGCGATCCAGGCGGACCGGATGATTACCTTTGGATATTAAACCGACAAGGGGGATACATATGGAAGAAGAAGTTCAAAAAAAAATGATGTTTGTTATGCAACGTCCTCCTCATGGGACAATTTATCCTTATGAAGGTCTTGAGTTTATTTTAATTGCGGCGGCTTACGAACAGGATATATCGCTGGTTTTTCTCGGCGATGGCGTTTACAACCTCATGAAAGACCAGGAGACATCCGGTCTGGGGATCAAGGGGTTTGTCAAGACTTACCGCAGTCTGGAAGGCTACGATGTGGAAAAAATTTATGTCGATGAGTTATCTTTAACGGAGCGCGGTTTGCAAACGGACGACCTGGCGGTCGATGTCGAAGTAAAATCTGCGGGAGAACTGGCTAAAATGATGAAAGAGCAAGACGCTGTTTTTCCATTTTAATGGGGGTAAAATGTTACATATAATCAATAAATCGCCTTTTCAACACCAGGCGTTAGAACAAGCCGGCAAATTTTCGGAAAACGGTGACCCGCTCTTGCTTTTGGAAGACGCCGTCTATGCCGCGCAGGAGGGCACTTTCTGGCAACCAAAGCTCGAAGCCCTGTTGGCAAATCATACAGTCTATGCAATGGAGGCCGACTTGAAAGCGCGCGGTATCTCGCGGGTAGCCAATGGTATTGAAGTGATCGACTATGGAGGGTTTGTAGATTTAAGCGTAGAACATAAAGTTCAATCGTGGATGTAATTGACTGCAGGTGCTTTGGGCTGATTCATGGCGCCGGAAATGATTTTACGCATGATACAACGGTTGGCTTTTCTTGTTTTTATGATATTCTCTTTTTGTAGTTTGTCTTGGGGGTCGTTTTTGATTCCGGCGTACGCTACGGAGGTCTCTGCCAAACCGGCGGAAAAAACTTACAGCCGGGTTCGGTTTACCGCTGAGGTTGCCGGGGTGGAAACTCTCGCGCAACCGGTTGCCTGGCAGTCAATAACCCCGCCCCCAAAACCCAAACAGGTCTGGTGGAGAATGCCCGCCATTCTTTTTGTTTTTACTTTTTTTCTTGGAATTGTTGCAGTGGCTGCCGGCGTGGGGGGAGGCGTTCTCTTTGTGCCTATTGTGGGAGGATTTTTCCCCATTAATATCGATTTTGTGCGGGGCGCCGGACTCATGGTCGCTTTATCGGGGGCGCTTTTTGCCGGTCCGGGTTTGCTGAAAAAGCACATGGCGAACCTTCGGCTGGCAATCCCGGTAGCGTTAGCCGCTTCTATCAGCTCGATTTTAGGGGCGCGGGTCGGTCTGGTCTTGCCGGAAAATGTAATACAAATTGCGCTTGGTTCCGCGATTGTCGGCATTGCCATTGTGATCCTTTTAGCGAGAGGAGCCGAACGCCCCGAAGTAAAAGAGGACCGGATCGCAAATTGGCTCCGGATTCGCGGGAGCTATACCGAAGAGAGCACCGGTCATGAGGTGGAATGGAGAGTGCACCGCGTCTTGCCCGGTCTTCTGCTTTTTGTGGTCATCGGGTTTATGGCCGGAATGTTCGGTTTAGGGGCGGGGTGGGCCAATGTCCCCGCGCTGAATTTAGTGATGGGGGCCCCGTTAAAAGTGGCTGTTGGCACCAGTGTTTTTATATTATCATTAACCGATACTACCGCGGCTTGGGTGTACTTAAACGAGGGGGCCGTGCTTCCTCTGGTTGCGGTCCCGTCTATGGCGGGGATGATGATGGGTACAAGGATTGGCGTGAAGCTTTTGGCGAAGTCAAAACCTGTGATCATCAAACGAATTGTAATCGGTTTTTTAATTGTCGCAGGTTTGCGCGCTCTTCTGCGGGGGTTCGGAATATAAAATGAAAAAGTATCGGGAGCAAAATGAAATTCAAAATGCATATGCCGAAGGGCTGTCATTGTTTTCCAACATCGGATTTATTTTTTTGATCGGAACGTTTTTTCTTTTTGTGTCGGGGTGGCTCCCGGTGCGCATTCCCTTTTCCCAATACGCCCATCTCTTGCCGTTGCGCGCGGGGGAGTTCCTCGAAAAAACCGGATCGCCCAGGGGCTGGGAATGGCTTGGTATGCTGAAGTATGGAGATATGTTAAGTTTTGCCGGCGTTGTCTTTCTTGCCTCCATTAGCTTTTTTACTTATCTATGGATTTTAACCAAACTGATTAAAACAAAAGATTATATTTATGCTGTTCTTGTGTCGGTTCAAATTGTTATTTTTGTTCTGGCTGCTACCGGGGCGGTATCGGGGGGACATTAGATTTTTTTTTAGCAAAGATACTCCGACTCCTTCGGCCTGAGATGTTCGCATTATGGCCGCCGGAGCGAGAGGGTTCGGGGGGAAACGCCCGCGCCTGCCGTTTTGCAAAGGAGTAATATGATCGATTTAGACCAAGCAATTGAAACGGTTCTTGCAACCGCCTCCGGCTGGGTAACCGGCGTGGAAGAGGTTTCGTTAGAGAGCGCAAACGGCCGTTTTATCCGGGAAGATATACCTGCGCCCGAAGATTTACCCGCTTTTGACCGGGCGGCGATGGATGGCTATGCCGTGCGTTCCGGCGATTGTCTTGCCGGCAACCGCGAATTTATTGTTACGGGACGGGCCTATGCCGGGTGTTCGTTAGAATCCTTTGAAGATCAAATTGATCCGGAAATAACAAGCTCGTTAAGACCGGCTATTGAGATCATGACCGGCGCCGCAACGCCTGCAAGTTTTGACAGAATTGTTAAAATCGAAGATTGCCGGGTCCAACACTCGGACGGAGTGACTCGCGTAGTTATCCCGGCGGGGGAGTCTCCGTCTCACATTGAACCTCGCGGTCGATTGATTTGCGCCGGCGAGACGCTCATAAAAAAGAAAACATTCGTTCACAGCGCGGCGGCCCATGCGGCGGCTTTTTCCGGTTTATCGCATCTGGCGGCGGGGAAAATACCCGAGGCCGGCGTTGTTTCTACCGGCAGCGAGCTGATCGCTCCCGAACAAAAACCGCAAGGGACGCAAATCCGCGATACAAACGGGTATGCGGTAAAAGCGTTTTTAAATACGTTAGGCGTTCCGGTTCCTTTTCAAACGAGATGCCCGGATGATCGGGAGATGTTAGCCTCAGCGATTGCCAAGTCGCTGGAATACCCGCTGGCTATTATTACGGGCGGCGTTTCCGCAGGGAAGGCTGACTATGTTCCATCGATTTTGGAAGAGCTGGGCGTTCAAAAGATTTTTCATAAAGTGGCGGTTAAACCGGGCAAACCTCTTTGGTTTGGAAAAAATCCGAAAACCGGAGGGTTGGTTTTCGGCTTGCCAGGCAATCCTCTTGCGGTGAGCGCCTTGTTGCATGTTTTTGTGTCGCCGGTTGTCCGGTTGATGGCGGGGGGAGTTTCGCAAAATGATTTTGTGCTGGCGCCGCTGGCGGATGAGAGAGTCAAAAAAAGCGAGCGCAGCGAACTTTTTCCGGTGAAGATCAATAGCGAAGGCCGGCTGGCGCCTGTGGCTCACCGGGGCAGCGCCGACGTGATTTCCGTTGTCGATTCCTCCGGCCTGGCTCTTCACCCGGCCCAGGCCGGGAAACTGGAAAAAAATGAGTTGGTGCGATTTTATCTCTGGCGGTAAAAAAATTAAAAAAATAAGGAATAAGTGCAAAAATAGGCAAAAAAAGATTATTTTAAAGACCAAGGGCGGGATAAGCGAAAAAAACGGACTCTTTTCGCCCCCTCCCTTTTGGGTGGGGGGTGGGTTTGCGGGCGCTATGCGAAAATGCGGCAAAAACAAAACCCAAAATGCAACGCTTTTCGGAAGTATGTAAAATGAATAAAAACAAGAGAACAACGCAAGTATACAACGGACCGGAAAGGTCGGCAAAAATACAGCCGGTAAATTTACACCGATCACAAAACGAAACCAAAGGAGAACCCCGGCAATTTCGCACCCTGCGCCTCAGTATAACCGGCCACTGCAACCTTTCCTGCGTTTACTGCAAACCGGACAAACACAGCGCGCTCGCCGAACTTTCGCACAACGGGTTTACGCCGGCGTCTGTTTTGCTGGAACGCTTGCGTCCGTTAGTTCAAGACGGACCGATACGAAAAGTTCGCCTGACGGGCGGCGAGCCGCTGCTTTACCCTCAGGCGGAGCTCGTTAAACTGATTCGCGGGATCTCGGGAATGAACGCCGGCGTATGGCTGACCACAAACGGGATTTTACTTGCTCCGCGAATTCAGGCGTTAGCCGATGCCGGCTTGCGCGGCGCAAATATCTCTCTGGATGCACTCGAACCGGCGGTATTTCGCCGTATTGCAAAAGGGGGGAACCCCGGGCGAGTGGTCTCTTCGATTGACGCCGCCCTGGAAACCGGCATTGAAGTAAAAATCAATGCGACCGTTATGCGCGGGCTAAACGAAAGTCAAATCATACCGTTGCTCGAATTTGCCCTGCAGCGAAAGGCGTTGCTTCGGTACATAGAATTGATGAAAATGGGGCCTTTGAAAAACATGCATGAACAATACTTTTTCTCCCGCGAAGAAATTTTAACGATGATTTCGCAGGCCGGCCTTCCGGAAGCGCTGGAAAGAAAAACGGGCGCCACCGCAAATTACTGGCGGGTAGGTCTCAATGGCGGCGCCAGCGGGGTATTCGGTATCATATCAAGCCATAGCGACTCGTTTTGCGCCGATTGCGATCGCTTGCGGATGGACGAGAAAGGCCGGCTGTATGGTTGCCTCTCTTCCGAACAATTTGTCGAGTGGGGTACCGAAGGGTTGGCGGCAAGAGAGCGTGATTTGAATGCGGCTTCTTCTTTAGACGGTTCCCCGTTGGACATGCAGCGTAAAACAAAAGACGTTCTGGCTGAGGCAATGGAGCATAAATCGGAGAGGTTCACCGAATCGTCCCTTGAAATGATTCGAATCGGAGGATAGCGCATGGATATTGTCGTACGGGTATACGGAGTCTTAAAAGACAGTTTTGCTCCCGAGCAAACCATTGAGTGCAGCGAAGGGCTTTCTCTCGGGGAACTGCGCGAAAGGCTTATACAAAAAAACAAAAGCGCCGCAGGGGTTTTGTTCCAATCGCGGGCGGCCGCTCAAGGCAATTTTGTAGACTGGAGTTATTGCCCTGTTCAGGGGGAAATCGTCGATTTGATGCCTCCTTCGAGCGGGGGGTAGCGGAGATCAATATGAAATCGCATACCAACCATTTGACCCATGAAAAATTAGACGCCGGGTTATATTTAAACGCGGCGAACCATGATAAAACCGGCGCAGTCGTTTTATTTTCAGGCAATGTCAGAAATCATCATGAAGGAAAGGGGGTGGACTATCTTGAGTACGAAGCCCAAGAGGAATTGGCCGAAACAACGATGGCGTCGATACTGGAAGAGGCCTCTTCGCGGTGGCAACTCCAGCATGTCTTTGCCATTCACCGCTTGGGAAGGGTCGGCATTGCCGAAGCTTCGGTCGTGGTGGTTACCGCAGCTTCTCATCGAGACGCCGCTTACGAAGCCAACCGTTTTATTATCGATGAGATTAAAAGCAAGGTTCCGATTTGGAAAAAAGAATTCTTTAGCGACGGGAATTCTGTCTGGCAATAAAAAGCGGCGCTGGAAAGTTGTTAGTAGTAATAAAGAGTGAGAGGGCTTTTTAGGGCGTTTTCATCTCAATTGCTTTATTGTTCCGGCTGGTTTCGTATGGCGCGATTACCCCGCATCAAAATGAGGAGTGATTGTTTTTCCTTTTTTTGAAATTTCATAATGAAGGTGGGGGCCGGTAGCCCTGCCGGTTTGTCCCGAACTGGCAATTCTTTTCCCCTGGGCGACCGTTTCGCCGGTCGAAACTTCTATTTTACTCAGGTGCCCGTAATAGCTGCGGTATCCCCCGGCGTGTTCGATGATAACGAGTTTACCGTAGCCGCCTTTTTCGCCGGTAAAAATGACCTTGCCTGCGGCGGAAGCCCGGACCGGGGAGCCAAGCGGGCAGGCTATATCGATGCCTTTGTGAAATTTCTTTTTTTGGGTGAAGGGGTCGACCCGCGTTCCGTAGGGCGACGATACATACCCTTCAACCGGACGTATAAAACCCGTTAAATTAAAATACGATTTTTCCGCCGGCTCAAGGTGACGGCCAGGCAGAAAATAAAAACCCGGCTTTCCGGGTACCGGTACCGCCGGAACGTCGCCGTACTTTTTTTGCCAATCCCCGCTAACGGCAATGCCGCGCATATTCGGGATAATCCAGGAATCTCCCTTCTCAATATCCCACAAGGTTGTCAGGTTGTTGATGGTTGAAAGCGTATCGTGGTCCAGCATGGTCCTGGTCATGATATGAAAGAAAGAGTCGTTTTCACGGACTTGGTAGCGGCGAAACGTAAGCAGTAACGTTTGGCCATGCATGTAAGAGTTTAAATTTTCTTTGACTTCGTCGCGGTGTTGTTTGACAAGATCATCCGTGTATTCCAGCGAAGTCAGCGCCGGTAGTTTCATAAGCGGGCCGGCCGGAACAGACGAAGATAACGAAGAAAAATGGGCCAGCGCCAAACAAGAAAACAAGACAGCGGCGAAAAAACGCGTCATACCGCTATATCGGCATGTTTCTTCAAATGCTTAAGAAGGAATCTGCGCCGGCATCAGGCGGTTAAAAAAAACTCAGGACAAAGCGTTTTTACCATTGAAATTGAATTGACAAAACAACCGTTCGGAGTAATACATATTTGCCGTATAGAATTGATATGATAATGAATTCTGCCTACGGAGTAGGCTGTATTGCGTAGAAACAAAAAAATATGCAAAAACGCCGGTAGGAATAAAATTGCCCACGATCATCGGACATGCCATATCAGGCGCGGCTTTTGCCGCACTGACCCGAAAAGCGCGCGTGAAGATATTGTTTTTATCGATATGCTGCGCCGTTTTCCCCGATCTCGATGTTGTTGCTTTTCGTCTGGGGATACCCTACGAACACTGGCTGGGGCACCGGGGATTTTCTCACAGCATTTTATTTGCGGCCCTTCTCGCCGCAGGCGCTTCTTTGTTTGCGCTCAAGGAATCGCCGAAGGTCAGGTATCTTGCTTTTCTGACTTTTTTTCTTAGCGCTCTCTCGCATGGTTTGCTGGACGCGATGACCAATGGCGGTTTAGGAGTGGCGTTTTTTTCGCCATTTCAAAATGAGCGGTATTTTTTACCCTGGCGTCCTGTTGAAGTTTCTCCTCTTAGTTTAAAACGTTTTTTTTCGGAAAGGGGATTTAACGTTTTAAAAAGCGAATTTACCTGGGTTATTTTACCTTCTCTCGGCGCCTTTACTTTTGGTTCTTTGTATTGGTACAAATCGAAGAAATAGATCGCTTGATCGCTTTTACCGGCTGCGTTTTTCTTTTCTCCGTCAATCAGGTTAAAAACCCTTGACAAACTGACTAATAGAGTATTTGCTCTAATAAGTAGAGCGGATACTCTATATGATCAGGTCGTTTCATTCTATGAGAGATCGGACTATGAGGAACCAATGGCAATAAACCAAATCAAAAAAATGATAAAAAACGGCGTTTCCGTTTCGGTTGAAAACGGAATCTTTGCGGTAGACGGATTAAAGACCGGCGAATATGACCGAATGGCAAAATTCTATGATACGGTGATGGGCAATGCGTTGTATAACGCCATCATGTGGGGCAACAGGCCTGAAGATTATTCGCGATTCGCAGCGCAAAGTTTGCCGCAAGTGAACTTTGAATCGAATAAAAAACAAAACCAGATATCGGCCGATATCGGGTGCGGTTCTTTGCGTTTTACCCGCCAGGCGTACAATGAGTATGAAAGCGGGCGTCTGATTCTTTGCGACATGTCTCTGGCAATGTTACGTTATGCGCAAAAGAGAATATCCTCGGGAAAAACAAATGTTCATTTTCTGCGCGCCGACGCTCTTGACTTGCCGTTTTGCGATAACGCCCTTCAAACGGTTTTAAGTTTCGGTCTTTTGCATGTGGTAATGTCTCCGGAGAAATTATTGAGAGAATTTTTTCGCGTTCTAAAAAAAGGAGGCGAATTGCATTTAACCTGTTTGTGCGGCGACCGTTCGATTAGCGGATACTATTTGAATTTTTTAAAAAAGAAGAAATTGGTATCGATAAATCTCAAGGGTCAAGAGATTTGCCGCATGGTTGAAGATGCCGGGTTTCAAGCCGGTTTCCGGGTAGTGGGGGGGATGGCCTACATTGATGCCGTGAAACCTCTCAAAGAATAGCAAGTTCTTTTTGGCGGGATAATTGCAGAAGAAAAAAAGGGGGGTATAAAATGAGGGCGGGAGCGTATACGGCCGGGTATCTGGTTTTGGTGTTTTTTCTCATAGGCATTGTTCATCTCTACTGGGCTTTTGGCGGTCAAAAAGGGTTGCGGGCGGCGATTCCCGAAAATGAAAAAGGCCCGCTTTTTGAAGCAAAAAGTTTCGGTACCTTCTTGATCGCTTTTACTTTTTTTACCGGTTCTTTTGCGGCGGCCATGGAGATGTTCGCTATCTATCTCATCTCGTGGCAGCACTATCTGTATCATGTGGTTGGCATTGTCTTTTTTGCCAGAGCCATTGGCGAATTCAAGTATGTGGGGTTTTTTAAAAAAGTAAAGGGAACAAAGTTTGCTCATTATGATACTTTTTTTTACAGCCCGCTTTGTCTTAGCGTCTCTTTTTGCGCACTCTTGTCTTTCGTATTCTCTTAAAGCCACGGGTTTAGCCAAGCATAACGTGGGGGGGAGCGCAGGCTCATTTGCTCCGGAATAAAAATTTTTTGTAAAATGTCCCGTTTTTGAAAAAAAGAATAAAAATAGCCGATTACGGTATTAAATCATGAAAAATTTCCGCACTTCAAGCCCCCACCCATATCTGGGTGGGGTGGCGGGTATGTGGGAAAAAACAGCAAATAGCCGAAGCGCGGGGGGAGACCTCCCCCCGCATTTGTTTTGTAATGCCTTCCGATGCCAAAATCAATAAGAAGGAAAAGACACAACAGTCTGTTTGCGAACCCCGTTTATAGAAATTTGTACTTTACGCCAAAAGAAAAATTGCGGCCCGGCATGGGGTAGCCGTCGACGTAAGAGTACTGTTCGTCCAGAATATTGTCGACCGACGCTTGCGCTTCAATGGCTTCGTTAAACCGGTAAAGAGCCTTGGCCGAATATACCCAAAACGGGTCTTTGTCTTTGATTGTCTCCGGGAACGTACTCCAGTCCTGGTATTTTTCAGAGCCGGTATAGGTTCCCATCAGGTGGAGGTCAAAGGCGCGCGAGCCGATGGAGAGTCCTCCGGTTCCGGCCATTTCGGGCATATACCAGATGACGTCGGTCCCGTAGGCGTCGATGTTTTCCTGGTCGAGAATTTGCCGGCGAAGGTAATAGGTGGCGTTCCCGTGGACCAGCATGTTTACGCCCAGGCTGTTGATCTCAAGAAACATCCACGCGAGCTCGCCTTCGAGCCCGCGGATAGAGGCCCCTTCGAGGTTGACCGGTTTATGGATGGTTTGCCAGGTGACAAAGTCGTAGGTTTTTTGCCATTTGATTTTATCGGTGTATTCTGTCGCAAACCAGGACAGGGCGCCGCTTATGGTTTTGCCTTGGTAATCGAGACCGGCGTCTACGCCTTGCGAGCGTTCCACTGTCAGGTCGGGGTTGCCCTGGTAGATGTTCCCCCAGGCTTCATTGGTATACACGCTTCGTTCGTTTGGCGCGGGCGCGCGAAAGCCGGTGCCGGCATTGGCTCTCAGGCGAAAGGCCGGGGTAATTTTGTAAACAGCCCCCCCCCGGTACGAAACTTGCGAGTAAACGTAGTCCTGGTTTTGATCGATTTTGTAATTTTCGGTCGGTTGCAGTTCGGACTTATATTGATCGAATCGGGCGCCTAAATTGAGATAGACCCGGTCCTGGAAATGCAATTGAAACTCGCTGAAAACTCCCGTTTCAACGGAATTTGCATTGGGGTACAAAGCCGATGTTTTCGTATCGGTTGTGAGCCCGATCGATGAAGTTTCAGCCCCTACAAGCAGGCCCTGGTCCTGGTAGGTAAACAGGTTTTGAAAACTGCCGCCCCAGGATTTCCATGTTGTGATGTAATCGTCAACGTAGGTATCGCTTGGGCTGTCTTGCCGCGCAAAATTGCCCCTTTTGTCAAAACCGGCAAAAGCCGAAGCCTGCAAACCGTTGCGGCGGTAATCGACGGCGCCGCCGGCATGTTGTATTTGCGCAAAATCGTTTTCGGAGGCGTAAGCGCCGCGGGCGCCGGGGCTGCCGATATCCCAATAGTTTGCTCCGTCGAGCGTAAATGAGACGGTATGATCCTGGCCTAAACGGTAGCCTAGAACCAACGCCGATGAAATCGAGTTGGTTTCTGTGTTTTTAATGAGACCGTCTTCCGGCGTTTCATATGAGTTTCCGGTTTCATAGTCGCCGCTGAAACTGAAAAACATATCGCCAAATGAGCCGGCGAGATCAAGCGAGTTTTGCTGGTAACCCCAGCTCCCCGCTGTGGTTGTCAAGCTCCCGGAGAGGCCTTCGCTTTCGGGCGCTTTTGTAATAATGTTTATGACGCCGCCTGACGCGCCGGAACCGTAGACGACCGAAGAGGGCCCTTTGACGATTTCAATTTTTTCAATTAACGCATTGCTGTAAATGGCGGGGTTTACATTGGCGCTTAGTCTTCCGTTTACCAGGATCAGCACATTGCTTTCCCATGGCGTGGAACCGGTAAATGCGCCGCGCACGCCAATCAAGGTGCTGAGTACGCCGGGGTTTTTATGGACATGCCCGAGACCCGCTTCGACCAAAAGGTCGTCTGCGTTATGCGAAACCGAACGGTTGATCTCTTTTTCGCCGATGACTTGAACCACGCTGGGCGTTTTTGTGCGCTTTGTGTCGATGCGGCTGGCGGTGATGACCGCGCCTTCGGTTTGAATCCAGATTTCGGATTTTTCTTCTTTGTCATGACGGTCAATATGGCCAACCGGAATAGCGTTTGTTGACTCTGACTCCGCCTGGGGGTTTTGGGCTTGCGCGATGATCTTTTCTTTCTGCGCTTTTTCGTTTGCCGTTTTTGTAACTGCCTCTTTGGCCAATGCGCCTTGCTGGATAAAGAGCGGCAGCATTGCCGACAGCGCCAGGGCCGTCAGCTTTGTCTTCGGGTTCATTTTTTTGTGAACCTTTTGCCCGGGTTTTTGCCT
This sequence comes from Turneriellaceae bacterium, assembly GCA_050304475.1. Taxonomy (GTDB): domain Bacteria; phylum Spirochaetota; class Leptospiria; order Turneriellales; family JAOUFE01; genus JBNLDQ01. The sequence continues at coordinate 15,568 of JBNLDQ010000003.1, read as the reverse complement.
GACGTTTTGATGGTGGTTGTTTGGTTGTTTGGTATCCGTTTTTAAAACGGATCTGTAGATCTCTTTCATTGTAGTCCTCCCTCGAGAAATCTCCGGCCCGTGTTCCGGCTCGGGGCGACCTACTTACCCGCCTTCCCATCTTTCGACAGTGGCATCCGGGTTTTCGTTCCCCTCACGGCTGCGGGGCAGCGGAGGACTTTCACCTCACTTCCAACTGCCGGAGTAAACCACATGTGAGAGGCTTTTAGCGGCTGTCAAATCTTATCCGTAAAAACGGCTGTAAAAAAAGATTTTTTTAGGCAACGACCTGGCTCGTTAAAAGATTCAGAAACTCTTTTTCGGACAGGGGCTGGTGGTAATAATAGCCTTGCGCAATTTTACACCCGTATTCGGTAAGCAGCGCCGTTTGCCCCAGGGTCTCTACCCCTTCGGCAATGACTTCGATTTCCAGGGTGTGAGCGAGGTTAATGATCGCTTCGGTGATCTTGCGTTCATTTTCATCGTTTTCAATATTGACAATAAACGAGCGGTCGATTTTTAACGTGTCTATCGGGAGAGTTTTTAAATAAGAAAGCGAAGAGTAGCCTGTTCCGAAGTCGTCAATTGCCACTAAAATCCCCATGTTATTGAGCCGGCTCAATACGTCATGGGTGTGTACCATGTCTCTCATTAAGGTTGTCTCGGTAATCTCGAATTCCAGCGTATTGGCGGGGATCTTGCTTTTTTTCAGCAGACTGGCGACATTGATTAAAAAACTTTCGTTGTCAATTTCCGCACCGGAAAGGTTGCATGAGAAACGGAGTTTGGGGAACTTTTTCAGCTCTTTTTTCCATTGAACGATTCGTTTGACAATTTCGCCAATCATCCATTTGTCCAGTTCGATGATAAGCCCCGTCTCTTCCGCAATAGTAATGAATTTGCTTGGCGGTATGGCGCCTAACTCCGGGTGGTTCCAGCGGAGCAGGGCTTCGGCTCCGAAGAGTTCGCCGTTTTGCATATAGATTTGAGGTTGAAAAACAATATCCAGGGTGTTTTCGCGGATAGCCCGCGCGAGCTCTTTTTCAATTTGCATTTTTTCATGAACTTGCCTGTTCATTTCGGCTGTATAAAATTGGTACTGGTTGCGGCCCCCCGATTTTGCCGCATACATGGCCATGTCGGCTCGTTTGATCAGTTCTTCCGAATCGATCCCGTCGTCGGGGTAGACCGATACGCCGATGCTGGTGGTGATTGAGACAGACTCGTGATCAATTTGATAATCTTGAGAAATCGATTCAATGAGTTTTTCCGCAACCATGGCCAGGTCGTCCCCGCTGTTGATCTCTTGCAAGATGAGGATAAATTCATCGCCCCCCTGGCGGCATAGCGTATCGTCCGCCCGGATACATTTTTTCAGGCGAACGGCGGTTTCAATCAAAAGGACATCGCCTGCGACATGACCCAGCATATCGTTGACGTTTTTAAACCGGTCGAGGTCGAGAAACATGATCCCCACTTTTTTACCGACGCGGTTGGCGTGCGAGAGAGCTTGTTGCAAACGGTCGTGCATCAATGTCCGGTTGGGCAGCGAAGTCAGCTGGTCGTAATAGGCGAGCTGGTGGATCTCTTCTTCTTTTTTCTTTTCGGTTGCAATATCCCGGAAAATGGCGACGTAGTTCAGCACCTCGCCCTTTTCATTTTTAATCGCCTTAATCGACAGCCTTTCCGGAAAAACCTCGCCGCTTTTTGTTTTGTTCCAAATCTCGCCGTTCCACGATTCGTTTTTTTCAAGGTTTTCCCACATCTTCCGGTAAAATTCGCTGTCATGTCTACCCGAAGATAAAATGGAAGGTTTCTTACCGAGTACCTCTTCTTCGCGGTAGCCGGTGATCACAAAAAAAGAGTGGTTGGCCGATATGATCCGGTTTTCCCGGTCTGTGATAAGAATCCCGTCATTGCTGTTGCGAAAGGCCGCGCCCCAGAGTATCAGTTGCCTTTGCGATTGGTGAAAACCGCTTACGTCGCGGATAATTAAAATTTTGCCGTTGAACTTGCGGTTATCGTCATAACGGGGGGTTTCATTGATCGTCACGTAAACGGGCGTGCCGTTTTTCCGCCGGTGGGTGACAATTTCCAGAATCTCGAACTCTTTTTCGCCCGGCAGATCGGGGAGTTGTTCGTCTTTGCAGGTAACGATAATAGTGTCTAAATCTTTGCCAAGAACTTCTTTTTCGCGGTACCCGTATATTTTATGGGCGGCATTGTTCCATGACGTAATTTTATTTTCTTTGTCTACCGTAACAATCGCTTCATTGGTTTGTTCGATAATGGTCGCTAACGTTCGGTCTCTTTCGGCCATTTCTCGAAACGCTTTGGTCATGGAAAGGGCCATCGCTTCTGCTTTTTTCTCGAGGTCGTTATTGTGCTTTTGCAGATGGTCAACCAGAAATGCTTTTTTTTCGGATAATTTAACTTCAAACGCGAGAGGAATGATGGTCAGGGTAAGGATAAACACCGTCAGCAATGTGATCACCAGGGCCATGAATTCGCTGTTTAACGCATTATCCCGGATAGTGCAGATTGAATTATCCGAAAAATATGCCGCTTGCATTGCCGTATAGTGCATCCCCGCAATGGCGAAGCCCATCATAAGGGCCGCTATAAAATTATTTTTATGAAAGATCGTTCCTGAAGTATTTTTCTCAAACACAAAACGCAAGGCGAAAAACGACGTAACGATGGCAATGACTACCGAAAGGGTAACGAACGTAACGTTATAACGGATTGGCGGTAAAATGGGGATAGCTGCCATGCCCGTATAATGCATTGCCGAGATTCCCAAGCCAAATAAAACGGATGCGGCATAGAGAACCTTCTTGGTTCTGCGAAAAAATTTTATCAAAAGCAGCGCAACGCCGGAAGAGATCACGGCAATGAAAACCGAGGCGAGAGTAAGGCCGGTATCGTACACCAGCTCAACGGAAAGGTGAAAGGCAAGCATCCCCACAAAGTGCATGGACCAGATGCCAAACCCCATGGCAAACGCGCCGCCGGTTATCCATAGGTAGATTTTTCTGCCCTCAATTAAATCAATGCGCGAGCCCAGGCTAAGGCTTGCGAATGACGCCATGATGGCCAGAAAAACGGAAAGAACCACCAGCGAGTAATCGTAATAATAAATCATTGGAATCGCTCATACCCGGAGAAATTTATTCATGTAATTTGCCGAATCAAAGTAACGTATTTATTTATGTAAAGTGTTATAGTAAATAAAATCCGGCTTTTACCAGTATCTTCTTTTGGAACTTTTAGAGAAAAAAAATCATTGTCCTGTGTCAAGCAATAATCGGCAGTTTTACCGCTCAAAATGAAACATGCGGGCTCTCTTGTTATTAAAAGATCCCGCATGGTCGTTTGGTTAAGTGATGGTAATATAAAGCACATTGACGGGGATCAATCCGACAGTCAGCAGGTGCGTAAAGGTATACTGGGTGGCGGATAAATCGGTAACGGCCGTGATGCCAATGTCAAACGGGTTGGCCCCCCAGGCGCGGAACGCGATATAATATTGGCCGGGGGTTAACGCGTTGGGTGCAACCGTTATGCCGGTTGTTTGTAACGTGTTGCCGGTCAAGGCCCCCATGAACGGGCCGCTTATTTCTCCGCCGGGACCGAGTATGGAAACGACGCAATTTGACAGGTCGCCATCGAACTGGAAGCTGACATTGATGGTAGCCCCGGCAGCCGCACTGAAAGTAGCGATATCGGATGTCGGATCGGCCGATAGGCACTCCATCGTGCAGGCGATATACGCGGCTTTGTTGGTGTTGTTGTTCCCGCCGGTGTCGTCTTCGTTATTGGCGCACGAACTTCCTGTGATGATAACGGCGCTTACGATGCTCGCGAGAAAAAGTTTATATTTCATTTTTTATCTCCTGTATTAGTTTTGTTTTGTCTAGTAAAGCTATTCTATTAATTGTGACAAGAAAAAAATCTCTTTTCTTTTGCCGGTTACCGGGGCGAATCGGGTCGCGATGAAGACTTTTTTTAACTTTTATGTTTGAAACGGTGCATTGAAAAAACCATTTTCATCGTGGCAATTTTGTGCGAAGAGCCGTCTGTCAAGAGGGCCGATATCTCCACTTCGCCGGGGGTCGAAGGGTTTTCGGGAGGGCAATGGCGGGCGGTTTCTGTAACCGTGCAATAGAGCGTCCCCTGCCGTAGCGGACGAAAATACTGGATAGACGCCGATTTTGTGGTCCCGAAGAGGCCGCCATCCGTGTTGATCCATAAAAGAATACCGGCTAAAGTATCGCCCAGGGTAAAAATAGCCCCCCCATGCATGGAGTTAACGACATTCAAGGTCCGCTTATCCAGGTCTAACGAGCCTCTAACTTCGGTTTTGCCGGCAAACTGGACCTTCAAACCGATGACGCCGGGCATGACCTGATCCATGATAAACTGGAGTTTGTCTTTCGGGCTCATATGGGCCGGGGGTTTGCTGATCCAAGCCGGGAGAATCTTTTCCCCCAACAAATCAAGCGGGTCGTCCGAGCCATACTTTGTTTGTTGCATGGGTTGACTAAATGAGTCAAAGTGATAATGTTGCAAGTGGAAAAGATTTGATATACATTAAATAAATAGGAGATGACGTTTTGCTCAATTGTTCAATATGGGGATAATTCTGGAAGCTACCATTGAATGCCCGCATTGCGGATACAAACATAAAGAAACCATGCCTGAGAATCTTTGTGTTTGGACATATGTCTGTTGGAACTGCCATACGACGCTGAAACCGCGCCCCGGTGACTGTTGCGTCTTTTGCTCTTATTCCGATCAAAAATGCCCTTCCAAACAAAAAGAGGAGATGGAGTCTCATTCCGACAAATAACTTTCTTATGAGCGCATATTTACATCCGCTTTTTGTTCATCTGCCGCTGGCAATTGCCATGTGTATGCCGTTTTTAACCCTGGCGGCGATTTTATTTTACCGTAAAGAAAGCCAAACCCAAAACAATATGAGCGGGGCCAATCAAGTTTGGACAATGCTGGCCATACCGTTGGTGTTAGCCGCGCTCTTTACCGTCTTCGCGGTCATTGCCGGCGAAGCGGGGGTAGACGCCATCAAAGAGCAAATGAGCGTTGCCGGCCAAGAGGCTTTGGAAGCCCATGAAGAGCTGGCCGAATTGTTTGCCATGTTCCTGTATGTGACGGCGGGCCTTTCTCTTTTTATCTTTATTTTTCAAGGCAGACAACGCCTGAAATTTCTTTACGCTATTTTAGCGCTATCTTTGCTTTTATCGTCAATGGGCTTTTATGTCGGCAAATCCGGCGGTGTTGTCGTATACCGGGAAGAAGCACCGGTGTATTTAAACCGTTTTTACCGGGCGCCCGAGAAAGGCCAGACAGAGCTTCCCCAGGGCGAAATCCGAAAAGCGGAGCGTTAGGTTTTGTCGGAAATCTTGTAGTTGTTTTTGCCGCTATTTTTTACCTGGTACATGATGTTATCGGCTTCGCTAATCAACGCGTCGGCGCTTTCGTTTGTCCCGGAATAAATACGGATGCCGATACTTGTGTGAATTACTACCTTGTGGTCATTGACATAAAACGGAATTGAGATAATATCGACAATACGGGAAGCGATATCTTCCACCTCCGATCTCTGGCGGATGTCGGTTAATATAATGAGGAACTCGTCGCCGCCAAGTCTACCCACGGTGTCAATGTCACGCAGGACGGACGCCAGCCGGTCGGCGACCTGGTATAAAAGTTGGTCGCCCGATTCGTGCCCGTATTTATCGTTTACGCTTTTAAACTGATCGAGATCGAGAAACATAACCGCCATATTCACATGGCTGCGTTTGGTTCGGTTCATTTCAATGCGAAGACGATCCATGATGAGCGTGCGGTTCGGAAGCCGTGTTAGAGGGTCATGGGTCGCCATATGATGGATTTTAGCCTCCTGGTTTTTCCGCTCGGTAATGTCGCGGCAAACGCCGATAGCGGCGACAATTTCCGATTCGGTGTTGGTAAAAGGAACAAAAGTAACGTCGCATATGATCCGGTTTCCGTTTTTTGCAATGATTTCCAGTTCACCTGACCATTGCATGTCGCGTTTGATATTTTTCAAAATCAGGGGCATAATCAGAGTATGGCCTTCTTGCGATTTCCCCGCTTCGTGCGGGGTAAACGCGATCGGCTCTCCGGAGTAGCGAGCCGATAAGATGTTCATGACTTCCCCGAACGTTTTTCCGGTTGTTTCGGCTTTATCATACCCGAAAAGGTTTCGGGCGCCATTGTTCCATTCAATGATGGTGCCGGTAAGATCGGTAATTAAAACCCCGTCTGACAATTGGTTCAGGGCCAGCGACTGGCGTTCCAAGATCTCTTCGGCGGCTTTGATTTCCGAAATGTCTTGTTGGGTGCCGGCGGCTCTCAACGGTTTTCCATCCCGGTCTTTTTTTACGATCTTGCCGCGCGTATAAACCCAGCGGTAATCGTTTTGGGCGGTACGAACCCTGTATTTTAAAGAGAACTCTTCGGTTTTCCCCGTTTGATACTTGCGGAAAGCGTTTTTCACTTTGCGGCGGTCTTCCGGGTGAGTGAGCGAGACCCAGCTTTTTATATGCGGCTCTAACGTGCCGGGGGTGTAACCGAGCATCTCTTCAAAGCGGGGGCTAAAATAAGCTTTTTTTGTTTGTATCTCGAGATCCCAAAATCCGTCGTTAGAGCCGATTAAGGCCAGTTGCAATCTCTCTTCGCTTTGCGCTAACGTCTTTCTCGATTCGGCGATTGTATCGGCCATAAAGTTAATGGATTTGGCAATCAAAGCGATTTCATCTTTGCCGTCAATATCGCATCTCGCCTCTTTGTCTTCGCGGGCGATTTTTTGGGCCGTGCCAACAATATGCCGCGCGCGCAATGTAACGATGTTGTGGATGACAAGCCAGTAAATGAGAAAAACCAGAGTGGCGATGATCGTTGAGAAGCGGATAAGCAAAAGATAAGAGGCCTGGTGTTCGGCTTGGTCTATGGCAAGGTCATATTGTAAGATAATCAGGGCGGGTTCCGGCGATCGTATTTTCGGAGTAAGCGAGTAATCGTAAACCGGCGCATACCCGTAAATGTACTTTTCGTCTTTTGAAACGTTAAAAATAATTCTGCCATGGAGAAGACTTTGCCCGATGTACGCCTTGCTGACTTCAAGGCCGGTTTCGGTAATGTCATTCCCCAGCCAGGCCAGGTAAGTCGAAGCGATGACTTTGTTTTGCCCGTTGATGAGTACAATGGCTTTATATTTCGGATACGCCGACTGCGCCGCAAATTCTCGTTGAATGCTGTTGATATCTTTTTGCTGCATGTGGCTTTCAATGTTGCCTTGCATGGCCCCCAACCGGTTGCCGGCCTCTTGCATACCGCGAAGGCGGTTGTGTTTGTTAAAATTCGGTATAAAATGAAACAGGGTGGCTGCGACATTGAGCACAATGAGTATAACGCCAATGACAAGAGTTGTGGTGCGCAGAGAATATTTGGTGAATGGTTTCATTAGGCACGGTGCGTTATGGTTTTTTGTTAAAGTATTCCGAATCAATAAAATCGGCAAGTTCAATGTCCAGGCGCAACAGGGATTGCTGCAGCATAAAATGGCGAAGAAAGGCCGCCTGTTTTTCCAGTTTTGGCGGTTTGCCGTCGTTTACCGCCAGCATCTCCCTGTTTTTTTGCCGGTCGGGGATCGTCAGGCCGCTTAGCGAAGTGATAAATTCTTCGGGCGTAACGTTTTCCCGCCGGGCCATGATTGCCGCCGTCTCTTGTTTGTGTTTTTGAATATCGTCAATACTCTTAAACCAAGCGTCCAAGAGCTGGTTGACCAGGTCCCGGTTGGTTTGTAATGTGTTCTCAGAGACAATGAGTACATCAACAATTTCACCGGGGATTTCGGAGCTGCTGAAAACAATGTTCGCTCCTTCTTGAAGTATTTTGGTTCGTATCGGTTCAAAGGTAACGACTGCATCCACTTCGCCGGTAACAAAAGCGCCAAAGTGTTCGTTATGCGCAATATTTACCGGCTGAATGTCCGCATAGGTCAAATGATTTATGATGAGCGCGCGGCTTAGAATCAGCCCCCCCAAGGCCGTGCTTTCAAAACCGATTCGCTTGCCTTTCAACGCCTTCATTGATCGGATCGGGGGTCTGGCCAAAATGGCGTCGCCGCCATTTGAGAAGTCCATGACAAGGACCACTTTTAACGGAATGTTGTCCTGGATCAGTAAAAAAACTTCGTCCAGGGTCAATGCCGCTCCCTGGATGACTCCGTTTCGAAAGGCGCGGATCACTTCGCTGGCGTTGGGGTATTCGATTAAACGAACCTCTTTTTCATTGAGCGTCCCCTGGGTGCGGGCCAGGTACAGCGGCTCATAGCCGGGCCAGACATTTGTGCCAATTTGAAGGTGGGGCCGCGGCACGTTTTGATTTTGATTTAACAGGTAATTCAACAGAAAGACAAAGGCAGTTAGGGCCATGATAGCGATGATATGGCTTTTCTTCATGCGGGAACCTTACGGTTGATGTTATTCAAACATGACTTCTAAAGTCACCTGTTTTTCGTTTGAAGCGAAGCGGCCGTGCGGCTACTTCGCTTTCGGTTTTTTAGCGCGGGTTTTCTTTTCCGGTTGAATATAGAATTTTTCCTGAACGGGTTTTAACGGCCGGTTCATCCATAAGGGACGGCGCAACCCGCCGGGGCCGGGGGCCGGCCGGGTTTTTTTCAGCCAGGCCCGAAATACAGCCATCGATTTTTTCGAGTCAACAAAAACGTCCCCGTAACGGTCGTTCGGTTCGGCTTTCAGAACCCGAACTTTTTGGTGCCAGCAGTGCGCGCCGCTAATGGGGTCCGGGTGTACGGCATGGGCGGCGTTTTGGTGGACACCCCCGTCGCTCCAGAAAATTCTTTTTGAGTCAGGGTCGGCCGATTCATACGGGCGCACCCCTTCCAGCGTTCGCATGAAAACGCCCTGGTCGTTGTTTGATATTTCTACGGTGTTTGAAGACCAACGGTTGCCTCTGGCGCTTTCGGGGCTGCCCGGGTTTTGCGGAAAACGCCATCGCCCGATATGATGCGAGCAAGCCACGACGCCCGGCCGGATCGATTCGGTGACCCACGCTCTATTGACAAAATAACCGATCTCCGTTTCAACCCTGATCAGATCTCCGGTTTCAACGCCCAGGCGTTTGGCGTCAGAAAAGTGGATCCAGACCGGATTTCTATTGGCCAGCTCAACCAGCCACTTGGCATTCCCGGAACGGGTATGGATTAAATTCGGAAGGCGAAACGTAGGCAACAAGGCCATCTCTCCTTTTGAAGGGTCGATACCGGACGCATGGATATGCGAAGGAATGTACCCAGGCAAGCGGTGTTCCGGCCATTTCCAGTCAATCATGGTTTGCGAAAATAACTCTTGTTTGCGAGACGGGGTGGGGAAACCGGCGCAAGCGTTGCCGTTGACCATAACGCCAATCGCTTTGCCCTCTTTCAGTATGAGCCCGCTTTTTTTATCCACTTTGGCCCCTTTCGTTTCAACAGGATTTTTATGAGCTTCATAGGTGGTCTCTTTGACTTGAAAAACGCCGTATTTTTTCATATAATCTAACGGGCTTAGGTTCTCTTTTTTCGCCGTTTCTTTGAGCTCTGGCAGATTTTCAAAAGCGTAGCGGTAATATTCATCAATGGTAATTTTTTTATTTTTCCGGTAGGGCGAAAGAAAGTGTTTGCGAATACCCAGCTTTGAGTCCGGGTCCATTTTCCAGGAAAGGTCAATCCAGAATTCGTCTTCTTCCCAAACTTCGCCGGGGTTGGTCTCCCATGTCGCTTCGGTTTTTTTCCCCATCCTGCGGGCGGCCTCGCGCAGCACCGGCTGTCTGAAACCGACCCATTGGGCCGAATGGGTTTCATAACTGATCCAGTCATGGCGCTCGGCAGAGTGACCCATAGGCAGTACGTAATCGGCATAGGCGGCGGTTTCGTTCCAGGTGGGGGTGAGCGCAACATGCAGGCCAATCTTCTCTTCGTTTTTCAAAAGGTCGACCCAGGCAAAACCGTCGGGGTAGGTCCATACGGGGTTAAAAACGCGCGTAAAATAGACGTCCAGCTTGCTCCCTTTTTCTTCGATCAAGTGGGGCAAGATAAAGCTCATTTCGTAGTGCGAAAGCGGGTATTCATCCGGGAAGTGAAGTTCATTCCAGAAACGATGCGCGGGGGGCGAATCAAAGACATGCGGCTTTACTTTTTGCCAACCCGAAGGAGCCGTCCCCCCCGGCGTTCCCACGCTGCCCGTTAAGACATTTAAAAAATGGAGAGCCCTGGCCGATTCCCAGCCCCCTTCGTTCCCCATTGAAGCGGCCCGCCAGGTGTGGGTAGAAAAATTGCTCCCGGCCCGGCCAATTTCATCGGCCAGAGTATGAATGGTCTCTACTTCAATGCCCGCCTCTTTTGCCGCAAATTCGGGTGTAAAATCTTTATAGTGTTCGATCAACGATGCAATAAATCGTTCAAAGTCCGGCTCTTTCTTTTTTGACGCGGTTTTTGCCCCGCCCTTTTGCGGCTTTTCTTTTTCTAAATATTCGCGCCAGTTGACCCAGTCATGTAGAAACTCGCGGTTATAGGCGCCGTTGATCAAGATCAAACGCGCCACTGCCAGCAGTAAGGCGGCTTCGGTACCAGGGTATGCGCTGACCCAATAGTCGGCCATTGATGCGGTGTTTGAGAGGCGCGGGTCGATTACGGCGATTTTCGCGCCTTTTTCTTTGGCTTCCATGATGCGTTGCGCATGGGGGTTAAAGTAGTGCCCCGATTCGAGGTGGGCGCTGATCAATAAAATAAACCTGGCGTTGGCATGATCGGGAGAAGGGCGGTCATAGCCATGCCAAATGGCATAGCCAAAGCGCGCGCCGGCGCTGCAAATGTTTGTGTGGCTGTTGTGACCGTCAACGCCCCAGGCGTTGAGAACCCGGTCAATATAACCTTCGTGGCCGGGCCGTCCGACGTGATATGAAATTTCGTTGTTGCGCCCCTCCGAGATAGCGCGGTTCATGCGGCCGGCAATATCGTTTAAGGCTTCTTCCCAGCTAACGCGTTCCCATTTGCCTTCGCCGCGTTTTCCCGCCCGCTTGAGAGGAAACAAAATACGGTCCCGGTCCTGAATTTGGTTGATGGTCGCCGGCCCCTTGGCGCAGGTTCTGCCGCGCGAACCGGGGTGGTACGGGTTCCCCTCGAATTTACGGATCGTGTTGGTTTTCTTGTCAATATAGGCCAAAAGCCCGCAGCCCGATTCGCAGTTAAAGCAGTTCGTAGGCACGATCATATACTGCCGCTTCATTTTTCGCGGCCAGACCCTGGGTTCATACTCTTCCCAATGGTCCCATTTCTCGACCGGGGGGAACCTGTCGAGCGAGCCGGTAGCGGCGGGGGGCGCGCCAATGTCTCCCGAATGCAGGTCGGGTATAATTTTTAAAGACTCGGCGATTTTTTCAATGACGGTAGGTTTGTAATGCGGTTTTCCCATATATTTACCTGCTTTGTTTCATGTCTTTTTCTAACTGAGGGGGATCAGTTGGGGGGCTTTGACCCAAATATAATCAATCACATAAACTCCGAGCAACGCAAAAACGGCGGCTGCCGAATGTTGCCCGTAAAAAATAAAAAACAGCGGCAAAAGATTGCCCAAGAGAACCCCGGCAAAATAAAAAAGTTTGCCGAATTTTTTCCCGGTGATCATGCGAGCCGTTAGTTTTGCGTCCGTGGTGGGGTGAGCCGAAACAAGCTCCACCAAAAGAGTCACCAGACCGCCAATGATCCCGGCGGCCAACGTTTTCGCGGCAAGCTCCGCAAAGGCAGGCGCGATGTCGATAAATAGAGGGGCGATCAACCAAAAGGCGGCGCCGGCGGTGAGCGAATGAAGGGCCATGTGCAAAAGCAACATGGGGCTTTGCCAGAAATCGCGGCCTTTGGCCTGCCCCATGAGCATAGCGGTATAGAGGGCTAAAACAATGCCCGAAAAAATACCAAGAGAAGCTGCCGGCGCCCAAAGCCACTCAAATTCAAAATAAGCGGCGGCGGCCCAGAGAAAAAGGGCAAAGCCGAAACCGAACATCGAGAGAACTCCTTTAAAAATCCAGGATCCGGTTTGGGGGCGTAAAACAATATAAAGAGCCCGGTCGGGGCGGTCCAGGTCTTTGATCAAAAGAGCGACAGTGGCAAAGAGCAAAACCAGAGAAGAAGCCGTTCCCGCGAAAAGAGCGGGCATCGAAAGACGGGGGCCGAAAAACCAGGCGAGGGCCATGAAAATAAAAGAACCGGCGCCAACCGCCTTCGTGAGCAAATAAGCGGGGATCTCCCAACGCCAAAGAACGCCTTTCGAGGGGGCGTCATGCGTACGGCGGGCTTTTTGCACCGTTACCTTATAGCGAAGGCCGGCAGCGTCAATCGGCTCAAAACGGCGGGCAGTATTGTCTTTCGCCCGCATCCGTTTTTCGGAGGTCTTGGCAAAATGGCCCACGCCGGAAGTTTGGTCCATCTGCTGCATATGGTTCCCCGGCGGGGCGGCCATGGGGGTAAGGGCAAGAGCGTCTCCGTCAATATAATAGAGCTTGGGCGTGGTCCCTTTCTCGGGTTTCCGGGTCTGGGTTTTCTCGCGCGAGAGAACCCGCCAAATTTTCGAGCTTTTGTTATCCAGATCGCCCGCCAGGATAGCTTGCTCGGGACAGGCATTGACGCAACTGGGGTTCAAGCCCTGGTCAATGCGGTGAGCGCAAAAATTGCATTTGCCTGCGGTACCGCTGTTGGGGTCGATATAAAGGGCGTCATAAGGGCAGGCTTGCATGCAAGACTTGCATCCGACGCAACGTTCCCGGTTAAAATCGACAATGCCGTCATCGCGCCGGAAAAGAGCCCCCACCGGGCAAATCTGGACGCAAGGGGCCTTGTCGCAATGGTTGCAGCGCATTACAGTAAAAACGCGCTTGGTCAAAGGGAACTCCCCTTTCTCAATATATTTAACCCAGGTGCGGTTTACGCCAATGGGCATGTCATGTTCCGATTTGCACGCTACCGTACAAGCGTGGCAGCCAATGCATTTTCGATTGTCAATGATGAATCCGTATTTCATATTTTGTTTTCCGGGCTCCCGGCCATAGCCCCGGCTCTGTGCAAGCGGCGGCGGACGGTTCTGTTGGCTAGAATAAAAAGTTCCGATATTCTTGCAAGGATTTTAATATAATAATCTTATAATATACTGATCAAACAGGTAAAAGTAAAGGAAATGTTTTAACAAAAAAAGCGGGGGGAAGTCTCCCCCCGCGCTCCGGCTATTGCGGAAACGCAATGAGCCTGCGCTCCCCCCGACGTTTTTATCTCTTTTGCAACTTTATGAGTTCGGTGGTGCTATGGTAGCTATTTCAATTCGGTTTGATCTTCCCAAAGTAAATCTATGCGATTATGTATTATACATATTACTGTTTTGCATGTTTTATTTTTTCGGAGTTTATGGTTTCTAATGTCATCATACTTTTCTTTTCTCGTTAAAAGAAAAGTATGCAAAAGGCAAACGCAATGGTCATCCATGACCGCGTTTGCATACAGCGCATCCTGCGCTTAAAAAACGCTTGGTTGCGACGCCTTCCGTGGCGTGGCAACCAAGAAGAGTTGTGCCTCGTGGGTTGGTTCTCTGTAATAACGTTATGCGACTCTTGGGGGGCACAGGGCAAGCAAGTATCATTTTATCCATAATCAATTCTTGGGTAATTCTTTTTCAAATACACTCCCATTCCATATGTATTTTTCTTTAATACTTCTTTTCTCAAGTAGGATATATGGATTATTGGAGTCTTTAATAATTTTGTATGAATATTCAATCGATGGTAATTGATACTTTTTAATATTTTCTTTAGAATAACTATGAATTATTCGTTGTTCAAATAAGTCGTTCCAAAATGTATCAGTAACTTGTACGTAGGCTATCGGCGTTTGAAATAATACTGATATTTTGTGTGACCGAAAAGATATGATGTATAGGTTTTTTTCAATATTAGGAGATTTACCAACCGTCATTTGGTCATAGCTTTCGACAAGAATTTGACGATATTGATTACCGAATAGATCAATTAGTTTTATATGTTCTATATGTGAAAATCCTGTAGCGACTATAAAGGTATATACATCAAGTATTTGTGAACCGTTCCCTATCATTAGTTGTTGAAGTCCATTTTGAGATCTAACAAAATAAATTTCTTCCTTTCTTCCATCACCATCTAAATCTTCTAAAGAATAACTGAGTATATTTATAACATTAATATTACTATAATTATTATGAAGTATTTCCATTTGATCAGTGTTTGTATTAAGCTTTTGAGCATATAAACATTCAAATGCTATTATTGATAGAGTGAGTATTTTCTTTAATGCATCCATAGGAATTGCCCTTTGCTATTAATATAATAATTTTTCGAAAATTTCCAGCCTTTTCCTTTCCCTTGATATAGAGCTCGATTTGCACCATTTGTTGGGTCGTAAATGTCATTGTATAAATAGGCTTTTCTTGCTGCTTTTTTTGCTGCCTCCCACGCATCACCTGAAGGATTCATCATGGATTGGTAGTTATTAATAAAATTCTCATTGCTATCCTTCATACGCCAGGCATCAGATCTGGTTTTTAATGCTTCTTCCAAAGAACCATCAAATTGTGGCTCATGTTTTGCGATGTTAATAAATACATTGGCGAGCTCGTACATTTGACTAGTGTCGCTTCTGGTCTCTCCATAAAGAGTACGAGCCAACATGTCAATTTCTCTTTCTCTATTAACGTCGTTGCTATTTAATGATACAGCGATTCCGCCTGTGAATAAGAATAAACCGAAAATCCAAGCGTCACCAATACCACATTGCTCTCCATACTCAACACAATTATGCTGCCTATCTTCAGGGGTGCCACCTGTCATTCTATCATTGTACACATCGCCGGTGTTATACATTCCAGATCTGTCCGTAATTTCATTATTATTCGCAGGGTAAATATACCCTCCCATTGTTCCAGCGAATGCTGCATATAGAAGACTTTCGCCAAATGATAGTCCTGCCGGAGCCAATGTAGTACAAAATTGGCAAACAATTGATAATCCGATAGTAAATCCAATGGCGGCTCCACCCAAGATGTCGCCTTTTGCATCTTGCCAATTCCATGATGATATAGGTTCATCGCGGTGCTCCCAAGCATATTTAGCAGCCCCCCCGGCTGCCCCGGCTGCAGTAAACGCCAGTACGATTGCTACGGCAATCAACGGGGTATTTCCGCTTGGATCGTTGTACATAACGGGATTTCCATAATTATACATATACCGATTTAATCCCATTCCCCCGCTTGGAATGATCGTATCTGCCGTAGTAAACCTTCCAATGTGCGGATCATAATATCTTGCGCCGTAGTACATGAGTCCGGTTTCAATGTCTTCTTCCTGGCCCGTATATTTGTACCTGAAATTATCCGGCCCTTGCGATTTGGCGACGCCGTTTGTTAGATTGTGTTTGATGACTTCGCCGTAG
>JBNLDQ010000002.1:0-110214 GCA_050304475.1 Turneriellaceae bacterium | reverse complement strand
TTCGTCCCCAGGCCACTTTTTGAACCTTGGCCCAGGTTTCCTGGCAAAGCCTGACTTCGATAATTGATTCAATGTATACTGGCTTTTTTTCCCAATGTGCATGATTAACCATGCCTAGAGAATAGGCGTGAATTCGGTTTTATCGCATTGAACCTTCAATAAAAAGTTCTTTTCGGTCCTTTTAAACCAATAAACTTGGCAAACTCCCCGCTGAACAATGTACTTATGAAAATTCTCAGAGTCAAACAGGAAAGCTTAAACTATATTGAGATGATTAACCATGAAATGGAATATATCATCGGATCCGACTTATCCATATTAGAACGAATTAAAAATTATGCCATCAATAGCGGCGGTAAAAGAGTTCGTTCCTTACTTGCCTGCTACTTGGCAGAGCTTTATCAAAAACAAGATAAAGAAATTATTACCATTGCCGCTATAGTGGAAATCATTCACGCAGCTTCGCTTCTTCACGATGATGTTCTCGACAATGCCGATATCAGAAGAAATAAACCTTCAGGTCAAAAACTATTTGGACAAAAAGAAGTCATTTTGGCCGGAGATTATATGCTGGCATGCGCAATACGAAAGCTTAACGAATTTAAAAATCCGGCGCTAATGGATATATTTACACAGTCAATTAAAGACTTAAATGTCTCAGAGCTTTTGCAAATGGAGTATAAAAATAATCAAAATATTTCACTCGATATTTACCAAAAAATTATTTTCGGAAAAACCGCATCATTATTTCGAACAGCAACCCAAGCTGTGGCTATACAAACGGAACAATCACTCGACGAAATTCAAAGAATTGGCAAATTTGGAGAAAAGATCGGTCTGCTCTTTCAAATGAGAGACGACTATCTGGATTACTTCAACCCTTCCCTGCTTAAAAAAAATGGCCTCCAAGATTTTGAAAATGGATATTACACTTATCCTATTCTTTTGTTGCGAGACAACATCAACCCAAAAGTGGCAAACAAAATCACAGGCCTTTTCAGTTTACCTGTTACCGAACGCAAAGAACGAAAAACTCAACAAGAAATGATGGAAATTCTCAAAGAAAACAACACACAAGAAAAAAGCCTGCAACAATTAGAAATACTGAAAATCGAGCTGCTTTCAATTCTATCAACTTTTCCCGAAAATGAAAAAAGAGATAAAATAGAAAACCAAATACAACAATTAATGAAAATTTAATTTACTGAACAATCTTTTCATGAGTCCGGATAAGTCGCATATAAATACCCGGATTTTGTTGAACAAACTGCGTTAAATCGGAACGATCAATCATATAAAGTTCGGCATTCGTCGCCGCCGTTGCAGAAAAAGCGGAAGGAGAATTTGTCTGCAAAGCGAAAATATCGCCGATAAAATCTCCCGGTTCAAAAGTATGAACCACCTTATCCTTTTTTTTCATTTCAACCTTGCCATTGACTAAAATATAACCTGTATCCAGAATTTTCGACTCTTTTACGAGAACCGTTCCCGAATCAATTTCAACATGATGCATTAAACTTTCTATTTGAGTTTTTTGGTGAGAAGTCATAGAACCGAAAACCGATGACTTCGAAAGAACATCCCAAGAGTTGGATTTTCGAACATCTATTAGTTTACGTAAATCCTTTTCAAGATTCGTATCCGATATAAAATGCAAAAATTCACTGCGTTCAATTGTTAACGCCACAACATCGGTTTCGGCAAAAACATCCGCCGAACGTTTTTCACCGGTAATCACGCTGGCTTCGCCAAAATACTCATACTTACCGTACGTTTTCTTCACATCGGATTGAATCCCTTTTACCGTCACATTCCCGGAAACTATTATAAAAAAAGTGTCGCCCGGAGTATCTTTTTGAATGATCTTCTCATCCCTTTTATACGTTTTTTCTTTGATAATGGTTAAAAATTCACGAGCCTTTGTAATGCTAAAATCACGAAAAAGATCCACATGATTTAGCACATCCAACATCAAAATGGCATTTGAATATTTCAGAGAAGCAATTTCCGGGTACAAAGTATTTTCTATGCCAAACGTTGCCAAATTTAAAAATGAATCTTGCGGAAAATCTTTCCTGGCAATATGATATACTGTAATCTTTTTTTGAATATCTTCAGGCAAGCTCGAAAGATATGAAATGGGAGTATGCAGCGGAGGAATCCCGGCCTCATGATAAATAATATTATAATTCCAGGGGAAATTCTTTAAAAATGCATACCGCGATTCCGGAAAAATACCCTGCTGATATAATTTATCAATGGTTTCAGGATCATTTAAGTGATCCGAAGTATATAAAAACGACTGGTTTTGGTAATGCATCCGAAAACCGATGGTAGGAATCGAATGCAACGAATAATGATAAACAAACTTTGCGCCTTCAATATACATTGGCCTGTCGATTGCCACCGGCACAAAATTAAATAATTCAAACAACTGATCGCGACCCAAGCCGGTCATTGCAATATATTTTCGGATAAAACTGTCCATTACAGTCGGCGTCGTATGAATCGTTACCGGAAACTCCTCAAGAATTTTTTGAAATGTTCCAGCGTCATGATCCGCATGGGTGTGAGTTAAAATAATATGATCGATTAATTTCGGATTTACATTTGATCGGCTCAACCACTCCGTAGAGTTTACCGGCGGATCAATCATAATCCCGCGGCCGTTCACCCAAATAATAAAACCCGAAGTGTTATCATTGGGATCAAACCCATGCGAAGGTCCAAGACAAGTAATACCGAACTCCGGCGCTTGAAACGGTTCAGGCAAACCGGCCCCAATATTATACTTCATTCTGTATTCAATATTGCCGGGAACTTTCACTAACTCTTTCCCGTTATCGAAAACGGTAAAACCTTTTTTCCCGCGCCGCTCAATACTGACATTTCCAATTTGAATGACATTATCTCTAAATTCCTGAAAATCGACCAAATCTTCAAGCTTTCGTTCGCCCCGGAAAAACCGGATTTCCGACTCAATATCGGGAAAACCATCGGACTCGGCGCCGTTTTTATATTCGGGAGCCAGGTTAATCATTTCGGGACCAAACACAGACTCTCGCAACACAACCATCAATTGCTCTTTTTGTTCGTGCGTCCCTAAAATAGTTGTTTTTTCTTTACATAAAAAATGATTGAAATAAATCGGAAACTCAAGCTCGGCGACGGCAATCCCTTTCTCAATATTAAAAAGCTCATTAGGCAGAACAAAGATCCTGGGCACCTTATTCGGCAGCATCATGGTATCTTTAATAGTTTCAGGGGGAGAACCAAACTGAATGTATCCAATGGAAGTCGGAACTATATACCCGCCACGAGGAAGTTCATTTATGCCGGGTTTCAATTCATAATCACTCATTGCGGTAATACTTTCATCTTCTAATCTCTATGTAAATCGTAATTCTGTGTTTTTTAAAAATCGATAATAACAACTATGCCGCGGGGATCCGTCTTTATTTTTTGTATGGCAAGCCCCTGACCCCCGCAAGCTCACTTCATACAATATTGAATTTTGTTCGCAGTTTACATATATATTAATTATATCCAGATATTCGCCCGAGGTTTTTCCTTTCACCCAAAGTTCGTTTCTGGATGTGCTCCAAAAGGCGGCTACTCGATTTTTTTGCGAATATTCCAGTGCTTCCCGGTTCACGTAACCCAGCATTAAAACCTTGCCGGTTTTTTTCTCTTGAGCCACCGCCGGAATCACGGCAAGACCCGATTTTCCAATATCTATAATCTTACCGAAATCAAGGCTTAATTCCGTACCTTCTTCAATCTCTTGACTCATTTTAATTTAATCCTAATTTCAACCGCTATCTCATGACAATCATCTTTTTTTTTGCAAATCGAACAATCGTTAAAAACCTTTTTCGGAAACTTTTCCATTTCAGTCAACGACCATCCCAATGAATAAAAAAAGTCAGGACGATAAGTCAAGGCAAACAAATCCAGCGAACCGCAAGGCGTTACGGCTTTTACCAAATCGGTGATTCCCGAAATCAGTTTTTTACCTATCCCGTGCCTTTGAAAATCCGGATGAACGGCTAAGCCCCGCACCTCATACAGGCAATCTCCGTAATCGACATAATTTACCGCGCCGACAATTCTGTCGCCAATAACGCCGACTACCGTACTTGAAATATCCGCCCGCACCTGCTCAACGGTTTTCGGCAGTAAAATGGTATCCATGTACGGCGATAACAATTCCGAAATTGCGCGGCAATCGGATTCTGCCGCCGGCCGCACCCGGGCCGAAAAAAAACCATCGTCTGTCATTCTTATTTTTTATATAGAATTGCGCCCTGAAATTCCTGGTTGCGTTTTATTTTACCAAGCATTTCATAAGCATTGTTCTTGCCCGCAATCGGGCCTACATATACCTTCATTTTATTTCCGTTCTCAGCTAAAAAAACAGGTAACCCCTCTTTTTTTAACTTCATTCCGTTAAAATGAGCTTCCTCACGGGAGCTGTATATTTTTGCAAGTATAATATATTCCGCTTCGTCAGACTGCAAGGTTTGCGTAATTGCAGATTGATCTTTTATGTTTCCGTTTGATTTTTCGCTTTCATTTTTGCTTTCATCGGAACGTTTTTCATTTGCATGATTTTCGCCGGCATTATTAATATTGGCGCTGATTTTTGTTTCCGGTGAATGACCCCCCTGGTTCGCCGCCGGGTTCGTCATAGGCTGAAGTTTATTTTTTTGATAATAAATACCCGCTCCCATACCGGTAAAAAACGAAAGCAAAACAATCGTACCTAACAATGTCAGTTTTCTACTAAAGGCATGGTCCGCCGTCGTTACCGAAGAACTTTGGGCAACGCCATTTTGACGTTTATAATATTTACCGAAATCGAAATCTTGCATTCTAATTTATTTTCGATGTTCTGCTGTAATCTTTTAGCAAAAAATAAAAAAAGCCGGTCGAAACCGGCTTTTTTAAAAAGAAATGTAAGGTTTTGGATTAAAAATCCATACCGCCCATTCCGCCCATACCTCCGGGAGGCATAGCAGGAACATCGCTTTTCGGTTCAGGTTTATCCGTGATCACACACTCGGTGGTCAAAATCAAGCCTGCAATAGAAGAAGCGTTTTGAAGAGCTGAACGGGTAACCTTAGCCGGGTCAATAATACCCGCTTCAATCAAGTCTTCCCACTCGCGTTTATAAGCGTTGAAACCGATATTCCCGGATTCGCTTTTTGCACGTTGAACGATCAACGAACCTTCTTCTCCCGAGTTGTCGGCAATCACGCGGGTCGGCTCTTCCAAAGCGCGTAAAATGATATTTTTACCGGTTTCTTGATCGCCGCTCACTTTGACTTTTGTAACCGCTTCGATGCATTTTAACAACGCAAGCCCGCCGCCAGGGACAATCCCTTCTTCTACAGCCGAACGAGTCGCCGAAAGGGCGTCTTCAACGCGCGCTTTTTTCTCTTTCATTTCAACTTCGGTAGCCGCGCCAACATTAATCACCGCAACCCCGCCGGAAAGCTTAGCTAAACGTTCTTGCAGCTTTTCACGATCGTAATCGGAAGTGGTTTCTTCAATTTGCTTTTTAATTTGTTTGATTCTTGCCTGCAAATCGGCCTCTTGACCTGCGCCTTTAATAATGGTAGTGTTTTCTTTTTCAATCGTTACTTTCTCGGCGCTACCAAGCATATCGAGAGTGGCGTTTTCCAGTTTTAAACCGACATCTTCGGATATTACCTGGCCGCCTGTTAAAATGGCGATATCTTCCAGCATTGCCTTTCTTCGATCGCCAAAACCGGGGGCTTTTACCGCAACAGCGGTAATCGCTTTTCTCAAGGTATTATAAACAACCGTCGCCAAAGCTTCGCCTTCCAAATCTTCGGCAATGATCAACAACGATTTGCCGGCCTGGGCTACTTGATTTAAAATAGGCGCCAAATCTTTCACAGCGCTGATTTTTTTATCGTAAATCAGAATTTGAGGGCTCTCCAAAACGGCAGTCATGGATTCCGAATCGGTAACCATGTAAGAAGAAAGGTAGCCGCGATCAAATTGCATTCCCTCGACAACTTCAAGAGTGGTGTCGATTGATTTTGCTTCTTCAACCGTAATGACGCCGTCTTTACCGACTTTATCCATCGCTTCAGCAATTAACTCGCCAATTTCGGTATCGGAGTTGGCTGAAATGGTTGCAACCTGGGCGATTTGTTTTTTGGAATCTACCGTAATCGAAAGGTCGGAGATTTTTTTGGTAGCCGCTTCTACGGCCGCTTCAATACCGCGTTTTAAATCCATCGGATTTGCGCCCGCAGTAACGTTTTTAATTCCTTCTTTGGCAATTGCCTGAGCAAGAAGAGTAGCTGTTGTGGTACCGTCGCCGGCAACATCATTTGTTTTGGTTGATACTTCTTTAATCAGCTGGGCGCCCATATTTTCAAATGGATCCTCCAGTTCAATTTCTTTGGCAACCGTTACGCCGTCTTTAGTGATTGTAGGCGCGCCAAATTTTTTATCAATAACGACATTTCTACCGCGCGGACCAAGGGTAACCTTCACCGCATTGGCCAATTTGTTTACGCCTGAGATCAGTTGCGCTCGAGCCAATTCATTATATTCTAACATCTTGGACATGTTTTACTCCTTAAATATTTTTCGAGATTTTATTAACCGATAATCGCAAGAATATCCGATTCTCGAACAATCAAATAGTCTTTGCCGGATTCTTTGATTTCCGTTCCGGAATATTTTCCGTATAGAACCCTTTCGCCTGGTTTTACTTGCAACGGAATTGTTTTACCGTCATCGCCGACTTTACCCGGCCCGACTGCAATAATGGTCCCCTCTTGGGGTTTTTCTTTTGCTGTGTCTGGAATATAGATGCTTCCAATTTTTTCTTCTCTTTCCGTAACCGGCTCAAGAAGAACTCTATCAGCAAGTGGTTTAATAGCCATGTGTCCACCTCTTTCGTTTTAAAATAGAATCAGGTTTGCGCTAACGTCCGAATAATCACTCATCTCATGAGCTTGTTAGCACTCTCCCTGTATGAGTGCCAATAACGGAAGCCGCCACATGAGGGCAACCGTTTTTTAAGATTTTCCAAATTTTTCCGGTTTCAGAAAGCAATGCAACAAGAGCTTACAAAGACAAAATACGATGATAAGAAAAAAGTTTAAGTATCGGAATGGCCGGAAAAAATATATTCCAGAAAATGCCCCATCGATCGATCCAGAATTTCGTATACTTCCGCAAAACGATCCATGTCCATCCCGTACGGGTCGGGAACATCGCTGCCTTTCCCCAAAGGATCGAACTGGCGTATTTTAAAAACCTTATTTGCGGGAACGCCAAATTCATTGATCAACGTATGATAATTATCTTCATCCATGGCAATGAAATAGTCGTACTGTTCGTTATCGTCGGAATGCACCGGCCTTGACCTTTGCCCTTCGATTTGTACGCCCGCTTTTCGGGCGACGGTAATGGACCCGATATGCGGTTTTTCGCCGGAGTGCCAACCGCTCGTACCGGCCGAATCGACAATAAACTTATATGCCATTTTCCTGTCGCGGATATGCTTCTCAAAGATCCCCTGGGCTAACGGCGACCGGCAAATGTTGCCTAAACAAACAAATAACACGCGAATCATCAGTCGATCATCTCCACCAAAAGAAGGGTTACGTCATCGTCAAATTCCGTATTCCCGGAATATTTCATGATTGTATGAATAATGGTTTCCGGAAGTTTTTCCGGGTTATCGCCAATCTTATCGTAAATGATACCGGCAAATTCTTTTTCATCCAAAATGGTGACTTGATCTCCGGTATAGTGTTCGAGAAGACCGTCGGTAAATAACAACAAACGATCGCCCGGGTGGTATTCCGCCTGATATACGGAAAACTCCGGCTCTTCCCAAACACCGAGCAGCGGACCCGAAGCCGTTAAATGTTTAAACTGCTTTTCTTTATTGCGGTACAGCATCGCGCTTGGGTGCCCGGCATTGGCATACATGATGGTACGATCGACATGATTGATCACAACATACGTTGCCGTAATAAAATTACCGCCAAGCCGGCCTAATAAATTGCGATTCATCCGCGTAAAAAACTGACCCGGTTTTTCAAGAACGGTTTGGGGGAACGATGATATAATCGTATTTGCCATGACCGAAATAAGAGCCGCCGAAAGCCCGTGCCCTGAAACATCGATAACTAAAATGCCGATTTTATTTTCACCCGCATCGATAAAACGATAAAAGTCACCCCCGATATTTGAAAATGGCACATAACGCGAATGAATTTTAATTCCGGAGATCACCGGCGCGCCTTGCGGCAATATTTTCTTCATCAATTGAAGAGCGCTATTCTGGTCATCGGTTGTTTTCTTCAGCTCATCAAAGGCATTTTCCGTATTATAAACAACGGCCAACCTTTCGGTAACATTGGCCGTAGAAGAAACGTCTTCGCGCGAAAAAACAAAACCGTCTGTCCGGTCATTTACAACAAAAAACCCGAAAATCTTCTCGCCCATTATAATCGGGGCGCATATCATCGAAGAACTCTCATGAGCTTGAATCGGTTGCCCGACAAGGCGCGTATCAGCATGAATACTTTTGATCCGAACGGCTCTTTTTTCGCGGTAAGAAATTCCGACCACGCCCGCTTCGGGTAAAACAGCCGTTTCTTTTACCTGCTCGGCAATCATGCCCCAGGTATAAATAATTTGAAGTTTTTGCCCGGCCTGATCAAACATGAGAATGGAACCGCCCGCCGCCGACAAACTTTCAATAATCGTTTTTAACGCCCAGGGGGCAAGACGCTCAAAAGACCATCCGTTCGCCACTTTTTTTTCAATTGCGGTCAACATGGAAAGTTCTTTGATCTTTACCTGTAACCCCTCATGCAAACGGGCGTTGTCTATGGCGACAGCCGCCATGTTCCCTAAAAATTCAATGTATTCCATGTCATGCTGTTCAAAGTGCCCGCCGTTTTTTTTGTTCATGACTTCAAGCGTACCGATCAGTTTTTCTTTTAGATAAAGCGGTATGCAAATGATCGATTTGGTAATGAACCCCGAAATTTTATCCCAACTTGAATCAAAACGATGGTCTTCATAAGCGTCTTTGATCAGCAGACTTTCCCCGGTTTCGGCGACCCACCCGGCAATTCCCTCGCCTTTTTCAAGGCGCAAATATTGTTTGATCATCTTACCTTTGTCGCCAATGGCAACCTCACAATAGAGGTGGTCGTTTTTTTCATCGAGAAGGAAAAGAGAACTTGCTTCGGCCTCAAGAAGATCCCGGGCCGAAATCATAATAAGCGGCAGCAAATGATCGATTTGCAGATTTGAATTTAACGATTGCGAAATGTGCAACAGCGATTTTAATTTCGCTATTTCGCTATGTAAAACCGTGTCGCTCATAAATTGAATAAAAGCTTCATTTTATGAGTTTTATTGAAGCTGTAAACAAAATTAATTCGTTATTCGCCGTTCATAACGCTTAAAACAAGGTAATATTACCCTTTTGAAAAATTTTGGCCATTAGTATTGATCCTTTAAGTCTATAAAACCATCACAAGAAAAAAAATTTGAAGGAGAATCTATGATTACAAAAAACCATATGAAGCTTGCCGGTTTGCTTCTCACTCTTTCCCTTTTGGGAACCTACTGCATGAATGATGCGATGAGCGATTCCATGAATGAAACCGGCTCAACAAAAACCTTTACGGTAAAAGTGGAAAATACGCGTCTCGACAGCGGCACCATGACAGGGACCAATGCCGGGCTTTCCACGACAGTATCTTTGACCGGCGTTACCAACACGGCGGCGGCATTCCATTTTGCCACAATGCTGGCTCAAACGAACGACTGGTTCATAGCGCCTGCATCGGCTTCCGGAATCGCCCTTTTTGACAACTCAGGGAACCCGATTTCCGGGGACGTGACTGTACAACTTTCGGTCTGGGATGCCGGTACGGAAACCGATGAAACGTATGGCGCGGGCGCAAACCAGGCCCCGCGGCAAGCAGGCCCCAATACCGGAGCGGCTGACGCAAACACTGCCGTTCGTCAAGTTACGAATATCAACGGCGCAACCGTCGATCAATTGGCTACTCTCATCATTACGCCCGGCGCCACACTTGGCGATTTTACCCTGACATTGACAAACATTTCCGGAGCAACGGCGGCAGCTACGCCTTTTGCGCCCGGCGCATGGGTTGTTTCAATTTCAGACTCCCCCATATTTACGGCCGGTTCGTCTGATACCGGTTCGGGGCTTGAAGCCTTGGCCGAAGACGGCAACAACGCCAATCTTGCCGAAGCGCTTCTGGTCACGCCTTTAGCCCCCGGGATTTGGGTTGTTCACAATAACAGTGACATCTTGTTTACGGCAAATACAGGCGACGCCGGCTTGGGCCTCGAAGCCCTGGCTGAAGACGGAGATCCGTCAACATTAAGCGCAGCTTTGGCGGGCAATGCAAATATCAGCCAGTCAGGCATCTTTAATACCCCCGATGGCGCCGGTGCCGCAGCGGTCATTCAACCGGGTGAATCGTACAGTTTTTCTTTTACGGCGAGTTCGGGCGACAGGCTCTCTTTTGCAACCATGTTGGTGCAATCAAATGACCTCTTTTACGCCCCTCCCGGCAACGGACTGGCTCTGTTTAACGGTACAGCCGCCATTTCAGGCGATATAACATCACAAGCCACTCTCTGGGATGCGGGAACCGAGGTGAATCAAACCCCGGGCGCTGGCGCCGATCAGGCTCCGAGACAAGCTGCGCCGAATACAGGCGCCGCTGAAATGGGCGTAGTGCAACCCGTTTCGGGCTCAGGCGACGGCTTTTTCTACGCAACTGCTCCGCAGTCTATCCGGGTAACGATTACGTCAATGTAGTTAATTTTATTGCGCCGGATATTGTTTACTTTCGTTTTGCCGTTTTTTAGCGAAATGCAAATAAACTCTTACTGCCAGCAAAATGGTAATAGCCGATCCGTAAATCAAAGGGTTTACGTGATCGGCTTTTACCAGCCAAATATAATGGAGTACCGAAAAAACAGCGGCTGCATAAACAAACCGGTGAATCTTTTTCCATTGTTTGCCCGTTAAATGAAACCGCTCTTTTTTCGATGTCAGCGCCAAAACAACCAAAATACAAAAAGCGATAAATCCGAAAGTGATATAGGGCCGTTTTATAATATCTTTTGTCAAAAGAGCCGCTGAAAATTCAACCTCAAAAACCAGGTAAAAAACAAAATGAAACAAAGCGTAGAAAAAAGCCGCCAAACCGAAAACCTTTCGTAAATACATGATTCCGGGTTTTTGAAAAAAACGGACCGCAGGAGAAATCGTTAACGAAAAACACAACAGGGTAATCGCCCAATCACCGCTGAAATGCAGTATCTTTTCAACCGGATTTGCGCCCAGGCGGTGGAAAGAAAAAAGAAACGCCAGATAAACGGCGGGCAGAGAAGAAACCAGATATGCGATCAATTTTTTATGTAACATTAACATGCCGCCCTCTCTCTTTTGAAGCGTTTCGGAATTCGTTTGCCGGTTTTGTTCATTGACCCAATCGATAAAAAACATTCTTTAATACCTCAACCATAGACTTAATAATATTTCTGTAAATCCATGTTTTGGTACATGGACCCGACCTGCTCAGCGTATCCGTTAAACATCAACGTCTCTACTTTTTTGTATTCCCCGATGCGCCGCTCCATTGCCTGGCTCCAGCGCGGGTGATCGACATGAGGGTTGACATTGGAATAAAAACCGTATTCAATCGGATTCATGGCGTTCCAGGTGTTGACCGGTTGTTCGCGGGTAAAGGTGATACGAACAATGCTCTTGATGCTTTTAAAGCCGTATTTCCAGGGGACAATCAGGCGCAAGGGGGCGCCGTTTTGATTTGGCAGGGTTTTCCCGTACATGCCGGCGGCCAAAAGCGTTAGCGGGTGATTTGCTTCGTCAAGGCGAAGGCCCTCGACATAGGGCCAAATCAATACGCGCCGTTTTTGACCCGGCATCTGTTCAGGGTCATACAAGGTTGTAAATTTTACAAACCGGGCAAAAGAGTTCGGCTTTACTCTTTGAATAATTTTTCGCAACTCAATGCCAATCCAGGGGATCACCATCGACCACCCTTCAACGCAACGAAACCGGTATATCCGCTCTTCCAGATCGTTCATTTTTATTAAATCTTCAAAATGGTAATTGCCGCGGTTTTCAACTTCTCCGTCGATTGTAATGCTCCATGGGCGCGGCTTGAGAGAGCCCGCTTTTTTCGCTACATCTTCTTTATCCGTTGAAAATTCATAGAAATTATTATACCCCGTTGCATATTCATATTCCGTTATTGTTTCGCCTTTTGCGTAATTGGTCGATCCTTTGGGGTATAGCTCTAAACGCTCATTAAACCGTTCCGGGTGGGCTCCGTTTTGAGCCAACTCAAGCCCGGCTTGCATTGAGCCTGGTCGAGCTTTTACCCCGTTTTGACGCGCCCAGACATAGTAGGCGGCGGGCATTAAAATACCCGCTGCGGCGAGGGCCGTTTTTTTTATGAACGATTTTCTATTTAAATAGTGGTTTGAATCAGTAACATCCGAATCTTTTATTTTTGGCAGTTTCATATAAACATCCTTGCGGCTCTTTGCGGTATTATCGTGAAGTCGAAAACGTAATTTGCAAAAGAGCCGAAAACTCTTATGAGTAAGACATCCCCTTTAAAGTAAACCGGCCAATTATTTTACTGCGATGCTTTCGCGAGTTTGCCTGTCTCAAAAGTTGTATTACTTTTTTGTTTGATTTTATTTTGACATGGCTTGCGCCAATTTGGTTTCAACCAAATTCATCATAACAACTTCTTCTTCGGGCGTGAGCGAATATTGGTTGCCTAAAGGACTATCGGAAAGCATGGAATGATTGTGGCCAGAGTGAACGATCCCGGCAGATTCGATATCTTCCTGGGTAACGATTGCAGATACGGACCCCCTGGTAAAAACAATGTAATCTTCTTCGTTTTTTTGGCGAAAGTCCGAAGTTTCGGCATGGTAATCAATGGTTCCTTCGCAATGGCAGGTTCCGTATATCTCGTCGCCCATGGTAAATGTATAAAATTTGGTCCCGCGCACGCCCGCGGTAGAGGTTGGCGTATGGAGATTAAACACGCCCCCTTTTTTCAGTTTGTTTACGTATACCCAGGCGCTTCCTTTTTTAAGAAACAGGTCGCGGCTTTTTTCGGAATAGTCTTTGATCTCAAGCGAAGCGTTTGCCTGAAGTTCGATATTTGCCGATTGTTCGGCAAATTCTAAAATAACGATGCTGTTTTCTTCGGTTTGAATTATGTTCCCGGCGGAAAGTTTTTGCCCCAGTTTGGCGGGCAATTCCGTTTTATCGATAAAAATATTTGCCTTGCCTTTGATAAATTTAATTGTCGCCGCCACTTTTTTTTCGGATTTGCAGCTGATCGCGGCGCCGGTGATTCCAATAACGGCGGCAAACAGAAATAAAAGAAAAATTGAATTTTTTACATTTGCTGTGAATGGGTGTTTACGAAACGGTTTCATGTTGTTCTCCTGCAGCGCTTTTTCCATAAGACATTGTTTCTCGTTTTTACTGACCAATTATTTAGTAAAAATCCTTTTTATGTGAAATTTTATTTTTTTAACGAGTCGCAAACTGCTTGGCAGCCCTGCTTTCTGCCTGGCTTTCCGATCAGAAAAAAAAAGCGGGTATAACCCGCTTTTCAAATACATTAATGTGTTCAATTGCCCGTAATGACATTCATTACCGTGCAATCAAAATTTTTATGCAAGACACTATTCAACGCGAACCCAGGTCTGCGACCGGCCGATAAAAGAAAACCCGATATAACCGCGGACTTCCAGTTTTTCGCCGGTAGGATCAACCGTAATATTGCAGCTATAAACTTCTCCGTTATCGGGGTCAAGAATTTCGCCATCGATCCAGGATCCGGCTCCATTATCGGGATCCGGCTCAAGACCGTTCATGATTTCCATTCCCCTGACAGGTTGGTTATAGCGCGGGTCGTCTTCGTCGCATTCATCGCAAACAGGGTCGGGATCTTCGCCCGGGTCGGGATAAACTTCTTCAACCTTGCCCCGTAATTCCCCGTTGTCATCGACCCAGATAACAACGATTGATTTTACCCTGTGCGGAGGGTTGTCGTCAATAGTTTTCCACTTGCCCACCGGCGAGGTGTTGCCTGCAAACGCCGCAGATACAAATAAAAAACCGAATAGTGTTATTAACGAAAGAAATTTTTTCATAGTATCGCAGTATCAAATTTCAGATCTACGAGTCAATTTATTTTTAAAAAAATTTCATTTTCTCATAACGGCTGAAAAAGTTAAAATTTTATTTTTTTCCCTTTTGTTCTTTTTGATATTCGCCTTTGTGTTCTTGCCGGTGCTTTTCGTGATGATCGCGCATTTCTTGCTCATCGATTTTTCCGTCGCCATTTGCATCAATTTCTTTGAACATGCTATTCCACTCATCCGCCGTTACAACGCCGTCGGCATTGGTATCCATATGCCCGAATTTTTTCCCTTTTTCATGGTAGGGACATGAGTCTCCTTCGGCAAAGATCGGTGCAAAGGCAGGAGCGGCCAGTACGCTTGAGAGTAGAACGGACAGAACAATTCGCTTTGTTTTCATTTTTTCCTCATTTTCACATTTAGAGTTTTAATCCGATTCTATGCCGGATATTATAGAATAATACGATGGAATATTCTGCGTGTCAAAAAAAACGAAGCTCGTGTCCCGGTCAGGCTGCGCCTGGTTTTCGACGATACTTCGCAGCCTTTTGCCGGTCTTACTTTTTCGAATTTTCGGGTTAAACCGCCGGGATTCGGTTCCAGGTTAAAACCGGCCGCCGCGCGGCAAGAGTTTCATCAATATTGCTGACAAAGGTTTGTTGCGGGTTTTGCATGGCCTCCGGGTTTGTTTTCAACTCGGCGATAATGCCGGCTATTGCTTCTACAAAGGCGTCGAGTTCTTCTTTGTTTTCCGTTTCTGTCGGCTCGACCATAATCGCCCCGTCAACATGCAACGGAAAATAAATGGTCGGCGCGTAAAAACCGCGGGCGAGAAGCGCCTTTGCCAGCGTTTTTGTCGTTGCCCCCAGTTCTTTGAGGGTTGATTGATCGAAAACAGCTTCATGCATCACCGGTCGCGCAGAGGCTTTGTGCAAGTACGGCTCAAGCTTTTTGCTGAGATAATTGGCGTTGAGTACAGCTCTTTTTGACACCGCATCAACGGAGGAGCCCCATGTTTTCAAATAAGCCCAGGCGCGTAAAATATTGGCAAACTGCCCGTACCACATTTTAATCGGCCCGATGGAAGAGGGCGGTTGAACAAAGCGGTATTGAAGATCGCCGATTTCGCCTGCCGATCCGTTTTCAGCCCCTGCTTTTTCAACGATGGGCGAGGGTAAAAAATCAAGCAATCTCTGTGAGCAGGCAAGAGCCCCCTGGCCGGGCCCGCCGCCGCCATGGGGCGTTGAGAAGGTTTTATGCAGGTTTAACTGGGTTAAATCGACGCCCATTTTTTGAAAAGAGACACGGCCAAGAATGGCGTTGAGGTTGGCTCCGTCCATATAGAGAAGGGCGCCTTTTTTTTCTAAAATAGCCTTGATTTGAATGATATCTTCTTCAAAAATCCCGAGGGTATTGGGGTTTGTAATCATGAGAGCGGCTACGTTTTCGTTCACCATTTTTTCAAGGGCCGCCAAGTCGGTTAAACCGCGCTCGTCTGAAGGCAGCTTTACGGTGCGAAACGCCGCAAAGGCCGCCGAAGCCGGGTTGGTGCCGTGAGCTGAATCCGGTATTAAAATGACATCCCGTTTTTCGCCGCGCGATTCAAAATATTTTCGAATCATAAACACGCCCGCCAGTTCGCCATGCGCGCCGGCTGCGGGCGAAAGCGTAACGCCGGGCAGGTCAATCAGGTCAGAAATCATTTTCTGCGTTTCATATATAATTTGCAGGGCCCCTTGCGATAAATCGTCGCCAATGGCGGGGTGAAGATTTGCCAGCGTTTCATTTTCGGTAATTCGTTCGTTTAAAACCGGGTTGTATTTCATGGTGCAGGACCCGAGCGGAAAGAGACCGTCTTCCCAGGCGTAGTTGGTTTTCGCCAGGCGGTAGTAGTGTCTGACCAGTTCGGGTTCGGATAACATGGGAAAATTTTGCGGGCTTTTTCGGTACCCTTTGATATGCGTATCGCGCGAGCGGTTTGCCGAATAGGCGTTTAGAAGGCTGGTTTTTCGAACCGGAATATGAGAATATCCTTTTTCTTGTTTGGGCTGCGATTGCGTCGTTCGGTTATTTACGGATTCGCCGGTATGGTCGTTCATGGGGCAAATTCAGGTTGGCTTTCGGCTCATCAAGATAAATCTTGTTTTTAGGGAAAATTTCATTTATTGTTCGAAACAAACGGCGGCATTTAAATTAGTAAAAAATCGTCGGGGGTAGCGACATCCGGCGTCATTGTAAATGAAGCCGGAGGGAGCGAGGGGGCAGGCTTGCCCCCTTTTTTTCGCTTTTATTTTAAGACGTATTAGCCGTGGGTCATGGTCATAATATTGAAAACAAATTGTTTTCGGTTTTGCCGGGCGCTTTCCAGTAAATTGCCAAAGAGATCTTTTTGCTGGTCCGTTTTCGATGAGTTGTAAATCTCTTCAAGAATGCCAATGTAGGCTTCATCGGATTCAAGTACGGTTTTAATCAGGTTGTCAAAGTCGGTGTCGTCGTTGATTGAGCATGCGGCAAAGTATTCCCATTTTTCTTTTTCGGGGCTTTGCTGGTAGTATGAGCGTAACGTTTTTGCGTCTGCCGCCAGGCCGTATTCCTGGATTGCGTTTTTCAGTTTTATCTCATGGTCTTTCAGGTATTGCAAGAGTAGTTTTACCTTGCCTTCTTTGTTTGTATTTTCAAATTTTCCGTAGCAGTTCGATAATTGACCATGCACGTTTTCAAGTTTGGCTAATAAGTCGACTGTTTGTTCGAAAGGCATTTTTCCCCCTTTTTTAACTTTTACTTATTGAATTATTTAAATATGCAAAGAATTGGCCTGATTGGCCCATATTTATTTCTTTGACATACTGTGATTCTATTGTATTCGTTATTAATGAAAGAGCTGAAAATGGAAACAAGCATTACCAAGATGCTGAATATTGAGTTGCCGATTATCGGCGCGCCGATGTTTTTAGTGTCGTACCCGCCTTTGGTGGCTGCCGTATCGAACGCAGGCGGTTTGGGGGCGTTCCCCTCTCTCAATTACCGGACTTCGGATGAATTTGAAAAGGCCATCATTGAAATTAAAAGCCAGACAAACAAGCCCTTTGGCGTAAATATTGTGCTTCATAAACCGCATAATCCGAATTGGGAAGAACAGGTAGAAATATGTATTTCACATAAAGTTCCGCTAATCATTACCAGTATGGGCACGCCCAGGACCATTGTCAAAAAAGCGCACCAAAGCGGAATTCGGGTTTTTTGCGATGTCATTTCATACCGACAGGCCGCTTTAGTGGCAAAATCGGGAGCGGACGCCGTCATTGCCGTTTCGCAAGGCGCCGGCGGACATGCGGGTACAATCAGCCCTTTTGCGCTTGTTCCCTATTTAAAAGAAACCGGCGTTCCTGTTATTGCAGCAGGCAGTATTACTAACGGTAAGCAAATGGCGGCGGCTTTTGCCTTGGGCGCCGATGCGGTTTATATAGGGACCCGTTTTCTTGCATCGACCGAATCAAGCGCTTCGGATGAATACAAGAAGGCGCTCATTGAAAGCATACCTGAAGATATTGTTTATACCGAAAAGATCAGCGGCGTTCATGCAAACTGGTTAAAACGAAGCGTCGAACTTTTTGAAAAATCAATAGAAACCGGAGATAAAGTGAAAAAGTGGATCGATCTCTGGTCTGCCGGCCATGGGGTGGCTCAAATAAAATCAGTTGAGTCTGTGAATGACATTCTTCAAAATATCGTAAACGAATATCTTGAGATAAAAAATAATCTGCCTTAACCGGTTTCTTCTCTTTTTTAACCGGCCGCTTGAACATTTTTCCTTTCTGCCGCGCCCCGTTCAATTATCCGTTTTTGAATGTCGATATTTAACAATATGAGCGATCCTTACCCCGCTATCAAAACAATTCATCATAAAGATTTTAACCATATTGTTGACCAGGAATTATCGATTACCGGAAAAGATTTCAATCAATGGATAAGAAAAGATCCCGAATATTTTCTGGAAAGGTTGTCGTTTTTATTTGAAAAAAGCCCACAAGAGGCGCTTGCCTTTTTTTCGGAAGAACAGGGTAATAAAATCATAAACGATAGTATTAAAAAATTACCGAAAAAATCGAGAAATTTAACCAGGGCCGCCGCACTAAATATCATCAAACGTTATAAAAATTAACTGAAAATCGGCTTTCATGACACCCCTTTTTGTTGTCAGGTTGATTTTTAATGATTTTTTAATGTGTATAAATGTGTATTATTTGATAAAAATTCATGCTCTTTTTATGCCTGGTTGGAAAGGTAGTTCATAGTTTTTTTGAATGTGGACAAAATATTTCTACCTGTTTTATAAATATTTGAAAATCGGCATTTCTTCTATTAGTATAAACACAACCTTTTCTTAATAAGTTATTCACTTATCCACACGTTATATTATTATTTGTATTTATATATAATCATATATAAATCTATTATAATAAGACGGCGATGTTTGTATATACGGTTTATGAAAGATAATATTTAATACAAATATAGAATTACATTAAATATTAAAACAAAAAGTGAAAATTAATCCGGGTTTAAGCCAACAGGTCAAATAATATAACCTGTTGGCTTTTGTTTAAGAGGGTTATCGTTTCAAGGTAAGTAGTTCTTGTAACATTTGATCCGAAGTTGTTATGCTTCGGGAGTTTGCCTGAAAACCCCGTTGAGTGACAATCATATCGGTAAATTGCTCAGCCAAATCGACATTGCTCATTTCCAGATATCCTGCGTTAATTTGACCTAAACCGCCAATACCGGATTCGCCGATAATTGCGTCGCCGGAGTTGTTGGAAACAATGTAATTGTTGTTCCCTGATTTTGTCAAACCTTCAGGGTTGGCAAAGTTTGCCAAAGCGATTTGTCCAAGAGGTTGTTTGATTCCGTTTGAATAGATGCCGGTAATTACGCCGGTATCATCAATGGAGAAAGATTCCATGTATCCCATTGGATATCCGTCTTGTTCAACAGCTTTGGTCGTAAATTGAGAAGAAAATTGAGTGACACCGTCTACGGTACCCGCCGTGCCCAGTCGAAGATCAATAGATCGTTCTTCCGGGTATCCTGGCAAACGGAAGCTGATTTTAGCGGTTAACATACCGGAGTTTTGAACATCGACGCCGTCGCTTACCGAGGTTAGTTTTCCATCCGGAGAAAAGTTTAATTCAAACTCATTGTTTCCGGGAATGGCTGTATTGGCGATAGCGCCGGCTACGTCAACGCTCAGTTTTTCAGCGTCAGCCATATTGATAGACGCTTTCCAGCGGTTGGTATCCGTTTTCCAAATGGTAACTTTGAGATTATGCTGGTTTCCCTGATCATCGAATGTTGTGATACTGGTAACATGTCCTCTGCGTTTTGAGGTATCGGCATCGTTAATCATTCGATATCGATCGTCTTCTGTCGCCGAAGCCGGAACAGGTTCAACGCTCGAGTTTAAATTGCTTCTGAAGACAACAAAGTTTGTTTCTTTAGCGGGTTCTTTTGAGTAAAGCGGAATATACAAATCTTCGGTGCTACCCGATGTATTCAGATACCGGTTACCGTCATTGTCAATTATCGAGTTCCAACCCTGGACTTTCATTCCGTTTGCCGGATTTACCAGAGCCCCGGCTTTATCTACATCGAAATTACCGTTTCGTGTATAAAACCTTTTATCTCCGTCAGCCAAAACGAAGAAACCTTCTCCGGTAATGGCCATGTCCGTATTTTTTCCGGTAGTTTGCATAGCTCCTTGATTCATTATCTTATCGATTGAAGCTACGGCCATACCAAGACCGACTTGTTTTGGGTTAACGCCCCCGACATTGTCGCGCGGTTCGGATGCCCCGGCCATGGTTTGAGAAATCATATCCTGAAAGGTCACCCTTTCCATCTTGAATCCGCTAGTATTTACGTTGGAAATATTATTTCCAATAACATCCATACGAATTTGATGATTTTTTAATCCGGAAACTCCGGAATAAAGCGCTCGCATCATTGTTGTGTTCTCCTTTGGTTTTCCCTGTTTGATTCATCTGATTCGTCTTTATTTTCTTTCACGATAATATCTGCGGGCAATGTTTCACGTGAAACATTGTTTTCCTGGTCGGCAGAATTAGCAGGCGCCGTCATTTCAACGCTTTGAACTTTATCGAGTTTGATACTGTGCATTTGCGTATTTAAAAAGACATCGCCATTTGAGCTGTATGTAACCTTGCGAACAACCCCGGTTACCGTTCTCTTATGAACATTATCTTCGCCGGTAATTGTTTTTCCTACCAATGAATTCGCTTGAAAAGCTTTCATGGAATTTACCGATGAGGCTACATTTTTCATTTGTTCAAGGGCTGAAAATTGGGCCATTTGCGAAACAAATTCACGGTCATTCATCGGTTTTAACGGATCCTGGTGGCTAAGTTCGGTTACGAGCAGCTTTAAAAAACTGTCTTTATCCATTCCGTTTTTTCTGCCATCGACTACCTTTACGCCGTTCAGGTAATCAGGGGTTTTTGATTGGACCGGCGAAGTGGCCGGAGTATTGGCATTTACTGTCATATCAGGCATAGATTTCATCTCCCGTTACATTATTTGCTTCAACATTGCTATTTTGTCGGTTGTTTGTAAAAAGATTTGAATAACTATTCTTTGCTATTTTTTCGGAAAACTTTTCATGATTTTCCGATTCGTTTTCCGTACCGTCTGATTTGACCCCTACGTCAAACCCGGATACTTCAAAACCGTCGCTGATCAATTCGCTGGTTAGTTTTTCCAGTTTATCGGATAGTTCTTTTTGAACCAACTCATTATCAACAGTCAGCTTACCGTGAAGTTTACCGTCGGTAAGAGACAGTTTAATGCTGATTTTACCAAGTTCTTTCGGATAAAGGTTTGCAGTCATGTTGGCGTTGCCGTTTGCCCGGAATTGAATTTTCGCCTTACTCAATAAGGATTCAATTTGTTGTTGCAATTGGCCTCTTAAAACCGGGTTGTCCTGATTTTTTTGCACGTTCATCATACGATCAAATTGAAATGATGACCCGCTATTCTGGTTGCCCGATTGAGTTTGCGTATCGCCGGTATCGTTTGAAAATCCCGAATCCATTGCGGATTTCATTTGAGCGATTGGCTGGCTTTTTGCATTGAGTTGGAAAGTATCGTTTTGCAATTTTTGATTGTTGTTGTTTTGCGTGAAGGTTTCCGGTTTTAATGAAGCGGCTATTGTTTCACGTGAAACATTTGAAGCGATATCGCTATTGATTTCGGTCTTGGATGAAGTTTTTATGCCGGTATCATGTTTATGAGCCTGTTTTACCAACTCTTTATTATCCGGTTGTTTTTTTTCAACTTGTTCTTTTTCATGATGAAAAGCGGAGTTCTCAACACTCTTTTGTTGTCCGGCGGAATGACGAGCTTTATGATTTTGTTTCAAGTCATTGATGGTAAGTTGATCTTTCTGGTCCGAATTTTTTTCTTTTAATTTGGACAATAGTTGCGTGTTATCATTGGACCGTTCTTTGTTCAGGTTTACTTTTGCATGCTCATTTACTTCGGAGCTTTCGGAATTTGCCATTTTTGAAAGTTTGCCTTCTGCAGTTTTATCTATGGCTGCGCCGTTTAACCGGTCAGCGGCAGATTTTTGTTTTTGATTTTCGCTGTCCGAATCAGCTCGTTTTATATTTTCTTTTGCGTTGCGGTGAAAAGACAACAAGGCGGATTTGTTTTGTCTGGCATCCTTTGCATTTTCGCTGTCCGTTACCGGCGATTTATCTTTCTTATTCTCTCCCGGCTTTTGAGAGTGTTCGTCAATTTCGGTTTTATTTTCGTTTTGATCGGTTTTTCGGGCGTTTTGCAAAGTCTGCGCATCTTCGTATGATTGAAATTTTTCTTCAGGTTTTCTTGCGTTTTGCTCGTATGCAATGGCGCCGGTAGATTCAGTGGAGTTGATTCCCGCAGATAATGATTGTCGAAACGATTCGCTTTCCCGATTTAAAGCGTGGATCGGATACGACGACATGCCGTTTCCGATTGCGCTTTGAAAAAGAGACGCAAAAGATGATTGCTGATGAAACATGGATTCGGATAAAGAACCGGTGTACTCTTTTTTATCCGGCTTATTCAAATAAAATTCATCAGACCGGGGACGATCATTTTGAGAAATAT
Source organism: Turneriellaceae bacterium (assembly GCA_050304475.1). Taxonomy (GTDB): domain Bacteria; phylum Spirochaetota; class Leptospiria; order Turneriellales; family JAOUFE01; genus JBNLDQ01. The sequence continues at coordinate 87,792 of JBNLDQ010000002.1, read as the reverse complement.
TGCCTGTTACTATCACAAGAAGAGTATCGAAATTTATTGAAATCTCTTTAGATGAAAAGAAAAATATGGCAATTATTTTTACGTATTATGTCGTATGGAGTAGTTATGGGACATAAGTATAAAAAAATAATCGAAAAAGGGGTAATCTAATAATATGAATTTTTTACACAAGTATAAAGAGTTTTTACCGGAAATTATTTTATCATGCGAAAAATCGAGATTGGATAAGCTAAATCAATTTTTTAAAGCGCTGGTGTCAGAGGCAATGCCTGCGGGGATGATCGGAAAAAACAAATCCGATGAGCTGCTCTGGTTGCGCCATATGCTGGATTCCGTGCTTGTTTGTCAGTCCAACGAGGTCGTTGAGTCCATTCAAAACGCCGGTTGTATTTATGACCTGGGAACGGGCGCCGGTTTGCCCGGTATACCATTATCCATATTGTTTCCTGAAAAGAAGTTTTGCCTGGTAGACGCTTCATTGAAAAGAACGGGTTTTGTTCAAAACCAGTCCGAATTATTAAACTTGAAAAATATAACGTTAATCAATTGCCGGGTGGAAGATCTCAATATTCGCCTGAATCAATTGAAAGTGACCGGCGCCGGTTCCGAACCGAGTTTAGTGATGTTTCGGGCTTTTCAAAAACCTCTCGTTGCCCTTGAGTTAAGTTTGTATGCGTTGGGCGAGAATGGTAAAGTTCTTTACTGGCGGTCTCAGCCTTTCGATAGTTTCCGTGATAATGATTCGGGCGACGCGGCCCGCGTTTCGGTGAGAACAAAGGAACTTGGTTTTCATCAGTCGAATTTTTTAAAACTCGATTCGCCGGATGAACTTGGACCAAGAGGCTTGTATCTCTTTTATCATAAAAAGCCGGACGAGAAAACGGTAAAGACAAAATATCCAAGAAAATGGAATCGTATAGTCAAGGACGAATTGGCAAACAAAGTGATTTAAGGTGATGGAATGAGTGCTAAAATTATTGCAATAGCGAATCAAAAAGGGGGGGTTGGTAAAACCACTACCGCGGTTAACCTGAGCTCTTATCTGGCGGACCAGGGCAACAAGGTGTTGCTTGTCGATTTTGACCCTCAGGGGAACGCCGGGTCCGGACTGGGCATCAACGTAAACTCACTGGATCATACCATTTACGAACTGTTGCTGGGCGAAGTATCATTTGATTCCGTTGTTCAAAAATCGAAGGTGGAAAATCTGGATATCCTTCCTTCGAACATTGACCTTTCCGGACTTGAGATAGATTTAAGAAACGATACCGATAAAGATTTTCGGTTAAAACAATATCTGAATAAAATCACCGATCAATATGATTTTATTTTTATCGATTGCCCCCCCAGCCTTGGCACTTTGACAATCAACGCTTTAACGGCGGCGTCCGGCGTGCTGATTCCTTTGCAGTGCGAATACTTCGCTCTTGAAGGTTTGACTCAGTTGTTAAGAATAATTAGACTGGTTCAAAAAAAGATGAATGTATCTTTGACTCTCGAAGGAATTTTATTAACCATGTACGATTCGAGAACAAATCTGGCTTCGCAGGTCGTGGCTGACGTCCGAGAGCATTTTCCGAAAAATGTTTTTGAAGTAATTGTACCGCGGAACATTAAACTTTCGGAAGCTCCCTCTTTTGGGGAGCCTATCGGTCTTTACGACCCCATCTCATCGGGCGCCACCGCTTACAAGAAACTGGCCAGAGAATTAAGCGTACGGAAAGAAAGTCATGGCAGCTAAAAACGTTTCAAAAACAGGACGATCGGCCGCCCGTTCCGGAAGAGGGGCTCTGGGCCGGGGTTTGGGTAATTTACTCGATACGGATTTGGATCAAGACGAGGCGGTATCGCCTGACGGCCAAACCGGTATTGTAGAAATCGATATTACAAAAATCCGGGCGAACCCCGACAACCCGCGGAAAAACTTTGATCAAAGTTCTATCGAAGAGTTGGCGCAAACTATTGAAAAGTTCGGTTTGTTGCAACCGATCCTGGTTCGTAAAATCGACGACAGTCAATATGTAGTTGTTTCCGGCGAACGCCGCCTTCGAGCTTGCCGTCTCTTGAAAAAGAACGAAGTTCCTTGCATCATAAAAAATCTGGATGAGCAGGAAAACATTGAAGTCTCGTTGATTGAGAATATCCAGCGCGAGCAATTAGATCCCATTGAAGAGGCTATGGTCTACGATGCTCTCATGCGCGACTACAACATGACGCAAGAAGTTCTTTCGGGCAAGGTGGGGAAAAACCGCGCTACCATTGCCAACCGGGTTCGCTTGCTGAAATTGCCTGTTTCGGTGCAAACAGCGGTTGCGGATGGGCGCTTAACGGAAGGGCAGGTTCGTCCGATACTGGGTTTAAAGAACGAGAAACTGCAGCAAAGGCTGGCGTCCGAAATACTGCGGAACCAGTACAGCGCCAGACAAGTGGAAGAGCTGGTCAAGAAGTACGGCGGTAAGCCGGCAAAAGCGGCGCCGAAAAAAGCAAGCGCAGAGTCGGGCGAATCGAATGCGGTTGCCCGGGAATTAAGCGAAATATTGCAAACCAGGGTTCAGGTGAAACATTCCGGAAAAACCGGAAAGGGTTCCATAGTCATTGAATATTTTTCTCTGGATAATCTGGATTCGCTTTTGCAGTTTTTTCGCAAATAATTTCAGCCAAAAACCGTTCATCTTATGTTTACCTTTGGCGTTCATTCGTCAAATTTCGCCAAATTAAAGAGAATACTGCCGAAAACAGGGTATGAATAAAAATACTTGTAATATGGAGTTTGTTTATATTTTTTGTATAAAATCACCACAAAATAAAGAAATACAATTGTTAGACCGATAAATAATATAAGCTCTTTATTATAAATTGGGCAATATGTATGAATAGAACCTTTTGGGGGGGAACAATGGACAAGAAAAAATTGACCGTCGGAACAATTCAATCTGTACTTTTATCCGGATTAATCATGATATTTTCCGGTATGGTCTATGGTCAAACAGCCGATCAAGGCAATGCGCAACCGCCTGCCGGCGGCCAGACTGCGGATCAGGGAGAACAATCGGAAACACGATTAGCCGATAAACTTTTAAATGATTTTGAAAACGCCGAAGATTGGCGGGCTTTTTCGACTTCGCCGCTTGGAGAAACTAAAATTAAAAAGGTTGTTCAAGTAGGTCAAATCGAAGATCAAACGAATCCGAACAGCCTGACAGAAGAAGAAAAGCAAACATTTGTAGAAGGCGAAAACCATGTCCTTGGCGTGAAAACATTTTTCGTAGACCGCGGTTTTGACCGTGTTGAAGTCAAACCTCCGCATGAGTACGCCATTAAAGGATACGGGCGTCAAGTTTCCGTATGGGCGTTGGGACGTAACTTTCGTCACACACTCTACGTGAAGTTTCGCGATTACCGCGGGAACGTTCATAAAATCAGAATGGGCAGACTTGACTTTTTCGGTTGGAGAAAACTTTCGCAACCTATCCCGGGGTGGCTGCCGCAAAGTACGCGTTACGCCATGTTTGACAAGAATCTGCATTTTGTATCTATCTTTGTTGTCTCCGATGAAAAAGAAGTTCCCGGAGAATTTTATTTCTACGTAGATAACTTAAGAGTGCTGGTTGACGAATCCGAAACGGAATACCCGGGCAGTCAAATAAACGATGTCTGGTAAGATAATTGTCTGAAGGAGATAATGCCATGATAAACAAGAAAGTGAAAATTAGTATAGCTGTAATAGCGGCGACCATATTGGCGGCAACCTCTCTGGTCTCGCTGGAAACGGCCATAGGCGATGATGTCGATGCCATGGAACTCCGGTCCATTATCGTTGAAGGTTGGGAAAACGAACCCTGGATCGCGACTACCGACCCGAGCGCGCCCGTTGGAAAAATCGAATCAAAAATCATCCCCGGCGTTCCGGAAAACCTGAAATTTGATGAGAACAATAAAAACTCATACGGTATCCGGTTTTCTTTTGTTTACCCAAGTCCGACCAACAAGGTGGTAATCACTCCGCCTGATAGCAAGTATGCAACGCGTACAACAGGCGTACTGGACGAAGAAACGCAAGAGCCCATTGAATACAGAATTCCGGGCGTAAAGCTTCCCGGTAAAGTTCGGGCGGTGAGCGTTTGGGTTCTGGGCCGGGGCAATGAGTATAACCTGGAAGGGTGGATTGAAGACTGGAGAGGAGACACTCACATCTACCAGTTCGGTTCGGTCGACTTCATTGGCTGGAGACCTTTAACAATCACAATACCCAATAATGTTCCCCAGGATGTATCGTCTTTTCCCCAGACTAAAACCCTGGTATTTAAAAAATTCGTACTTCGCGCAACTTCCAAAACCAGCGCTGAAAAAGTGGTTCTGTTTTTTGATTCGCTGAAGGTTTTGACTGATATGTACGATGTCTATTTTGACGGCGCCGACATGGACTTCGATGAGGCTGATAAAGCCGAGAAAGAAGCCATGAAAAACTATGAAGAGCAATTGAAAAAAGGCAGCACCGGCGGCGGAGCTCCTCAGTAACAGCTTTCCGGTTTTGTGAATTTTACCGGTCCTTTCCAAAGCGGCAGGGCCGGTAAAAAACTCTTGACAAAACTTTTTAGCGTGTTATAAAAACAAACGACAGTAGTTTAGCTACTGTCTTTTTTTTACCCATACGAATTTTCAAATATTATTAGAATAATTCTAAGGCAGATTGCGTAAAGGAAGTAAGACATGGATAACTCCACCACAGAAACACAACAAAATGAAGCGGCTGGCGCTACCGAAGGTTCGTCAATTGAATCAAAGATTCAAGCTCAATTTAACGAAGAAAAATGGACTCGGGTCAGCGCAAAAGACGTAAGTATATCCAGGTTTAATCTTCTTGAAACGATTCTTGAACAAGCGGTCCAGGAAAAGTATCTGGATAACTTAAAAGATTTATCCAAGAAGCATTTGGCGGAATATGACGCTTCGGTTGCCGCCCGCTATTTTCTGGGCATGATTGCGTTGAAGCAAAACTTTCCCGACGAAATTGTCTATTTAAAACAGTTGCTCGATCAATTCCAGGAAGTTTCAAAATGGGCGGTTGTTGAATTTTTATCCGATAAAATGCTCCAGGTTTCGGAAAACCGGACCATCTTGCGGGCAAAAGCCACGGCGCTTGAAAAATTAGGTAAAAACAAAGAAGTGATTCCGGTGCTGGAAAAACTTGCCAAAGTCGACAGGAAAAATCCCGACGTAGCCTTTAAATACGCCGATGCAATTATTAACGAAGATCTTGAGAAAGCCATTTTATTTTACAAACAGTCGGCTGAAGCGTATGCAAAAAGTCTTCAGTTTGAAAAACTCAAAACCGTATGGAACAAGCTGGTTGATCTTATTCCGGCCGATTTACAGTTTTTTCGTAAAATAGAACGTATTCTCAGCGGCCACCGGCAAAAAGAAATTCTCGCCGACCTTTATGTGCAATTGGCCTATCACTTTATCAAAGAAAATGACATTGATCATATTATTTTACTTTGCAAAAAGATTCTGGAATATAACCCCAATTACCAGCGGTTTAAAAAAGAACTGGTTGAGTCGTATAAAAAGAAATACGAAAACCATTCGCTGCTTGAAGATTTTGTCAGATATAGCGGTCTCTTAAACCCGAAAAAAAATATTCTCAATGCCATTCAGGATTTCGAAACAAACGTTGTTTTCGATATTGGCAACTATGTATTTCACCGCAGCTGGGGCGTGGGTAAAATTACCGAATTAAACACTTCCGAAATGATCATTGACTTTAAAGACAAAGAGTCTCACCGCATGGAAATTCAGATGGCTCTAAAGTCGTTAAAACCTTTGAAAGAAGATCACTTTTGGGTTCATCAGTTTGAAAAACCGGATCAATTAAAACAACTGTTTGAAGAAGATATTATCCAGTTCTTTAAAATCCTGATATCGTCTTACGGGAACAAAATTTCTTTGACGGATATCAAGGCGGAAGTTTCAGACAAATACGTCCCGGCGAAAAACTGGTCTAAATGGTGGTCGAAAACGAGAACCATGTTGTTAAAAGACAACTTGATCGGCGTCTCTCCTCAAAAGCGCGATATTATTGAACTGTACGAAAATCCGATTACTTTGTCGGAGCAGATCATTGATAAGTTTCAAGCTGCGCAAGGGTTTGATGAAAGGGCCGGTGTGGCTATTACCGCCATTAAAAGCCCCGAAGATTATGAAGACGGTATTGAATATATGCTGCCGTTTTTCAAGGAATCGCTCCGCTCTTTTGAACCCGATGTCCGTTTGCAAAGCCTTTGGATGATCGATATGCTGCACGAAGCGTTGGGAGACGAAGAGACTCTCTATTCGGCCGATCAAAAAGAAACGTTAATTGAAGAGCTGAAGAAGATGAGCGTCGATGAAGTTGACTTAATTTGCGCCCGCATTAAATATTCAGAATTAAAACGATCGTTGGCGCGTTGGGTGAAATTTTACCATGAAGAATGGAAAACCATTTATGTCAGACTATTGTTGCAGACGCCCATTAAAATTCACAAGTATTTAATGACCGATCTTCTTTCTGAAGACGCAAATGATGAAGTGCTTGAGTTTTTCTCGATTTTAAGAAAAAACAGCAAGAACAACGCCGAAGTTTTCTTGTGGAGTTTAAAGAATGTGCTTACGCAAGCGTGGACCATTGAAAATCTTGAGATGGACGAACAACTTCTCAGCTTTTTCCGTTTGTTAAAAAACATACCCCGTATTGAACAAAAGGGCACTAAATTAAAAAACGGGGCAAAAGAAATTTTAGTCGGGACCATTGCCGAAGACTTGTTGAAAGTCATTGCCGAAAAAGCGCCGAGCATTGTGCGCAAAGCCGCTTCTCTTTTTAAAGACGTAACCATTATTAGCGATTACGAAAAAGAGCAAATTTTAAATTCATTTAAGAAAATTAACCCCGACGCTTTTGACGATGAAGAGTATGCCGCAAGCAATGTAAGCGCCAGCACATTTCTGGATACGCTGAAAAAATCCGGCCAGACGATTGCCAGTAAAAACGCTTTGGACGATATGCGAAAAGAGCTCGACCATATCATAAAAATCGAAATGCCCGAAAACTCAAAAGAGATTGGCACAGCCCAGGAAAAAGGCGACCTTCGGGAAAATGCCGAGTACAAAGCCGCCTTGGAAAATCAGGTCATTTTACAAGCCAGTGTAACTCGACTGGAAAATCAGTTGAAAGAAGTCGGCATCCTGGTGGCTAGCCAGGTTCCGACGGATGAAATTACCATTGGTACGAAAGTTCGCTTGAAAGAAAAGAACAGCGGCGACATTTTTGTCTATTCGATTCTCGACCAGTGGGATGCCGATGTGGATAAAGCCATTATTTCGTACAAATCGCCTTTGGGCAAAGCTTTGCTCCATGCCAGAATTGGTGATGTCGTCGAATTTGGCACCGGAAACCGCGAACAACGTCTTGAAGTGGTCTCCATTGACAGGGCTATTAACGAAGACGGCTGGCTTTCTTAACTTGTTTTGACTGCCGGGATCTTTTGATGCACCGTTCGATGCGCTGGTCACTTGTTGATAAGGCGAGCGCCGAACTGCTCATACTCGATCCCGGCGATTACAACCGCTTGAAAGAGGGCTTCTGCGCCTCGCTTACTACCGAAGACAAACTGCATTTTCGAAAATCGCTGCGTAAAACCGGTTCGATACCTATATTTGCCGGCAACGGCGGCGGAGGTTTGATCTCGGCCAAGATTGATGAAAGCGATGCTATCGTACCTCTTGAAAAAGAAATTACAATAGCCCCGCCTCTCGCGGCAAAGATTGTCATGCCGCTCATCAAGCGCAAATATCTGGAATATCTTATCCAAAAATGCGGCGAAATCGGTATTAGCGAAATTGAATTTATCCGGTCGAGGTATGGGGTCTATAAACATGATAAAAAGATGCGCCTGGATAAAATTGCCAGGTCGGCCTGCAATCAGTCAAAAAACCCGTATCTGCCACGGATTGTCTTTTCGGAACTCAGTCTCGAAGCGTATCTGGAACACAGTGTTGGCGGTCAAAATGCCGCTCATTGCCTGCATTTTTGGGGCGACTTTGGGTCAGATTTAACTTTGCCAATGGCGGTTAGCCGCCAAAATTTTGAGGTGCGTTCGCTTTGTTTTTTCAACGGACCGGAAGGGGGGTGGGCTCCCGAAGAGGTTGGGTTATTAAAAAATCGTTTTCCGGGGGTTTTACTCTCTCACCATGTACTCCGGTCGGATACCGCAGCCGTTTGCGCGGCAACGGCCATGAGAACTTTGCTGGATAATCCATGATTGTAAACGGACTTGATTTTGATCTTCAAACGTTAAAAAAACCCGACTTAACGGAACTTTTGCGGCATTACGATTTAAACGAATCGCGCGTTGCCGTTGAAATCAACGGCGTCATTTTAAAAAAAAGCGATTACCCGGGTACAAAACTCAACGAAAACGATACCATTGAAATCATTCATTTTGTCGGCGGAGGACGTTAGATCTCATGTATTTTTCACTCGATTTTTTAGGCGCGCTTATCTTTTCCGTTCCGGCGGCTTTGGTTGTGATGCTTGGGCGCGAATGGTTCATTTTACAGTTCAGGGGCGCGATCCCCGAAAGCAACCTTTGGGAAAAAGGCGCCGTAAATCCGTTTACGCGAATCGATTTATGGGCTCTGTTTTTGCTTTCTCTTTGGGGGATGTCGTGGGGCGGTTTGATACAAAAAGGCCGAAAAGAAACTACCCTGACGTTTATTTTAGCCCAGGTCTGGTTTGTGCTGGTTTGGTTGCTTGTATTCATTTACTACAAGTTAAACCACCCTATTGAAGAAAGCTACCTTCATTATTTTTTACAGGAAATTATGCGCCAAGCCTGGACATTGCATTTAGTCAATTACCTTCCCTTGCCGCCTTTTGACGGTTCGTTTTTTTACGCCCCCAAGCTAAACCAGAATTTACGTTATAGCATGAAAGGCGGTTTAACTGTTCTCATGTTTTTTGGAATTTCGGAGAATGGCTTTATCAATGGAATCGATTTTTTGAACTGGCTGAATATCGGATAATATAATGAGTGAAACGAAGGCAGAGACAAACAAGCAAAAAGACGGCAAAAGGGTATTGAGCGGTATGCAACCTACCGGGTTGCTGCATCTCGGGCACTATCTGGGAGTATTGAAAAACTACGTAAAATTGCAAAGCGAATACGAGTGTTTTTTCATGGCCGCAAACTGGCACTCATTTACGGTTATGTACCAAAACTACCGGGAAGCGCACTCTTACATTTCAGCCATGGTGAGCGACTGGCTTGCCTCCGGTCTCGATCCGGAAAAATCGACAATTTTTGTTCAATCGGATGTTCCGCAACATGCCGAGTTGAATTTAATTTTATCGATGTATACTCCGGTGTCCTGGCTTACCAGAAATCCGACGTACAAAGATAAAATGGAAAACATTGACAAGGATATTGACTCGCATGGTTTTCTCGGTTATCCGGTTTTACAGGCTGCCGATATTTTACTTTATCGCGGCGAAATCGTTCCGATTGGCGAAGATCAGTTGCCGCACCTTGAACTTTCGCGCGAAATTGCGCGGCGTTTTAATCATATCAATAAACTGGAAGGGGCCGGCGCATTGGTCGTACCCAAGGCTTTGCTTTCGGAGTACCCCAAGGTCTTGGGCACGGACGGCCGAAAAATGAGCAAATCGTATCACAATACCTTGATTTTATCCGAGCCGGAAGATTCTCTTGCGGATAAATTGAAAAAAATGAAAACCGATGTAAAACGGGTTCGGCGCGACGACCCGGGCGACCCGGAAGAGTGCCCGGTATTTTCTTATTACGATTACTTTTACCCCGAGAAAAAAAGCGAAATTGACCGGGAGTGCCGCAGCGCCGGGATCGGTTGCATCGATTGTAAAAAAATTGTCGCCGGCCGTTTGATTGACGAATTGGGCGCTTTTCGGGAAAAGAAACGCGAAATTCAACAAAACCCGAATTACTTGAACGATATTTTACATGAAGGCGCGAAAAAAGCCCGAAGCGTAGCCGAAGAGACAATGGATAACCTGCGCAATCAATTGGGCGTTACTTCGCAATATGCGTTAGATTAAAATTGCCATGGCGGTTACGGAAGAGCAATCAAAACTATCTTTTCAGGTATCGTTTTTAACCCGCGAGGGCGATACCCTGGAAGGCCCGCTAGCGCTGCTTTGGAAGCTGATTGAAAGCTATGAAGTGGATATTTTTGAAGTATCTCTTTCGCGGATAACCCATGACTTTATTTCTTACTTGAAATCGGCCGATGTCTCGATTGAAGAGGAGTCCGAATTTGCCTTAATGGCCGCAATTTTAGTAAACTACAAATCGCGCCAATTGCTCCCCGGATCGGGCGTGGAAATTGAAAACGAACCCGACACCTTGCCTTTTGAGCTGGTTGACCAATTGCTGGAATACAAAAAATTTCAAATCGCGGCGGAAAAATTGCGCGATCTTGAAGAAAAAAATCACTTATCATTGTACCGGGATCCTCAATGGAATCAATATGAAGAAGACCTGGATTATCTTGAAATCGACATGGTGCATTTTTTAAAGGTCTTCAAAGATTTTTTAGTTACGCAAGACGCCATTTCCGTCATGGAAGTGGAAGAAGAAGATATTACAATTGAAGCGATGATGGAAGAAATTTTATACCGTATACGCGTAGACGGAAAAATGACATTTTTTCAATATTTTGCCAAAGCGACGGTATTGCGTATTGTCGTCGGTTTTCTGGCGATTCTGGAATTGCTTCGTTTAAAAAAGGCCCGCGCGTTTCAATCGTCAGTTTACGGAGAGATTGAGATTAAACCTGTTGAGATTGTTCCGGGTCAGGAATAGTATTATGGTAGAAGATCATCAAAAATTAAAAGCCAATGTCGAAGCCCTGCTTTTTGTATCAGGGGAAGGGCTTTCTTTAAAAGAGATCGCCGACGGTCTTGACAAACCGAAAGAGCAGGTGGAAACAATTATCAATTCTCTCATTGACGATTACCTGGAACGCGAAGGCGGTATTTTTATCAAAGAAAGCGGCGGCAAATATAGTTTTGTTACCACGCCTGACGTATTCGAGCAGATTCGGGGGTTTTTACAAACCAAAAAGAAGCATACCTTATCGCGAGCTATGCTGGAAACATTGGCCATTATTACATACAAACAGCCGATTACTTTGTTTGAAATCGAAGAAGTACGCGGGGTAAACTCGCGAACGCTGGTCACCGGCTTGATCAATCGCAAGCTGGTGAAAGTCGCCGGTCAAAAAGACGCACCCGGGAAACCGAGTTTTTACGCCACGACCAAAGAGTTCCTACAGTATTTCGGATTAAATAGTTTACAAGAGCTTCCGCCGCCAAAAGAAGTAAAAGAGCTGAATTTTGATGAAATATAAACCGGATAAGATATAAATGGGTTCCCTCGACGATATTAGAAAAAAAATCAATGAAATTGACAATACTCTGGTTGAATTAATCGCTCAGAGAATTGAACTTGGTAAAGAAGTCGCCGCCGCCAAAGACAAAGAAGACCAGGTCTTTTTTCAACCGGCAAGAGAGCAGCAGGTATTAAAAAGAGTTTCTGAAAAAAACCCCGGCGTGATTGACAATGCGCGTCTGCAAAATGTTTTCCGTGAAATCATGGGCGCCACGCTCGATATTCAGCGATCTTTAAAAATAGCTTATCTTGGTCCGGCGGGAACGTTTACCCACCAGGCCGCCTTAAAAAAATTCGGTCATTCGATACCGCTGGAACCGTGCAAAGATTTTCAAGAAGTTTTTGATTTGGTGCAAAAGGGCAAAGCGCACTACGGAATTTTGCCCATTGAAAACTCCATTGAGGGGATCGTCAATACTACGCTTGATCATCTTTTAAAATATGATTTAAATATCTATTCGGAAGTGCATCTCGCCATTCATAACAATTTAATGGGGACCGCCGGCGACTTGTCGCAAATCAAGACCGTATATTCTCACCCGCAACCGTTCGGACAATGCCGCGAATGGCTGTTGCACCATCTCCCGCATGCGGAGTATTGCGAAACATCTTCCACTTCGCAAGCGTCGCGGATTGTCGCGGAAAAAAAAGATCCGTCGGTGGCTTCGATTGCATCGATTGCAGCGGCGGAAGCGTACAACCTGCCGGTGATTGAAAAAAATATCGAAGATTTTGAAAGAAACTATACCCGCTTTATTATCATCAGCAAAACCACGGCAGCCGTATCGGAAAACGATCGAACCTCGGTGATTTTTGCCACGTCCGATAAACCGGGTTCTTTGTTCGAGATGTTGCGCCCCATTGACGAAGCCGGGGTAAACATGACCAGTCTTGAGTCGAGACCTTCGCGTTTAGAGCCCTGGAGCTACTATTTTTATGTCGATTTTCTGGGGCACCATGAATCGGAGCCCCTTAAAAGCGCCCTGCAAAAGATCCGCGAAAAAACCAACTTTTTCCGGATACTGGGGTCTTACCCCGTTGATCAGGATTTCGCTTGAAGATTCAAAGATTGCGAGATCTTCATAGAACAATATTTCGGCCCGCACATTGAGCAAAATTCCGCAGACTTAAACGAGTCTTGCGGCAATGTTTCGTCATGCATGGTTCGCGCCCGTTCGGGATCAAGAGAAAGGTCAAACTGGCGGTTCCAGTCGAAATTATATCTGGCGCGCGAAAGTTCGTCATCCCGGTCACGGGCTCCGTACCTGGCGCGCGAGACATCGGCGGCATGAGCGGCAATTTTATAGGCGATAACGCCGTTACGCACATCTTCTACATCGGGCAGGCCCAGGTGTTCTTTGGGGGTGACATAGCAGAGCATGCTGGCGCCGCTGTGGGCCGCTTGCGTCGCGCCAATGGCGCTGGTGATATGATCGTAACCGGGGGCAATGTCGGTCACAATCGGCCCCAGTACGTAAAAGGGGGCGTCAAAACAAACATTCATCTCTCTACGGATGTTGCCGTCAATTTGATTGAAAGGCACATGCCCCGGCCCTTCTATCATCACCTGTACGTCGTTTTCCCATGATTTTAATGTAAGTTCACCCAGGGTATCCAGCTCGGCAAATTGAGCGTCGTCAGACGCGTCATGCGTGCAACCCGGTCTCATTGCGTCGCCCAGACTGAGGGTGACATCATACTTTTGGCATATTTTTAAAATTTCGTCCCAGTTATCGTAAAAAGGATTTTGCTTGCGGTGAGCGTCCATCCATTGCGCTAAAATCGCCCCGCCCCGCGATACAATTCCGGTGATACGCGATATTGCCAGGGGAACATGTTCCCAGAGAATTCCCGCATGGATTGTCATATAGTCGACGCCTTGTTCGGCTTGCTCTTCGATAACCTCCAAAATCAGGTCGCGGCTCAAGTCGGTGATGTTGTTTACGCGGTTTAACATTTCGTAAACCGGAACAGTACCAATGGGAACCTGAGAGTGGTCTATGATCGCTTTCCGGATTTCGGGGATATTCCCGCCGGTAGAAAGGTCCATAACCGTATCCGAGCCGTATTCAATGGCGCGGTTGAGTTTGTCCAGTTCCGCGTTGATTTCGCTGGTAATTTGCGAATTGCCGATATTGGCGTTGATCTTTGTTTTTGTTTGAATGCCAATCGCCATGGGTATTAACGATGTATGCCTGTTATTGGCCGGTATGACCATTCTACCCCGTGCTGTTTCGCGCCGGACAAGTTCGGGGTGTATATTTTCACGAAAGGCGGCAATTTCCATTTCAGGGGTGATGATGCCTTCTCTGGCCAGGCGCATTTGGGTTCGATTGGCCGGGTGCCCGGTTTCTCTTTTTTCAAGGTATGCCTGGCGGGGCTCAAACTTTTGGCCGATCCATTCTTCCAGTTCGCAAGGCTTCGGATGAGCCGTCTCAATTGTTTGAGTAGTCTGAGTAGTTTCAATCGTTTCAAGGGTTCCGGCGTTTTTTGTATTCATAGTTTCCATGACTTTTACAATTTTTGAGCAACAGGTCTCAAGATAATATTTTTACATTCTCGCAGCCATCTTTTATACCTTGCGGGTCATTTTTTCCAAGGATGACTTCTTTATACAAGCGAATGAACGGATTGTCATTGAAAACCATTTTTTTGTCGGTCGTTTCTTGAGTTCGGTTTAACGAGTAAAACGATGTATAATGAGAACTGCGAACCGATTTTTCCACCTTCATAAATCCGTTGCCTATATTTACGCGGCCTTTCTGAAAAATAATTTCCAATTCAAAATGGAAAAATTCGGACCCGGCTGTCGTTAACAGCTCGCCTGATACTTGATTGAAATGTGTAATTTGTATCAGGTTTGTCTTTGACTGTTTTGGGGCTTTCTCTTTTTGATGCGATTTTACCGGTCCGAAAAGAAATATAGCCAGATCAAGCAGGTGAGTCGTATCGCGCAAAAGTACGCCTTCGCCGGAAGGCCCCGGGCTGAGATCTTGATGAGGCGAGGCAAGCCAGCCCCGGTAATAAAGAGGGGCGCCCCATGGCTTTTGGCTTAAAACCGCTTTTTTCAGCCGAAGATACTTTGGGCGGTAGCGACGCTCGTAATTGATCCAGATCTTTGAATCGCTTTTGTCGTTTAGCCGGCGCAGCCGATTTGCCTCGGCCCGGTTGATGATTGCCGGTTTTTCCAAAACAATTTTCGGGATCTTTGCCTTGCATGCGGTTTTAACCATTTGAAAATGAGTGTCTGTGTCCGAAGCAATGACAAGAAGATCCGGGTGCGCTTCAATCAATTGTTTTTCGTTTTCAAACAAGCGAACCGTTATGCCTGGCTGTTGATTTTGGATCCACCGGGCGGCCTCATTTGCTTTTTTTGCGTCTATGTCGCAGAGCCATATTTGTTTTATTTTCGCTTTGCCTGCCAGAGCCAGAATTGCCCCCAAGTGCGTACAGGGCTTATAGCGCAATTTGTCTTTTTCAAGCGACCAGGCTATCCGGCCTGTGCCAATTACACCGGCAGTTTGTACGGTTTGGTCAGAGAAAGATTTTATCGCGGTTTTTACCGCAGCCGGTTTTGTCATAAATATCTTTTTTTTGGAACAAAAAACCAGGATAAATAGCAACCAACCGCAAAAAATACGGCAAACATAAATGAGTAACTGTCAAAAAAGTATTGTGAAATCATGGACGGCGTCCAGACATTGATCTCCGGGTACATATGGGTCAGGCGATATAATACATAGAGAAACGGAAAGGCACCCGGTAGAAAATACAGAAGGATACGCGTCATATAACGTCCGTGCATTTTTTGCGTTAGAAAAATAATCGGCAGGGAAAAAATATACCAGACAGGTTGAATAAAAGCAATTGGCAAAAGAGAGAGATTCCAAACCAGGTTGGCCGATATTCGGTTAATTTGAAAATTTAACATAGAAAGTTCGAGCTTTCTCAAAAAGTAAAGCATGATAAAACAAAAGACCGGCACCGGCAATAAAATGAGCGGTTGGCTGGTAAATTCGGCCAGCGCCTGAACCGACACATAGCCGATAAAAGGGACCAATGCGTAATAGACGGATGAAAATAAAACCGGTAAGACCGAAAGACGTTCGCCTGACCGGTAAATTGTATTGCAAATTGGCAGCCAGGTTAAGATGACAATTAAAATAACAATCCAATTAAAACCGTTGGCCGTCAGGGTTTTGTTTTCGCTTAACCAGAATGATCCGTTATTTAAGCTACCTGATTGAATGGCGTCAATGTTAAGCATGGTATTTGCGATATTACTGACGGTAACCAAAACCGGTTGAGAGGGGTTATTGGCCAATGGGTTCCATCCGATTGCATGTAATTCATTATTTAAGAAATATCCTTCGGGCCCCTGGAAAACCGGGAAAGCGATTTTAGCCATTTGCTCGAAAATTCCGGGAATGTCATACTCGCCCACGATAACATTTCTCCAATTTTTCGAGCTGATATTATCCGTTGCGCCCGCGATTGATAAACTGTACCGGCTTGTCTCATTGGGGTGAATGAACAACAACACGCTGGTATTTCTGAGGTGATAAAAATACCGTAAAAATTTTTCATGACGGTAGCATTCGGGCCGGTCGTCGTAAGCCACTAACTGAAAGTTATTTGAATATGTCGCTTTTTGAATTAATCTTTCAATAGCCAGAAAACCGGTTAATCCGTTTTCGGTATTGAGCGATTGCATCGGAAACAAGGCAATGATGTTTCTTGAGCCATGCCCCGAAAAGTTCAATATTTTATGATCGCATTGCGCATCTCCGCCTTCATATTGCAATGTCGTGATTTCATTCTTGCTGATTCCGTGGCGGTTGATATCTTTCAGCGTAATTTTTTTCGATCGAAGTTCGGTGAGTATTTTTTCGGTATCTTGATAACCGATTTGTTTTTTGTTTTTTATATCGATTGCGGAAGTATCGGAGCCTTTCACCCAGACAAAATAAGAAATGGGCGCGCTGATGAGAAGGACCGCAACCCAGACTACATAAAGTTGCATCCATACGGGCATGCGAAATCGTTGTTTATAAAAAATTCTTGTTTTACTCATGATTATTATTTTCTCATATTTTTTCCGGTTGTGTCTCCTTCACATCTAGTTTTAACTCATCTTGAGTTTTCCGGTTTTTATATAACGGCTTTTTCCAAGTTATGCACAATGATTAATATTTTATTTAAAAGATAAAGCAATTTTTTTGATCCGAGGGCCATTGCAACGTACAACGCCTCTTCATTATTTTTTTGAGCCGGCCCCTCCGTAATATTTAAAATTTCTTTTTGGGCGTTGAGCGAAACAATCCGGTTGGCTTCTTCGTATTTTGAGATTTCCCTGGAGTTTTTTCGTATAATGGCGCCGGAATTTTGAGCGGCTCCTTTCCGTAAGATTGCCGCATTTTCACGATACAGATTGCCGATTTTCCGAACGTCTTTGATGAGTTGTTCTACGCGGCGGATTATTGAAAGCGCCGTTGTATTTATATTCGAGGGATTGATTTCCAGTGCATTTAATTTCAGAGTAAGCTCTTTTTCTTCTTTCAGGATTTCGGCGAGGGTTTGATCGCGGTACCCTTCAAACCGAACGCCTTTTGCGGTGGCATTGTACAAAGAAATATTTTTCGTTACATGAGCCTGATCGTTAAACCATTTGATGAACAGAAGCATTTTATCATTGGTTGCCACTCGTATCGTTTCGGATGTATTGTCTTTTTTACCGATAACATAGCGCGGTTCCAGCGCCGTCAATTGACGGTAATTGTGATTTTCCATGGTTGCAAACCGGTGATTTGATTGGTATATTAGCGATTCAAGGGCGGCCCCCTTGGTATGGGCAAGGCCGTTCGAAAAAGAGAGATCCTGGCCGATTAAAATAATCGTTCCGGCTTTTAATTGGCGCGCCAGGTCAAAACCGTTGGTAGTGACCGAACCTCCGTGCGCAATTTCGCCCCGGGGGCCAAGCGTTTCACGAAGAAAGAGATCCAGGTAAAAGGGGTTGTCCCAAAAAAGGTAAGCCGCTTTGGCTTGAGTGAGCCGGTGCGTGATCCCGTGAGACACTACCGGGTCCAAAATCCAGACGGGTTGTCTGATCTCCTCTTCAGGGCAATACGCAAAATGCCGGTTGATCCATTGCGGGTCGGCCGCAATTACAATGTCGGGCACAATTTGATTGCGTATTAACGGTATAAAGGCGGTGTCCGCTGCGACCAATAAAAAACGGGCCCGGTATTTTTTTAAATCTTCCATGGAAGATCCCAGAGAAGGGCCGGCCCCGGCAATGACGATATTGTCAAAATTGCCTTTATTCCGGTTGATAAATTCGCTAAGGGTATTTCCTCTTAAAATTTCGCCCGCGTTTAGCGCGATGTTTTTGTTCCAGATTTCCTGAAATTTAATTAACGTCGCTTGGTTCACCATTCGTTTTTCCAGGATCTCTACCAGACGTTTTTTTAAGATGCCGTATTTTTCAGGGCAGGCCTGGTGGGCCGGCCGGTGAGAATAAACGCCAATCGCATCGGTATTTTTATTTCTAAAAAAAGGTAGAATGTCTTCCAGGTTGTCTTTTTCGGGCGACGGCGAGAAGTGAATTTGAAAGGTCTTACCGGCGGCGCCGGCTATGTTCCGCCAATTTTTAAAGCGCATCAGGTAAAAAAGAACTTCCGGATCGCTTTCAAGCAACAATATCGAATCTACCCGTTTTTCCTGAAACGCCGCTTCAGGCAAAAAACCAAGACCGGCGCCAATGCAAATTAAATGTTGCGTTTTAGAATTTAACGCGCCTTCTAACTGCCGCTTGGCTTCTCGAAATGGGTCGCGCGCGCTGTGGTAACGGATGCCATGAAACTGAAAATCCGCCGTTTGGTTTTCATCCCTTGATTTCGCCCATTGATCCCGGGTTTCCGAAACAATATCCAAGAAAAGCTTTCTTTGTTCGGGATCAAAGAAGTATTCAAGGTTGGCGTTAAAATTTGCCTCTTCGGTTTTTGCGGTTTTCGCCTGATTTTCCTGGTCCGTATCAATGGTCATGGTTATTTCAAGTGCAGTTTTTTTTCAAATAAGACCCGTTTTTCTCCGTGGCCAATTGAAATAGTGTCTAAACGCCGGTACCCGTTTTTTGTTAAAAACCCGATAGATAGACGATTGTCTTCCAGCGTATAGGCCAATAAATTTCGCAGCAAACGTTTTCGGGCTTCTTTTTCCCAATGGTTGATCAATGACGAGGCGTAACCATGGCGGTGCATATCAGGCCTCGTTGCAATTAGGTGTAAAAAACCGGTTTTTACGGAACAAGCTCCGTATAAATAGCTGACAAGATTATCTTTGCTATATAAAACATAAGAAAACCCTGAAAACAATAACGGGAATAAAAAATGATGATAGGGTTTAATTGTGTCTGTTTGACTTAACCAAAACTTCTCGAGGCTATCCATTACCTTGAGATGTTGATCAAGCTCCAGCGCTTCAATTTTATTTTCTGTTCCGTTTTTCAACGGTTTCAATTATTTGGGGCGGTTGTTCTCGTCAACCAAAACAACAATTGGCGAGTGTTCTCTGGCTTCTTTCTCGTCGTATTCGGCGTATGAAATAATAATAATCTGATCGCCGCGGTGACCAAGTCTGGCGGCCGCCCCGTTCAGGCAAATGGTTCCCGAGCCGGCTTCGGCTTCAATGAGATAGGTAATCAGGCGGTGGCCGTTGTTGATGTTGACAATATGCACTTTTTCATATTCATACATATTTGCCATTTCCATGAGGTTTTTATCGACCGAGAGACTTCCCTCGTAGTATAGATCCGCCTCTGTAATGGTCGCCCGGTGTATTTTCGATTTCATCAATGATCGTAGCATAAATCCGCCTCGACAATCTGATTGTAGGGACATTATAAAATAACAATACATGTTGAAAAGCAGCAACTATTCTAAACCAAATTCAACAAAGGGGCGCAGGTTGCAAAACGATCCCAGCGTTGGTATAAATATAATTTTTACATTTGCTATAGCCGGAATAGATGCGTAAAAAATTTAATGCTTGCTAAACTGGTCAGATTATTAACCTTCTATTAATGAAAATCGACGGGGCGGGAAACAAACCGATAGTCTTATCCACTTTGGCTATCTCTATGTTTTACAATCTCTTTTGGGTGATTGTATTTTATTACATAATGACCCTTGTCGACACGTACTTGCACTTGTTGACCATTTCATTTCTTTTGTTTTATCTCTTAGTCGCCCAGCCGTTGCGGGATATTATTATCAATAATATTTTACTAAAGGCGTTGCATCCCGATATGAAATCGGAAAACGAAACCGAAGAGAGCCTTTTAAGTCTTCAAACCAAAGAAGATATTTTCCGCCATTTTCAAAAATATCTGAAAGCGGTAGAGATTTCTTCCGTGTTTTTAATCATTGTGGATAATCCGGAAATGAGCGTTTTTATTACGAAAAACAAAATTATCGACCAGCTGGACGATCAATATATAAACACGCCGTCGCTGCTCCAGTACCTGGAGTATCGACACGAAGCGATGTACTACGAAAACCTCCCGGATAATTTGCAAGAAACGGCAAGAAGCAACAGCTGGATCACCATTGTTCCGATCTTGTTTCGGTCGCGCGTGCGCGCTTTAGCCGCGTTTCCGGAGAAGCTGGAAAAACGCGCCGTTCAGGAATTTTCGCCCATATTTTCGAGGGCCGGGTTAATTCTGGAAAATGAATCACTGACTTTAAATGTTTTGAAAAACCGGGTTTTTCAAAAAGAGTTTGATATGGCCCGTCAGGTGGAAAAGTTTTTAATCCCGGAACCTATTTTTAAAGCGGGGGCATTTACCTTTCGCAACTTGTATGAATTTGAAAAAGAGTACCGGTTCCCGCTGTTGTTTGATTCTGCCGCCGGCCAGGGGAGCGGCGCAATAACCTTTGTCATTATTTGTAAAATTTCGGATACTTCGCGCCGATCCAAGTCGATACAGCTTTTTTCCGTTCAAGGGTATTTTCTATCGTACGCGCGGCGGGCGAAAAATCTGACTCAACTGGTGAAGTGGATGTACCAATCGCTGGTCAAATCGAGCGGCGGTTTGTATTTGCAGGGTTATTTGATTGAAATTAGCGACAAAGGAAACTGGAAGGGGGTTCACTTTGGCCGCGATCTTGCCATTCATCTGGACGGTACACTAATCGAATTGCCTTATCACCCACCGCTCGGGAGCCAGGCAAAGGGAACGGTGAAACCTTTGCCAAAAAGAAAATGCAACTCGATTCACTATTCGATTAAAAATTTACATGTGGCCGAAGCGATAAATTCAAATGACAAATAAAATCTTTGCGATCCCCCTTGTCATTTTAGCGGTACTTTTATCTCTCGCCGTTTATGATTTTTACGGCTATATAGTTCATGCCAACACAACGTTGTTAAGCACGCCGTACGGAAATAACATCATGGGGCTGGCCCGGAATATTCCCGAAAATTTTTATTATTTCAGAAGCGGTCAGGTGATTTACACCGGCCGGTTTACCGTGGATGACTGGCTGTTTGCCATTAGCCCCAATTTATCGGCGATTGTTTTTTTTCTGCTTTCTTCTCTTTTCATTGTATTTTTCGCCCGGTTACGCCGCCTTGAAAAATCGTTTCTTGTGTTTGCCTACAGCATTTGCGGGCAATACATCTTTTTCATGGATTATGTAAGTCAGGCAAAATACATATATGTATTTTACTTTTTCACCTTTGCGAGCAACGGGTTTTTCATTTATCTTGTCAGAACCATTTTCGCCCGAAAAACGAAAATCTGGGTCCATGCTTCGGGAATCCTGCTTTCTTTGGGTATCTCTTTTTTATTTTATCCGAATAACGCGGCGCAAGAAACACAATTGCTTTTGTATGCCGGTTTTGCCCACCTTTTTGCCGGGCTTTACGGCGTATATTTACTGCTTTCCGATTTGCATGTACAGTCGGATAAACCGTGGATCTCTTCGGCGAAAATCCGGCGCGTATTGGCGTTGGCCGCTTCGGTGATTTTAATCATGCCGGGCGCGATTTATATATTAACGCACTACTTTGACTTTCAGGTTACCTTAAATAAAAATATCGTTTTTTATCTGCCGGCCGCCTTTCCCATGCTGTTTTTATTTTCAAGCTTGCGCGGCGGTTTTACTTATTTTGAAATCCCGGTTTCAAGCGGGTTTTTGCGTTTTGTCTATTTTGTTTATTTCGCTTTTTTATACATTGTTTTGGTCGGTTTTCAGGCGGATAAACTGATTGAATCGGGCGGGGGCCAAATTATAATTAACCTCCTTTCAGTCCTGGCTTTTGTGTTTGTTTTCGATATCTTGCGTTCTCTTTCGTTTATGACAATCCACCGGTTTTTTATTTTCAGGAGGGCTTATTTAAACGAAGGCTTATCGGAATTTTGGCGTCATGTGCATAATGTAACCGACCTGACGGCTTCGCTGGAAAGCGCCATTGACTTAATTAAACTTTCGGTAGGGTCCACAGGCATCGGGTTGATTATCAGCGATCGATTGTTCCAGGGGTGGTCCGTCAAACGAAACTATTTGTTTTTTCTTGATGATGAAGATCCTCTCTGGTATCAACTGGAGAAACAATCGTACTGGAAATTAAACCGGGGCACTTTTACGACAAAAGATAGCGGCCCGGTGCAGGATTTTCTGCAATCCAAGGGTGGGTTTTTAATTATGCCGTTTCAGAAATTACGGGCGGCGATTATGCTATACGAAAAGCAGGAAAAAGAACCGTACTATACCGAAGATATCGCTTTCATTAAAAAGTTAATATTAAATGCCGAACCCATGCTTGAAAACTATAAGCTATTGATCAATAACCTACAGCTGCGCCGCATGGAAGAAGAGTTAATCAAGGTTTCTTCGTTGCAGAAAGGGTTTTTACCGAAATCGGCCAAAGAGACCAATATCTCATTTCATACATTCAGCAAACCTTCGCGTTTGGTGACTGGCGATTATGTGGATATTCTACAGGCGGGCAAAGACTCTTATATAATTTTTTTAGGCGATGTGAGTGGCCACAGCCTCGCCAGCGCCTATTTTATGACGACCATACGCAGCATGATTCACGGGTATTACGAGTCGGGGGCAAACGAATTGCCCGGAATTTTTTCGCTCATTAACGATGTTTTATATTCGCGGCAAAGCTCAATGAGTTTCATGACCCTTTGCGGCCTTCAAATACGCATTGAGAAACGATCCGAGAAAAAAAAGAATCCGTCGCTTGAAGTGCATATTGAAATGGTGAACGCCGGTCAACATGCTCCGATTATTTACAGCAAAAGTAAAAAGAGTTTAATGTATCTTTCTGAAAATCAACCGTTGCTTGGCGCGGTTAAAAAGAAATACCACTCAATGCGAAAAATATACCGCGATGAAATGCGAATTCTGCTTTGTTCGGATGGCGCGTTTGAAATTTTCAATGAAGAGGGCGAAATTTTAGGCGAGAAAGGGTTTTTAGATTGGGTTGCCGCATCAATTGAAATGTCACCGCAGGAGCAAATTGATTTTCTTTACGAAAATATCAATCAATATTCGGCGGAACCCAACGATGACATTTCTATTTTAATTACTGAAATTGTTTTTTAACATTCTTTTTTAACCAAGGGGTTTTTATAAGGTTTTAATTGCCCGTTTGGTTATATCTTTTAATCGTATATTCGTTCTTAGCCACGGAAAGCATTTCCGAATAGGCCATTTCCGTATATTCGTTTTTAATTTGATTTTCAATTTCTTTGATTTGATCAACATATTTTGGGAAAGCGGTTTCAAGCTCTTCCGTTGTTTTTCCGTTCCATTCTAAAAGCGACGCCGGGGGTTTTTCAACGGCGGTTATCTTAACGGCATACATCATGTTATTTTCTTTGATCAAGCTCAAAGTATCTCCGGGCGCGGCTTGCCCCCGTTCTTCGATAAATTGCAGGTTTGTGTCGAACGGCCCGATTGATGCGGGTTTTCCGTCCGAAGTTTTAAGAGAACCGGAAAGTTGCGTTTCGAGAGGGGTCGGGCCGCCTTTTGCCAAGGTGCCGCCGTATTGCCGTTTTAAGCTTGAAAACGGCATAGAGTGAATTTCCGTTTTCAGACGTTCCATCCAGGCGGTTTCTACCGCGGTTCGTTTGTCTTTGAGAAGTTCTTGCGTAATCAGGGTGCGTTTGGCCGGCGTCAGCAAGGCTTTCGGATCTTTTGCCAGATATTCGTTTTCAAATTTTTCTTTAATCTGCTGATCGGTAATACCGGCTTCTTTTTCCAATACCTTGTCAAGCTCGCCTGAATTGAGTTGCCATACTTCATAACTGTATTTTGTTTCTTTTAACAAGAGACGGTCGACGATCTCTTTGGAGTTTACCGTTGCGACAGATCGCAATATGTAGTCGTTTTTCGCCAGTCCGTCGCTCCAAAGAGCGTCCATTTCAAGGTCGGCCAGGGTGATTTGTCTGGGTTTGAGAAATTCTTTTTCAAGCCGGACAAAGTCAAAGCCTTCTTCATTTTGAAACTGGGTAAAGTTTTTCTTGAGATAATCGGCTGTGATTTTATTTTTTGCCGAGGTCAGGGGAAAGAGTCCCGATTCCAGAGAGGTTAAATAAAAAAGTTTGCGCCAAATAGCTTGTTCAACAGCTTGCGATTTTATTTGCTGTCGAAACGAATCGGGCAATTGCTGGCCCTGAAATTGCCTGTTCATCATGTTATCGGCAATGAGCGATACTTCTTTGTTGGTTATATATTCGCTGCCGACTTTCGCTGCCATAAAACGTGTGGCAGTCGCTGAGCTACCGATAAAGTTGGGCATGCCCAGAGTTAAGATCAGTAAAAGAGCAATAAATGAGATAAAAAAGTAGATTGCCCCTTTGTATAGTTTTTCCTTTATTCCCATATGGTCAAAACCTGCCTTTTTTACAGGTCTACAAACATTTTTCTGTTTCAAAACGTTAAAGTTGTTTTTAAAAAGACGAAAGGCTTGAAATGAGAAGCGAAGAAGTGAGAAATAAAGAACGGGGAGAAAATCAAATTTGAAAAAAATAGACGTAAAGCGAGGCGCAGTTATATCAATTGCATTGTTCTTATTGATTTCGTGCGGGTATGATAAAGATAAAGGCGGCGGGTATTCCGAATCTATTGATAATACAAGCGGCGATGTCCGTGGTAAAAATTATACCGAAGAAAAAAAAGCAGATGCAAAAAAATCGTCGCTTGACGGTAAAATTGCGCTAACCAATTTATTTGCAGCTGAAATCGTTCTTGATCTCGGAGCGGAAGCCGTGACCAGGATTGGCGCTGTGCCTGCCCTGGTTGACGACCCGGAGTTTAGCGTGATTGCGGGGCAATGGCCCGGTTCCGTGCAGCGGATACGCGAATCGGTTGAATCAATCGTATATTTACAGCCATCGCTTGTGATCGTGGCGGCTTTCCATTCCGAAAACCTGACCCATTTGCTGGAAGAGTCGGGTATTCCGTTTGTGGTCTTGCAGCCCTTGACCGGTTTTGACGCTTATATAAACAATGTTACTTTGATTGCCGAGTCGTTGGGGCAGCCAAAGAATGGCGAAATTTTAACGGCCAGGTTTCAATCGCGTCTTTCTTTTATCCGGCAAAGATCAAAAAACATCCAAAAGCCGCTTGCAGTATTAAGTTATATGGCCGGTTCCATTGCCGGTGGCGAAACCTGTTTTCAGGATATCTCTTCTGCAGCCGGTTTACGAAACCTGGCCGCCGAGAAGGGGGTATCAGGACACAGGCATATTGAAATGGAGCAACTTTTGGTGTGGAACCCGGATGCCATTGTCATTTCGTGCGGCGATTCTTGCGAAAAGTCGGTGAGACTTTTTTATGGGCTCCCGGGGGCGGAAGCGCTGGAGGCAGTGCAACAAAACAGGGTGATTGCCATACCCGGTCCCGTATTTACGTCATCCGGCGAGAATATGCTGTTGTTTGCGGAAATGCTCCAAAAAAAGATATATGGAATGGAATAAGAGCGGGTGCCTGGCATAAATACAACATCTCGGGTTTTGCGCCTGATTCTGGCGGCATCGGTCTTCGTTATATTACCTTGCATTTCACTGGTTGCCGGCCCGGGGGACGTTTCATTGCGCGAGGCCCTCTCTGTGCTTGGCGCGGGTTGCGGCTTTTCGGAATATGCAGGCCGCTTAAATATCTTTACTTTAGTTTGGGAGCTTCGGGTTCCCCGGACATTGCTGGCCATGTTGTTGGGGGCTGCTCTTGGCGTCGCCGGTTGTATCACGCAAGGGTTGTTTCGAAACCCTTTGGCGGCGCCCGGTATTCTTGGTATCAGTTCAGGGGCTTCCTTGTTTGTTGTCGCCGGATATTCTTTGGGAATTGCGCAAGATCAAATTTATGCGGCCCCTCTTTTGGCTGCCATTGGTTCAAGTGTTGTTCTACTGATCTTGTTTTTAATGTCCCGGGCGATCCCCGGCGTTATGTCATTGCTTTTGAGCGGTCTTGCCTTATCGACTCTTTTAAACGCAATGCTCAGTCTTTTGCTTTCGGCGCAAGTCCACCGGTATGAATTGACGGTGCGGGCCATGCAGTGGATTATGGGCAGTTTTGACGGGCGTTCCTGGATTCATGTTCAATGGGTTATTTTACCCGTGCTGCTTGGTTTTGGGGCTGCCTTTTATCTGCGCCGCGGTCTTGATGTTATTTTACTTGGGTACGATACCGCGAATTCCCTGGGGGTCAGCAGAAGCTCTTTAATGGGGTTTTCCATTTTTTCAATTAGTATGCTGGCCGGTTCGGCGACTGCGATGATTGGCGCAGTTGCGTTTGTCGGGTTAATTGTGCCTCATATTGTCAGGTTGCTTGCCGGGCCAATGCATCGCGTTTTAATCCCCGGGTCTGCTTTATTAGGTTCCGTTTTTTTGCTTGGCGTTGATATTGTGACGCGTTTCATTCAATCCATATATATTCCCCCGGGCGTTGTGACGGGGATAATAGGCGCCCCTTTCTTCTTTTGGCTGATTTGGCGCCACCGGGGGGTCGAGCAATGAGCGCTATCGATTTAATATCCCTTTCGTATTCGTTAAAGTCGGGCCGAACGCTGTTCCGGGGGTTGAATGCGAATTTCCGGTATGGGGAGTTTATTTCAGTCATTGGGCCTAACGGAACGGGGAAATCAACGTTATTAAAAATCATTGCGCATTTGATGACCCCTGAACGCGGGAAAGTTTATGTCGATGGTATTGAAACCGGTACGGCTTCCGGTTTTCGTTCCGGTAAACTAGCGCGGGAATTTGCCCGCCGTATTTCGTATTTACCGCAAAATACGCCCATTTATCATGATATGCGCATTAAGGATATTGTTGTTTTAGGGCGCGCGCCTTATTTGAAAGGTTTGTCGATTTGGAGCGATGAAGATTATCGCCTGGTTGAACGGTATTTAGAGCTGGTGGGCCTGGCCGGTTTTTCCGAACGTCCTGTTTTTTCGTTGAGCGGGGGGGAGTTTCAACGGGCGATGCTGGCTAGAATGTTGATCACAGAAGCCGATATATTGATTCTGGATGAACCGGTCACCGCTCTGGATATTCGTTATTCTCTTGAGTTTTTAGAGCTATGCACAAAGTTTTGCGGGCAAAAAAAGCTGATTATCATTGCCATTCACGATCTGGAACTGGCCAGACGTTACTCTAACCAAGTGCTATGCCTGGGGGCCGACGCTCACGGCAATTATTTATCCGGCTCTCCGGTGGAAGTGTTGACAAAAGAAAATATTGAAAATGTTTTTCAGGTGACAGCTCGTTTCCGAAAAGACGGTTTTTTGCTATACCCGAAAGGGGATTGAGTCCGATAATGGTACAACGGGATTTCCCGTCAAAAGTGGAATTATTATGCATGTTAAATTTTGGGGAGTGCGCGGTTCTCATCCGGCTGCGATTGAACATAAGTCGATTCAGGATAAGCTAAAAAAGGCTCTGGCCCTGGCCAGTCCGGTAGATATTTTAAGCCCCGAGAAAATTGACAATTTCGTTGAAACGCTGCCTTTTTCTTTAAAAGGAACTTTTGGCGGCAATACAACTTGCGTTGAATTACGGACTCCCGATGATGATTTGGTGATCATTGATGCCGGTACCGGTCTTGCCAAAATGGGCCAATATTTAATGAAAGAAGATCGTTATCGCAGCGATCCGGAAATGAATCTTTTTTTTACTCATACCCACTGGGACCATATTCAAGGCTTAATGTTTTTCGGACCGTTTTTTATTCCTACGAACAAAGCCACGTTTATTTCATCGTTTGCCGACATTTATGAGAGACTCCAGTACCAAACGCCGCCGACGCATTTTCCGATAACTTTTGATGAACTTCCGGTTCAAAAAGTGATGCGGCATTTGCCGGAGGGCGATACTATCGCAGTTGCCGGGTTGCAGGTTACCAGTAAGGCGGTCCGCCACCCCGGTACAACGTATTCATATCGATTTACTGACAGGAATGGTAAAATCTTTATTTTTTGTTCCGATGCCGAGTTTAGTCTTGAAGTAATGGACGATATTGTGCCCTACATTGAGTATTTTAAAAATGCCGATGTGCTGGTATTTGACACGCAGTATACATTTGAGGAGTCTCTGCAAAAAGTAGACTGGGGTCATTCATCGGCGGCCATTGCCACGGATATCGCCATTAAGAGTAATGTGAAAAAATTGGTTCTTTTCCATCATGATCCGTCGTACGACGATGAAAAAATGGATGAGTTGACAATGCAGGCGTTTAAATATAAAGATTTTATGGCGCCCGATAATCCCCTTGAGATCATTCCGGCATATGAAGGTCTCGAAATTCAACTGTAAGCCGTTCTTTATGAAGAAAGTGGCCCGTATCTCTGCAATATTATTATTGCTTTCGACAAAAACGCTTTTGGCGGTTCCGGGATGGTATTCTCCGGTTCAATTTTCAGAGAAAACGGAGGAATATGCGGTTCACGAGGGCGGTTACAACGGGGCGATCTATGCCGTTTCCGTTGTTTTACCTTCAAAATTTTCCGTAGACCGCGACACCGTTTGTGATATTTATGTTCATTCGTTTAACGGATTTTCCGTAAAAACGGTGAAGGCGACTACGGTTGTACTTTCCAAATCGCTGTTTTTATTTTCATTAAACCCGACAATTGCCGCATCCGATAACCGGGTTTTACTTGTTTGGCAGCAGCCTTCGAAAGACGGGCGCGGTACTGATATGAAATATATCAGCGCGTCCATATCCGATTTTGTTTTTTCACAACCGCAAACCGTTCAGGAAAACGAGTATGACGGCTCTTTGCCAAAGTTAAAGGTTTCCGGAGACGGTATTTTCCATTTGTTTTATCAAAAGCGGGTTGAAAGCAATCGCTTTTCTCTGATGCATGCGCGTTTTACTTCCGGTAAATTTTCCGGGTTTCATCCGATTATTGGCGATATGGCGTTTATCGGGCGGGGCGCTTTTTTTCCGTCCATTGTTTTGGATGATTCCGAGATTTATGTTTTATACCAAAGCCGCCAGGAGCAAACGTTGCGCGATGAGTTGTATTATGTTCAGTCGACAAATGCCGGGAAATCTTTTGGCAAACTGGCTCGTATTACTGAGAATGATTTTAACGATTTTTCGCCATACATGATCATGCGAGATCAAAAAATCGAGTATGTTTGGCAGGCAAATCCCGAAGGCAACTGGGCAATCTATTATGCTGTTCTGGGCGAGAAGCCGCAAAAGATTACGACTTCCAAATCGGATAGTTTTATGCCGGTAATGACGTTCAATGAAAAAAACGGGCATGTGATGGCATGGTTTGACCAACGTGTGGTGCCTCCTCAAATTTACGCTATTTTTTCCGATGCGGATCCGGAACTGCCTATAGGGAAAGAACATCGCGTTACGCGCGGGAAGGCCATGGCTTCGGAGCCTTTTCTCACCCGGTTAAATAATGATGTCTTTTTGTTTTATTTGCAGGGTTCGCGTTTGTATGCCGTTAAAACGGACAAAGAAACGGCTCCGGTACAAATATATTCTCCGACTCATGCCGAGGGTAAATCGACGAATCAAACGGACGTTAGCATCGAGTGGATCATTAAAAATGAGCCTTCCGGTGTTGACGCCATTGCTTATTTAGTTGACGATCGTCCCGATTCGAACCCGGATCTTTATAACCTGGATGGCGATAAAAAAGATTTGTTAATTAAGGATGTGGCGGGGGGCCGTTACTATTTTCATATTAAATATCGGGACGGAGCAGGAAATGAATCCAGTCCGTACAGTTATCCGTTTATTGTAGATTCGGGTCCGCCAAAGTCACCTGTTATAAGTTCAACGACTCACCAGGAGGGGATTCCCGTCGATGCAAAAAATTTTACAGTACAATTTTCTTCGGAGGATGATATTGGCGTGCGCGGTTATTATTATGCCTTTTCGGAAAACCGTGGAGAAGCTCTCGAAAGTTTTACGGAAAACGGTGAACTGACTTTTACCGATATTTCCGCCGGCCGCTATTATTTTATGGTTAGAGCCGAAGATATGGCCGGGAAGCTTTCTCCGGTTGCTGTCTATTCCATTGAGGTTGTTCCCGAAGATTATGCGGATTTTTTTGTAAAAACCAATATTGCCGATAGCAGGGTTCAGGCTGAAAATTTTGAGTTGGAAATCAATTTAAATTTATCGGAAAAAGGGATTGCGGCAATTAAGGGGAGTATCGCTCGTAAAAAAGTGGATCCTTACATTGGCGGCGATACCTGGGAATTTGATCAGCTGGATAATACGCATACGGTGATTAGACCTTTTGCCGCTTTGAAGCCGGGTTTGTATGCATTTTCTCTGGGTTTGGAGTATACCGACGGAACGCATAGTATTCCAAGGTATTATTATTTTGAATATAAACGTCCAAAGGTTGAAAAACCGTCAAAACCAATTACTTTTGATACGAGATGGCGTAGAGTGCAGAACTATTTTTATGAGCCGGCTTCTTATGAAAAAACGCTGCCGACCATTCGAATTAGTGCGGAAGGCGACTTGTTTGAAGTAGAGTTCAACATACAGGACGAAATGAAAGGATTGGTAAGAGGTTATAGTTATCGTCTGGCGGATATTCCTTCGTTACCTGAAGAGCAGATTAATTATATTAAAACGCCGATTTATTTATACAATCTTACTCCGGGAGTATACTATCTGAGCGTTCGAGCGGTATTTACAAAAAATGAATTTAATGAGAAAGCCGGTTATTCTTATGTACGGTTTGTCGTTACTGCTCCTTTTCTCTGGCAAGACCCTCGTTTTCATTTTGGCTTAGTCTTGATCATTTTACTATTAATTGGTTTACGGCAGCGCAAAAAATTGTTATTTTACTTTGGGCGTTTTCGTTTATCATGAGATTTTCACGTTTTATTGTTTTTCTTCTACTTTTGAGCGGTCGTTTTTTGTACGGTAGCGATACGGATACATGGTATAAAGAACAGATTGCCCGCACGACTTGGAATGGCTGGGAGAATAAATTTTACTCTTGTGACAGTAATGGTCAAATCTGGGTCAATAATGTTTCCGGTGAAGGAACGGATGTTCAAAAAACAAAAGTCTTTAAGCTATCATTTACACCGGAGCAGTTTAAACATTTTCCCCTCCAGGATGTAAATATTTTAGCCGGTTGGTCCAACGAAAAGAAAATATTTTATGCCATTATATTGGATGAAAACGATGATGTGATTCAAAAAGAGAAATTAAAAATTCCCGATTATATTGATGATGTAGAAGTTAGAATTGGACAAGGCCGCCGCCTTGCTTTGCTTTTTTCAGGCAAGGAAAAAGATAAATATTTTATTAAGCTTTGGTTTGACGAACGATTTCAAAATATCATGATTCAAAATCAAAAGCCGGATGCCTCATTTTTGCATTGGGCTCAATTGTCGATTCATTACTTGTATAAAGAAGATGTCAATACTTACTGGACTGTATGGAACAAAGGACGGTTTCATAGTTATGAATTGCCTTTTCCTGTTACAACGGTGCAGTTTATTCAATGGCGAAATAATGTTTATTTGATAGCTAAAGATACTTCCTATGCCTTATGGCGAATCGGGATTAAGGGCGATAAGCTGGAGCGTGTTAAGTTATATCAAAATGATAGTTTTGAATATGTATACGATGTCCTTCCTATGATTGATGGGAATACGTTAAATCTTTTATTAAGCTCATCTCTAGAGAAAGTACTTTATAGGCTTATTATTTCCGATTTCGATAGTCGCAGGCCCGGGGTTAAATTAAGAACGACACCTTTAATATCCGAAAGCTATGTAATGCCGGGATTGGTGAATCAACATATCTATTGGGTTGAATCGGATTTATCAAAACACTCTTACTTGCGCAGTTGGGAAGCCGATTTTGAACCAGTTGTTAATTTTAATTGGCGTATTGTCAATCGGGAGGGGTATCCCGATTTGTATTTATCTTGGCAGAAAGGTTCCCGAGGAGATTATGAATATCGATATATTCTGGATAAGGAGAAAGATTCTCCTCCCCTTCCGGACTACAAACAAGTATCCAATAATCAGGTGAATTTCAAAATGAAAGATGAGGGTAAATATTATCTTCACCTTCAGGCAAGAGATGTATCGACTGGACATGAGTCGCCAGTGTATCATTTGCCTGTGTTCTGGCAGTATACTCCCGATGTACCTGATATCGCATTATTGGATGAAATATCACCGCGTGTAATTTCCGGAAAGCGGCTAAATTTTATAATTAAAAATGCGCTTCCATTAAGTTACTATGCAGAAATAAATAAAATACCGGTGTATGAGCCGGAAAATCCTTTGCGTGTTTTATCGGGACGTGGTCAGATATCATATACTTTTGAGCCTGGCCGATATTATTTACATATTCGGGTAAAGGATAACCGTACAGATCAATACAGTCAAACCTTGCATTATTTGTTTTTTTACGAAACGATGAAGCTTGAGCAATCAGTGGGGTTAAAAGAGTATAACGAAAATTTGACGGAGTTGCGAATGATATTGGAAAAAATTGACTCAACTCGCTATGATCCGGTAGAAAATGCCCGCTGGAGAAAAAGGTTGAAGGAATTTAAAGGCGAATTGGAAGATACAATTGAAAAACCGTCAAAGAAATAATTTTTCTTTGTATCTATTGTTAAAAATAATCGTGTTTATCAAATTTTTTGAATTTAATGTATTGTTTTTCAGGTGCATAGTTGGGGAATTCCACATCTTCATGTAGTTTTATACCGCACCAATACCAGAAAGCCTCTCGAATTGAACGATATTTTCTTCCTCCAAATCGAGGCGCTCTCAATGAATGTCTCAAAACCGAATCCAGGTAAACTTCAAGAGCCAAACGCACTAGATGTGTCATTGTACAACTCAAGCGAGCAGCTGTGACCCGAATAAAGAGTTCATCCGTACCATAAAGGCACAATCGGTGCCGATGCTTTTCGTTACAATTTTGGCGACGAATTCGCGCTTTTTCATTCATGCTGTCATATTTTTCACTTCGATTGCGCCACTGGAACGAATATTCATCAGTATTCAAAGACAAAAATGAATTAATATTCTTTCGCTTAATCAGTCTAAATACGGCAAAGCGAACCACCCACGAGTAACTGGCATGTTGCGACCTGGCAATGCGTTGTATTTTTCTCCACGTATCATAACATAATCTGACTTCAATGATGGCCTCAACATGCAAAGGATTGTTTCTATATAGCTGTTTGTTAATCATGTTAGGTAAATCACCTAAATTTGCGCAATTTTTCAACCCAGCCATCCTTCCAATATTGGATAAAAAACGATTGACTTGGTGTTTTTTTTTGCTATAAACGCCAAAATGAAAAAAAGCCCATTTAACAAAAAAGAGCTGGAAGAATTTAAAAAGCTTCTTGTTGAAAAAAAAGAAAGATTAATCAAAGAAATAACTGAGCAATCAGAAGAGGTTTCCAGCGAAAAGTTGGATGAGCCGGGAGATGTTGTTGATATGGCAACAGACTTGCTGGAGCAAGAATTAAATTTAAGCCTGACTACATCTGAAGTAAACTCTCTTCGCGATATTAATGACGCTTTAAGTAGAATTGAAGCGGGCACCTACGGAATCTGTATTGATAGCGACGAGCCTATTAACAAAACTCGCTTGAAAGCCATCCCTGAAGCCAAACGAACATTGGAAGCTCAAGAAGTTTACGATAAAAAACAACGAGAACTGAAAAAGCGAAATAAATAGGTTATGCATGTAGAGAGTTACCCGGAACTTCTCGATGCTATTTCCCAAGTAAAAAAATATCTTAAAGAAGAAGACCCATCCCTTACTATTTGGCGCCGTGAAAATGAACCGGACCCATTGGCATTGGATTTATCATTTCAGCCCGTAATCCATGAAAGTACGGTAGAGTCCTTTTTAGAGCCGGATGTTTGCACGCTTTGCGATCGGCGTATTAGTTACAAACCGGGACAATTTATAAACGAAAAAGATAAGTTACCGTACCTTATCTTGATTCACAATTCCTTTATACTTGATCGCGGTCGTTACTTTGAAGACGCGCGAATAAATGATATTTTTCTGAAAATGATCCAGGCCGGACTTGGATATCCGCCTGAAAAATTTTTAGTACGAGAAGTTTTGCGCTGCTACTTTGGTCCGGAAGATGAAAACAATCCCGAATATCTGACCAATTGCCGAAAACACCTGATTGATGATATCTCCTCTTACAAAATTCGTGGAATTCTGGTTATTGGCCAGGCGGCGCCGCTCATCTTCGGTAACGAAAAAAAGAAATTATCAGAATTGTCCGGCCAGATTACTTCCATTTTTGATACGCCCACTTTAATAACACCCGGCCCGGCCAGAGTATACTATATGTTGCGAAAAAAATTTCCCCCTGAAGAAATACAGGCGGAAAAGAAACAGATATTACGGTATTTAAATAAATTTAAAACCGAAGTTATGGCTGAAATAGCATTATAATTGGAGACGGCGGGAGTCGAACCCGCGTCCTAATGCCCAATCAAAAGCTTTCTACATGTTTAGTTCATGATTTAGTTCTCGAAAAACCCTTGCTCATGAACAAACTGAGGTTTATCAAAGCAGATATTTCTCATTGCCGTTTATCTGCATCATGGCAACCAGCTCCCGTAAGTTTACCACCCGAAAGAACCGGAAGCGTATCAACCGGGTAGTGCAAGCTGACTAAGCAGC
Source organism: Turneriellaceae bacterium (assembly GCA_050304475.1). Classification (GTDB taxonomy): domain Bacteria; phylum Spirochaetota; class Leptospiria; order Turneriellales; family JAOUFE01; genus JBNLDQ01. Next base: position 53,129 of record JBNLDQ010000002.1, on the reverse strand, counting down.
CATTGCGTAATCTACATTGTCGGCAAATATAACCGATTCCCTTTTTTAGAAGAGGGGCCTTCACATGCTTTTCTTTCCATTGTTGACACCAGTCGAAGCCGAATCGTCCCCATGGATTTTTTCTTACGCTATTTCAAAGAACAAATCTGTCCAGAACGTATATAAAAATTTGGACTTTGTCAAGTAAATTTCTCATAATTTACAGCCAAAACTCTCCAGAGAATCGGTTTTCTTGAAACAAATTAATGAAAATAGTCAGGTTCGTTTCCCGGTTTCCATTTGATATTGCACCCCATGCTGGGGAATTGATCGGTCGGTACAGGTTGGTTTTCTAAAAGAGAATTGATGGCAGCGCGCAAATTTTCGCCGGTAACGGGAATTTGGTTTCCTGGCCGAGAAGAGTCAAATTGACCGCGATATGAAAGAGTCCGGTCTCGATCGAACACAAAAAAGTCCGGCGTACAAGCGGCGCGAAAATCCTTGGAAACTTGCTGGCTCTCATCATAAAGATATGGAAATATGTATCCCCTTGTTTGCACCTCTTTGACCATATTTTCGGGCGAATCATCAGGGTAAGCCTCTGCATTGTTTGAATTAATTGCTACAATACTCACCGGCTTCTCTTTATAATCATATGCCAGCATTGACAGATGATCAGCCAAATGAATCACATAAGGGCAGTGGTTGCAAATAAACATCACCAGGATAATATGCCCGGTATCGATATCCAAACTATGAAAAGTTGTCCCGGCCGCCGGATCCGGCAAACTAAATTCGGGCATTTTTGAACCTAAAGGCAACATGGTAGAAGGGGTTAGCGCCATGCATAATGAAAAACGATAAAATCATGGCGTCAAGAAACTATCGGCAATAAAGTATAAAAAACCGATTTTGCAATATAAATGAAAAACGCATTTACACTGTTTATCGTTTTTGGGGATTAAACAATGCCGTCTATTGGAATCATCGGAGCGCAAAACGTAGGGAAAAGCACCTTATTTAACGCCCTAATTCGAAAAAAAAAGAGCATTACTTTCGACAAACCGGGAGTTACTGTCGACATGGTTTCGCACCGCGTTGACTGGGGAGAAGGGCGCTGGGAACTCACCGATTTTCCCGGATTTGAAAAAGAAAAGGCGCTGCATGACGACCGTCTTGGAAAAGCTTCTATCCAACGCGCGCTAAACAGCCTGGATCGCTATAATTTATTGATTTGGGTAGTCTCTCGCAGAGGATTGAGCCCCTACGAGCATGAACTGGCCAGGTTGTTCCGCAAGCTTGACCAACCGGTTTGGCTGGCCGTAAACCATGTAGACGACCCCTCCCTTGAATCGCAAGCTGACGAATTTTACCGCCTGGGATTTTCCGAAATTGTTTTTATTTCCGCTTTAAACCGCCGAAACATCGATTTGCTACGCGATAAAATCGTTGAATATTTTGGAGCGAAACCGGTTGAACGCGTAGAAACGCCATCGGTTAAATTAGCCATCGTAGGCAAACCCAATGCAGGGAAAAGCACGCTGTTCAATACACTGTTGAGCAAAGAGATCTCTCTGGTATTTGACCAGCCCGGCACAACCAGAGACGCAATTGAAGAACAACTTCGCTTTGGAGATCACTTGTTATCGCTTGTCGATACTGCGGGGCTAAAAAGAAAAAAAGCCACCCTCAGTTCAGTTGAAGTTTTTTCCGAAGCGCGCACCAAAAAAGCAATTGAAAGCGCAGATATTGTCATACATATTATTAACTCCGTTGAAGGGATAGATCGCCAAAACAAATCAATCCTGGAATGGATCGAGGACGTTGCCAAACCGGCCGTTATTGTCTTAAATAAAGTCGATTTGCTTACGCCGGACGAAGTCAAACATCTGGAAGACTCGGTGCATGAAATGAAAAAGAGATTTTGGAATTTCCCGGCTTATTACTTAACCGCAACGCAAGCTAAAAAAACAGGCAAAGTGCTGCAAAAAGCATTGCTGCTGTATGATATGACGCGCGAAAAAATCCCGACGCCCGGTTTAAACAAACTATTGGCCGAGATCAACCGCAGCCATGTTATGGTCAGTCACAAAATTAAATTTAACTATATAACGCAAGCCTACCCGCAACTGAAATTTATTTTATTTGGCCACCAAAGACCGTCGTCAAACAATATTGTGCAGTTTATCCGCAACGCAATGCAAGAAAATTTAAATTGGACCGAAGTTCCCTTAAAGCTGGACTTTCGCCGCCGCGAAACGCCCCGTTGAACTTTTCTTCGGTTGTAAAAAATAGGCTTCATTTTGTTTCATGATGAGCCTGGTTTGCAAACGATCTTCGTTTTGAAATGGCGTAACAATAATTTCAAAAGGCTCGCACCCGGCCATATCGACTTTAATTTTTACGTCGGATAGATTTTTACCATCGCCATAGCGGGCCATTATGGCGGCTGCCGTATAAAGCTCATTGAAACTTAGATCCGGCGGCAAGCTGACATCCCGGCGAACAGGTTTCTTTGCGCCAAAGAACCACTCTTCGTCAAAGGCTTGGTGCAACTCTTTGGAGTTCTCTTTTTCAACAGGCACTATATCAAGAACTGCGGAAGGCCCCGGATTTTCCAACGGTTCAAGAAAGAGCCGCGACCCGCGGTAGTGCTGTAAGAGCTTGTTTTCCGTCTCGTTTCGCCCGGCAATTACTTTAAGACCGGTTCGTAACTTGATTTGCCGGCCAATGGAAAGTAAAATCATGTCATCGTGAATCAGCGGCGGTTTGGCGGGGTCGTTTAGAAGCGCCTTACGATCGTTCAACAAATCTTTAAAACGAACGGCATAGTTGTCGTCCGTCAAATAACAGCAGCCTCCTGCAGGGGCCTGGATATTTTGAAGACCATACTCTTTTGCCAGCGCCAGTTGCGGCTTTCGGGACCGGCCCTGCATGGAACCTAACTTTTCCCGGTCAACCCACCCCTGGGTTTCAGCGTCCGTTTTTTTGTGAAATTTAGCGGAAAGCGGCCTCAACAAAAAGTTTTTCAGGCCGGACTTTTCCTCAATTAATATTGCCGTGTGTTTTCTCTGTGACTTGGGCCGCTGACCGACAACTTCGCCGGTAGCGATAAAATCATACCCGTTTTTTTCCATCAGCTCCTTTGTCTTTTGGAGCATATAAATACGGCAATCAATGCATGGGTTTACGTTTTTCCCCCAGCCGTATTTCGGATTTGTGACAATTCCGATGTACTCATGGCTGATATCAATGACTTCGAGATCAATGCCAAGCTCTTCGGCAACCTTAAAAACATCCGGTTTGGCCTCATCGAACCGTCCGTTTCGCTTTTGTTGCGCCGATATGCAAAAACCGGTGCTGACATACACGCCGGTGACCTCAATGCCTTGCTCCAGCAACATTTTTGCGGCAAGCGTAGAATCGAGTCCTCCGCTCATCAGCACATATGCTTTTACTTTGCCGTCTTTTCCCGTCTTTTCCATGAGTGAATGGAAATGGATGCGCCGTTAGACAGGTTGTAAATCGGTTTTTCGTTTTTTTAACATGCTTTCGCCGCGCCTTTGCCATATAAAGCCGCCCTTCACATGCCTAAACCGCCAATTTGATCGCTTTGGTGAAATGCGGATTGAAACGAGAAAAAAGGCGCCATGCCGATTTTACTTATGGAAGAAACACATGCTGCGACTTTAAAAAAAGAATTGAAAGGTCATTAATTAATCCGAAAGTGACATAATGCTAGAGTTGTCGATTCCATTTTTTGCATCTCTTTTTGCCACAATATTTCTCCGCAGGCTTGACAAGTCAAATGTCAATTTGCGGAAATTAAAAACTCTCATTGAGCGGGGTCAGGGGGAACTCATTGAAATTGCAACTCAAAAAAAAGAAGAGCTGCAAGATTCGGGCGCCCAGCTCGACTTAATGATCATCAATTCCGAAAAATATTTAAACGAATTGAAAACCGAGCTTCAGGGGTTAAAAAACTCGTTAGAAGAAGTGCAAGACAGCCGCGCGAACCTGGCCCACATGGACGGCGAGCTTCAATCGCTGGAAGCCACCACAAACTCCGTAAAAGATCAATTGAAATATATCAATGAGTCGTTGGGTAAAATCGATTACCACCAGAAAAAAATAAAAAACCTGCAAGCCTATATTAAATCGGTTGATGCCGATGCGGCAAAGATGGTCAAGACATTCCAGGAGTCGTTGACCGAAAAGTCCGAAGACGCCATTGCCGTACTCGAAGAGAAACTTGAAAAAGTTTCGGCCGACACAAGCGAATACCAGAAAAAACTCCGCGACGAGCTTTTACAAAAACATTCCATTTTATCGCAAAAAATAAACGAATCGTATTCCGACCTTGAAACCAGCTTAAGAAGCAGCGCCAAAGAACTCACCGGGTCTATGGAAAAACAAGTCTATGGGCGATTTTCCATTTTAGAGGATTTGGACGAAAGAATTCGAGATCAGGAAAATCTTCTTCGTTCGGAAATCCCGGAAATGATCGAACAATTGAAATTAAAATTCAGTCATACGCTTTCCGAAAATCATGACCAGCTTGAAATGTTCAAAGCCGGTATTTCCAAAGTGGAATCCGAGTTTAACCGTAAAATCGAGTCTTTCCGCCATGAGCTTGAGTCTCAAAAAAGCGCAAGCTTTCAGGACTTTTATGATGAAGTGGAAAAAATCAGACATCAAATGCATTCGCTCGATCTTGACGCTTTGGCTAAAAAAGACGAACTCATACGAGCGGTAAAAGACGAAGCTGAAAAAATCCGCGACCAGGCCGAATCTTTTCAAGGCGCTTACGAAACCATTCGTTCCAAATTGCAAGAGTTAACGCAATCCAAAGAAAACCAAATTTCGCAATGGGCGGCCGATATTCAGCAAAACCTGGAACATGAAGCCGCTCAAATCAGCGATAACTCCGAAGAAAATGCCCGCCGTATCGTGAATATGATCGACCTCGAATTTCAAAAGGTTCAGGACGCCATGGCAGCCATGAAAGACGTCTCCAGCGAAGAGATGTCCCGCATGGACGAATACGGAAAATCGTTTGAAGAGATTTACCAAACCACCCGCGGCAACTTTGAAGAGTTCGTTCAAGATAAAACCCAAGACATTGAAACGATGTTTGTCGAGCTGAGAAGCGGTTTTGAAAGCGAACTGGATAAACTCGACGCCGAATCAAACGATAAAAAAAATCACCTGCTTGGCATCATTGACGACGAATTTGCCAAAATTCAAAGCCGAATGAAAAATCTGGAAACCATGACTAGCGATATTGAATCGCGGGTTTATGAGAAAACCCAACGTCTGGAAACCTACATCAAAGAATTAAATCTGGATATTGAAAAAAGCGTTCGCAAATCTTTTCAATCTCTGGACGACCATACGAGAAATACCGAAGAGCAAATCAGCAAAAAGCTGGCCGCCGGCGAAACGCAAATCCGTTCTTTAACCGAAAATATCGAACAAACGGTACGAAACTCAATCGACTCTATCAATGCGCATGTCGCCGGCATCGGATCGCAGCTTGATGTAAAAACGGGCGAAACCGAAAAATTGATCCGGGGATTAATTCAGCAAGTGGAAGGCACTGTCCGTGATTCCATACAAACCATCGACGATCAGGTCTTGCACGCCGCCCATCAAATGGACGAGAAGTCCGACCAGGTTGAAAAATCAATTCGCATTTTAATTGACGGCGTTGAAAATTCATTCCGTCAGTCGATGGACGCGATTGATCGTAAAGTTATTGAAGCGGGCGAAGATTTTAACGAGAAAAACGAAGAACTCGCGCGTTCTATTCAAGTATTCATTGGCAATATGGAAAAATCCATTCGCTCTTCGCTTGAAAAAATGGATCTGCAAATTGCCCAGGCCGGTAGCGATCTCGATGAGAGAGGCGGCTTAATTGAGAAGTCAATTCGAGCGCTCATCGAAGAAGCGGACAAGGCGATTCGCCGCTCCCTTGAAGAATTAAACGAACGGGCGCACCAGCTTGACCGCGGTCAAGACGAAAAGAACGCTCTCATGGAAGAGTCCGTTCGGATTATGGTAGAGAATGCCGAAAAATCGGTTCATGAAACTTTAAATTCTTTTGAAGACCGGGCTTCCGAAATTGACCGGACCTTTGCAGAAAAAAATTCTCACCTTGAAAAATCCATTGAGTCATTGTTGGAAAACGCCGAGAATTCGGTTCACCAAACGTTAAATTCTTTGGAAAACCGGGCCTCCGAAATTGACCAAGCTTTTGTAGAAAAAAATTCATACCTTGAAAAGTCAATTCAATCGTTATTGGAAAATGCCGAGAATTCGTTGCGCCAATCGCTTGATTCCATTGACTATCATTCCAAGCGGGCTGACCAAGCGCTTGATGATAAGCATTCTCTCATCGAACAATCCATTCATACTCTGGTTGAGAGCGCCGAAAAATCGCTTCGCCAGGCTCTCGAAGAAATTGATCGCAACACCTCCAGGGCCGATCAGGCAATGGGAGAAAAAAGCGAGCATGTGGAAAAAACGATCCGGTCTTTGGTCGCCAATGCGGAACGCGCCATTCGCGAATCGATTGAAAGCATGGACCAGCAGGCTGTCCGGATTACCAAAGAAATCAACGAGCGAGGCGGTATCGTAGATCAGTCGGTTCGCCAGTTTATGGATAAAATGGAAAGTTATGTCCGTGATTCGCTTGAAGAAATCAACCAGCGAGCGGCGCAAGCCGGGATCGGACTTGATAAAAAGAACGAAATTTTTGAACAATCTGTGCGCAGCTTAATGGATAACGCCGAGAACTCAATCCGGGAATCTCTTTCGGAAATCGACCGGCATAGCGCTCAAGTCGGTACGGAATTTTACGAAAAAAGCGTCTTATTTGAAAATTCAATCCGTACGCTGATTGAGACGGCGGAAAAATCGATTGAAGATTCGATGGAAAAAATCGAAAACCGGTTAAACGAGACAATGACTTTGCATGATGAAAAAACCGGCCAGTCAGAAAGCAAGGTGCGGGTTTTAATCGACGGCATCGAGTCCACTATCCGCGAATCCATGGAAGAGATGGATGCGCGCTTAGAGTCGGCTTCAAATCACCTGGGTGAAAAATCGATTCTTGCCGAAAAGGCCATTCAGGAAATGAGCGAAAACATCGAAGAGTTGATCCGCGCTTCTCTGGATGAATACAAAGAGATGGTGGTCAATAGCGAAGCTCAGTTAATGAAAAAATCGGAGCAGGTGCAGCAGGAGTCTTCCGAAGCCGCTTCCGAAATTGAAACCGTCGCCCGCCGTTCTCTGCAGTCGTTGGAACACTATACGGAAACTGCCGAAGCTCAATTGAAAGAAAGCGTGCAACACTCGCAATCGCAAATGGATAGATTGACCGATGAAATTGAATCAATTGTATTGCAGTCGGTTATCTCTATCGAAGAAAAATCAAGCGAGAAAAAACAGGAACTTATCAAGTCGCTGGAAGGCGATTTTGACGACTTGCGTAAAAAGCTGGAATCCATGGAAGAGTATGCGGATAAAATCCGTACCGGGGTTGAGAGTTCGGTAAAAGCGCATGAGAACGATTTAACGCAAATGGTTTCGGATTTTCACAAAACCATGCGGCGTTCGCTTGGAAAAATTGAAAATACCGGCGAAGACAGCGTGAAACAATTGCAAGGCGAAATTAAAAAATCGCTTACTGAAATCACGGATCAAATTGACGATATTTTCCGCAAGTCATACGACAAATATCTCGAAGAAACTAAAGAAGCGCAAAGCGAATTTTCTTTGATGCGCGAGCGCATGCACCACCTGGAAGAAAACAGCGAGAAAAAAATCGATAAAATTACCAATGAAATTGTTGAAATTCGGGACAGCCTGCAAAACGAAATGGATCAATATCTCAAGCAGTTGAAAAAGACAGCCCGCGAATTAAACGACCAATTTGAAAACAACCTTTCGTCAAAACTCGATCATGTGGCGGGCGAAATTTCGCGCATGGAAAGCGACCTGGGCGACCTGCAGGATAAAGCGACCGACGAAATTGAGCGTAAAATATCTCCGTTGTACGCTAAGCTTGGCAATGTGGAAAGAAGTTTGCTTGATTCACAAAAAACATTGATGGATCAGTGGGCGGAAGAAAGTAACGGCATCATCAAACAAATTCAGGAAAAAGAGACGCTGTTCAATCAGTCGGCCGAAAAATGGGAAGTTTTGTTTGAGAACATGACGCGCGACGCCAGAGAAAGCGTCCACAAAGGATCTTTGGAGATTGAGAAGAAACGAAGCGATATGCTTGCCTCTTTTGAGTCGCAAATGGCTGAAAAAATATCTTACATTGAAAACGCTTCCCGCGAGTGGACGGAAGAAAATGAGAGGTCGTTGTCAGACCTTGTCTCTTCTTTTAAAGTCAAGGTGCAAGAGCGCGAAGATTCCGCTTTTGAAAAAATGAACCAGTTGTCTTCCCGGTTCCAGGAAATACGCAACGATATCCAGGAGCGCCATGAGAACATTGTGGATATATTAAACGCGGAAAAGCGTTCGATTGAAGAAGATCTTGAAAACAATACCAGGATTAAAATCGAGCTATTCCAGGAAGCGACCGGCGAGCGTTATGATCGGCTGATAGAAGAGATGGAATCGAAAAGTTCCGGTTTAATTGAATCTTTCCGTTCTTCTTTTTCAGAAGCGGATGAAAATTTTGAAAAATTAAAAAATGAAATATCCGAAGCCATGACCGCTTTTTCAACCGAAAATCAGGATATTCTTTCCGGTGTGGAAAAAGAAATTCAACAAACGATGGTTGAAGTCTCCGCCACCCAAAAGGCTTTTGACGAGTTGAAAAAAGAAGTGCACTTGTTAGACAAGGCTGAAAAAGGCGCCGAAAGGATTAAAAATTTAATTACCACGCTCGAAGACAAAGTCGCGTTAGCCGAATCGAAAGACGCGGACATTGCCGAAATTTACAAACGCGTAGACGAGCTTCGGGAGCTGCGCTTGAAACTGGATTCCGAATTTATGATGCTGGCTCAAAAGCGCGATAAGGTCGATAAACTGGAAGAACAGCTTCAATTGATTTTAAATATTCGTGATGAGATCGAAGAAAAGGGCGATGATCTGCTCGAAGTAAAATCGAAAATCGATGAAATTCTTTCGGGGCAAGACCAGCTCGATGCCGAGCGGGTAAAACTAAACAATGTTTTGGAAGAGTTTGTGCAGCAAAACAAGCTCATGGAAAGCGTCGTTGAGACGATTGAAAAACAAAAAGAAGATGCCGACGGTATGGCTGAGCGATTGGAAGATCTCGACCAGATTTTATCTACGGTTGACAATAAGTCCGTACTACTTCGTGAAACAATCGATGACCTTGAAAACCGTATGTTGACATTGAGCAAGCATGAATCCGAAATTGAAGAAGTGCGGCAACGCTTCCTTGAAATCGAAGATTTGATTGACGACATTGAAAAACGAAAACAGCAAATTGATACTCTTCGCAAACGTTTTGAAGAGTTGCGTTTGTCGATGAGCGCGAGCGTCCAGTCAATTGAGCAAATTGAACATGATGCCGAATCGAAAGTTAAACAGCTTACCGACCTGGTGAATGCGGTGGGGACGGAAGAAAAAATTTCAATTGGCCCCGGCGCTAAAAAAATCTCGTCAATTTCAAGCGGCGATAAAAAAGATATTATTTTACGATTAGGAAAGATGGGCTGGTCTGCGGATGAAATTGCCTCTACCATAAATATGGATCTTTCCGCCATTGAAACAATTTTAGGCGCCTACGGGAATTAAACCGCCCCGGCGCATTTAACTCAGTCTTTGTATGTTACCCCTTTCGGAAACGGGTCTTTTTACTCCCCGCCAGATCGATATACTGAAGAAGCGGTCTATTCGCAGTATTCGCGATCTTTTATTTTATTTTCCCCGGCGTTACGTCGATATGACGTTTCGATTTGATATCGGTAAAACCAGAGCCGGCGATCAGGTGACATTTGTCGGTAAAGTCCGCAAAGCCGAGGTCGCATATGGCAGAAAGCGGCGCTTGGTTGTTGCGGTTGATTACCATACCATTGCGGTTCAGTTGACGTTTTTTTCGGCAATTCCATATTACCGGAAATTGCTTACCCCCGGCGTTGAGGCCGCCTTTTCTGGTAAGCTTGATTTGTTTCGCAATTCTCTTAGTATTTTACACCCTGAAGTAGAGATTATGTCCGGGGATGATTTGGTGCACACGGGTAAGATTGTGCCGATTTACAAGATTACGGATATGATGAGGCAGAATTATATAAGTACCAAAACATTGCGGAAAAATATTTATGAGCTGTTAAAGCTATATGAAAGCCGGATAGTCGACCCATTGGCGGATTATCTGCCATCGGGTCTTCAAAACTTGTCGATTTCTCGCGCGTTGCGTTTGATTCATTTTCCCGATTCTATGGACGATGTGGAGCTGTCAAAAAGTCGTTTGGCTTTTGATGAGTTAATCATTTTTGCGGTTTTGATGTTCCACAAGCGCGAGAAAAGGATGGCTTTGGAAAAAAGCGCCGCCTTGCAGGAAAAGGAGAGCCAATGGGTTCCTGCGGTTTTAAACAATCTTCCTTTCGAGTTGACCGGCGCTCAGAAGCGCGCCATAGATCGTTTGCGTTTTTTAGCTCACCAAAATCATCCGTTCGGGGCGTTATTGCAAGGCGATGTCGGTGCGGGCAAGACTTTGGTCGCTCTCCTTTGCGCCCTGGAGTATTTGGAGCAAGGTATTCAAGTGGCAGTCATGGCTCCAACGGGAATTCTCGCCAGCCAGCATTATAAAAATTTTATTAATTATTTATCGTCAGTTCCCATGCTTCAGATGGATCTTTTAACCGGTTCGGAAAAGGTTTCGGCTAAAAAAGAAAAGCTGGAACGAATTCGCAGGGGCGATACTTTGTTTGCCGTAGGTACGCATGCGTTGATTCAGGAGGGTGTTGAGTTTGACAATCTTGGGTTGGTCATTATCGATGAGCAGCACCGGTTTGGCGTTGAGCAGCGAGAGGCTCTTCGTTCCAAAGGCAAAATGCCGGATTTATTGGCGATGAGCGCAACTCCCATACCGCGGAGTTTGACTTTGACTCTTTATGGCGACCTGGAGCCGTTGATTATTTCTGAAAAACCCCCGGGAAGGCAAAAAATAGAAACTAAACTTTTTGACGATAAAGATCTCCCATTATTATATGAAGGGATTAAAAAATATGTTAATCAAGGCCGCCAGGCGTACATTGTGTATCCTGTGATTGAAGAATCCGATAAAGTGGCATGGTCTTCGGTTCTCGCAGATTTTCATATATTGGAAAAAGAGGTATTTCCAGGGTATCGTCTGGGAATATTACACGGGAAGCTTTCTTCCGATGAGAAAGAGCGGGCAATGGAAAAGTTCAAAAGCGGGCAAATTCAAATTCTAGCGACGACAACGGTGATTGAGGTAGGCGTGGATGTTCCCAATGCTACGGTGATGATGATTCGCAATGCGGAAAAATTCGGGTTGTCTCAGTTGCATCAATTGCGGGGCCGTGTCGGGAGAGGTTCTCATCAAAGCTTTTGCATTTTGGTTCATTCGGAGAATGTTTCGGATGAAGGGGAACAGAGGTTGGCCGCCATGGTAGAATCCGACGATGGTTTTTATCTTGCTCAAAAAGATTTTGAAATTAGAGGTAGCGGCGAATTGCTTTCAACCAAACAGTCGGGTATTTCCGAATTTAAAATAGCGGATTTGCGTTATCATACCGACCTCGCAGCGAAGGCCAGAGCAATAGTGGATGAGAACTCGGAATTACGTAAAACAATAATGGAAGTCAAGGGTTGGGAAAAGCTTTTTTCAAAGGGTTTTATCTTGTTCAGCAATTAAATTGTTTTCGTTGTAAAATTGCAGCATGCGATAGATTGTTTGTATGACAGGCGTCCGAATATTGTTTTTTTGGGCAACGTTAAGCGGTTCTCCAAGAATGGCGTCAACTTCCATCGGTTTTTTGTTTTCATAATCAAGAAGCATGGATGTTTTATAAGGTTTCATTTTGCCGGTTTTTTCAATCATATCTTTGGTATTTTCTTCTGAAATTAAAATTCCATCGGAAGCCGCAATGGCTCTTGTTTCTTCCATCAACGCTTTTACCAGGCTTAACGCATCTTGAGAGCGAATCATTCGTGAAGTGTCGCTTCCGTTCAGTAAAACGGATAGCGGATTAAAGGGTATGTTCCATAAAAGTTTTATCCATCTCATTTGCCGTAAGTTTTCTTCAATTTTTATCGGAATTTTACTATTTGCAAATGTCCCGGCAACCATTTGTGCAATTTTTGCATTTTCTTTTTTTAGTGCGGCGATGGTAACAGGACCGTAATCCAGATGAATAATTTCATTGGGCGATAAACGGTTAATGCAGGTAAAGGCGACAGCTCCGATGATAGGATTTTCCGGAAAAATTTCGCGTATCCGTTCTTCCAGGTTAATACCATTTTGCAATACTATGATAATAGTATCTTCTCTTATGACAGGTTTTAATATTTTTGAGTAATCAATTCCGGGGAGAGCTTTATTTGCAATAAGTATCAGGTCGCTTTTTGGCATGGTTTGAGTGTGATGATGAAAACGGGCGTCGATTTCAAAATCGCCCCAAACACTTTTAATTTTTAAAGTTCTATGGCCTTCGGGGCCGCTTTGGCTTTTGTATTCGACGTGGTGCCCGGATTTTTGCAAGAGAGCGCCGTAGAAACATCCAACGGCTCCCGCTCCTAAAACGGATATTGTGAGCTTCTTTTCCGTTTTCATGATTGTTTGAAGAGAGCCGTTACCTGTAGCTTGATTAAGCTCTAATATTTTCGGAGAGGGAGGGATTCGAACCCTCGGTACGGAGAACCGCACACAGCATTTCCAATGCTGCGCCTTCGACCACTCGGCCACCTCTCCCCTCAGGTAAAGTGTAATTTTAGAGATCTAATGTAAATCAAAAACATTATGACTTTGGCGTTTAATTGTCTTTACAGTTCAATCGCACCGGCGACAATTACGCATGCAAAAAGTGGCCATTATTGGGGGCGGTATTTCCGGTTTAAGTTTTGCCTATTATTTAAAAAAAAGATTCCCGGACTTATTGATCGATATATTTGAAGATTCATCCGAAAAAATTGCCGGCGGAAAAATGAGAAGTGTGCAAACTAACGATTCCGTTTTGGAAGTCGGGGCTCCTTTTGCTATCGTTGAAAATCCGGCTTTTTTAGAGCTTATAGAAGACCTTGGTCTGGGTTCTCAATTGATAAAAGCAAAGTCAATGAAAATTGCATCGTGGAAGGGCGGTTATTATCAAAAGTTACCGTCAGGGTTTCTTGATTTTCAAAATCACATGCTCTCTTTTTGGTCTTCAGGTATTGGTTCCGCATTTTCTTTGAAAAAGAATTTATCGATTTGGCCCGGTCTTAGCTTTTTCGATTTATTGAAGTCGACCTATGGAGAAAGCTATGCGGAAAGTAATGGCTCAATATTTACGCGTTTCCGGTATCATTGCGAAGCTGAAGACATAGTTTTAAACGGAGGAATGCCGGAGTTGTCCGAAGCGATAGTCTCGGAAAAGCAGTTGAAAAAAGCAATACAACTGATTAGAGATAAAAGATCTGAGTTTTGGGGCAAATCCGATGTTTCCTCCGGAGAAGGATTTTATAGTTTGAAGCAGGGATTAGGTTCTTTATCAAAAGCCCTTTATCAATTTTTACAGGAAAAGGGAGTCAGCTTTCACTTTACTCATGTTAAATCGATTCGCTTAGAAAAAAAGCAGTTTGAAGTGACAAGCAAATCAGGCAAATTTGGCGGTTATGTTAAGCTGTTTGCCGCTCTACCTTTTCACGATCAGGCTTCTTTGTGGAAAAGCGAATCTAAAGAGATATCGGAAATGATGGGTGGCCTTGAATCTGTTTCTGCCAATATTGTGTATTGTGGCTGGAATCGCAAATCATTTCACACTTCGGGCGATGGCGTTTTCGTTTCCAGGAAAGAAAAACTTAATCAATATGGCACTTTTTTCCTTTCAAATATTTTTCCGCATTTATCTTCAGATTCTTGTTTTTTAACCAGAACGGAATTTCCCGGCGATATTTCCCTTTTTCAGGATGATGAAGTTGTCGGTATGGTAAAACAAGATTTTAAAAAATTGTTCGGTGTTGAGGAAAATCCCGATTGGTATCAAGTATATCGGCATAGTGCGGCGTTTCCAAAATATACGGCGAAAAGATTTGATGTTGTCAAAAATATACGGGAACTATTAAGTTCTTATCATGACTATCACTCACTAGATCATGAAGGGTTTGCCAGCATTTCGGAAACGGTTTCTCATCATTGCGAATATGTAGACCAACTTGTGATTTAGCGACATGAACGATTACGCGAATTGTTAATCTTAGCCGGAAAAATTCGACCGTTTAACCAATTCATTGAATATGGTTAACAAACAATATTTTCCAAATCATCCGGTTCCGGTTGATTCAATTATAGAAGTACGTCTTTGCTTTGATACTTGGGATAAGATTAAGCGCATTTCTCGTCGAGAAGGCGTAAGTTTTTCTTGGGTAGTGCGTTATGCGCTATTTAGAATGGTCAATCGTAAAAATATTAATGTGTGGCTTGGGTTACCGTTTAATCGGGCTATTATTCAAGGATTTTCATTGAATGATTTATATTATGAGTTGCATCAAAAGACCAGATTACGCCGTTTTGACAGTGTTAATAAGCATCGTCATCGATTGTGTCTTTATGGAGAAGATGAGCTATTTATACGATTGGTTGCCGCACGATTAAATTGTACAATGACTCACTTGGTTCGTCTGGCTTTAGAAAGATACCTTGATTCAATTTTAGAATTTGGCAGTTGGGGGCGAGTGTCTTTGAAAAGGTTTCCGGGCAAGAATTTTAGTGCCCGCGAATCGTTTCGATATTGGCTTGGTATAAAGCTGTATGCAGATGTGGAATTTCACACCAGTTTGCCGCCAAACCAAAGCCTTCAGTTTAAACCGTTTAAACGAGATGAATATTTTTAAAATTTGTCATATCAAAAGCTAATATATTTACCTAGAAAAAATATTGTCTTAGTATATCAATCCAAAAGAGATGGTATATGGATAACTATATTCTATATATAATCATTGGGTTAATTCTCATTTCAATATTGTTTTATAACTTTGCATTTATGGGAACTGTGAATAAAAGGTCAAAAGAAGACTTTAAAACCACTAAAGAATATGGATTAAAACCTCTAACGAGACATCCTCAAATAGATCATTCAATTTGTATTGTATGCGGTTCATGCATCAGAGCTTGCCCCGAGACGCATGGTTCAGATTCACCGCTTGGAATCGTAGATGGGCAACTATTGCTTGTGAACCCTCAAAAGTGCGTAGGACATGCCGCCTGTGAAGCTGAATGCCCGACCGGAGCTATGACGGTGACCTTGGGAGAACTGGCAGATGATCCAAATATGCCTATTTTAACGGAAGAAATGGAGAGTGTTATTCCAGGAATTTATATTGCAGGCGAATTAAGCGGTGTCCCGCTCGTTAAAAATGCAATAGAGCAAGGAAAAGATGTTATTGAAAATATTCAAAAAAAGCTTTCAACAAATGAACAAAAAAATGAAAACGAATACGATGTTCTTATTGTTGGTATTGGACCCTCCGGATTATCGTCAACCTTATCTGCGCATGAGAAAGGATTAAAATACTTAACCGTGGAGCAGGGAGCAGTGGGAGGAACGGTTGCTAATTTTCCGAAACAAAAAATGGTCATGTTGCAACCGGTTGAATTGCCGCTCTACGGAAAAATTGAAAAAACCGAAATTCTGAAAGAAGAGTTGCTTGATATTTGGCATTCTCTGGTAGAAAAATACAAATTAAATATTCATATTAATGAGAAAGTCGAATCCATTATTCCGCGCGATCAAGATTTTTTTATAAAAACATCGAAATCTCAATATACAAGTAAAACCATCGTTCTTTGTTTGGGAAGACGTGGAACGCCTAGAAAACTGGGAATACCTGGAGAGGATTTACCTAAGGTAACCTATGGCTTGATAGAACCGGACGTATACAATAATCAAGATATATTAATTGTAGGCGGGGGAGACTCTGCGATAGAAGCTGCCACCGTTTTGGCGGAATCCAACCGGGTAACGGTTTCTTATAGAAAAGACAAATTTTTTAGAGTGAAAAAGAAAAATGCAGATAAAATTGAAAAAGCTATTGAAGATAAGACGATTAATGTCATGTTTTCTTCACAATTGGCAAACATTACTGAAGACAACGTAACTATTAACAGAAACGGAGAAAAAGTCGAATTACCGAACAATTATGTATTCATACTTGCCGGCGGAGAACCGGCTTACCCTTTGCTTAGAACAATCGGAGTCTTGCCTGACACCGGATCAAAAGAAAGTTAAAAGTATATTGACAGGCTCGTTGGATTTATTTCCCTGTGCACCTTCGTGTGTTGTTTTATTTTGGTCGCTTTGAGCAAGCACAATCCATAGATTCATGCAAAATAGAGCGGTAATTGTCGATGATGATCCAGTCATTGTAAAAATAATCGAAAAAATTTTGGATAGCTTGGCCTATCCCTATCAATCATTCACAAATCCTCTAAAAGCCTGGGACTTTTGTGAAAAGCATACTTTTGAAATTTTAATCATAGACTGGGATATGCCCGGTATGGATGGCTTGACGTTTACAGATAAACTCAGAAGACTCCAACGCCAAGATATTGTTATATTGATGTTAACAAGTTACGGCGATGAAGGTAAGTTAACAAGAGCATTGGAATATGGCGTAAATGATTATCTGGTAAAACCAGTTACTTCATCTCAATTGCGGACCCGAGTCCATATTTTGGATAATCAAGCGCGTTTGATACAAGAACGTCTAAAGATGGAAGACGCTTTAAAACGGAGTCAGGAACACTTTAAGGCAATATTTGACAACTCTGCAGTTGGTGTATTGGTGATGGGCTTGCAAGGGCAATTGCTTGAAAGTAATGAAACAATCCTTAAAATGCTGGGTTATTTAAAACTGGAAATAAAAAATAATTTTGTATTAAACTGCGTCTATCCGGCTGACCAGGAAAAACTGTCGTTATTTTTTCAATATTATATGAACCAAAATAAAACTTCATCGCATTACGAAACACGTTTTTTAACCCGTAGCGGACTTGTCGTATGGGCCCGATTGTCAATCTCGACTGTTCGACGCGAGGACGATCAAAATGGTTTTGTAATTATTATTGTTGAAGATATTACGGACAAACGCAGATATGAAGAAGAGTTAAGCTACAACGCGTTGCATGATTCTCTCACCGGTTTACCAAACCGGGAGTTATTCATGGACCGTCTCGACGCGATGCTGAAAAAACAAAAACTTAACAAACAAAAAGAAAATATTTCAGTTTTGTTTTTGGATATTGATCGATTCCAAATCATTAATGAAACTTTTGGTCACGCATTCGGAGATCGTTTGATTCACCAAGTTGCCAAAAGGCTTCAGTCTCTTTTGGAACCTGATGACACATTGGCTAGATTGACTGGTGATGAATTCGGAATATTATCAAACAGGTTTTCTACAGTTGGAGATCTTACTCATTTTATCACAACGATAAGAAATTTGCTCAAAGAACCGTTTCGCTTGGTGGGCGAGGAATTGACCATAACGATATCCATAGGCGTTAAAGTTGTAACGGAACCGGACCAAAGCAAATCGGAAATATTGCGAGACGCCGATACCGCTCTTCATAAAGCAAAGAAAAAAGGCCCTGACTTATTTGAATTTTTTATTGGAGAAATGAACGAAGAATCGCGCGAAATGCTCCAAATGGAAAATGATTTAAGAAAAGCAATAGAAAATGAAGACTTGGAACTGTACTACCAACCGCAAGTGAGTTTTACGCAAAAGAAAATAACGGGCGTAGAAGGATTAATCCGATGGAATCATCCTACAAAAGGAATAATATTGCCCGGGAAATTTATTCCGATAGCCGAAAAGGCGGGGATGATTATTCCAATTGGAAATTTTGTGTTAAGGGCAGCCATCCGAAATATTCAGAATTGGTCTAAAAGCGGGTATTACCCTTTAAAAGTAGCGATTAACTTTTCAGCCCCGCAATTTTCGCAGAAAGACCTTATTAAAATTATAAACGGGCTGGAAAAGGATTTGAAAAGTTTTAAAAACCAGCTAAAAATTGAACTAACGGAATCAATATTGATGGCAAATCAAAAAGAGGTGATTACAACATTGAATCGTCTCAAAAAACTAGGAATTGAACTTGCGATTGACGATTTTGGGACCGGTTACTCGTCTCTTTCCTATTTAAAAACGCTCCCGATTGACTATATTAAAATTGACGGCTCTTTCATTAAAAATATTTTAAATGATGAATCTGACCGCTCGATTGTTATGGCGATTATTGCAATGTCTCACAGTCTTAAAATTAAATCAATTGCCGAGGGAGTAGAAACGGCAAGCCAAATGAATATGCTTGAAAATATGTATTGCGATATTGCTCAGGGCTTCTTTATCTCTAAACCTCTCCCGGAAAAAAAATTGCTGCAATATTTTGATAAATATTTAGGCAAAGAATTTAAATATGACCTGTAGACCTCTTGCGGATCTGGTTAAACTGAATCGCAGTTACCGCAGGTTTGATGAAACTTTTGAAATTAATAAGCAGCTGCTTTTGTATTTAGTTGATTTGGCAAGATTGACCCCTTCAGCGGCAAATCAACAGCCTTTGCGGTATTTTCTGTCTTGGGATTTAAAAACCAATAACAACATATTTCATCACTTAGGATGGGCCGGCTATTTGAAAAACTGGGCCGGCCCAAAAGAAGGAGAAAGACCTACTTCTTACATTGTGATATGCTGTCATAAAAACAGCGTTCCGGATTGCGATCACGGCATCGCCGCCCAAACCATCCTTTTGGGAGCAGTTGAAAAAGGTTTGGGCGGCTGCATCATAGCCTCCATTAAAAAACAAAAATTAAAAATCACTCTCGGTTTACCTGAAGAATTTGAAATTTTGCTAGTGATTGCTTTGGGCAAGCCGGTCGAAAAAGTAGTCATAGAACCGGTAAAAGAAAATGACGATATTAAATATTGGCGCGACGATCAATTAACGCACCATGTTCCTAAAAGAAGGTTAAATGAAATAGTAATCAACTATTGAGAGTTAAGCAATCATTGCATTGTCTGCAGCGCGAAGTTCATTAGCAATTTGCCATACTACCGATCTTGGCGAACCCAGTAACTTGCCCAATTCAATTGTTAATTCGTCCGAATAATTAACATAAAAAGAGTTATGGGTCCGAACGCGCTCATAGGAGCCGCTGCCGCTCTTGTAATGAAATAACACCGGAGATGACCCGCGGTATTTTCGTAATGTTTTCTTCAACTCGGGGATAATTGTTTGAAAACTTTCTGCCGTAATATGACCGATATTTAAATGCAAAACTTTATCGATTTTCTCGTCAATTTTTTCCGCCGGTTCCACTTTATTTGCCGTAATTGAAATGGTAGGCGCTTCGGAATCCCGGTAAATTGTCACTTTAGCGTCAATTACAACAATTTCATTTTCTTGCAGTAAACCCGCCGCCTGTTTGGCAGTCTTTTCAAAAACTCTGATCTCATTTCTACCGCTTAAATCGGATAGAGTAACGGATAAAAAGCTGGTGCCTCTTTTGGTGGTTATGTTTCGTATGCTTTCAATAACCCCGGCTAACGTGATAAAACGATCCTGGCTAATACCGTCGTCAATCTCGTTCAACGGGGTAATTGAACTGTGTTGAATAAGATCCGTATATTTATCCATGGGGTGCGATGAAAGATACAGGCCGAGAGTCTGCCTTTCCAGGAGTAACTTCTTTTTCCCGTCCCACTCTTCGGTCTCGGGAATTTTAATAACCATTTCTCCGGTAAGCTCTTCTGCGCCGAAAAGAGCGGATTGGCCGGCGTTCCGATCTTTTTGAAGCGAAGTACCGTACGCAATGATATCGTCCATCGCCTCCATGAGACCGGCCCGCGAATAACCCATTTGATCGAACGCGCCGCAGTAGATCAATGCTTCTAAAAGCTTTTTATTTAAATGCTTATGCTCAACGCGCGAAGAAAAATCGACAATATCCGCAAAAGGCTTTTCTTGTCGCGCTTCAATAATTGCCTCTACTGCGGCGCGGCCCACACCTTTTAAACCGAGCAACCCGTACCGAATGGTTTTATCGTCAATGACTGTAAAATATTCATTCGACTCATTAATGTCAGGCGGCAAAATTTCAATATTCATTTGCCGGCTTTCATGGATAAAACCGATTAACTTCTCGGTATTTTCTATATCAGAGTCGAGCGTCGCCTTCATGAACTCAACCGGGTAGTGCGCTTTTAAAAATGCTGTCTGGTACGTGATCATCCCATAGGCGGCGGAATGAGATTTATTAAAACCGTATTTGCCAAACTCTGACATCATATCGAAAAGTTCAGCGGCCCACTTTTCTTTATGACCTCTTTCAACGGCCTGATCGACAAACTTCTGCTTGAGCTTGTCCATTACATCCATCTTTTTCTTACCCATCGCCTTTCGCAGAGTATCCGCTTCGGCCATGGTAAAACCGGCAATAACCTGAGAAATAATCATCACCTGTTCCTGGTAAACCATGGTACCAAAAGTATCTTCCAACACAGGTTTTAGACTTTCATGAGGGTAGACAACTTTTACTTCGCCGTTTTTTCTTTTGACATACTCTTCCGTCATCCCTGACTCAAGCGGTCCGGGCCGGTACAATGCAATGCAAGCGATAATATCTTCAAATGTTTTTGGTTTGGAACGAAGGAGCAAACGCGTCATGCCCGTGTTCTCAAGTTGAAATATACCCTTGGTTTTCCCGGATTGTAAAAGTTCGTAAGGCGCCGGGTCGTCTAACGGGATCTTGTTAATATCAATATCGAGGTTTTGCCGTATCTTGATTTCATCGAGCGCTTTTTGAATGATCGTCAGGTTCTTTAAACCGAGAAAGTCCATCTTGACTAAACCGGTTTTTTCCAGGTTGTTTTTTTCAAACTGGGAAATTACAGACCCGGTTTTTGTATCTCGCGCCAGAGGTACGATTTCATCCAGACTCTGGGGACCAATCACCACGCCGGCGGCATGCTTGCCCGAGTTGCGCGGCACACCTTCGAGGGCTACAGCTACTTCCCATAGTTTTTTTTCGCGCTCGCTGTTTTTAAAAAAAGCCTGCGCTTCGCTTGAAGTGGAAACCGCATCTTCAAGCGAAATACCCGGAGTTTCGGGCAGGTTTTTACAGACAGCGTTAATTTCCGCAAAATCGTAACCCATAACCCTGGCCACGTCTTTGATTACCGCACGCGCCGAAAGGGTGCCGAAGGTTATGATTTGCGAAACCTTGTCAGCGCCATATTTATCAACTACATATTTAATTACGTCTTCCCGGCGATCGCGGCAAAAGTCAATGTCAATATCGGGCATTTCGTTTCGGCTTGGGTTCAAGAATCGCTCAAAAAGAAGATCATATTGCAGCGGGTCAATTGCCGTTATGCCCAGCGAATAAGCAACCAATGAACCGGCTGCCGAACCGCGGCCCGGACCGACCGGAATACCGTTTTTCTTGGCTTCCCGAATAAAGTCCGCTACAATCAAGAAATACCCGTCAAAACCCATATCGCCAATGACTTTTAACTCATATTCGGCCCGGTCCAGATACTCTTTTGTTGGCCCTTGCGGAAATAGCGACTGAAGCCCTTTTTGAACAAGGCTTGTAAGGTACTCATGCAGGTTCATCCCCGGGGGAGTTTCAAAATCAGGCAATAGAGGTTTGCCGTGATTGAGTTCCAGGTTGGTCATATCCGCAATTAAGCTGGTATTATGAAAAGCGTCCGGCACTTCGGGGAAAAGCCGCCACATCTCTTCGGGCGATTTTACATAAAACTCTTCGTTAAACCCGAACTCAAGCGGCTCATCAAGCTTCTTGTTCATTTGAATCCGAAGCATGATATCCTGAACCATGCGGTCTTGCCGTCTTAGAAAGTGCGCGTCATTGGTGAGAACTAACGGAATGCCGGTTTTTTTATGAATTTCAATGGAGCCCTTCGCGGCAATCTCCTGTTCGGGAATACCATGATTTTGAATTTCAAGAAAGAAGTTGCCTTTGCCTAACACATCTTGAAGGTGCAGGGCCAAATCTTGCGCCTCACCCTCTTGTTTGGATAAAATTTTCCGGTTGATTTCACCGGCAAGGCAAGCGCTCGTACCAATCAACCCTCCGGAATATTGAGCAAGCAACTCATAGTCTATCCGGGGCTTACGGTAAAATCCTTCCAAATAAGAGCGGCTGGATAATTTAATTAAATTGCGGTATCCTTCCAGATCCTTGGCCAAAAGAATCATATGATACGACTGGCCGTCTTTTACGCCGTCTACATTTGTTTTTTCAAGCCGCGAACCGGGAGCCACGTAAAATTCGGAACCTATGATCGGTTTGATGCCTTGCTGTTTCGCTTCCTCATAAAAATCAATGACCCCGAACATATTCCCATGGTCGGTTATGGCAACCGAATCCATCCCTTCGGATTTAACATGAGAAATTAAATCTTTGATTCGAATCGCTCCGTCTAGCAGCGAATATACGGTGTGCAAGTGAAGATGCGTGAATTTTTCGGAGAATTTTGAAGCTTCATTCGAAGACGACATAATGTCAGTACCCACCCCGGAGAGGCCGCGTCAATCAATATCAAACATTGACTTAAAATGTTTGACAAGGCGAACCGAAATGAATCGCTATTGAAATTACAAAAAAATGAACCAGCTTTCGCTCAAACTACTGCTATTATGTCAGATTATTTTATTTTCTGCAACTTTTTGTCAAAAGACTCCGTTGCATGAACCTTCCGATGTACAGATAACCGGCCCTATTGATCTATCGCAGTTTCAGCAAAAGTCATTGAACCTGCTTGATGCGCCGTTCGATAATACGGCCAATATCGCCGGTACAAACGAAGCCGCTGTGCAAGCAAGAGCGACCGGGTTAGACTCTCCAGCCATGAGCAATGAAGATGGCGGTTGTAGCAATTCCGGAGCGCAACCGTGCCAAAACAACCCGGAGTTGCCCTTTACGGGTCAGGTCAATGGCTTGGCGGGCGAAGGTCTGGTTGTTCAACTTCATTATGCGGAAGCAACCACAGAACATGCGCAAACCGAATTTATTACGGTAAATGGTTCCGGGAATTCCGTCACTTATTTCGAGAACCCGGTGAGCCCTGAAATACTCAGGGCGGAGATCGTTGGGCAGCCCTCCTCGCCTGAACAATACTGCGAAATAAAACCCTCAAACGAAAACGCCGGCGTAACGCCGGCATCCGTTCAAATTGATTGTTCCGATCAAATTTATTTATTAGCCGGCTACGCCGCCGGGCAAACGGGAACGGTAACTCTCGCAAATAAAACGGACCCCCAACACATTGCCCGCGCCACAATACAATCGGGCGATCAAACGTTTCAATTTGACCGCCGTTTCAGCCGCGGTGAAATATTTTCCATTGAAGTCGTATCGCAGCCCGAGGGGCAAACTTGCTATTTGCCGAACGGCAACGGT
This sequence comes from Turneriellaceae bacterium, assembly GCA_050304475.1. Taxonomy (GTDB): domain Bacteria; phylum Spirochaetota; class Leptospiria; order Turneriellales; family JAOUFE01; genus JBNLDQ01. The sequence continues at coordinate 29,511 of JBNLDQ010000002.1, read as the reverse complement.
TCGATTCGTTCAAGCGACCGCCTTGATCTTTCTCTCATTTGTAAACCGACAAAATACATCGGCGGAACCGTATCCTTTGGCGACGCTCCTTCCGAAGAAAATTACGGCGATTTGCACTTTTGGTTTTACCACCAAAAAGAGTATTATTACCACCCGGTGTACCGGTACGCGATATCGGCGCCGCAAGGCAAGCTTGCCGATTTTCCGTTTGAGTTTCCGGTTTCGGCGGGAACCTATTACGTACGCATTTTTCGCGATAAAAACAATGACGGTTTGCCTACCGTCGGGTCAGATCCGCAGAGCGCTTCAGCCGGGCCGGTCGTTGCCGAAGATCGAAATGTAGAAGACCTGCAAATAAATTTAATAGACACAACCTACCTGGATCGCTATTTAAACTTAAACGCTTACATGTACAATGAGCCGCTATGGCGCCCGTATGGGGGCGGAGTCTGCGGCGGGTTATATTTGCGCCTGGAAGCGGGAGATGTATGGGGAGACGCAAATTTCCTATCGGGCCCGATGGCCCAAATCCCGGATTTCGGCATTTATTACTTGTATGACGATGGCGGTTGCGGAGACGGACAGGGGAACATGGACCAAAGTTTTGATCAAAGCAAAGACGATCTCAACTATTCGTACGGCATCAGCGACGAATCATATCTGTATGCCGGAGAGTATCTTTTCTTTTATCAAAACACGAAATACGACGTGATTCATTTTTACCGCGATGAGATTTCCGTTTTGCAAGCTTTGGATCCGATGATTATCCCGAATAAACCGGATACGTCTCAAGCGGTTCCCGTTTTAAACCCGGAAATTCGCTGGAACCCCATTGCCGGGGCGTTATCGTACGAAGTAGAGCTAACCGGTCATCAAGGTCTATATACAAACCGGGACGACCCCTGGCGATTTACCAATACCGCTTACTATTACCCCGAAGGCAGGTATACTCTGGCAGACGATCAGTCTTATATGGTTCGTTTGTTCGCGTATGATACGGATCGGACTCTACAAACCGATTTTGACGCAGCGTCCCGGGGACCGGAATTTTTCTTCATCACCGATACAGACGGGGCAAATTCAATTACGTTAAGCGGAACAATCACGAATCGTTTCCAACCGGAAGCCGGCGTCATTTTGTACGGATCGGGCGACGCGGTGGGCGGCTGGCAGGGTAGCCTTTTTCTGGAACCCGGCATAAACGAATATGAACTGGCGGTTTTGTATGGCAATACGTCCGACGCTATTGTCATGGCAGCGCTGAACCTTGATTTAACGGGGCAGATGTATTCATTTGATAATTACAGCACTCGAAAATGGGCCGTTGCTTCTCCGGGCGAATCCGCTAACAACTTAGAAGTGAATTTATCATGGCCGGTGAATCCCGCTTTGGTGGCGCCTTATGAATCCGAATCGGGCGTTGGCTTTAGCCCCCGATTCATTTGGCGGGATTATTCTTCCAATATGTCTTCCGGGGTAACCTTCAATGCGCCGGTAGCGTGGAGCCAAGTGATCTGGATTAGAAATACGGCTAAACCCGGTTTTCCGGAAATTGCCTACGGCTTGCCTAACGGAGTTTCATCTTTTGACCCGGCGATGACCGGTTACCAAATATACGATATTGCGCACGCTCATCATTGTATGGCGGCCAACGGCGTATGGAATGACGATAACAACACCTGTTCGATACCGGTAACGGGCAGTTTGAATAAATTAAACGATGCAGGCCCGTGGTCCTGGTCGGTGATGATCGTCGACTGCGATTACCGCGATCATGAACTGCATCTTGATTCTGATGAAAACGGATTTGACGATTATACCGATTGTGTTTTGGACACAATTCAGGGGAAACGCCCGGCGTACGCAGAAGCGCCGCCAAGCGTGTTTGCGCCTTAATAATAAAAAACGGACAATATGAAAACAGCTGTAATAACGGGATCTACGGGGGCAATCGGTCAAGCGATTGCCCGTCAAATGGCTGAAAAAAAATACCGTGTGATCATGGTTTGCCGGAACCGGGAGAAAGCCGAAACAACAATACAGGATATTGTAAACCGGACCGCCAACCGGGAAGTTTCTTACCTCTTAGCCGATCTTTCCGATGAAGCGGCCATTGCCGGTCTGTCTTCTTCGATAGCGGGACCGGTAGACGTTCTGATTAACAATGCGGCGACTACGCCAAAAATTCGGGAAGTTACCAAAGAGGGGCTTGAAATGCAATTTGCCGTAAATGTGCTGGGCTACCTTCGTATGACCTTTGCTCTTTTGCCATTTTTAAAAAAGGCAGAAAGATCGAGAGTTGTAAATGTAGCCAGCAGTTGGGCGGGCAACCTTGATCTGGATGATCTTCAGTTTACCACCCGAAGATACAATAACAATACCGCATACATGCAATCGAAACAGGCTAACCGGATGTTGACCGTAGCTTTGGCAAAGCGCCTAGAACCCTTTGGCATTACCGCCAATGCCGCGCATCCCGGCGAGGTAAATTCGCGCCTTAGCAACGATCTTGGTTTTGGCGGGCACGAATCTCCCGATTGGGGGGCTGAAACGCCGGTTTGGCTGGCGACATCAGCCGACGTCGCAGACATAACCGGGGGATGGTTTGTATATTTCCGAAAAGCGGTTTGCCAATTTGCATCGGATAGCAGAACCATAGAACGGCTTTATGAAACATGCTTGCAGCATGTGAAATTGTTGCCGCCCCTTTAAGCGGATTCTTCAATAAAATTGACTACTTGATTTCGGCCGTTCTTTTTCGCCTGGTAAAGCGCTTTGTCGGCGTCATTGAGAATTTTTTCAAAATTCCCTTTCGGGAGAGGGACTACCGAGCGAACGCCAATGCTGATGGTTAAATACCCGGTTGCTGAGGCGGCATGCCTGATTTTCAGTTGCTTCATTAATTTTTGAATTTCATTTGCCACATGCTGTGCTTCTTTTTCATCGGTTTGCGGCAGCACCGCGCAAAATTCTTCTCCGCCGTAACGGGCGATAAAATCGCCGGATCGTTTGGCGGCTTTTTCCAGGATACGCGATACTTTCTTTAAGCACTCATCGCCGGCTTGGTGCCCGTATAAATCGTTAAACTCTTTAAAGCGATCGACATCAATCATGAGAACGGACAGCGGTGAAAAAGTACGCGCGCCGCGGTTCCATTCCCGCTCAAGCTGTTCGTCCAGACTTCGGCGGTTTCGAACATTTGTCAGGGGATCAATCAAGGAGAGGCGCGTTAATTTCTCTTCAAGAAGTTTTTGCTCGGATAAATCGGTGTGCATAATAAGCCAAACTGTTCCATAATCGACATGCTCAAACGTGCTAATGCTGCTTTTGCACCAAAGCTGGCTCCCGTCTTTTTTATAGTAAAGCGCTTCGCCGCTCCAAAAACCGTTTTCATGGATAATTTGAGCGATTCCCGCGGTTCCCGGTTCGTTATGAAAAGCCGGGAAAGGAATAAAATCATTTGACTGGCTGATTTGACCTGGCTGGTAACCGAACATCTCATCAAGCCTGTCGTTGGTATAAATTACTTTGCCCGTATTTTCGCTGATGAGGCAAATCCCTTCTATGGTGTGCCGTATGATTTTATCATGCAGCGTTAAAATCGAAGTTTCGATATTTCGGTCCGATACGGTTTTTGCGATACAAACGACGCCGTTGTTTTGACCGCCGCCGTCATTGTCATTGAGCGGAACCATGTCGAGAACGACTGGAATCACTTGCCCGCCGGAAGCCGTGAGCATAACGTCAAGCTTGTAGGCTCCTTTCCGGTTTTCATTGACCGAAACCCCGCGCAGGTTGTTAAAGACGTTATCGTTAATGATTTTATCAATGGTCATACCGTTAAATTCATTTTCAGAATATTTTAGTTTTTCGCAGGCCTTTTTATTGGCCATGACAATCCGGCGGCTGGTATCCGTTACGATGATCATCTCGTTCACCGATGAGAATATGTCTTTCAAATAGCGATGCGATTTGTTTTGGATTTCGATTTTTGCCACAAGCTGCTCTACCGCTGTCATTAATTCATCGACGCTCGATAGATTTTGGTTTTTATTCCCCTTCACGGGAAATAGACTATTGTTTACTTGCCGGATCTTTTCCAGCGTTTTACGAATGCTCAGATCCGCATTTAAATTTTTCAATTGTAACCCACTTCCGCTTTGGCGGCCTTTCCTGGCACGGTTGCCCGTCAATTGCATGATCGGTTTTTATGTATTTGTTTTATTTTTATGAGATTATGCAACCAACTTACCGTATATGATACAAAAGAGATTTTGGCAAGGGTTTTTCGGGAGCCGGAATCGCTGCTCCGGGCGAAAAATAAAGAGTTGATCGCACTTCTCTTTTTTTTGAGGTTTCCTTATGCAAAAGTATCTGGTAACCCGAAACGATGAAAATTCAGAATATCATATCTTTTTAGCCACCGGGGGTAAAAAGGACTGCTCTGTGACCGGCGGTTCGTTGTGTCAAAAAATGGATGCCGAAAAAATCTCCGGCGATCATCATCTTTCGGTTTGTCAGGCCAAACCGGGAACAATGGCTTTGCTTTCCCGTGAAAATAACATTTGCCCCGATTGTGTGCGCTTGATCTAAACGCTGCCATCCCCGTTTTTAATAAACAATTCGTGAAAAAATTCCCCCTGACTGTAATTATATAGTCATGGAGGGAACCATGAACCAAAAAATAATCCGTACGGGCAATCGGCCCATGCCCGCATTCAATCAATTCGATACGTCTCAAGTCCGATTTAACCAGGTGATTTGCGGGTATTATGCAAAACGCGACTGGAGCAGTTTATATGTTTATCTTAAGGTATTAGAAAGAAAGGAGCTGCTGCCGAAACCATGGAAATGGCAAGTCGGTCAGGTGCTTTTATATCTGGGGCGCCCGGTTGAAGCGTTAGATTTTCTATTTATGTTGCACATTGAATATCCCGATCAACCGGATATTCAACTGGCAATCATTGATGCCTTGCAATACACTCGCTTTAAAATCGACACTTTTCACTGGATCCAGACGCCTGTTTATCAAACGATCCCCGAGAAAATCTTAAAACAGGCGTTGGAAATCATTGCTTTGCATCAAAAGGCGATTTCATTGAACAGTTTGTATTTGCTGGTGAAAAAGAAATCGAAATTTATTTTCGATGAGTTTGACTTAATTGTTCATTTAAAAACGGATGTTCGTTTTCACGTTGAAATTCGCGGCTGTTATTTTCGTTACGCGCTGGTTGATATTAAAAATAACAACCAGCGCGTAACCCGCCTAAAAGCGGTTTGAAACTTATTTCTTGTAACGCTCTAAAAATTCTTTTCGAGCTTGTTCGCGCGCTTTTCTTTCGCCGGCGCTCATTTTTCCGGTGTACCAGTTGTGCATGGGCGAATTTAAAATCTCATTCATGCGCTTTTCGACAGCGGCCGCCGCCGTGGCGCTTGCTCCCCCTTGCGCTTTCCCGTGAGCAATCACTTCTTTTAACTGCGGAATAAATTTTTGATAGAAATTTTCAGAGACTTCGTACAGCCCGTGCCATTGCGCGTAATCCGGACCCATCATTGACGCTCCGTGGCGGGCGCGGCGGCCTTCGTGATGCCACAAATAGAAATAGGTAAATTCTATTTCATCGTCAAAGGTAATCATGGACGTAATTAAACCGCGGGCCCGAATCATATTATAAAGCTCGGTAGCCGGACGGGCAAATTTGTCATTATAAAGTTCGACAAAATCGTCATACTGCGTATACCAGTTGTTGATCCAGCCGGGGGCGTGGCAGCTTAAACAAACGTTTTGCATGTCAGAGCGTCTTTCGTCCCAGGGTTTTACGTCTTCGCCTGCTTTGGCATAAGAGTCGATCTTTTCCGAAATGGCCGGGCGCAGGTTCCATGAGATCCTTGCTCCGACATCATGTGTACTTTCCAGCGTTTTTGTGGCGCCCATATGGCAAGTAGAACAGGTCGGACCGGCCTCATAATGAACCCCGGGCACCCACTCTTTTTCCGCCATTTCTTTGACGATTTCAGCGCGGTTGGCGATAAAACCGATGCCGTGCTTGCTTTCCATGTAAATTTCAATATGCGGATGGTCCGGGCCCATGTGGCATTTGCCGCAGCTTTCGGGTTGGCGGGCCTGCGCTATTGAAAAGTTATGCCGCAAATGGCATGAAGAACATGCGCCTTTGGAACCGTCCGGGTTAATTCGCCCGATCCCCGTATTCGGCCATGTGTCCGGATCCAGTGAACCGTCTTCCAGAATTTTAATTTCAGACCCATGACATTGCTTGCAACCGGATACTGCCGCCGGCGATTCTTTGGTCTTTTGTCCGTTTGCGTCAAATTGAACATGGCCTTCGACAACCTCGGCAAGGACATTGTCCAGGCTTCCCAGGATTGTGCCCCCGCGGGCATGATGGCTTTTGGAAAATTGCTCAAACTCTTTTAAATGGCAGGTTGAACAATCTTTCGGAGAAACAATAGGAGAAATCAAAGTTCCGCCATAGTGCTCTTTTGCGTCGGCATCGCCTTCTTGCGCTTCGTGGCAACTGAAACACCCTACGCCGGAATGGGAGTGCCGGCTTTTTTTCCATTGCTGAACCAGACCGGGGGTCATGGTGTCGTGGCAGGAAACGCAATCCGCATTTTCTTTGGTGATGACGGCATCCGCATAGCTAAGCACTCGCGAGCGCCCGCCTTCAACCCAGGCTACAATCAATAGCGAGATAAAAAAGACCAATGACATGAAGGCTACTACGACCTTTTTGACATTCAGGCTCATTTCATTCGTTCCCCGGAAAGCGTCTGAGAGTTCTGCTATGAAATTGGTAAACCTTCCCCCCGATTTTGCCGCCGGAGCCGATGTTTTGGGGGCTTTCGGGGCTTTTGGGGTTTTCGCAGTTTTGCTGGTTTTAGTTGTGCTACTTTTGGGCGATTTGGTTGCCATATCCTTTCTCCTTTTTTTAGGCCATTTTAATGGCTATGAAATAATACCAAGGCTTCCCAAATGGTTAGACCAACCAAAAGGGAGACCCCGAAGATACCAAACAAGATGCTGATTTCACTATTTGGGTTTTTTCGCCGAAACAGCCGGTCAATAAACGGCCAGATCAGCATGATGAAAAAACAGCCGCCTGTGATGAGAACGGCCATTGTAAGAGAAGTCAATTTTAAAATACGAAATGCAAAGTAAAAATACCATTCGGGCTTAATATGCGGGGGCGTCACCAGAGGGTTGGCTTTTTCTTCCAGACCTACGGGAAACACGATTGCCAGAACAGTCATGAAAAGCATTAAAATAAGAGCAATGATGATCTCGTTGACGAGATGGTCCGGAACAAACGGGAAGGTCTTTCTGGGTTTTTTCTTTTCTTCCGGAAATTGATACGAGGTAATGCCATGCCCGTGCATCACTAAAAAATGGACAAATACGAATATGATTAATAAAGCGGGCAAGACGGCGACATGAAAGATAAAAACCCGGCTAAGCGTTATCTGGGTAACTGTCGTACCCCCGCGGAAAAAATCGGCAATAATATGGCCGACAAAGGGAACAGCTTCTAAAATATTCGCGACGACCGTAATCCCCCAGTACGAAAGTTGTTCAAAGATCAAAGAATACCCGGTAAATCCGAGAATGAGCGTAATTGCCAGCATCATTACTCCAATCATCCAGTTGATTTCGCGCGGCTTGCGGTATGCGCCGGTAAAAAATACGCGCATGACATGAAGAATCACGGCAATAATCATAAAAGAAGCCGACCAATGGTGCAGGCTGCGAATGTACCACCCGTATGTTACGTTTTCGTTGATGTTTTTCACGCTCTCATACGCATGATCAATGGCGGGAATATAGTAAAACGTCAGTAAAACGCCGGTAATGATTTGCACAATAAAGAGATACGCGGGCGTTCCGCCCAGGGCCCACCACCAATGGCGCAAGTGATCCGGAACGGGCATGCTGCCAAATGATTTTAGCGGTTCCAGATCGATTGGCAGTCGTTCTATAAACCAGTTTTTTACTTTACTCATACCTTTGGCTCTCTTTTGTTATTTTACTTGTTACCTTCGTCTTGATCTCAATTGACGTCCGGCTAACGTTTTTCGGCATCGCGATATCATAACGCTATCGTACAGGCGACTCAGGTTTGGATAATAGCATATAACGCGTTGTCTTTGACTTCGATACGGCAATCTTTCAGGTTTTGCCCCGCCTGGCCGGGAGGCCCGCCAATGCCAATTCCGTTTTCATTAAATACGCCGGTATGGCACGGGCAATAATATCGATTTTGGTCGTTTTGCCAGATGACTTTGCAGCCCAGATGAGGGCACCGGTTTGAGAAGGCGATAAATTTATTCCCTTCTTCGGTTATTCGGTTGGTCAGCAGGTAGGTTTCTCCGTTGGGGGTAGAGAAGGTAATTGTCTCTCCCGGCATGATTTCATCGGCTTGGGCGATGAAGATGAGCCGGTCCCGCAAGGATCTTTTTCCAGGCGCCAGATATTTAATGACATATGCCAGCAATGTGCCATATGCAATGGTTAAACCGCTTAGCATGAAAAAATTTCGAAAGAAACCTTTTCTGCTGATAACCTTTTTAAAGCCCTCACCAAGGCTTTTGTTTAAGTTTGGCTCTTTCAAGCTATCCCTATTTCAACGCTTCGTAAATTTCGTTGATCTCTTCTTCCGAAAGTTTAACAGAAGGCATTTTCATCGGATATTTTTTCGCCAACTCTTTGTATATATCCGGGTATTTTTTTCTACCGGCTTCCGGAGTGGTCATATAGATTTTCAAATAATCTTCTTCTCGTTCCTGGGCAATTTGATACAGGTTTGGGCCCATAGACGATCCGCCTTTTTGGATGGTATGGCAAGCGCCGCACTTTTTATTAAAAGTTTTTTTACCATCTGCATGCAGGCTGGAACCGGCAAATAAAATAGAAACAAGAATAGTAAATATGATTCTTACATTTTTCATTTTCATCCTCCAATTGGTATCCTATAATGATTCAAAGCTAAATAATAAGTCTCAATACGTCAATACTTTATCGAAATTTTTTAAAATGATGTTAAATATTCTAGGATTTTTTATCCATTTCAAAAAGAAAGTTTCGGCGCACCGGTTCAAAACCGGCCCGGGTGATAAAATCGATACACTCTTTTTCCGAATTTAATCCGTACGAGCGTAAAACATTTTCTTCGAGAACCGGCGAGTTAATATCGTTTGCCCCGTAAAAAAGAGCGATCTCGCCGACATCGGTTCCCTTTGCCAAAAGCGAAACTTCAATATTGGGAACATTGTCCAGAAAAATGCGGCAAAGAGCCAGCATGCGCAGGTATTCATGCGCAGGCACATGCCGCACTTTAAACCTTTTGGTTTGCCGTTGAAAAGTCCAGGGTACGAAAGAGAGCAGGCCCCCGGTTTCGTCTTGAAGCTGCCTGACCAAAGCAAGGTGGGCGATGATTTCCCGGTCCGTTTCAACGCTGCCCCAGACAATATTTGCCGAGCCCTTCATCCCGGTTAAAAATGCCTCCTTCATCGCTTCAAACCACTCAATCGGCATAGCCTTTTTTTGGCTTAGCTCATTTCTCATTCTTTGGGTTAAAATTTCCGCGCCGGCCCCCGGAAAACTATCCAGGCCGGCGTCTTTTAGTTCAAGCAAAACGCCGGACAAACTCTTGCCCGTTTGGCGGCTCATGGCTAAAACCTCCACAGGGGAAAACCCGCGGATATGCAAGCTTGGGTCGTATTCTTTTAAGCGTTGCAGAATATCGAGATAGTAATCAAAAGAGATGCCGGGGTTTACGCCGCCCTGGATAAATAACTGGCGGCAATCTTTTTCGCGCGCGCTTTTTGCCTTATCGAGAATTTGTTCGGCCGTTAAAACATAGCCTTGGCCCGAGTCCGGTTTGTGTTGAAAGGAGCAAAAGGTACAGTCAATATTGCAAATGTCGGTATAATTAATGATTTGAAAAACCGTATAGCTGACCTTGCCGGGGTCGGTTTTTTGCCGGCGGAGCAGGTGTGCGACGCGCCCCATTTCGTGAATTCCGCCAAAACGCCATAATGCCAGGGCCTCTTTTTCTTCAATGCGTTCTCCGGCCTCAGCCCGCTCAAGAGCTTGCCTGGCCAAATTGCTTTGATCGTTTTCATTTTCATTCATAAAAGTATTGGCAAGCTTTAGCAGGCGCTAGCGAGCGGTATTGAACGAATAGTCATCTTTTTTAAAGATGTAGCCAGCAAATCCCCCGAAACGGCAATGAAAAGTTTTTTTTTTACCCCTTTTTGGCCGAAAATAATATAAGGATGTTTTTCAAACACATACAAGGGAACAAGTGCGGCTTGGCGCTGGCCGGTTTATTCTTATTTCTGGCTCTGCCGGTATTGCCGGTTCGTCACGCGTTATGGGCCGATACGGTTGTTTGGCGCGCCGAAGAAAATAAACCGGGGTTTTCTCTGGATGTCCCGCCCGAATGGGAAAAAGATTACGAGATTAAATCAAACGGGGTTTTGTTTCAGGTTTTTCGCGGCGAAGCTGTTATAACGTTAAAAAGCTTTTCGGCGGCTACCAACTATTCGGTTCGCTATGTATTAAACAAGCGCGCGGCGCGTCTGTCGGGGCGCTTTTCCACCATTTATATGGTCCAGGAAAAAATTGTCGATGATAAGATAGAAGGCGTCATTGTCGAATGGAGATTAAATTTAAAAGGCAAAGAGTATACTGAAAAAACCCTGATCTATAAAAAGGAAAATCAATATATCGTTTTAACCTGCTTTGCCCCGTCGCCTTTGTATGAGCAAAATAAAGTTATCTTTGAAAACGCATTATTGTCGGTAAAGTTTGTTGACCGCGACCCGGCAAACGACCCTGGCGTAAAAACTTTTGAAATTAAAAACCCGGAGCCCATTGACCTGGAGCGGGATAAAAAAGAAGCCGGCCCGGAAGAGACGGAAAAACAAGATGTTGAAACTCCGGAAAATGAGGTCAAAAGCGGCGAACCCGAGACGCCGGAAAAAGACGCCGGTCCGGAATTTCAAATTGTCGAGCCTGAAAATAAGGGCGGTAAATCCGCCAAAGAAGAACCGACGATTTTAAAAGACTCGAAACGGAAAAAAAAGCAAGAAGATGAAGAGTCATCTTCAGGCAAAAAAGTCTGGAAAGGATATCAGAAAAACAATTAAAACAGGTTGACCGGCGTATGAGTAAAAAAAGTTTTCATTTATCTTTGCCTAAAACATGGACAAAACTGCTCTTTGTTTTGTTTTTTATCCCGGTTGCAGGCGTGTTTTTATCATTGCCCGGGTATTCGCCGGTTCCCCCTGACCGTGATTGGAACCGGCTTGCGACTCAAATGACCTACTTCTGGCCGGACGAAGAAGGTTGCGCCTATGAACTGCTCAACTACTCGGGCTATCAAATGATCTCAATCGCCTGCGAAGGCGACTATAGCGCCGAAACGCGAAACCGGGTATTGAGTTATCTCTTTGAAAACAAGATTTTAGTAAAAGAAGAAAACTACCGGCTTGAGAAAAAGTCCGGCTTGTATTTATACAAACTATTGCCCATGGAAGTCAAAGACCAGGCAAACGCCGGTTTTTTGTTTTTAAAAATATATGTTCGCAATGCCCGTATTCTTTGGCCCGTTCACGAAAGAAAAAAACCTCAAATTGCATTGTATGTGCAAGGTCTGACTACCGTAAATGAGTTGATTGATTGGCAGACATTGGGGGTAAATCTTACCTACGGCGTTAAGCCGGGATCTCCTGAAACGGGAAGCTTGATTGAAAAAATAGATAGTTATGGCCAGGAGATTTGGATTGCAATCAGGCTCGAATCGGTTCAAACGGCTTCCGATCAGCAGGTAAAAGTTCTGGAAATTGCCTCAGCCAGAGACTCTCATGAGTTAGGCCTCTATCTTGATCAACTGTTGCCTGAGACCAATGTTATTACCGGGGTCAGCAGCATTGAAGGTTCCTTGTTTATGAACGATGTGGTGAGCCTGAGAAATCTGTTCTTGGAACTTCGCCGCCGGGGAATCCACTACTTTCTCGATACCCTGCAAGAGCAGTCCGGGAGTTACGATACCGCCCGGATTATGTCATTGAACGCATATCGAAGCGATGTCAATTTTCCGGAAGAGGAAGACAAAATGATGGAGGCCTGGTCGAAGGCCACCAGAAAAGCAAGAGAGACGGGCACGGCGATCATTGTAATTGAAGCCGGTAACGGCAACGCCCGCAGCTTTATTCAAAAACACATTAGCGAAGTGGAAAAGATCATGGAGTTCAGCACACTGAGCGAATTGCCCGATAAGGGCTCTATTGATTAGAGGGAATGAGCAAAACGCGAACCCGTTTTACCGCCTGTTCTTCATCGGCAAGGGTTTGCACTTCAAGGCCAAGCACCCAATGTTCGTTGATGGGAATCCTGGGTTTTTCATACTCTTTGGGGCTATGCTTTTCCGTTTTCCCGGAATAATGCACTTTAATCTCGGTGCCGTCGTACTTTAAACGCACCCCGTTGCCAAGCCCGGTAAGACGCCGGCCGAAAGGGTTTTTATATTCCATGACTTTCATTTGAACGCCGGGTTCCAGCAAAGTGGAAAACCGGGCGCGTGTGGCGGCGGCCGGTTCGCCTTCTTTTTGGCGGTTTCGTTTGAACATGAAAATGGCAAACAAAAGCGCCAGAAAAATGGCCAAGCCCAACCCTGTTTCTTTTGCATAATCTTGAAGCGTAGCGAACAATTCATTGACCCCGGGCGGCGGATAAAACTCGCCGGGTATTTCTTTTAATACTCTATGTTTTGCGTCGGAAATTTGAAATACGCCTTTGAGAAGAGTATTTTTGGTACCAGGCGCGGTTTCTCTTTTTTTTGCCAGACCAATAAAATCATCGGAAAAACGATAAAATACAGTGACAGTCGCTTTCTCTTTAGAAAGATCAATTCGCAAAGGTTTCCCGTTGATCCCTGCGCAAACCAGACCGTTCTTTGTTTCTATCCATTTGATGTGGTTGGTGAAAAATTCAACATTGGGTTGCGCGCCTTTGGCGGGGAGTTGCGCGTTTTTGGCGGATCTTTTTGCCGTCGACTCTTTTTGAAAATCACTTTGAAAGCGAAGCGTTACATATGAGGGGGCATTTTTTTCCAGCGCGCTGATTTTCAGTTGAAACTGTTGAACGCCCCCGGCCTCTAAAACATACTCCCGGACTTCCCGGGGGGTTATTTCAAGCGATTCCGCAGGGGAAGCGGCTGCAAGCGGCCTGATGAAAAAGAGGTCGAAAAGAGCAAAGGCAAAGGTCAGTTGGCGCAAGGCCTTCTGTTTCATCAGGGCAGGGGCTTTTTTTTTTTCATCCTGTCAACCGGTTAAATCGCGGACTGCGCCGCTCTTTGCCATTTCATTTTCAATGAATAACCCCTGGTCGAGCATACTGACAAACCGGTTATGCGAAAAAATGATATGATCCAGGATCGGAATCCCCAGCAGGTTGCCGGCCCGGCGCATTTTGTCGGTCAAGTGAATATCTTCGCGCGAAGGAGTGATGATTCCGGAAGGGTGGTTGTGCGCGAGGATCAAAGAAGCCGCTCTTTCGGCAATAGCGTCGGCAAACACTTCGCGCGGGTGAATTTGAGTGCTGTTGAGTAAGCCGACCGTGACAACTCGCCGTGAAATAACTTCGTTTGCTCCGTTTAAGGAAAACACGATAAAATGCTCTTGCTTTTTTTCTCCGTAACTGCGCAACCAATGAAACAGATCTTTCGGTTTTTTAATTTTCTTCGTTGATGGTTTATACTGTCTCCGGGCAAATTCCAGCGCCGAGCAAACGGCCGAGGCTTTGGCGGGGCCGATTCCGTGGATTTTCATTAATTCTTTGTATAAATTTTCCATGCGCGATAAAGATGTAACATCGACGATTTGGCTTATTTTTTTCGCCAGAGAAAAGACATCAAACTTTTTGTTTCCGGCGCCCAGCAAAATAGCAATGAGTTCAATATCGGTTAAAAAACGCACGCCCCGCCGTTTTAACTTTTCGCGCGGTTTATCTTCTTTCGGCAGTTTTGACATTTTACAGATGACAAGATTGTTTTGTTGTCCGGTTTGATACATGCTACTGGTAATCGGCGAATCCCCCGGACTTTTTCGTTTTGCGTCTATTCCGGGCGAGTAATCGCGGATTTTTCAAATGTACCGCTTTTCCGGGCAAAAAAAGCGAAGATTTACAATTGCCAAATAGACAAAGGGGGGCGGTTTTTATCGAGAGTAAAGGCGGATATCATCCTGGGTGTCATCCAATACGACGGAAAGAGGAGCGTCATAATCAATGTAATCTTTCATTTGGTCGCTTTCATTGATGATCTCAAAAAGAATAGAATCGAGAATTTCATTGTCAAAGGCCACGCGCAGCAAATATTTTCCTTTTTCAAGATGACCAAAGTTGTTGACTAAAAAATCGGAGTCCGGGCTAAGCATCATGTTTTTCAAGTCAATTTCAATCCACCCAAGGCTTTTTTTAGAAAGTGAAATGGCATAAGCGCGCTTGTAGTTTATTTTGGCGGGTTTGTAACTGACCCAAATGGCCTGCTTCTCTTCAAAAAGTTGCGGGCCCCCGTGGCGAACAAAGCGGCCAGGTTGGTACCATCTTTTCTGTAACGCAGTCATTTCACGATCATCAATGGCGGCAAAAGCAAAGCCCGGCAAAGTTCGATCGCATTGGCTGGCAATGAGAACCAGTAGCAATACAGTCAGTTTCCGCATATTGGATTTATCGGCTTTCGCCGCGCTCTCATGACTAAAATATTTGCTGTACGCAGCAAACAGTGGAAAAAATGATTCCCGGAGAAGTTCCATGGAGGAGAGAGTATGAGAAAAAAACTATCTTTACTATTGTTGTTTTATATGCTAATCGGGACGCCAATGCTTCTCGCAGCGGCCAGCGCACCTGAAGGTCATGGCGGCCACGGCGGCCACGGCGTCTCTGAAGCGAAAATTCCCCGTTCGTTAGATTCGTATCATGACGATGAAATGCAAAGTTTAGGCGAAAAATTGTTGCACCGGATAACCGAAGAGCCTTTTAACCTGGCGGCTACCCTGGTTTTTCTACTGGCAATTATGCATACATTTGTTGCGACAAAGTTTACGGCGTTAGCTCACAAACTGGAACACGCGCACCGAGAACGGCTTGCAAAAGAAGATCCGACAATGAAGCCTGAGTATCTGGGCGACGTTGAAGAAGAAGTTCACTTTGGCGCTGAGATTTCCCACTTTCTGGGGGAAGTCGAGGCGATTTTCGGAATCTGGGTTCTTGTTTTATGCGGCGTGACGATCTATTATTACGATTATCATTCCATCGTTGATTACATCAGTCACCGGGTTAATTTTACCGAACCCATGTTTGTTGTTGTGATCATGACTCTATCGGCTACGCGCCCGATTATTCGCCTTGCTGAAAACTCTTTGGCTGTTCTGGCAAAAATTGGCAGAAGCAATCATGCCGCTTGGTGGTTTACGATTTTAACGGTTGGTCCTTTGCTGGGTTCATTTATTACAGAGCCCGCTGCGATGACGATTTCGGCAATGTTGCTGGCAAAACAATTTTATGACTGCAAACCTTCTCCCAAGTTTGCGTATGCAACGATCGGTTTGTTGTTTGTGAACGTATCGGTTGGCGGCACCCTTTCGCATTTTGCCGCGCCTCCCGTCTTGATGGTTGCCGGTAAATGGGATTGGAGTTTCGGGTTTATGGCCATGAACTTTGGTTGGAAAGCGGCCACAGGAATTGTGCTTTCTAATATTCTCTACATGATTTTATTTAAGAAAGAATTTGCCAAACTTGACCCTATTGTTGTCAATACGGAAACATCGACTACCACTCATTGGGAAGATCGACCCGAGCCGATCCCGGCCTGGATTACCGTTATGCATGTTGTGTTTATTATCTGGACTGTCCTGAATGCGCACTACCCGGCGCTATTCATTGGCGGTTTTCTTTTCTTTCTTGGCTTTGCCGAAGCGACCAAACACCATCAAAACAGAATTAACCTTAAGCCGGCTCTATTGGTCGGGTTTTTCCTTGCGGGTCTTGTGATTCACGGAGGCTTGCAGGCTTGGTGGATTGGCCCGGTTCTCGGCTCGTTGGGCGAGGTTCCGTTGATGATTGGCGCGACTATACTGACCGCTTTTAACGATAACGCAGCCATCACCTACCTCAGTACATTGGTTCCGAACTTTTCGGAAGCGCTTAAATATGCCGTGGTAGCGGGCGCTGTGACCGGGGGCGGTTTAACTGTAATCGCAAATGCGCCAAACCCTGCCGGACGCAGTATCTTGAATCACTATTTTGAAAATGGCGTTTCACCGGCCGGACTGGCTGCTGCCGCTTTTGTCCCGACGATTATCATGGGCTTTGCGTTTATGCTTGTCCGGTAATTCTTTTCTTATCGTTGCTTGAATGATTAAGCCAACGATCCTAACGCCTGCTTTCACCTGCCCGCACCAGGGCAGGCGAAAGCAGGTTTCTTGATTTTCCCGTATTTATTAACTATTTGTAATGAATTGAAACCAGCCTGTTTCTTAAGCCGTATGCGATGGGGTTTTTTTTTGACTTTCCATGAACTTCAATAGACGCTTTTCTTCGCGAACGATTCCTTTTTTTCGGGCAAGTTTGAGCGCTTGTTGAAACGCTTTGCCGGCTTTTGATTGCCGGCCTTTTTTAAAGTTATATATGCCCCAAAAACGCAAAGATGGCAGCAAGGTCCCGATGTAATCGGCGTTATGGGCCGTTTCAACCGCCGCCTGGAACATGCCTTCCGGCGTAGGGCTTTTCTCTGTCATTTCCGCAATTTTATTTAAGCGGTATGCCCCCCTCGGGGTAAGTTGATCTTTGTGAACGCGAGTTAAGGCCAGAGCGACGCCCAGATAGCTTCTTCCATGTTCAACGTCTGAGCCGGTACTTCTGATGTTTTGAAAATGTTTCATTGCCGCTTTCAAGGCCATGGGCGCTTTGCCCATTTTAGCGTACAAGCAGCTAAGATATGATAAAGTATACCCGTAATACCCTCGCGCTCTAATTTCAACCATTAATTTCAGCGCTTCTTTAAAACTTTCCAAACTTGCATCAAGTTCGTCCATCAGGTAATAGACAACGCCAATGGCATTTAGCGTATAAGCGATAGCCAGCCGTTCATTGAGTTTGCGGGCAATGTCAAGGGCTTTCTCATAACGGCTTAACGCCTTTTTGAGCAGGCCGTTTTTTGCGTCAATAACCCCTAAATTTAATAACGCGGCGCTTAGTCCCGAGCTGTAACCGATTTCTTCATAAATGGCCAATACCCTCTCAAAGACCGATTTTGATTTTTCCATGTCTCCGCGGTATTGGTAGAGAAGGGCAATGTCATACAACGGGTAGGTCTCATACCGTTTGTCGTTTAATTCTTCAAAAATCTTGAGCGAACTGCGGTAATACTCCATCGCTTTTTTATAATTGCCTTTGTCGCGTTGCGTTACACCGATATAATACAAAGACAAGGCTTCGCCGCGGCGTGATTCGCTTTTTTTATAATGCAATAAAGATTTTTCATAAGTGAGTAGAGAGTCATTGTAGGCCCCCATACTCCAGAGGGTGCGCCCTAACCATTGGTAGGCGTCTCCTAAAACGCGCTCTTCTTCTTCGTTTCGAACTCTGGTAGACAGTTTTTCAACGGCATCTTCCAGCAAACGATGCGCCTTGTCATGGTGCCCTTGTTTTTGATAAATTTCCCCGCTTTTTACTTCGAGTCGTTCCATTAATACCGGATGCTCTTCGGATTGCACTTTTTCCAAAGCCAGGTGGAGAATGTTTAACGCTTCTTCCCATTGTCCCATGGTTTCCAATACGCCCGCCTTTTCGTAGATGATTTTCAGCTCTTTTTCGGGCTCGGGTTCAAAAGCGAGAAGTTCGTCGTAAAATTCCAACGCTTTGGCGTTTTTGTAATTGGCTTTGGTAAATTCGGCGGCTTTTTGGTAGTACTCAAAAGCTTTGTGGTGTTCCGCTTTTTTATAGTGAAACGCCATATCGGCAAAATAAACCGGATTTTCCCCGTACACTTCTTCAAGGATGTCCACTATTTTCAGGTGTATTTTTTTTCGATCGTCTTGCAGTTGCATTTCATAAGCGGCTTGCCGCATCATATCGTTTTCAAAAAGATATTCTCCGTCGGCGGCGGGGCGCCATATTTTTTCGGAGACCCCTTCTTCCAGGAGCTGCTCAAAATCCGCCGAATCCAGTACCAACCTGAATATTTCAAGGTGGATTGAGCCGCCCAGGATAGAAGCCGTTTGCACGGCGCTGCGCAATTCGGGAGACAGGCGATCAAGACGCGAGATCATGAGCGAGTGTATGCCTTGCGGCAGTTTGTCCGGTTTTCGTACCAGCGAAACATGCCCCGATTTTTCGTTTAAAAACCGGGCGCCTTTGAGATATAAAATAATTTCTTCTGTGTATAACGGATTGCCCGCCGATTTGGAAAAAACAAATTCCGTTAGAGAATCATCGGGTTTGGCTTGCAATAGATCTTCAATTTGCGCCGCTGTTTGCGCCGGATTCAGATCGCTGAGGGTAATGCTGAGGTTGCTGATTTGCGGGCTTTCCTTGTTTTGACTAAAGTTTCGATCAAACAATTGTTTCTTTGAACCGGCGGTCTGGTTCCGGTACGTGTAAATAAACGCAATGGGGAATTTTTCAACGTCGGAAGCAATGGCCCGAAAAACCAACCACGAGTCTTCGTCAAGGTCATGAGCGTCTTCCAGGATGATAACCAACGGTTTTTCGATGCTTAGCGTTTTAAAAAAATCGACCAGCGCAAGAGTAATATTGTCCGATCTGGCCTGCGCGTCCATTTTGTCGTAAGCGGAATCGGCCCAATAGATGCCGAGCTGGGCGGCAATAAATGACATTCTTTGTTCCAGTTGCGCAAGCGTGTCATTGATTTCATTTTCTCCGGTAACACGGTTTTTATTTTTTTGGGCATTTTTCCTGGCGTCTTCCAGGGTTTGATTAAAATGGGTTTGGAATGACTGTATCCGGTCAAACTCATCTAGAATAAAAAAGTTGCGAAGAAAAAAGTTCACAGGGTTCAAGCTTTTCTTTAAAACCGAATCCGTTTTCATGTAACATTGTGAAATGTTATCCCGGATATTTTTAGGCAGGGTATCCAAAGCCCGGTTTACAAAATAGGATTTTCCGGCGCCTTTGGGGCCGTAGACGCCAATGATTCCGCCGCTTTTTCCCCCCGCAAGTTGAGTCAGGCGTTCTTCCACCTGTTGCAACGCTTTGTCGTCTCCGATAAATTTTTTCTTTTGCGCGCTTTTTTTCTTTGAGGTTGCCGGGGCCGTTGGGGGCGGAGCCGCATTGCCCGTGTTTTCCCCGGCAATACGGACCAACGCAACCGGTTTTTCTTTGCCCTTAAAGGCGACTTGTTCCGGCACGGACTGCAGCATAAATTGGTCCTTGAGCAGGGCAGTGCGATTATCTTCCATTAAAATTTCATTGGTGGCCGAGATCATGATGCGGGCGGCTAAATTTACGCTATCGCCAATAGCCGTATAAGCGGCCCGGATAGGCGATCCGATCAGGCCGGCATAAACATTCCCCTCGGCGATGCCAACGCTTAATTTTACGCCCTCGGCTGCGTTTTGCTTTAAGTCGTATGAAAATCGTACGGCGCGCTTTAAATCGTCTTCATGCGCCAGGGGAAGTCCGAAGAGTACGGAAAAGGTGTTGCCTTTGTCGGTAAAATCGAAACCGTTAAAGTAACCGCCATACGACGTAACAAGGTCAAATACCTGGGTTGCAAACGAATCGAGATCGTTGTGTTTTTCAGAATAATCAAAGTGTACGAAAACGCTCACGGCATGGCGAAACTCTGCACGGATTTGTCTTTTCATTTGGAAAGATTCGATAAGGTTAGAATCAATGAAGTCGGGGGTGATTTGGGGGTAGGTCAATTGAATGTAATTGACTGTCGGAATTTTGTACCCTGAAGCGGATACCTTTTCAATTAAATTTATTCCGTCATCGATCCGCTTTAATGTCAGCCCGGTTTTCACTTTGTTCGTATACTTATCGCCCGCAATGATCTGGCCGGGCTGGCAATAGAGTTGCATCCGGGCGGCGTGATCGATCGGAAAACCGCGAAAATAACAGGCCAGTTGTTTCTTGCCGACAATACCCCATTCAATGGAACCATACGAAAGCGTGGTTCTCGCATCGAGTTCAAAGTTGTATTGATTTTTTTTTGCGCTTTTTTTCAGAATATCGCCAATTTTTGCCGCGGCAATGAGCGCAGAACGCGGGTCTTGCGGAAAGATGGCGGTAAAAGCGTCTCCGGCAAATGCGGCGATAAATCCGTTTTGGCGGTAAATCTCTTCAATGATAGGCTCGTAGACCCGGTTAATAAAGTGGCTGATTTGTTCCACACCGGCATTGCCCATTTCCATGAGCTTTTCTGTAATGGCGGTAAACCCGGCGATATCCATAAAAAGGGTAGCCGCGTCCAGCTTCCCCGAGTTTTTCCCTTTGGACCTGTTTTCCAATATATAATCAGGTACAAAATTTTCCATATGGCAGGCCAGTATATTTATTTCCGGGGTGGCTGAAAGAAAAAAAATAATTTTGACTTCGTTTTAAAGCGTAGTAATACTTAATCGCGCATTTTATTTCGATAATTTTTCCGCCGGATTGCGCTTTTTATCATGTTGAAAAAGTCCGGGCCGAAAAAAATAAAATAGTTTAGAAAAACTGTCAATATGTACAATTTGCCAATTGTATCGGCGCCAATAAATTGAAGAAAAATCATGGCGGCCGAGAAAACGGCCATCCATTTCATTTTAATGGGCAGGATAAAAAATAAAAGAATTTCATATTCGGGGAACAAAGTGGCGACAGCCAGAAAGAGAGAAGTTTCAATCATAACGAAAGAAGAAACAGGGTAATCAAAGCCAAACGAAAACAGGATGGTGCTTATGATGGCGATAAACAGGTAAAAGGTAGTTTTAAATTCGCCCCAGTGGCTTTCCAGCGATGTGACAATGAAATAGACAAAGTAAAGAAAGATAAGAAAAAAGAAAGAGTTGCTAAGCGGGATAGCCATAAAAGTGATCAGGCGCCAGTATTCGCCCTGGGCGACCAGATGCGGAATTAAAACCAGCTTGTGCATAGCCGCAGGGTTTAAATAGCTCAAAAGCAACCCGAAAATCTGGAGCGCAATAATATAGAGGGCGAGGTTCGGTAACGAGAACCATCCGATTTTTCTTTCCAGTCGATCCAGCCAGTTTGCGCTCATTCTTTTTTCACCTTTTTGCTCTTTCGTCAGCGAATGGTTTGCGCCGGGTATGTAAAGTAAAACCCAGGGCAGCGTCGAAAAAGGGTTAGAAAGAACAATTTTCTAAAAAGGTGTCCATATCGGCCAAGCTAAAAAAGATAAATGTTACCTGATACGGCAATTCCGATTTTTGTAAAAAATCCCGGACAACGCCGGAAGAAACGAATGCGGCCTTCTGCGGGGGGTAACCGAAAACGCCGGTCGAAATCGCCGGGAAAGTTAAAGTAGCAAGATTGTGCTCTGCCGCAAGTTGTAAAGAGTTCCGGTAGCAATTGGCTAACTTTTCTTCTTCCTGAGAAGCCCCCCCGCGCCAGACGGGACCTACGGTGTGAATGACATGTTTCGCTTTCAGGTTCCCTCCGCCGGTGATGACAGCTTCGCCGTCGGGCAGACCACCCGGAAAATCGCTCTTTCGTATGGCTTTGCACTCTTCCAGGATGGCCGGCCCGCCGGCGCGGTGAATCGCCCCGTCGACGCCACCGCCCCCCATCAGCGATGAGTTGGCGGCATTTACAATAGCGTCGCTTTCTTCTCTGGTGATGTCACCGGTTTTGACTTGAACTCTACCGTTTAAAAATGCGGTGTTGTTTTGCGGGTTCATAGCCGTCTCCTTTGCGTTTTGGTTTTTGTCCTTTGCCGGCGCTTAGCTCCATGAGCCTGGCGCCTGCCCGGATCTTTTCAAACCCTCCGGAAAAGGCGCCAAACGCCGCCGGTTGTTTATCGCGTCAGATCGTTAACCGTTGGCGCGCACTCTACCCACAATTGATAATTGCCGGTACTCCCATTCCAACGGTCGGTGACTTCAAGAGCAAAGCTCTGGCCGCCCGTCACCGTTGCATCATATGTTGCTGAATTCGTTGAATAGGTACTGTTAAATACCGAGTTAGCCGTCGTTGTTGAGTCGGGGTAATATAGAAAGGTAAGCGTGAAATTTACGCTTTCATCCGTAGCAATGACGCGGCATATCGTATCGGACGCGCCCGCCGTGAATTCGTACACATCGACATCGCCAACGACATCAATGGTACCCGCAAAATCCGCAGGCAGCGGTACGGAAGCAAAGGCTGCCAGGCTATTGTTTGGTTCATTTGTATCAGGTAAAATTTCAACGCAATTCAACGACAGGCTGTATTCGCCAACGGATGTTGTTCCCGAACCGCCGTTCGATGAGATATAAAAAAGAAAGGTAGTCTGTGCGCCTGCCGTGTTAAAAGTGTAAACTCTGCTGCTCCCTTGTATGGGGGCTTCGTATACATGATCGCTGCTTAAGTTCAGGGCCAGGCCGGAAGTTAAACTATTCAACGTAAAAACGCACTCTTCATCGGCCGGAGCCAGATCATAACGAAAATAATCCGCATCAGCCCACCAGTCAATCGTCAAGTTATATTCCGTTCCCAGCAGCAGGGTCGAACGGTGCAGCAAGGTATCATTTGATTCAAATTGATCCGCCGGGCAGGTGACATTTCCGGTGCCGCTGTCTGTCGTACACATGCCGCTTCCGTTGCCACTTCCATTTCCGCCGGAACCGCCTGCTTCGATATTTTCACTGTTGTTAGAGCAGTAAAATTGCAGCGTTATTATAACCAGTATGGCGGTGGTAATTTTTTTATTCATAAAGCCTCCCGAAATTCTTTTGTCTAGTACTGAGTGTTTGTGTTTATAATCAGTTTAATTAATTCATATCTTTTGTTCTACATGTATGCTGTAAATCAAATTTATTGCTACGATCCCCCGGCGGACCAAAGACCAAAAGAGAAAGAAATTGCAATTTTTATCGTTTTTTCCGTTATTGTCGGTAATTTATATACAAGATAATTCATGCGATAAAAGGAACGGGCTGTGAAAAGAGCTTTTGAAATTCGGGATTTTGCCGATAATATGTTGATGAGATCTTTATTGTATTCTGTCTTTGCGGTTGGAGTAATGACGCTGTCATCGTTCTTTGCTCCGGTTGTTTCGGCGCAAGAGATGGGCGGTTCGGGCGATCAATTTCAAGCCGCCGAAAAATATTTTTATCAAAAGCAATATGGCGCTGCCAAGAAAGAGTTGCTTGCGGTCATTCAAAGCAACCCGAATCACCCAAAGGCGTATTCGTACCTTGGCGACATTGCGTTAACCTTGGGAGATTACCAGGAAGCTTTGCGTTATTACGAAGCGGCAAAAAAAGTTTCTGCCACTCCCGATAAGGAATATTTCCGGATTGGTCAGGTTTACATTGAGATGGAGCAAGCCGACCAGGCGATTGATTCGTTTGGTAAGGCGTACACCTTAAACCCTTCATTGAAGCCAGCGTTATACCAAAAAGGGTATGTATATTTGGTTTTTAAACGCGACAAAGCTTTGACGGTTCAATACTGGAAACAGTTTCTGGCGGAATCTCCGAACGATCCCCAATATGAAAATATCAGAAAAGTAATCGCGCTTTTAGAAGATGAAAACTTTGTATTACCCCCGGCAGGCTCGGACGTCTCTCTTGAAGAGGCTTTGCGCTTAGGCGGAAAGACTCTGGAAGCGGACGGCGCAGATAACGAAGATCAAAGCGCCGGTCACGAAGACGAAAAAACCCGAACCGATACCGAGGGCTTATTGGATAGCCTGAATGGCGACGACCTCTAAGGGTTTCGCTATTTGGCTTTTTCTTTGTTAAAGCTGATTCGAATATCTTCGATAGCAAAGCCTTTGCCTTTTACTTTTTTCACAAGTTCGGCGGCAGCTTCATTCAGCTTTAAGCAAAGTTTGTCGTCAACTTCGAGATCGTAAACTTCGCCGCTCTCTTCGTTTAAGACATGGTAGTGAGGTCCGTTATTCGTATCGTAAATTGCCAAACTCGAATTGATGTTTAGCTTTTTCAGAATCCCTGACTCCACAAACAGGTTTAGGTTGTTGTAAATCGTGGCTCGCGAGGCTTTTGCAAAATCATCATTCACTTTGGAATAGATGTCCTCTGCGCTCAGGTGCTGATTTTTTTTCAAAAGCAGGTGAGCCATTTCTACACGTTGTGCGGTCGGTGAAATATCATGCGCACGTAGATATTCACTGATATCTTTTTTTGTTTTCAAACTGGGCATTAAATTCTCCTGTACTGACAATATTTTCTTTTTTGTATAGTATTTCAATTCGATGATACTTTGTAAACTATAAAACGTAGATTGATATAATATTATATAAGGGCTAAAAAATTATAAATGAAAAGATTTGATAATTATCCGCGGATTATGATAGCCGCGCCTAACGGCGAATCGGGTAAAACCCTGGTTTCTGTAGCGTTATCCGCAATATATACGAAAAACAAGTATAGCGTAAGGGGGTTTAAAAAGGGTCCCGACTATATCGATCCTCTATGGCTGTCGGCGGCAACGGGCCGGGCCGCAATCAATCTCGACCCATGGTTTTTTGAAGATCAAATCGTTTCGCAATTTAGACGTTATGCATACGGCGCCGATTTGTCAATTATTGAGGCGAACCACGGTTTTTACGACTCCGTTGACGAAGCCGGGCGTTATTCAAATGCGGAATTGGCTAAAAAGTTAAACGTTCCGGTGTTGCTTGTCGTAAATGTTCAAAAAATGGGCAGAAGCGTAGCAGCCTTAATTAACGGGTTTCGCCAATTTGATTCAAGCGTAAACATTTGCGGCGTGATTTTAAACAAAGTAGGCGGCGAAAGGCACCGCAAAAAACTGACTTCGGCAGTCCGGGAGTATTGTCAAATACCTGTTTTGGGTTGCATACCCCGGAGAGAGAGCCCGGTTGAACAAAAATATTTAGGGCTTGCTCCCCCGGTTCCCGGAGCCCTTCAAGAAGCCGAAGCGGTAATCATACAAAAAATGGTAGCCATGACGGAAAACGATGTGGACTGGCGCCAAATTCTGGAAATTGCGCAAAAAGCCGAAATGTTGCCGCTAACGGATTTCCTGCAGGCGCCAGAAGAGACGGGCGAAACATTTTCCGAAAAAAAAACTGAATGCCGAATCGCCTACGCTCTTGACGAAGCTTTCCATTTTTACTACCGGGAAAACCTGGAATCCCTGCAAAGATTAGGGGCCCGGCTTATCGCTTTTAGCCCCCTCCACGACACAGAGCTGCCGGAAACCGACGCCATTTATTTGGGGGGCGGCTTCCCGGAGAGGTGTGCCGCTCAGTTAAGCGAAAACAGGAGGATGGCAAAACAAATTGCGGATAACGCCGAAAAAGGAATGCCCATTTATGCGGAGTGCGGCGGTATGATGTATCTGGCCCGGGATTTGACTTGGGACTCGCAGCGCTATGCCATGACGGGCGCGCTTGACGCCGGAGTGCAAATGACGAAAAAGCCGATCGGACGAGGTTATGCAAAATTTATAATCCCTGAAGCGCCGAACCGGGATACTCTCTGGAAGTTTCGCGCGAATACCGAGACCCGCGCTCATGAGTTTCATTATAGCCGTCTCGAAGATTTTTCAAATCCGGAAAGTCTGGTATACCGGCTTGAAAGAGGAGAGGGAATCGCCCAGGGAAAAGACGGCTGGCTTTATAAAAATATTCTCGCTTCTTACGTTCACCTTCACACTCTCGCGGCGCCCTGGTGGGCCGAGGCTTTTGTCAATGCGGCGTTTGGCTATGCCCGGCAAAAAGAAGGTTTTTCTTCATAAAAAAGAGAAGCGAAAAAAGCGATTATTTGGCGCATAATTCGGCGACAATCGTGTTGGGCGACCCCTGCAGTTTTGCCACTTCTTCATTTCGCTTGCATTCTTCCGGAGATACCGGGTCGTCCTGGCTCCATTGCCGAAACATGCCCGCTTCAACTTCATTTAAGAACTGTAGTTCCGGGTAGGTAATATTCATAAATAAATAAATCCTGGCGATATCGCCGCGTATGGAATCTGCGGGTTCGGCGATTTTTTCTGCAGTCTCAAAATCGCATGTCCCGTATTTACGTACTTCACCCGGTATTTCGCCGAAGTCCAAATCGGACCGGTCGCCGTTGATTTCGCCTATCGCGGGCCGCAAGTTTCTTAAATCATTTAATGCGCGGTCGCATACCGGGATTACTTTTTCTGCGCATTGACGCCCTTTATAGCGTTGCCCCTTCCCGGTAATACAATCGGGGTGCCCTTGCGTCCAGGCTGTTGTTTGACCGCACATTTTTGAAGCGGGCACGACATGTTCCGCTTCGATTCTTGCGGCTCTGGTTTCGCTTTTCCTCACTTTATATCCGCACGAATCCAGGTTTACTTTTCCGTCATGAAACTCGCAACCGCAATAAAACGTTTTTTCATTTTGAATGGAATAAAGGGCTTTCTTGACCGAAGGAAAGGAGCCGAATTTCGTATTTTGTTCGGGCGTTAGCGCCAGGAGCGGCATCATGATTGCAACAAGAAGTCCGGCGAAAATGGTTTTACGAGAAAGAATTTGTTTTGTCATTTCAGATTTACTCCGTTTATCGGTTTCGCTTGCGTTTGTAATCCCCGGTAAATTCGTCAAGCTTTTCCAGATCCAATGTTTCTTCAATGGTTTTTCGAATCGCTTTGGTTGCGCCGGGTCCCTCTCCGAAAGTTGAAATGAATATTGAAAAATGTTCTTTTTGAATTAATGAAGGCGAAATAAAATCCGAGCGGGCCGGGCGGTCGACATAGTTGACAATGCAGTTTTCCCGAATAACTTCCTTTTCAATTTCGTCTTCCAGCTCCGGGTTATTGACGCCAACGTAAACGATATCATACCCTTTCAAGTCGCCCGCTTTGTAGCTTCGTTTTTCAATGGTAATCCACTCTTTGTTTAAAAACGCTTGGTCAATATGGGGAGCAATTACTGTCACCGGAATCGAAAGCTGCGAAAGCGTTCGAAGTTTTTCAGCACACGCTTTCCCTGCTCCGATGAGCAGTACTTTTTTGTCTGTGATATCCATGAGCAATGGAAGATAAACTTTTCTCTTTTTGGATTGATTCAGAGGCATTTTGCGATGTGTCCGTGTTTTTTGTTTTTACCGCGATACGATTGACTTTTTTATAAATTGCGATAAAAACGCAAATTATTTCTTATTTTTATAGAAAAAGATGAAAAAGATCGCCCGTTTCTTGCCCCCACCCATATATGGGCGGGGTGGTGGGTTAGAGGAAATATACTTGCATAAAATCAAAAATCAGCGGTATTTATTCGCTAAAATAACGGATTATGTCACGTTGTTGTACAAAATGTCAAAAAATCGAAAAAAATTGCTCGTCTAGGTTTAAAAATTTAGTACCTTAAAAGAGTGGGGTAAGGCATGCGCTCATTTTCAAAACAAATAAATATGTTTTAACCCCTTGAAAATAATACAAAAACGATAAAAGATGAATCGAAAATGCAAATAATTTTAAATGAAAGAAGCAGGTTTTCTTTGTTGACAATATATTCGATATTATATATGAACAAGAAAAATAATAATTTATTAGTTAGGTGACAATTGTGAGAAAGAGAATATCAAATCTATTAAACGCATTCATATTATTTCCTACATTTTTCATATTGGCATTTTTATCCTGTAGCAGCGAAATTAATATTGAAGGCAAGGTAGATCATGTAACGTACAATCTGCCGACGTATTTTGTCTCAGGTCAGATCAATGGGATGCCAATGGGCGACATAATTGAACTAGCCCTGAACTATGATGCGGCTAACGCTACGGCCGATGAACTGATCCAAATCACCGCATCCGGGACAGGCACCGAATCGTTTAGTTTTACGCACCGGCTTTTTGGTAATATGGCGTATGACGTTTCAATTAGTATCATGCCGGCAAATGCAAATTGTACCGTACTGCAAGGCACCGGAACAATTGCAGGCGCGGATATTTCCAACGTCGTTGTCGACTGTCAAAGCACCATTAGCGTCGATATCTCTTTTGATCCGGGAGGCGCGCCGTCAGTTTCCGGGAGCGTTGCCGAAAATGTTGCAGGCGGTACATTTAATATCCCGGTCTATATTTTATCGGCTACCGGTCCGGGGCTGAATGTTAACTTGAATTTTACGGCATCGTCCGCATCGGCGACATCCGGCATAGACTATACTGTCTCTTCGCCGCTAACCATACCCGCCGGTACCACTGGTTCGGTGAATTTGCCGGTGACAATTATAGACGATACAGGCACGCCATTATATGAATTGAATGAATCAATTACGATTAGTTTGGCGGCATCGACGGGGTTGAATTTAATTAACCCTACGCAATACACGTTGACCATCACTGACAACGAACCTGTTCCAACGGTAAATATTACTGCCCCGGTTGCAAATGCCGAGGTCAACGGGGATGAAATTATATCCTTTACCGGAACCGAGTTGAATAATACCGAAGTATCTGTAGACAATACAAACTGGATATCCGCTACTTCGGGAACGACAACTCTCAATGCAATTACGCAGTTCGCTTTACTCCCGGAAGGGGCATTTCAACTTTATATCAGAAATACGACCACAAACTCTTATGTGGCCACAAACCAGATCGGGCTGACGAAAGATACAATTGCTCCCACTGATCAAAATACGGTGCTGGCGATTGGCTCCGTTGTTCAATCCGGCGCATCTATTCCGCTTGCGCTTTCTTTGGCTACCAATCAAGTGTGGCTTGCTCCGCCCGGGACAACTTCATTTGCCGCCGGAGCGACCATGACAACTGCATCAGGCAATGCCGGATCGATTACCGCTCCTGCAGCGAGCGGCGATTATGTTCTTTATGTGATAGATGCCGCAGGCAACATATCGTCTCCATCGACGGCAATTGTGACTGTCGATGGCGTTGTGCCGGCGATTGTCTATACCCTGGATGTTGACGCCGGCCCTGTCGCTAGCGATGCAATTACAATAACGGTCACCGAAGCGAATCCCGATGCATTGACTTATAAATACGGCTTTAGCGCCGATGCAGTTTGCGATGTCACGGATACGTATAGCATCGCTTATACAAGCGGCGCTTCTTTTAATCTCAATACCGAAGCAAACAACGGTAATTACCTTTGCGCGCAAGCTGTTGATACTTCGGGGAATATCGGTTACGCCGTTAGCGCTAATCCGCTTAACATTGATGTGACGGCGCCTTCGATTGTTTACACGCTAGACGTTGACGCGGGCCCTGTCGCTAGCGATGCGATTACAATTACGGTCACCGAAGCGAATCCCGATGTATTGACCTATAAATACGGCTTTAGCGCCG
>JBNLDQ010000001.1:0-28879 GCA_050304475.1 Turneriellaceae bacterium | reverse complement strand
CGGATTTCCGTTCGGGGAATTCGGCATCAGCACAAAAGCTTACTCCCGTATTGCGATTGCGCGTCAGGGGCTTGCGGGAAAAACAAAAAGGGGGAAAGTCTTCCCCCTCGCTCCGGCTATTGCGCACGGCGCAATGAGCCTTCGCTCCCCCCATCAATTTTTCTCTTTGTCTGAATAAAGCGTCGGGGGCCGGATTTCCGTTCGAGAAATCCGGTATTGGCACAATCGCTCATCTCCGTATCTCGATTGTGCGTCATGGCTTGGGGAAAATTTCTAAAAAGCCGGAGCCAGGGGCAGACTTGCCTCTTTTCTTCCTTAATGTATAGACGCCGAGGACACATTGACTGCTGCTAGCCATCGCGCCCCGTGAAAATAAAAAAAAATTGTTTTTCTCGCCCAATTTACAATTAATTGTTTGACAACGTGAATCGGTTTTTATAAGTTTCCTTTCTGAAACGGGGTTAAGGGAACAAGTCCGACAGAAATTGACAGAGGCCGGGATAAAATATAAAAAATATTTTTCCGGAAATTGGCACATTTTTATAAAAACTTGCTTGACGGGTTGAATCCCGTTAGTTCTTTAACCTTCGCGCCGCGCAACAACGGTTGCCGGGCGCCGGTTGCTCTTTGAAAAACAGACAGAATAAATAGACTTCCGTTGATTCCGACTTAGGTTGGATCAACAAAAATGAACAAAACTATAGCCAGTCGTTTGACTGGTTCAAACTTTTCTATAATGGAGAGTTTGATCCTGGCTCAGAACGAACGCTGGCGGCGCGTCTTAAACATGCAAGTCGAACGGTAAGGCCCTTCGGGGTACACGAGTGGCGAACGGGTGAGTAACACGTAGGAACCTGCCCCAAAGTGGGGGACAACCTCGGGAAACCGGGGCTAATACCCCATAGTCCGGAAACGGTAAAGGATGATTACATTCGCTTTGGGATGGGCCTGCGGTCTATCAGCTTGTTGGTGAGGTAACGGCTCACCAAGGCTACGACGGATAGCTGGTCTGAGAGGATGATCAGTCACACTGGCACTGAGACACGGGCCAGACTCCTACGGGAGGCAGCAGTTAAGAATCTTGCGCAATGGGCGAAAGCCTGACGCAGCGACGCCGCGTGAAGGATGAAGGCTCTCGGGTTGTAAACTTCGTTAAGATGGGAAGAATAAGTAAGGTCCAATAGGCCTTGCGATGACGGTACCATCCTGCAGCCCCGGCTAATTACGTGCCAGCAGCCGCGGTAATACGTAAGGGGCAAGCGTTGTTCGGATTTATTGGGCGTAAAGGGCACGCAGGCGGACAGTTAAGTTGGGTGTTTAACCTTCAGGCTCAACCTGAAGTCGGCACTCAAAACTGATTGTCTAGAGTCCCAGAGGGGAGAGCGGAATTCTCGGTGTAGCGGTGGAATGCGTAGATACCGAGAGGAACACCAGTGGCGAAGGCGGCTCTCTGGCTGGGTACTGACGCTCATGTGCGAAAGCGTGGGGAGCGAACAGGATTAGATACCCTGGTAGTCCACGCCGTAAACGTTGTGCACTAGATGTCGGAGGTTTCAATGCCTTCGGTGTCGCCGCTAACGCATTAAGTGCACCGCCTGGGGAGTATGCCCGCAAGGGTGAAACTCAAAGGAATTGACGGGGGCCCGCACAAGCGGTGGAGCATGTGGTTTAATTCGACGATACACGAAGAACCTTACCCGGGCTTGACATCCATTGGACCGGCGTAGAGATACGCTTTCCTTTCAGGCCGATGGACAGGTGTTGCATGGTTGTCGTCAGCTCGTGTTGTGAGATGTTGGGTTAAGTCCCGCAACGAGCGCAACCCCTACCTCCTGTTGCTACCAGGTAATGCTGGGCACTCTGGAGGAACCGCCGGTGACAAACCGGAGGAAGGTGGGGACGACGTCAAATCAGCATGGCCCTTATGTCCGGGGCTACACACGTGCTACAATGGCAGATACAATGGGCCGCGAAACCGCGAGGTGGAGCAAATCCCAAAAAGTCTGTCTCAGTTCGGATCGCAGTCTGCAACTCGACTGCGTGAAGCCGGAATCGCTAGTAATCGTGGATCAGATAAGCCGCGGTGAATACGTTCCCGGGCCTTGTACACACCGCCCGTCACACCACCCGAGTTGGCGGCACTCGAAGTGGCTGCGCTAACCCGCAAGGGAGGCAGGTCATTAAGGTGAAGTTAGCGAGGGGGGTGAAGTCGTAACAAGGTAGCCGTACCGGAAGGTGTGGCTGGATCACCTCCTTTAAAGGAGTACCGGAGTCTGCACAATTTCTCACAGAAACCGTGCGGATGGAAGGTAGTTGACCCCTGCAATGTGGCTTTCCAAGCCCGCAGGGTGTTGGAAGTCTATCTCTGTCTGTTTTTCAAAGAGCAACGGGATTTGAAAAATGGGCCTATAGCTCAGTTGGTTAGAGCGCACCCCTGATAAGGGTGAGGTCACTAGTTCGAATCTAGTTAGGCCCACAGGCTCGGCTGGAGCGACGGTGACTAACCAAACCGGCTGGCTTGCCCTTTTTATTGAAAGGGGGCTTAGCTCAGCTGGGAGAGCATCTGCCTTGCACGCAGAAGGTCACCGGTTCGATCCCGGTAGCCTCCAAATTTCCGGTTGGCTGTCTCGGTTGGTATCGAGGCGCAAGACCGGAGAAAAGCTTCGAACTTTTATAGAGAGTTCGGGAAGCTATAATTGAAAACAAGAGTCCGTTCGTTCAGGCAGCGGATTCGATATGTTCAACGTTTTTTTTGTCCAACAAAAAAAACCACCTGTGTAAAAAAATTAGGTTAGATAACCAGATCATAATATGGTCAAGCAATTAAGGGCATACGACGGATGCCTTGGTACTATCTGGCGATGAAGGTCGTGGTTACCTGCGATAAGCCTCGGGGAGCTGGAAGCAAGCTTTGATCCGGGGATCACCGAATGGGAAAACCCCACAGGGTAAAACCCTGTGAACTCTTTTGAGTAGCAACACCTGGGGAAGTGAAACATCTCAGTACCCAGTGGAACAGAAAGTAAAAACGATTCCCTAAGTAGCGGCGAGCGAACGGGGATCAGCCTAAACCGATTTCATGTTAAAGGCAGGACCGTTGTGGAATCGGGGTTGTAGGACTTGCTTGAAGGGACCCTGTACCTTCGAGGAGTAAGAAAATTTATACATAGAAGAAGCGTCCGAATAGCGCACCATAGAGGGTGAAAGTCCCGTATTTGAAATGTATAAGTCTCCTGGCAAGCACCTGAGTACTACGGAGCACGAGAAATTCCGTGGGAATCTGCGAGGACCATCTCGTAAGGCTAAATACAAGATAGTAACCGATAGTGAACCAGTACCGTGAGGGAAAGGTGAAAAGTACCCCGAGAGGGGAGTGAAATAGAACCTGAAATCGTATGCCTACAAGGTATGGGAGGGCTATGTCTTCGGATATGCCTGACCGTGTGCCTTTTGTAGAATGAGCCTGCGACTTACTGTAGGCAGCAAGGTTAAGAGATTGAAATCTCGGAGCCGTAGGGAAACCGAGTCTGAATAGGGCGATTTAGTTGTCTGCAGTAGACCCGAAGCTTGGTGATCTAGCCATGGCCAGGATGAAGTTACGGTAACACGTAATGGAGGTCCGAACCGTTGAACGTTGAAAAGTTCTCGGATGAGCTGTGGTTAGGGGTGAAAGGCCAACCAAACCAAGTGATAGCTGGTTCTCCTCGAAATGGATTGAGGTCCAGGCTTGTATGTTTCGATACGGGGGTAGAGCACTGTATGGGCTAGGGGCCCCACAAGGTTACCAACCCCAAGCAAACTCCGAATACCGTATCGTGAAGTACAGGACTGAGCCCATGGGGGATAATCTTCATGGACAAGAGGGAAACAACCCAGACCGCCAGCTA
This sequence comes from Turneriellaceae bacterium, assembly GCA_050304475.1. Taxonomy (GTDB): domain Bacteria; phylum Spirochaetota; class Leptospiria; order Turneriellales; family JAOUFE01; genus JBNLDQ01. Next base: position 24,992 of record JBNLDQ010000001.1, on the reverse strand, counting down.
AGGTTCCTAAATTCGGACTAAGTGGAAAAGGAAGTTAGAACGCTAAGACAATTAGGAGGTTGGCTTAGAAGCAGCCACCCTTGAAAGAGTGCGTAATAGCTCACTAATCGAGCGTTCTAGCGCCTAAAATTTACGGAACTAAGTTCGGTACCGAAGCTGCGGGTGTCACACTTTTGTGTGGCGCGGTAGAGGAGCGTTCCTGTCCGGGGCGAAGGCGTATCGTAAGAAGCGCTGGACTGGCAGGAAGTGAGGATGCAGGCATGAGTAGCGCGAAGCCGGTGAAAGTCCGGCTCACCGTATACCCAAGGGTTCCTCCGCAAGGCAACTCCGCGGAGGGTTAGTCGGCCCCTAAGACGAGGTCGAAAGGCGTAGTCGATGGGAAACGGGTTTATATTCCCGTACTATATGATCATGGTTTGACCGATGGGGTGACGCAGAAAGATAGGAATACGGGCCGATGGTTGTGCCCGGACAAGGTTGTAGAGCTTTGACGAGATCAGGAAAATCCGGTCTTTGAGCTTGAGGGCTGATGTCGACCCTGCCTTCGGGTTTGGGGAAGCTTTCGATTCTATGCTGCCAAGAAAAACCTCTAAGGGACATGGTCTTATAACCGTACTCTAAACCGACACAGGTGGGTGAGGAGAGTATCCTCAGGTGATCGAGAGAAACTTCGTTAAGGAACTCGGCAAATTAACCCCGTAACTTAGGGAGAAGGGGTGCCCCATTAAGGTGAAAGGCTTGCGCCCGGAGCCGGAAGGGGCCGCAGTGAAAAGCTCGCGGCGACTGTTTACCAAAAACACAGGTCTCTGCTAACACGTAAGTGGATGTATAGGGACTGACACCTGCCCGGTGCTGGAAGGTTAAGGGGATCTGTTAGACTTCGGTCGAAGCGGTGAACCGAAGCCCCAGTAAACGGCGGCCGTAACTATGACGGTCCTAAGGTAGCGAAATTCCTTGTCGGGTAAATTCCGACCTGCACGAATGGTGTAACGACTGCGGGGCTGTCTCAACGAAGATCTCGGCGAAATTGTAGTACCCGTGAAGATGCGGGTTACCCACGGAAGGACAGAAAGACCCCGTGAACCTTTACTGTAACTTGGCATTGATATTTGATCCTGCATGTGTAGGATAGGTGGGAGACTTTGAAGCCGGGGCGCCAGCCTCGGTGGAGTCAACCTTGAAATACCACCCTTGCCGGATTGAATATCTAACCGATGTAGTTATCCTGCATCGGGACAATGTCAGGCGGGCAGTTTGACTGGGGCGGTCGCCTCCTAAAGAGTAACGGAGGCGCCCAAAGGTTCCCTCAGCACGGCTGGAAATCGTGCATAGAGTGCAAAGGCATAAGGGAGCTTGACTGCGAGACCTACAAGTCGAGCAGGGACGAAAGTCGGGCTTAGTGATCCGGCGGTCCCGAATGGAAGGGCCGTCGCTCAACGGATAAAAGGTACTCCGGGGATAACAGGCTTATCGCGCCCAAGAGTCCAAATCGACGGCGCGGTTTGGCACCTCGATGTCGGCTCGTCGCATCCTGGGGCTGGAGCAGGTCCCAAGGGTTTGGCTGTTCGCCAATTAAAGCGGCACGCGAGCTGGGTTCAGAACGTCGTGAGACAGTTCGGTCCGTATCCTCCGTGGGCGTTGGAAATTTGAGAGGGCCTGTCCCTAGTACGAGAGGACCGGGATGGACAAACCTCTGGTGTACCGGTTGTCGCGCCAGCGGCACCGCCGGGTAGCTATGTTTGGAAGGGATAACCGCTGAAAGCATCTAAGCGGGAAGCCTGCCTCAAGATAAGATTTCCCTCTGCCGGTTTTCCGGCAGCTGAAGACCCCTGGGAGATTACCAGGTTGATAGGCTGTAGGTGTAAGCTTAGCAATAAGTTCAGCCGAGCAGTACTAATCGGTCGTGAGGCTTGACCATATTATGTTCTGGTTATCCGGGCGTTTGCCCGCAGAACAAAACATTTTTTGTAGAACAGAAAAACGATCTGCGAAAATCAAGGGCGGTTATAAAAGCGCCGCCTGAGATTTTCAAAAGGTTTTTTGCAAAATGGCAAAGAAAACCTTGAACCGCAACCGTTGCGTTAATACGGTAACATGTCTGCCGGTTATAGAGTAGGGGAACCACCCGTTCCCATTCCGAACACGGAAGTTAAGCCCTACATCGCCAATGGTACTTGGGAGTGCGCTCCCTGGGAGAGTAGGACGCCGGCGGGCGCCTGAATTATTTCAGGCGATTGCCTGAACATGAAAACCGAAAAGGCCGATTTTGCCCTGTGCAGAATCGGCCTTTTTTTTTGCTCTTTTCGGCAGCTTCATTTCTGCCTTCTTTATACCGTAACTGAATGTAAGTTTTCACAAAGACGAAAATTTTAAATGCGCCGGTTTTTTTATTGTCCCTGCGCCAGAGAGACATAAATTTAATTGTAGGTGAATGTTAAAATTGAAAGCCGGTTTGCCAACTTTATTCTCAAAAGGGGCAGTTGGCATAAACTGCCTTCCATAATGGCGCTACGGTAGACAATTTATGAGCCTGGCTCAATTGATTCAGTTTGTATCGACAGTATGTCTGGTTGTATGCTTATTTCTTTTATACGGTTTTATGCCAGATACTTACCCTGGCATTTGTTTTCTTGTGGCGCGTAAAAGCTAAATCAATCAAACATAAAAAGCAGGCAAAGATTATTTTAATATCGTACTTTATTGCATTGGCGCTGAATATTTTCGATTCCTTTCCACTTCCCGATCTTACTTCCAATAACTCAACCAGCGTAGCCCCCCAGATGGCCTCTTTTTTATGATTGGAATCTGGTATGCCATTGTAAAATACCGTTTCTTGTCAATTACACCGGAAACGGTATCCGCGGACATTCTTTCGAGTATCGATGAATCCGTATTTTTAATGGATAACTCGCTTCATTTTGTTTTTGCCAACGCCAGAACCGAAGAGCTGGCGTCTCAGTCTTCCCGGGAATTAACGGGCCGGCACATAAGAACTATCGTTCGGGATGATGGCGCCGTGTACGAAAAAATTATCGCTTTAAAAAAATCCGGGGAGGGTAAAACCATAACCCATATACAGTTGATATCAAAAAACGGTGAATATATTTTAATGAAGACCGAAATTAAAATGATCGTGGATAAATTCAAGGATGAATCGGGTTATTTAGCGATTGCCTCCGAAGTAAAAGGTTTAAATCACTTGAAAGGTCAATATCATCTGACCAGTCGCGAACTGGAAATCATCCGGAATCTGATAGAAGGAAAATCGAACCGGGAAATGGCCGGTGGTCTGAAAATTACTGTCAATACTTTGAAACGGCATATTGCCAATATTTATATGAAAGTGGATGTAAACAACCGGGTTCAATTGATCGCTTTTTTCAAAAACCACGGCATAGACATGTAAAACTCTCCTGCCGCGATCGGCGGCGCTTTGGTAAAATTTCAACTTTTTTTCAAACATACACCTTTAGGGTGATTTCGAAAAATTCTACAATTGGTTAATTTATAGTATGCTGCTGTGTTCGTGCAGATTTTAGCTTAGAGCAAGAGTTGTGCAAATGATGAATATTTATAACAAAGAAATCTGGCAAGACAAATGAATGTCTGACAGGAGGATCGAATGAAACAAGAAAGTAAAAAGAAAAAGGCAGTAAACCGTTCTCGTTATCATCATTTTATAACCAAGGCGATATTGTATTTGGCGATTTTTGCACGGTTGCCCGGGGTTGCTTAAGAGAAAATGTCAGGGGGGGGCGAAGAACGCTCCTGCGTTCGCAGCGGGGGGCAGACTTGCCCCCCTTTTTTATGTTTATAGAACGGTTTGCGTTTGGATTTCCCGGGTTTTTCCCTACTTACCCTCCACCCCGCCCATATATGGGTGGGGGCTTGAATCCCCGAAATTTTGCTGGTTTTGTACGTATAATCGCAAAAAATCACGGTTTTTATGGCATATAACGGTTTTTTTTGACGTTTCGTTTGAAATTATCGGAAAAAAATAGTCGTTTCAACCGATCTTATATACAATAGACATGCTGAAAGGCATTTCAAGGGTCGTGTAAAGTTATGCGACACTTGACAAATCAAGACTTATTCCCGTATGGCCTTTTTGGCCGGGGGTAAGTTACATGTGATGAGGAGAAATAGGTGACATAGGAGTACAACAATGAAAGTCAATTATGAAGGTCCGTTGCGCGGGATCCTTAAAGCAGCGCTTTTACCACTTTTAGTCTTTTCCCTGACCAACTGCGCAGCAGAAGGTCAATCGACACAATTCGAATCCACAACATCAGGTAGCTTGAATAGCCAAAGCGCCGTGTTATTTGCCGCTCAGGAAATATCTATGGCAAATGGCATGGCTCAAGATAATCTGGTTCTTTCTCTGACTCCTGTTCAAGAGGAAGAAACGGATCATCACCAAGGCCACCAAGGCCACCAAGGTAATCATGGTCATCATGGGAATGAACATGGCCATCATGGAAACGGACACCATGGCGATGAAATAAGCGTCCATGGTCTCTACCTGAATGTAACTCACATTGCCCTGAAAATGGAAAATGGCGAATGGGTTTCCGGTCCTGATTTTCGTTCCGAAGAAAATCCGAACGGTTACTCTATCATGATCGGCGGTCTTGCCGGAACTTCAACGATTGAAGTCGTTCGGGCGTCAGTAGATGCCGGCGAGTACCAACGAGTTCGAGTTTATCTTGGCGGAGAAAACTACTTTTCTTCTACGGATGATGTGGATACCTTGTTTCCGCTGAATCTCAATGATGAAGGCGAAGAAGGACAGTTTATCGATTTTAAAGTGAAAGGAAAAGACGCAAGCGCTATTCCCGTAGTTGATAAATATCGAACAACTGTTTATGCAACGGTGGAAATGGATGATGTGGTAAGAAGGGATGATCATAACCACAATAATGATATAGAGAGGCTGGTTAATGCATATCGACTTCATGCGAAAGCTAGAGTCGATGATTACTCAATGGAGTTGATTCCCGAACCCGAACCGGTTGTTGCGCCGAGCCGTGGCAGCGTTACTGTCGCTACAACAGACTCTACAACTACTGCAACTTCGGTAGTTGCGAGCCCGGTTGTTAGCCCTGTCGTTGAAACTACGACGACAAGTACAGTTGCGCCTACCAGGACAGTTAGCACAAGGGGAACTACCAGTGTTGTGACTACTACTACGACGACTACTGCGTCTACTCAAGTGGTGGATTCAACAACTGTTGCCCCAACACCACTTACAGAAACGGCTGTTGTTTTGGACCCGACCAACATGGTAGTAGTTCCATAAGCGATGCCATCGAAACGCTGCTTGTCTTTTTTGGGCGGCGTAGACTGTCTTCCCCTGTGCTTGAAAGCAAAGGGGAAGACAGACCTTACTGTGATCGGGGGATTTTGGTTCCCCCGGTTTTCTGACATGAATTTCTTTTTGCAGGATGCAATTTTGCGATTTCAGAATCGTTGGTTAAAACATTCGGACGGATGATCAATCATCATCGTCATCGTCGTCATCATCATCATCGTCATCGTCATCGTCATCGTCATCATCGTCTCCGTACTCATCACCATTTCCTGCGGTTGCGCCTTCTCCCATTTGAGAGCCTTGCCCGCCGCCTTCCGTATATTCCCAACCATAAAAGGTTCCTACGTCCAGCGTCAGCTGATTGATTTGTTCTTTTGTTAATGCTGCGTTCGGGTGCGTGGTCAGGTAAATCCCCATGGGCATTTCGCCTTCCTGAATTTCTTCCAGCGCTTCTTCCAGTTTTTTTCCTTTTTTAGAGGCGCTCAGCGAATCCCATTCGGAGAAATTTAGGTGTTTTCGGCCCATTCGGACATCGTAAGCAATCAGGGCCGAAACGGGAGGTATGTATGCATACCAGGGCCAGTTCGTTTCATTGCTGTGGCAGTCGAAACATGAAGTTTTTAAAATTTCATCTCCGTTTACGGACAGAATATAGCCGGAGTGACGTTTTTCCGGGTTTTTCTCCGGAGCAATGGCGATTCCGGCTATCCATGTCACAACGAGAAAGCCGGCAATGTATGTTACAATTTTTTTCATATGATACTCCTATGCATTGATTATTCAGATTACGGATAGTTTTGATCTGTCCGGTTTATTGTAAATCGAATTGTCATCGGACAGAATTTAGGCTCTTATATAGACGAATTAAATACAATTTATACGGTATATTTTTATTATTTGCATTGACTTTATACCTTTAGTTTATTATTATTTAATAGAGGTTGGGAAGAGGTGCCAAAACGAGAGAATGCATTATTCAGGAGATATCTAGGTTATTATATTTGAATTTGTCAATTCTTTCCACCTTGAAAAAGGAGTTGAACATGAAGTCAAAGATGATTTTATTAATTATTTCGGCCATGGTTTTGGTGGGAGTGTCGTGTAATGTCGATACCGGTGATTTGAAACCTCCTGAAAGTATAATCTCAAGTAGTTATAAAGTAGGTGGAGTCGTGGTCGGGCTTGCCGGGGGAACCGATGGATTGATCCTGGCGAATAATACAGACGACCTTTTGTTTGTCAGTAAGTCGGGAAACTTTTCCTTTACGGTGAAATTAAAAAAGGGTGATGTTTATGACGTTACCATTACCCAACAACCGGCCAACCCGGCCCAGGTTTGCAGTGTCACCAACGGAACAGGCACGATGGGGTCGTCTGACATCAGCAATATTGTCGTAACTTGCACCGCGCCGGTAAGCTACTATACCGTAGGCGGTACAGTCACCGGGTTGGTGACGAGTTCCGATGGGGTTGCTCTATCTAACTTGATTAACGGAGCGGTCACCGATACCTTGACGGTCAGTATGGATGGTTCGTTTACCATTTCGGCAAACCTGGTTGACGGAGATACATACTTGTTAACCGTTCAAACGAACCCGGCGTCGCCGGCTCAAACGTGTAGCGTTACAGGCGGCAGCGGGACTATTGCCGGAGCGGATGTTTCCATTCAGGTGACTTGCGCCGCCCCGGTATTGACTTACTCTATCGGCGGATCCGTATCCGGACTTGTTTCGGGTAGCGATGGCGTGCTATTGACCAATGGCGTTGACTCCATTACCGTGACGGCAGACGGTTTGTTTACCATCTCAACCGGCTTGAGCGACGCAACGTCATATTCGGTTGTCATCTCCGCATCGCCTGCAACCCCCGTTCAAACATGTTCCATTACAGGGGGCAGCGGAATCATTGCCGGAGCGGATGTAGATACTGTCTCCGTTGTATGTCTTCCGCCGAATAACTTCTTTTCTATTGGCGGTACTTTGACCGGCTTAGACTTGAATACCGGCGGCATTGAGTTGCAGTTAAACGGAAGCGAAGTATTGCTGTTAAATAGCGACGGCGCTTTTAACTTTCAATCGACTTTGCTTGACGCAAGCACATACAGCGTGACAGTTTTAACGGATCCAAGTATGCCTGATCCCCGGGATCCGGCGAACCCTCCGTTAACGCAAACATGCGCGGTAACCGCCGGGTCCGGTACCGTATCCGGGGCTGACGTGACTACCGTTGCCGTTACATGTAACCCGGTTGCCATTCCGTATTTAGTCGGGGGAACGGTAAGCGGATTGGTTCAAAATAGCGACGGTGTGGTGCTGGATTTAAATGGCGTAGAAACAATTGCGATTCCGGGAAACGGGTCCTTTAGTTTCTCAACCAACCTTTATGACGGCGACACATATCTGGTGCAAATCAGCTCTAACCCGGCGATTCCGGCTCAAAACTGTAATATTACAGGGGGCAGCGGTGTGATTGCCGGCGCCGATATATCGGGCATTTCCATCATTTGCGATCCGGTACAATTAACGATTGGTGGAATTTTGACCGGTTTGACTGCGGGGCAATCCATTGTACTGCAAAACAACGGAGCGGATAATTTGACTCTTTCGGCTGACGGCAGTTTCACGTTCGCCACTTCGCTGACAGATGGCAGCCCGTATTCGGTTACCATTCTGACTCCGCCTGGCGGGCAAAGTTGCAGTATCTCTAACGGATCCGGCGCTTTGGCGGGAGCCAATATTGATACCGTACAGGTCACTTGCGCTACGAATGTTTACACTGTAGGCGGAACCGTATCGGGACTGGCTGGAACCGGTTTAACTCTCCAAAACAACGGAGTGGACAATTTATCCATATCCGTGAACGGAGCGTTTACCTTTGCCTCTTCGATCCCGGAAGGGGGCGGCTATAATGTAACCGTTTTAACCCAACCAACCGGTCTGAACCAAACTTGTTCGGTTTCCAATAGTGGCGGTACCGTACCCGCAACCGATGGCAGCGGAAATCCGATTGATATTACGGATGTCGCCATTGTTTGTACCACAAACACGTATGCCATTACGGGCAGTATTTCCGGATTGCAGGGCAGTAACATGCAACTGGATTTAATCAGCAATGCCGCTACTGTGGAGTCTTTGATCATACCCGTTGGGGCGACTTCATTCGCTTTTGCCAACAAACTTCCGGATGGCAGCGATTATACGGTTAGCTTCGGAGCGCAACCAACCTCTTTGAGCCAAACCTGTTCTGTAACCGGCGGAGCCGGTACGTTAGCCGGTTCTGACGTTGCCGCTTCGGTCAGCTGTGTTACCAATAGTTTTACTGTTGGCGGCACTATAACCGGTTTACCGGGCGGTTCGTCCGTCACTCTGGAGATGTTTGTCAACGGTCCTTCGGCTGAAACAAAAATCGTGAGCGCCGCGTCTTTTACCTTCAATACATCAGTGCTTGACGGTTCTTTTGTGAGCGTATCGGTAAATACGAACCCGGCTGGGGCAACCTGTAGCGCATCTTCCAATACGGCGACAATCAATGGCGCAAACATTGGCGGGGTTGTTATTACCTGTGCGACAAATACGTATACCATTTCCGGCGTAGTTTCCAATTATACCGGAACCGGTTTAACGTTGCAGTTAAACGGCGGTAACAATACGGCGGTTCCCTCTGGCGGAACTTCCTTTACCTTTACAAACCAGATTGTGGAAGGCGGTTCCTATAGCGTGACTGTTTTAAATCACCCTACTTCGCCGCTGGAACTTTGCACGGTAACGAACGGTACAGGGACTAATATATTGGCAAACGTTATTAATGTCAGCGTTTCTTGCTCTCCGGACAACGCTCCGGTCGCCAACGCGGGCTATTACTCGAATACGTCGACATTTAGCGGTTTTTTCCAAAGCGGTACGGCATTTTTAAATGCATCCGGGTCAACTGATGACTCCGGTATTATCGTATCGTACACCTGGTTGACTAGCGCAACCGGCTGTACATTTGGAAACAACGGGCTTTATACGCCAACCGGTACAACAATTACCTGTACTTTCGATTCGGCAACCTATCAGGCTGTTCGTTTGATTTCGGTAGCTGTTCGGGTTTCCGATGGCAGAAATGCTGCAGTGACAAGCCCCTATGTAAACGTTTATATTTTCAACCCGGCGTATACTTTTGTGAAAGCGGGGGGAACAGGCGCAGGCCTTGACCCGGATTATCCTGCGGGAAGTATACAAACGGCAATTGATTATGCGAACTCTTACAGCAGAAGCAATGTCGCTGTTCAAAATGGCACGTACAATGTTTCATCTTCAACAGCAATAACGATGAGACCGGGTATCTCCGTTCGCGGTGGTTACTATAGCGCATGGACAAGCAGATCGGCGTATCAAACTACCGCAACGATCCTCAACCATACGTACTCAACCGTTGGCGTATGGGCCTATACTGTCTTTATGAGCGGCACCACTTTTACCTCAGCGACAGAGTTTATGGGCTTTACAATCAATGCGCCGGTAGGGCCGTACACGAGGATTTTTTACATTAAAGACGGAGCTCCGACTGTGAAATACAATTACATCCGATCAACCAGTACGGGGACAACTTCGATTTACGGGATCTATTGCGCCAACTGTACTTCGACGATTGAAGGCAACCTGATTGACATGAACCGTTTTTACGGAATTTTGCTGAGCGGAAATAGCCAGGCAAAAGTCTATAACAACATGGTTCGGATTGGGTACGGCTATAGCCTGTATATCACCGGTACCGGAACCAACTGGCAGCGGATTGTCAATAACACGATCATCAATACGTATAGCGTAAATAGCATTGCTGTTTACATTAGTTCGTCATCAAGCTATACTTTGATGATGAATAACATCATATACGCTCATTATGGCATATATGAAGGTTCTACCACAGGCGATGTTCGGACGTTGTACAACAACGACTTTTACGGTCCGGCAGGGTTTGTGGCCTATCGTGACGCCGATGCGGCTTGTACGCTGAATTACGACCTTGATGGCAGCGCATACACATGCAACTACCAGGACGTCAACAGTTCTGCGGCGGCGACGTATCGCTCATCGAATATTGCCATTAATCCGGGGCTGGCGAACTTGACAGCGCTGATTACCGCAAATCCGACCAACTTTCAAACGACCTCGTTAAATGCCGATATCCGGTTTGGAGCCCGGTATGAAGGCGCTATTTCAAAAGACTTTTACGGTACAACGAGAACCTCGGGTACCGGATCGACGTTGGCCGGAGCTTACGGGTGGAGCATTGGAGCTGACGAGGATTAAGGTAAGTGTGAAAAAAGTTTGATGACGAGGAAAGGAGATTCTTTCATTCTCTCTTGACCAACCTGGGCGGCCCCGTTTATCGGGGTCGCCCTTTCAAGCATACACAAAGCAAAATAACTGCAAGAGGTTTAGCGTGGAGACGGCCCGCCGCCTTTTATGATATTGCAGCGGATGAAGTGCAATAAGGGGTCAGGGCGCGTAATCCCATTTCGTTTTGGGAACTTCCGCTAAAAATCGCGAGGGTAAAGTCATCACTGCATCCCAGGCGGCAAAAAAAGAGGGCATGGTAAAAAAAAGCCCCGCCTTTGCGCGCGTGCAGGCTACATAAAAAAGACGGCGTTCTTCTTCGAGATCTTCCAGCGTTTCAATGGATCGTACCGATGGAAAAAGCCCATCGAGCAAATGAGGAATAAACACGGAGTGCCATTCCAGACCTTTCGCGGAGTGGACAGTGGAAATGGTCAACGGGGTATCTTCGCCTTCGTCGATTAACGGTTCATTGCGGTCCTGGAATTTGCCCGAAGGGGGGTCGAGAACAAACTCCGTAAGAAATTTTTCAAGGTTGGTGTAATTTGCCGAAAAGTTGTACAAGACTTCAATATCGCGCAACCGCTCGTTGTAATCGCTTTCTCTTTTTTTTAACAGCGGGGTATAAAAGCCGCGTATTTTTTCAATCAGCCCGGCAACCTGAATTTCTGCCGCGTTTGCTTCAAGCATTTTTGTCGCCCCGGCAAGAAGTACCGCCAAAGTTCGGATATCCTGGTAATACTTTTTACTGCGGTATATTTCCGGGTTCAAGATTCCGCCATTGCCGCGTACCGTTAAAATGATATTTTTAGAAGAAACGTCCCCTATGCCTTCAATGAGCTTTAATATGCGGTTCCAGGCGGGGGCGTCATATGGGTTGTGCAAAACCCGCAAAAAGGCAATCATATCGCGAATGTGCTTTCGTTCCGAAAATTTAATGCCGCCAACCACCACATAGGGTATGCCCCTTTTTAACAGTTCAATTTGTATATAGTTTGAGTGGTACATGGCTCTGACCAATACGGCAATGTTTTTCAGTTCAATATCCCGGTCCCGGAGTTCCAGGATCTTTGTGACGATCCATTGGGCTTCGGCTTCCTGGTCGTAAAAACTCTGGAACAAAGGTTTGGCGCTATCCCGGTTTTCTGTGATTAATTTTTTTCGGTAGCCGATTTTCACATTTGAAATTACGGCATTGGCAAACTCAAGCACCCCCCGGATGCTGCGGTAGTTCTCTTCGATTTTCACTACGCCGCAGTCAGGGTATGTCTCCGGGAATTCAAGGATGTTTTCAAAGTTTGCCCCGCGGAAAGAATAAATACTTTGGGCGTCGTCTCCGACGACCATGAGGTTGCGTTTTTTTTGGGCTATTAAGTTAACCATCTCTTTTTGGCGGATATTGGTATCCTGGTATTCGTCGACCATAACGTAGTCCCATGTCTCTTGAATTTTGTTCCTGAACTTTTCGTTTTCGGACATAATTGAGACAAAACGATCAATGAGGTCGTCATAATCGAAGAGACGGTTTGCTCGTTTATACTGGTCAAAAACTTCGGCAATGGTTTCGATATCCGGGATGTAATCGGCCAACCCGGAATACCGTGTTTCAATGATATCGGTTATGGATTGGTCGCGGTTTTTTGAAGCTGAGATAATTTCATAGATTCTTTCTTTTTTTGGGAAAGCCCGGTTTGGGCCGGCTGTCTTGCTTTTACGAAAGACATTTTCTTCGCGGATCAGGGCAATGATATCTTCGGCGTCGGTGGTATCGATGACCGTAAAGTCAGGCTCGATTCGGGCCAGGCCGGAAAAACGGCGCAGGGCGTAATTGGCAAAAGAGTGAAATGTTCCGCCGGCGACTTTTTTTGCGCCGGGGCTTTTTAACAGAGCCATTGTGCGGTTGATCATTTCCGCCGAAGCTTTTCGGGTAAAGGTAAGCAGTAATATTTTTTCGGGAGAAATGCCGTTTTCCAGCAAATAACTTACGCGATATGTAAGAGTACGCGTTTTCCCGCTACCGGCGCCCGCAATTACCAAAATCGGCCCCCGGAGTGTGCTTACCGCAGTCAACTGAGCCTGGTTTAACACTTGCCGGTATTCCACTTTATAATCGGGATCATGGCGGTACTGCTCAGGTTGAGAGAGCAGTTGCTTTTCAATTCGGCGCGCAATTCTCCCGAAATGTTTTATTTTTTCTTCGCTGATGTCAGCCGGCGGCCAGTAAAAGTGGTTCAATTGAATTTCATCGAGCAGCGCTTTTGATGTTTTTGGCAATTGCGCCCTGGGTTGCGGGGCGGCCGGCATGAGAGAAAATGAATCTAAAAATTCGTTTACGGGATTTTGAGATGCATTGCTTGAAAGTTTGCCCGTACCTTCATTTGGAGTCGGGATGTTTTTTAAGCGGGCGGGTTTTTTATGGCGCGGGCTCATATGCAAATATAAAGACCACTTAATAAACGTACAGTACTTTTTGATTGTTTGTCTTATGGTTTGCACTGGGTTTGCATCTCCGCAGAACCGGAGCTTTTCTCTTGACGCAGGGTAATCAATTGTAAAAAAATTCTATGTCTTTACGTTTCTCTTTTTTAAGCAGGCTTATCCCGCCAAATACCATCGTTTCAAGCAAACGATTTCCCCTGGCTGTTCTTTTTTGTGTTGTGTTTACCTTGTATTCCTTTGCATTGATTGCCAAATTGATTCCGTTTGATGATAAAATCTTGAAGCTGATCTTTACCGTTTTGCTTCTTGCCTGTTTTGCCTATATGCCGGCTTATTTATACAAAGAGGAATACTCGTTGTCATCGAAAAAAGAGTGGCTTCCTTTCGCGGTATCGACCGCTTACGTCGGGATCACGGCGGTCATTTTATGGTACTGCCATGAGTCGAGGTTTACGTCCTATTTTTTTATTTTATTTTATCTGCCGGTTGTTTCTATGTTTATCTTGCCCGGTCTAAAGCGAGACAACGAAACTGCGGGGTTGCATATCACGCGAGTCATTGCAAATTTCATGACCGTGATGTTTTTATCGGCCATCTTTTACATTGGCGTCAGCATTGCCATTGCGGTGGTGTTTGCTTTGTTTCCTTTGGATAAAGGAGCCTGGTCGAATCTTTATTTTTACGCCTGGGTGGGCCTTGCCGGTATTTATGCGCCGCTTTTATTTTTGGCGCTTTTTCCCGATTATCGCGCTCAAAACCGGGACTGGGAAATACCGCAAGCGATCACTTTTTTAATTAAATATATCGAAACGCCTCTTATGCTGGGGTATGTTGCCATTTTATATTTGTATTTTATTGTCGCGCTTGCCAAGGGCGAGATGCCGCGAGGAGTTTCTTCGTACCTTGTCCTGGCTTTCTCTATGGGCGTTATACTGGTTCATATTACCGTTCGGCCTTTTCGCGAGCATAGCCGGTTTTATTCGTTTCTTTTTCGTTACATTTACTATTTGATATTTCCGATGTTGATTCCTTTGGCCATTGCCATTTATATGCGCATAGGAGAATACGGCATTACGGAAATGCGGTACTTGCTGGCCGCCGGCGGGCTTTGGATTTTTGCCATTTCGTTATACATGACATTATCAAAGCGAAAATCAATTCAATATATTTTTATTTCAAGCGCCGCGGTTTTGCTGCTGTCCGGGTTCGGACCATATCATATGTTTTCCGCCGCATACCAGAGCCAGTCAAAACGCCTGAAGGCCGAGTTACAAAAAAACGGACAATACGACCAATCCGGGAACTTGAATGTAAAGCGTAGCAAAGGCGTCGATTTTTCCGAAGTTTCCGGAATCATCGAATTTCTCGAACAGCGGGATAGCGACGCATACCTTGATCGTTTTGTTGCGGGCGATACAAAAATAACGTATGAAGATTTTGTAAAGCAATTGAAACTAAAAAAAATTCACTTGTCAGGACCAAAATATTTTCATTTATCCGCCAGCCCGCGCCGGTTGTACTCGATTCAGGGCTATTCGCATGTCTTTCCCGTTGACCTCAATTTGTATGGCGATTCTCCGGATGAGACCTTGACTGACAAGCACTCGCTGTTTGGGGTGCGGGTTGAAAACAGCAGGTATATTACCATTATGAACGAAAATCAGATTTTGCATAAAATCGATTTATTTCATGAAATTGAAGAAGCCGCCTGGCTCCCTAAAAGGAGGGGAGCGCCTGACTTAACGCTCTCCATTTCATCGGCCGGTTATCGTTTTCAATTGATTGTTTATGAAGCAGGCGGAGACGAAAAGCAAGGTAAAATTGTAAAATTAAATTATTTGCGCGGCTTGCTTTTCATCGGAAAAATCGAATAAAACGGCCTTACTTTGCTCCCGCTTGAATCAAGGTTATGCCGGTGATGATGAGCAACGCTCCCGCGATTTGTTGTGTCCTGACCTTTTCCTTAAGAAAAAAGATGCCAAAGCCCATGGCAAAGATAATGGAAACCAGACGAACCGGTACGGCAATGCTGACATAAACCTCTTTTAACGATATCCGAAAGGTAAGAAAAGATAAAAAGACTACTGCGCCGGTGAGAAACATGACCCGGTTGTCATATGAAACGGTTTCCGGTAAAAGGTTTGTTCCGAGGCTGCGCTTTTCAAACAAGCGAAAAAAAATCATATTTATGGTCATGAAGGAAAGTAACAGCGATAGATACGGAACCACTAAATAAGAGCCAATCGCGGCTTTATCGAGGGTGGCGGCAACGGAATAAAAGCCCGATGACGCCAGGGCGTACCGGGCGGGTTTGTAGTCTGCCGCAAATTGAAACACTCTCTTGATTTCAAATATCGATATTTTTTTCAGCTTAATGGCTATGGCGCCGGCAATGGCAATCAAAATACCGAGCGAAGCGAGGGGGGGGGTTCTTTCACCCAGGGTGATCAGCGCCCAAAAAGGGATCAGGATCGGGCTCAATACGGTCAGCGGGTAAATTTTGGAAATTTCCCCCGTCTCATACGCTTTTGAGACGCTCATCTGGTACAACATATAAAAAAAAGAGGCGCCGTAAATCATCGGTACATGGTCGAATGAAGTTTCGGAATATGCATTTACCGCCAGCGAACACCCAATGGCAATTACCGAAGAAGCGGCAAACATGCCGATGACAAAATTGCGGCTGCCTTCGGAGCGCCGCATCATGTAGTTATAAAGCGCATGCAGGAAGGCGGATAAGATGATTGAATAGAGATACTTGGTTTCCATGATTTATCTGGCCGGTTTACTTTTATATTCACTTGCGCCTTCCAAGGTCAAGTAAAGATTTTAAGAAGGCGATAAATCGATGATGTACTTATGGGCGATTTGAGAAGTCAAATGTATATTTAGTCAGATAGTGCGGAGGATCATGTGAAGATGAATATTCTTTTTTCGGGTGCATTTTGGGGGATTTTTTTAATATTGCTGGGAGTCTCGGTGTTATTAAAGGTTTTTTTTCAAATTGATGTGCCGGTTTTTCGCACTTTATTTGGCGTTATGATCGTATGGATTGGCGTTAGCGTTTTGATGGGTAGACCTCCTTTTAAAGTATCGGGCGACCATCAAATTGTTTTTGGCGAAGGCGATTTTAAAGTCACAGATAAAGGAGAGTATAGTGTTATTTTCGGTAAAGGCCGGATAGATTTGACAAACGTTAATTTGATAGGTAAAAAAGCAAAAGTTGAAATTAATACAGTGTTTGGAGAAAGTGTGGTTGTGGTTGATCCTGAGGTGCCGGTTAAAGTAAAAGGCGATACGGCTTTCGGGTCGCTGGTTTTTCCCGACGGTCAAACCGCCGCTTTTGGCAGCGCCTCTTTTGAAACTTCGCCGCAAAGCAAGACGGGGGCTTACTTGGAGGTTGAATCAAATACGGTTTTTGGTTCAACGCGGTTTGTCTACAAAAAATAAAAAGCTTTGCAAGATGTCTCATGATTCCACTCAGACTAAGTATTTCACTGTCGCAATTGAATGGGAACGGCCTGTTATTTTCGTAAATCAATCATTGACGCCAAAATGAAAAATTAATCCTTAAAATACGGTTGGGTATCGTCCATGTCTGAACAAATTACATCTTTTCGGGAACTGAATCTTCCGGCCCCGATTCTAAAGTCGTTAGAAGAAATCGGGTATGAAAAACCCTCGCCAATTCAAGCCGCCGCCATTGTGCCTTTGCTCCGCGGCGATGATATTATTGGGCAGGCGCAGACCGGTACAGGTAAAACTGCCGCTTTTGCCCTGCCATTGCTTTCCAAATTATCGTTAAAAAAATCCAAACCTCAGATACTTGTTTTAACCCCGACCAGAGAGCTGGCGATTCAAGTGGCCGAGGCGTTTCAAACCTATGCCAGAAATTTACCGGGGTTTCATGTGTTGCCGATTTACGGCGGGCAGGGCATTGATAAGCAGCTTAAGGCGCTAAAAAGAAACCCGCATGTGATTGTCGGAACGCCGGGTCGCGTGATGGACCACATGCGTAGAAAAAGCCTGGATATCTCTTCATTGACTTCTTTTGTTTTGGATGAAGCGGACGAGATGCTTCAAATGGGTTTTATTGAAGATGTGGAGTGGATTCTTGAGCATGCGCCTGAGGAACGGCAAATTGCGTTGTTTTCAGCTACCATGCCGCCGGCCATTCGCAAAGTAGCGTCAAAGTATTTGCAAGACCCGGTGGAGGTCGTGATTAAGGCGAAGACGACTACCGTCGCTTCCATTCAACAATTTTACTGGCGTGTTGACGGACTGCACAAACTGGACGCCTTAACCAGGATTTTGGAATCCGAAGAGTACGATGCCGCTATTATCTTTGTACGGACCAGGGTCTCTACCAATGATCTGGCTGAAAGAATGGAAGCGCGGGGGTTTGCTTGCGCGGCGCTCAACGGCGATATCAGCCAGGCGCAACGCGAGAAAACCGTTGATCAACTCAAACGGGGGACAATTGATATTGTTATTGCTACGGATGTTGCCGCCCGCGGTCTTGATGTGAAGCGGATAACGCATGTCATTAATTATGACATTCCCCAGGATACGGAATCTTATGTTCACCGGATTGGACGTACCGGCCGTGCCGGTTTATCCGGAAAGGCGATTTTGTTTGTTTCATCTCGCGAGATGCGAATGCTGCGTACCATTGAAAATGCGACGCGTCAAAAAATTGAGAACATGAATTTGCCGACATTAGAGGCAATTGCCGATATTCGGGTTGAAAGGTTAACCCGCCGGATTCTTGAAACTCTTGAAAACGAAGATTTATCATTTTATGATGAAATTGCGGAAAAAATTCGCGCAAAACATGAAGTCAGCCCGGAGCGTTTGTTAGGCGCGCTTACTTATTTAGCTCAATTGGAAAAACCGATATTACCTGACTTGCCGGAGATTCGTTCCAGGGAAACCGATAAAACGGGGAAAAAAACCGAGCATTCCAAACAAAAAGACAAAAAAAGAAAAAGCGACAAGAAGAAATCGGATTTGCCGTATGTTCGCTATCGAATTGAAGTCGGTAAAGAGCATGGGGCGACGCCGGGCGAAATCCTGGCGGCAATTGCCAATGAAACCGGTATTTCAGGCGAGTATATAGGTTCGATTCAAATCGGGCCGAAGCATAGCGTTGTCGAACTGCCGGATGGAATGCCAAAGGTAATGCTTCAGCAATTGAAGAAAACCAGAGTTTGCCAGCGTCCTTTGAAAATGGCCCGGCTTGATTCAGGTTCAAAGAAAACCGAAAAAAAATCTACGGCAAAAAGTGCCTTGAAGCCTGACAAGAAAGGAAAAAAGTTGTCCCGGAAAAAACCGGTATGACCCATGAAAATACTACATACTTCCGATTGGCATTTAGGTAAACGCCTGGACCGCCTTTCAAGGCATGAAGAACAGGCGGAAGTTCTTGATGAGATTTGTCAAATTGCAGATCGCGAATCCGTTCATGCCGTAATCATTGCGGGCGATTTGTTTGACGGATTTAATCCTCCCTCCGAATCAGTTGATTTGTTATATAAAACAATGAAGCGTCTGGCTGACGACGGCCGGCGGGCGGTGATTGCCATTGCCGGCAATCACGATTCTCCCGAACGGATTGACGCGCCCGATCCGCTGGCTCGCGAATGCGGAATTTTTTTTTCAGGTTCGCCTTTAACCGCCATTCCCGCGGTTGTTCTTGGTTCCGGTTTGAAAGTGACGCGAAGCGCTCCGGGTTTTATTGAGGTTGAGCTTCCCGGTCAGGAGCCGCTTCGTGTGATCACAACCCCCTATGCCAATGAGTATCGAATGAAAAAAGCTCTGGAAAGCGGGAAAAAAAGAAACGAACATTTGCGTAAAGTGGTAGCCGAACATTGGGCAAAGCTTGCCGGTGAATTTTGCGATGACAATGGCGTGAATGTTTTAACGGCGCATTTGTTTTTAATGCCCGCAAGTACTGGCGGCGGCGGGGCGAAAGGGAATCCAAAAGATAAATCAAAGCTGTCTCCCGGTTTGTTTGGAGAGCCAGTGGTTCCCGAAGAGCCTGAGGGTGAAAAGCCAATCTTGCATGTGGGAGGGTTGGGCGCATTTGAAACTGGCGATTTACCGAAGCAATTATCTTACGCCGCCTTAGGCCATCTTCATCGGCGGTTGGTTGTCAGTGAAAATCCGTATCCGATGATTTATTCCGGTAGTCCGCTTTCTTACAGTTTTAGCGAGGCCGGGCAGGAAAAGTTTGTCGAAATTGTTGATGTTCAGCCTGCAAGGCCTGCAGTAGTTACTCCCGTTAAATTAAATTCTCCCCGTTCTTTGCTACGCAAACGGTTTTATGGGGTTGAAGAGGCCGTTCAATGGCTCAAACAAAACCCCGAGCCACTGCTTGAGGTAACGATTGTTTCCGATGCTTATTTGAATGCAAGTGATAGAAAAAAGATCAACACTGCGCATGGCGGGGTATTGACAATCATACCTGAAATTAAATCTGCTGCTCTCGATGAGAAAACAAAAAGTACGGTCGATATTTCATTGGATATTGAAAGTCTTTTTCGCCGGTATTTTTATTCCAAACATGAAGTCGAACCTGATGCAGAAATACTGCAATTGTTCCGCGAAGTTTTAGGCGCAGGAGATGATTCATGATTCCGGTTCGGTTAAGTCTGTTCGGTCTATATTCTTATCGTGAAAAAGTTGAAATTGATTTTGGGCGTTTGATTGACGCCTCCATTTTCGGTATTTTTGGCCGCGTCGGAGAGGGGAAGTCAGCTTTGCTCGAAGCAATGACTTATTCCATTTACGGCGAGGCTGAGCGGTTGAATGCAAAAGAAAATCGCGGTTACAATATGATGAATTTAAATTCGGATGAAATGAACATTGAATTTGAATTTAAAACCGGGCAACCGGCGAGATTATTTAAAGCCGCTGTTTATGCTCGAAGAAACAAGAAAAAGCACGAAGAGGTCCGTACTCCGGAGTGGTCGGCGTATGAAATGAAGTCCGGAGAGTGGGAGCCAATTGAGCATAAGTCATTAAAAGAAGTGATTGGCTTGAGCTATGAAAATTTCCGGCGTACGGTAATTATCCCGCAAGATAAGTTTAAAGAATTTTTACATTTAAAGCCGGCTGAACGAACAGGGATGTTAAAAGAACTATTTGGGCTTGAAAAATACGATTTATGGTCCAATACAAAAATCGTTGAAAATAAAAACCAAGCCGAGATCAATAAATTGAGCGGGGCTCTCGGTCAACTGGAAGCGGTTACCGATGAAGCTCTGCAGCAGGCCCAAACCGAATGGAGTGAGGCTGAAGAGAAGAAAAAGGAATTGCAAGAGAAGGCGGATATATTGCAAGAGGCTGTTTCAAGTCAAAAGAGTCTAGAAGAGAGTTTCACCGCTTTGGCCCGCGCTCGTGAGAAGTTTACCATTTTAAATGAAAAGACCGGCTATTACGACGGGCTGAAAAGAGAGATTGAAAGAGCTACGATTGCCCTAACCCGTTTCAGCGGGCTGATAACAATAAAGAAAGATTTAGATTCCGCGTATGCTCGTTTAACGGAAGAAAGTGAAAGAACCGGACAGGAAATTTCCGGTTTGGTTAAGGAAATACAGGCAGCTGAAAAAAAGATGCTCATTTTACGCAACGCTTATGAACAACGAGATGAGCTTTTAACCAAAGTTGAAGACTTGAAAAGGTTATGCTCTATTGAAGAGTTAGAAGTGGCTCTCTCAGAGGACCAGAAAAAGTTAACCAAAAGCCACTCTGTGGTGACGGCTTTAGAAAAGGAATTTGATACGCTCGCTCAGCATGAAAAAGTATTAAAAAAGTCAATTCAAGAATTGCAGGTTAAATTGCCGGAGGCGGATCAAATACAAGCGCTGTCCAAATGGATGCAAGAATTCCTTTTAAAACAATCCAGATGTAACGATTTGGATAAAACGATAAAAGAGATAAAGCAGGATATTCAAAATCATTATATAAATTTTAAATCCAAAGTTGAGAAAAGTGATCATACTAACTTGCAAGGTCAATTGTGGTATGAAAAGCTAAAAGCGATTGATTCAAAAGATACGATTGCCAGGAATCAAAAAAAACTGGAAAGCGAAATATTGCTTACGCAAGATGAAATAGAAGCAAGTCGTATTTATGAACAAAAAACGGCTTTATACCTGGCTTTACAGGAAGAGGCAGAAAGGTTAGTAGACGGCGTACCATGCCCGGTATGCGGTTCTACAGATCATCCGGGGCACCCTGATGGTGTTAGTTTTTCAAGCGTGAATAAATTTGCTTCTGCGGGTGATTTGAAGGGGCTTCAAAAATATTTAAATCAACTTCAAGATATTTTATCCAATTTACGAACTCTTGATACAATTACAGATGATTTGTCTATTCGTTTAACTAATTTTGAAAAGCAGAAAAGTGCGATAGAAAGCGAGATACTTGTTTTAAAAAAAGGTTATGCCTGGAATGATGTCTGTAAACCCGATATTGGTGCTTATGAAGGAAAGAAAATTGAAATTGAGCGGAAACAAAATCAATTGAGTCTTTACTCTCGGGAAATTGAAAAGATCAGAACCGACTTGGATTTTAAACGTACAGAAAAGGATCACCAGGCTCATGATTTGCAAGAGCGCAAAATTCGAGTTGAAGCAAACATAACAAAAATAGAAGTTATAGAGTCACAAATTCGATCTTCACTTTCGGTAAAAGAAAGAAACAATTACCGTAAGAGGGGAGTTTCAGGCTTGCTTGATGAGGTTTGCTTGCTTGAAACCAAGGTAGCTGAGGATGAAAAAAATTTTCGTGCATTGGAAGCGGAGCTGAAGGAGCTTGTTCTTGAAAAAAGCAAGTTAGAGGGGGCACGAGATAACATTATTCAAGAACAACAAAAAACAAAAGCAAAGCAAGATAGCAGTTTTGAAAAACTGAGGGTAGAGTTGCAGTGTTCTCCTTTTGATTCTATCGATCAAGTGGAGAGGGTATTGCTAAAAACGTCGGAGGAGTTGCTTAAGGAGCAGGATCGGGAGCTAAAATCATTTTGGTCCGATTATACGGTTGTCCAGGAACAAATCAAAGATTTAGAATCAAAGACAAATGGGTTGTCGTTTAATCAAAAAGAGTATCGAAAGGATTGTTCGGATTTGGAGTTATTATCTGCAAAAGTAAAAGAATATGTGGAGCAATGTGGTGTTCAAAAAGAGAAATACAGGGAGCTACAACGCAGCATTTCACGTAAAGCAGAGTTGCAACATTCTATAGAAACATACCAAGAGCGTGCGGCTAATATTGCAACATTAAAGACCCTTTTCAATAGTAGCGGTTTTGTGAAATTCATATCTTCTGTTTATTTACAGGATTTATGTTCAAATGCAAACGAGCGTTTTTACCCTTTGACTCGCCGACAATATAAAATTGAAGTGGGAGATCAAAATGAGTTTTTGATTCGGGATTTTTTAAACGGAGGCCGTTTGCGTTTAGCCAAAACAATTTCGGGGGGCGAATCTTTTCAGGCATCGCTTTGCCTAGCATTGGCTTTGTCTGAAAGTATACAGTTAAATTCCGGCATGTCGCAGGATTTCTTTTTTCTCGATGAGGGGTTTGGAGCACTTGATCAAGATTCTTTGCAAGCTGTTTTGAAAACATTAAATTATTTGCGTAAGGAAAATCGCGCAGTTGGTGTGATATCGCATGTTGAAGAATTACGGCAGAACATAGATGTATTTATCGAGGTCAGAAAAAGTCTAGATAAAGGGAGCCAGATTTTTTTTAGTTACGAGAGGTAATTTATTCGGGAAAAAAGTCTATAAAGTCATATTAATTTAATATGATTAATCGAAATTCTTTTCAAAAAAAAGGTCCTATGCCTCATTACATCCTTGAGGTGCGTTTTTCGGATGAGATATGGAGTCGTGTGGTCAGGGTTGCGCGGATTCGCAAGACTACGTTTTCGTGGGTTGTACGCTATTGTTTATTTAGATTGATTAAGCGACGAAAACCTTTGAAGTATATTCTCAATGTTACGATTCGAGAGTCTCTAAAAAGTAATGAAAACGAAAACTTTGAATCGGTGTGGGAGAGCGCTATACGTCAAAAGAAATGCAAAAGATTTCATCGGCATCGTCTTTGTTTGTATGGTGAAGATGAATTATTTATTAGAGTTATTGCTGGCATTTTGAATTGTACGATGACTCATCTTGTGCGTTTCTCTGTCGAGAAAAGTCTTTCTTTTCTCGAAAAAATGTTACTTCATCCAATATCTCGATTTCACCAGATTATGTTTTATTGGCTTGGTATTAAGTTGTTTCAGGATGTGGAAATCCCTATCTCAAACACTCAGTTTACAGCAATTAATTTCGACCGTTTTTCTGATATTGATTATTGGTAGCGGAAATTAACTAAAATGATATCTGCTTGACAAGTAAGCAAAAAAAAACCATAGACTAACGATGCGCATTTTTAAAGGCGATATTATTTCGTGCGATGATCAAAATAATATCTATAAATATCTGGTCGAAAGGGATGGCCTAATTGACTATGTAGGAACAAATCTACCGGAGCAATATCGGGGGTTGCCACAACATGACTTGAAACAGAAGTGTCTACTGCCAGCCTTTACAGATAGTCATATTCACTTTTCAAATTTTGCATATTTTATAGATACGCCTGATATACGTGAGGCAACTACAAATAAAATAATATGTGAAAAAATTCAAACTTATTTAAAAGAAACAGCGCAGTCGTATGCGCTTTTATTCGGAGCATCACCCCATAATGTTAGTGAAAAACGCCTGATTTCTCGTCAAGATTTAGATCGGTATCTTCCCGATCGGCCAGTGATGGTTATAAAATACGACGGTCATGCATCTGTTGTAAATACGGCAATGTTAAATAAATTACCTCGTAAAATCTCAAGCATGCGAGGTTTTGACGGGAAAAGTGGAATATTAGGAAATGAAGCATTTTTTGCTGCGTCTAGTTATATCACGAACAAGATTTCACCCTTGGAGCTTATTCGAAAAATTTTGAAGGCCTATGATTTTCTTGCTCAACAGGGAACCGGACTGATTCATACAGTGGAAGGGGTGGGGTTTCCGATGGACCTTGATGTCGATTTAATGCGATTTGTGTCAGGTGGCTTGAATAACCCCATGAGTACGAGGATTTATTTCCAGACAATGGAGCTGCGAAAAGTCTTGAGGCGCAAAATGCCCCGCATTGGCGGTTGTTTTGAAACGGCGACTGATGGTTCATTTGGATCTTTAGATGCCGCTTTAACGAAACCATACCTGAATGATTCAAACGCTGGATGCGGAATTCTTTATTATAGCGATTCCCATGTAAATGAATTTGTGAAAAGAGCGAATCGGGCAGGCCTTCAAGTTGAGATGCATGCTATTGGAGACAGGGCGATTGATCAAGCCGTCAATGCAATTGAATTAGCGCTGAAAGATTTCCCGAGAGAAGACCATCGCCATACGTTGATTCACGCATTTTTACCCAGCGAACAAGCCCTGGAAAAAATGGCTAAAAATAATGTCCGAGTTGCCACGCAACCAGGGTTGATAAACTTTCAACTCGAACCGGCGGATTATCATTACCGAATATTAGGAGAGAAAAGGGCCAGACGATTAACTCCGTTGCGCACTTTTGCTGACATGGGCATACCGGTTACCGGCGGTTCGGATGCTCCAGTTATATTACCAAATCCAATGTATGGCGTTCATATGGCAGTGAATCACGTTCACTCTGAGCAAGCGCTGACAACCATGGAAGCGCTTAAGCTCTATACTCTGGAAGCTGCTCGTGGCAGCTTTGACGATGAAAAACGAGGTTCTCTTGAAACAGGGAAGGTTGCGGACATGGTGATTCTGGACAAAAATCCGCTGAAAACAAATGTAAAGAAACTGAAAGATATAAAAGTTGAAAAGCTT